>JAZLBJ010000027.1:0-44443 GCA_045613645.1 Alistipes sp. | reverse complement strand
AAGACCCCACAAGACCCCAGTCCGCCTGAACGCCCGGCTCCCCACAAGAACCCAGCTCGCCTGGACGCCCCGCGCCCCGCAACAACCCTCCGCGACCCATAAGCGCTCTCCATTTCCCCGACCATTGCCACCATTTAGCAGCATCTTTCACCAATTACAAAAAAAATGTCGCTTTTATTTTTGCATATCATAAAAAATGATTATCTTTGTGTGACTTGCAATATGCTTGTCGAAAACTCACAACTTAGGAGAACAGCAAACAATACATAATTTATTATTTACCAACAAACTTAAAACATTTTAAGACTTATGAAACACAATTTCAACGCAGGTCCATGCGTACTTCCAAAGCAGGCTATCGAGGCAGCTATCGAGGCTATCCGCGATTTCGACAACACTGGTATCGGTATCCTTGAGATTTCTCACCGTACTCCAGGTTGGGAGCGTGTAATGGCTGAGGTTGAGCAGCTTTGGCGCGACCTTTTGAACATCCCTGAGGAGTATGCTGTATTCTTCGTTGGTGGTGGTGCTTCAACTCAGTTCTTCCAGGTTCCTGCAAACCTTCTCAAGACTAAGGCTGCTTACTTGCAGACTGGCGTTTGGGCTAAGAAGGCTGCTAAGGAGGCTAAGTTCTATGGCGAGGTGGAGATTGTTGCATCTTCAGAGGACAAGACTTACAGCTACATTCCTAAGAACTACACTATCCCAACTGATGTAGACTACTTCCACATCACAACTAACAACACTATCTACGGTACCGAGATCCACGAGGATATCGACTCACCTGTAACCTTGGTTGCTGATATGTCTTCAGACATCATGTCTCGTCCTATCGACATCAAGAAGTATGGTATGATCTATGGTGGTGCTCAGAAGAATGTAGGTCCTGCTGGTGTTACCTTCGTAATCATCCGCAAGGATCTTCTCGGCCAGTCAGAGCGCAAGCTCCAGTCAATGGTTGACTACGCTACTCACTACCCAGAGGAGGCTCGCAACCACTCTATGTACAACACTCCTGCTGTATTCCCTATCTTCGTTATGTACCAGACTTTGAAGTGGGTTAAGGAGATTGGTGGTGTTGAGGTTATGTACAAGATGAACAAGGAGAAGGCTGAGTTGCTCTACAACGAGATCGACCGCAACTCTATGTTCGTAGGTACTGCTGCTAAGGAGGACCGCTCTTTGATGAATGTTTGCTTCGTAATGGCTCCTGGTAAGGAGGAGTTCGAGAAGGAGTTCATGGAGTTCGCTAAGGAGAAGGGTATGGTAGGTATCAAGGGTCACCGTTCAGTAGGTGGTTTCCGCGCATCTATCTACAACGCTTGTCCAAAGGAGTCTGTTGAGGCTTTGGTAGCTTGCATGAAGGAGTTCGAGGAGCTTCACAAGTAATATAACACAATATTATTAACATAGGTAGCCCTCGGCATAACACCGAGTGGCTACCTTAGTAACTAAAAATTTAAAATAAGAAAAACCTATTATGAAGGTACTTATTGCAACCGAGAAGCCCTTTGCAAAGAGCGCAGTTGAGGGTATTGAGTCAATCTTGAAGGAGGCTAACTACGAGGTAGTACGCCTTGAGAAGTATACTGACAAGGCAGAGCTCTTGGCAGCTGTTGCTGATGTTGACGCTTTGATCATCCGTAGCGACAAGGTTACTGCTGAGGTTATCGAGGCTGCTAAGCAGCTTAAGATTGTTGTTCGCGCAGGTGCTGGTTTCGACAATGTTGACCTCGCTGCTGCAACTGCACACAATGTAGTTGTTATGAACACTCCAGGTCAGAACTCAAACGCTGTTGCTGAGTTGGCTCTCGGCATGATGGTATTCATGGCTCGTAACCAGTTCAACCCTGGTACAGGTTGTGAGCTCCAGGGCAAGACCCTCGCTATCCACGCTTACGGTAATGTAGGTCGCTTGGTAGGCTTGAAGGGTAAGGCTCTCGGTATGAATGTTGTTGCTTACGACCCATTCATCACCGACGATGCAGTATTCGAGCGCGATGGCGTTAAGAAGATGAACTCTGTTGCTGAGCTCTACGCTGCTGCTGACTACCTCTCACTCCACATCCCTGCAACTGCAGAGACTAAGGGCTCTATCGGCTACGACCTCGCTATGTCTATGCCTAAGGGTGCTACCATCGTAAACACTGCTCGTAAGGAGGTTATCAACGAGGAGGGTCTTATGAAGGCTATGGAGGAGCGTGAGGACCTCAAGTATGTTACCGACATCGCTCCAGATGCTAAGGAGGCATACGCTGAGAAGTTTGGCAAGCGCTACTTCGGCACTCCTAAGAAGCAGGGTGCTGAGACCGCTGAGGCTAATGTAAACGCTGGTCTTGCTGCTGCTCGTCAGATTGTTGACTACTTCGTGAACGGTAACGTTCGCTTCCAGGTTAACAAATAGTCTAATTGGATATTTCGACGCCTGCCTCGATTGAAAATCACTCATTTACCTCGAGTAAACTGCGCATTTTCAATCTTCGAGCAGTCGCCAAACTATCTCAATTACACCACTTGTTAATATAATAATAGGGTGTCAAGCTATTTGACACCCTTCCTAAGAAAATAAACCAAGCTAAAACTATTTACAAATATGGTAAGAATTAAGCCCTTTAAGGGTATCCGTCCTCCAAAGGAGTTGGCTTCGGAGGTAGCATCACGCCCATACGATGTTCTTAACTCAGTAGAGGCTAAGGCTGAGGCTGGCGAGCGCTCTTTGCTCCACATCATCAAGCCTGAGATCGACTTCGATCCTATCGCTGACGAGCACTCACAGGAGGCTTACGAGAAGGCTATGGAGAACTTCCGCATCTGGAAGGAGAAGGGTTGGTTGGCTCAGGACGACGAGGAGTACTACTACATCTACGCTCAGACCATGAACGGCCGTACTCAGTATGGTATCGCTATGTGCTGCCACTACGAGGACTACCTCTCAGGCGCTATCAAGAAGCACGAGCTTACTCGCGTTGATAAGGAGGAGGACCGTATGATCCATGTTCGCAACCAGAAGGCTAACATCGAGCCAGTATTCTTCGCTTATCCTGATGAGGCTGAGATCGACACTATCATCTCTAAGTGGGTTGCTGAGCACGAGGCAGACTACGACTTCGTTGCTGAGGATGGCTTTGGCCACCACATGTGGGTTATCCGCTGCAAGGAGACCAACGACCGCATCACCGAGTTGTTCAAGGGTATCCCTGCTTTGTATGTTGCTGACGGTCACCACCGTACAGCTGCTGCTGCTCGTGTAGGTCAGGAGTGCGCATCAAAGAACCCTAACCACACTGGCGACGAGGAGTACTGCTTCTTCCTCGCTGTTACCTTCCCAGCATCACACCTCCGCATCATCGACTACAACCGCGTAGTTAAGGATCTCAATGGTCTTTCAAAGGAGGAGTTCTTGAAGGCTGTTGAGGAGTCATTCGTAGTTGAGAAGAAGGGTGCAGAGATCTACACTCCTAACGCATTGCACAACTTCGCAATGTACATCGACGGCGAGTGGTACTCTATGACTGCTAAGGAGGGTACTTACGACGACAACGATCCTATCGGTGTTCTCGATGTATCGGTTCTCTCTAACCTCGTTTTGGATAAGGTTCTCGGCATCGCTGACTTGCGTACCTCTAAGCGTATCGACTTCGTAGGTGGTATCCGCGGTTTGGGCGAGTTGCAGAAGCGTGTTGACAGCGGCGAGATGAAGGTTGCCTTCGCATTGTACCCAGTATCTATGCAGCAGCTCTTCGACATTGCTGACACTGGCAACATCATGCCTCCTAAGACTACATGGTTCGAGCCTAAGTTGCGCTCAGGTGTAGTTATCCACTCTTTCGAGGAGTAGTAACAACTGCTGGTGGGTGCTAACCACCATGCACACAAGACCCCATAGACATTGCTCTGTGGGGTTCTTTGTTTTGCTTAATGAGACCATATGGCTCGGTATTTGCCCATAAACATGGCAAAACCTTTAAGCCTATGTTACGCAATATTATCATTACAGCAGGTGCCATCGCCACCCTATCGGTGAGCGCCATGGCGTTGCAATCATCTGAGGATGAGCGCACCGAAAATCAGTCGACATTAACAGCCGAGCCTAAGCGCAATAACGCAGCACACCAACAGCGCATGGAGCAGCGTGCAGCACGCCTTGCCGCCTACGAGAGGCAGATTGACTCGCTCATAACATCTCACAACTATCGCTTCATGCCCGAGACCATGCAGCAGCTACCTGCAGGCATGATGCGCAACCTCGTGAGCGCCATATACGAGGTGACCGTTATGACTGACGCTGTGGATGTCTTCATCCCCTTCCTTAAGGGTTATGTACCACCCTACTACCCCGTGGTCTTCAACTATGTGTTGCCCACGGTGAGCAACTACCACGCCGAGAAGGACTCCAACGGCTGGCACATATCGTTCCAGACCACGATGTTCTCAGCCACCGACTACACCTTCCTCTTCGAGATCTCGCCCCACTATGGCGATGTTGTGCTTACCATATCCTCACCCTACTACAACAGCGTGCAGTATACGGGTAATATCGTTGGTATATAAGTAATTAAAAAACATCTCCGTTAGAACTTCATCTAACGGAGATTCTCTATTATAACATATCGTACAACTCCTCAACCTTGTCGACCATCGCCTGCCATGTGAAGCGCTTGCGCTCCTCGACCATGGCCTCAGCAAACTGCTCAACCCTGCCCGGCTCATGCATACGCTCCAGTGCATTGGCAACACCCTCCACCGAAGGGTCACATACATAGCCCACACGACCATCGGGGACAATCTCCTGAAGGCCACCCACGCGCGTGACAATAACGGGGGTGCAGAAGTTATAGCATATCTGAGTCACGCCACTCTGCGTAGCTGTCTTATAGGGCAACACCACGCAGTCCGCAGCCGAGAAGTAGTGCTTTACATCCTCGTCTTTAACGAAAAAGTCGTGAAGCACAATATCGTCTTTAAGTCCCAGATGCTCAATCTGTTCCACATACTTATCTTTAGATGTATAGAACTCACCAGCAATTATTAGCTTATGCCCTTTGCGTCTAAACTTAGCCCACGCATCAATAAGCGTGTCAAGACCCTTATAGTCGCGTATAAGACCGAAAAATAGCGAGTATCGCACCTCAGGGTCGAGGCCCAAATGGCTGCATGCTTCGCTACGCTCTACCCTCTGGCCAAAGTTATCGAAGAGGGGGTGTGGCGAGAATAGTGCTGGTGCTGAGGTGTAGGCCTCAAGCTCGCCATGCACCTGCTCCGACATATATATAAAGCCATCCACCGACGAGAGGAAGTATTTGTTAAACATGCGGTCGGTGATGTGGTGCTCGTGTGGCTCCACATTATCAATCTGGCATATCACCTTGCTACCACCCTTACGCGCCATGCGAGCCACCTTACCAAAGCATGGGGCCATAAAAGGTGTCCAATACTTCATAAATACGATGTCAGGCTTCATGCGCCTAAGCTCTCGCCCCACCTTGCACCACGATAAGGGGTTGATGGTCGAGAGACCACGGCGTATGGTGAGGTCCTGAGGTGCAGGTGTATCCACCGTCTGACTCTTACCAGGGAATAGCAACGATGGATATTGCAGCGTAAAGGTCACAATATCAACACTATGGCCACGACGCTGAAACTCACGCGCCATGCTATGCATAATGGCCGCAAGCCCACCACGATAGGGGTGAGCAGGACCTACGATTGCTATCTTCATCTTAGACTTTTCCACTATCGAAACTCTATCTTAGCTCTACACAACACCCTCTGCTCGGAGGTTATCTCAAACTGCCATACGCCCGCCTCGTCCTTTAGCGAGCCTATGGTTAGCATATCGCCATAGCGTCCCTCAGCCAAGAAGTTAATATCAAGACGCATACCACCATTGTGCTCGATGAGCTCCAATGGAAGGGTGTCAAATATAAGGTCTATGTAGCGTAGGGTGTTGACATGGCGGTTGAAGTCTATATCGCTATATACCACAGGTCGCGACATTGTTGCCGTTGGCTCTATGGCACGCAGACGCGCAGGCATGGCTATGGGCGATGGAGCATCTACCATTGCACGCATGTAAACATCCTTGAGCATTGACATATCCACCGACTGACGACTCTTCATGTCGAACATGCACCACTGCGACACACCCGAGGCCAAGATAGTATCGCCCTCGCGCATCACAAAGTTTCGCGTAGAGCTTAGACGATTGAAGTCGTTGACCCAAGTATCAATGGCAACACTCTTATACTGAAATGGTTGCGCTGTTATATCGACAGCCAATCGCGACAATACCCATGTCACCGACTGCCCCATGAGCGCATCGACACCAAAGCCCTTATTGTGGGCATCTACACCCGCCACATTGAGCATGTAGTTGATTATTGACGCCACCGAGGCACGCTGTGTGAAGTCCACATCCTGGGGCTCTATACGATAATCGTATGCTGTAATCTCTGCCATAAATATTCGTTATTTGATGCAAATATATGAAAAAAAGATAATATTATGACACTAAACTCGTTGATAATTATGTGGCGTGTAAGCAATACTTATACAGATATAAGAAAAAAAAATAACCAATTTTATTGCAATACAAGCAAAAAATAGTATCTTTGCTTGACTTATTATCGTTAAACAATGTAAGTTAGACTTAAAAGAAACAGGAGATATAAACTTATATTTTACTTTTAATTTCAAATCTATGAGAAAACTACTTTTTTCACTCGTAGCATTCGTATTTGGTGTTACTTGTGTATGTGCTCAGGACCCCATGGAGCAGATGCTTCCATTGGATCCCGAAGTACGTGTAGGTAAGCTCGACAACGGCATGACCTACTACATTCGCCACAACGAGAAGCCAAAGGGTCAGGCGAGCTTCTACATCTACCACGATGTAGGTGCCATCCAGGAGGACGACGACCAGCAGGGCTTGGCTCACTTCCTCGAGCACATGGCCTTCAACGGTACTAAGAACCTCCCAGGCAAGGACATCATCGAGAAGCTTGAGCTTATCGGTGTTCAGTTTGGTAACAACCTCAACGCCTTCACATCATGGGACTGCACACAGTACATGGTTATGGACTGCCCTGTAACTGAGGAGAACGTAGACCTCGCTCTTCTTATCCTCCACGACTGGTCACAGTTCATCGCATTGCAGCCAGAGGAGATCGACTCTGAGCGTGGCGTTATCATGGAGGAGCTTCGTACTCGTGACGGTGCAAACCTTCGTGCTCAGAACGACATGATCCAGAACCTCTTCAAGGGTTCGCTCTACGAGCGTCGTAACCTCATCGGCTACTTGGATGGTTTGAAGTCTTTCGACCAGCAGGCATTGGTTAACTTCTACAAGAAGTGGTATCGCCCAGAGTATCAGGCACTCGTAATCGTTGGTGACATCGACGTTGACCAGATTGAGGCAAAGATCAAGACCCTTATGGCAGACATTCCTGCTTCACCAGCAGATGCTGCACAGAAGGAGGTACACATCGTACCTGCTACCGAGGAGCCTATCGTATCTGTCTTCACCGATCCTGAGTTGACTCGCTCAAGCGTTATGATGTTCGCACGTCGTGAGGCACTTCCTAAGGAGTTCAACAACACTATCATTGGCTACTCTTACAACCTCATCTACACCTTCGCATCAATGATGATGAACGAGCGTTTCGAGGAGATTGCACAGGCTGCTGATGCTCCATTCCTCAATGGTGGCATGAGCGAGGGTGGCATCGGTATCTGCCCTACTATGGAGTCTACAATGTTCTCTGCAACAGCTCACGAGGGTCGCATCGACGAGGCATTCCGCGCTATGTACACCGAGATGGAGCGTATGCGTCGCTATGGCTTCACCGCTGGTGAGTTCGAGCGTGCTAAGCAGGAGATTCTTCGTTGGTCAGAGCGTCAGTACACCAACCGTAACGACGTTACCAACGCTGACTACGCACAGCGCTACCTCGACAACTACGCTGATAACAGCCCTATGATGGATGCTGAGACTGAGTGGCAGCTCGACCAGATGTTCATCAACAGCCTCACTGTTGAGCAGATCAACGAGGCTTACCTGCAGATGGTTCGTCCTAACGAGAACCTCGTAATCCTTGCTCGCTCACCAAAGAAGGATGGCGTGGTAATCCCAACCGAGGAGGAGCTCTTGGCTATCATCGCTGAGGTTGAGGCTTCGGAGATTGCTCCATTCGAGGATAACACCGTTATCGAGCCACTTATCGACCCATCACTCAAGTTGAAGGGTTCTAAGGTTACGTCTAAGCAGACTAACGAGTCACTCGGCTACACTGAGTGGACTTTGAAGAACGGCATCAAGGTTGTTGTTCGTCCATCTACATTGAAGGCTGACGAGGTTATGATCTACGCAGAGTCTAAGGGTGGTAAGTCAATGCTTTCTGATGCTGACTACTTCCACGGCGACTACCTCCCAATGGTTATGCAGCAGTCAGGTATCAGCAAGTTCTCTGCTACCGAGCTTACTAAGCAGCTCTCTGGTAAGAGTGCTTACGCATCAGTTGGTGTTAGTGAGTATGATCACAGCGTGAACGCTGGTGGTTCACCAAAGGATATGGAGACTATCCTCCAGCTCATGTACCTCAACTTCACAGCTCCACGCTTCGACCAGACTGACCTTGACAACCTCAAGAAGATGTATGCTCCATACTTCCGCAACATGGAGGCTGATCCAAGCTACCTCATGAGCAAGGCATTCACCGAGACATTGTACCAGAACCACAACCGTCGTCAGATCACCTCTGCAGCTCAGATTGAGTCACTCAACCTTGAGACATTGGCATCTGTACACAACCAGCTCTTCTCTTACGCTGATGACTTCCGCTTCGTTATCGCAGGTAATGTTGACCTTGAGACTTTGAAGCCACTCGTTGAGAAGTATATCGGTTCACTTCCAACCTCTAAGAAGGCTAAGTACGATGTTGTTGACGATGGCGTACGCATGGCTGAGGGTAAGGTAACTAACGACTTCCGCGTTAAGATGCAGCAGCCTAAGGTATCTGTATACCTCACATTCAACGGTGCTATCGAGGATAACGCTAAGAACCGTCTCATTCTCGACCTTCTCACACGCGCACTCGACTCACGTTATATGGTATCTATCCGTGAGGAGAAGGGCGGTACCTATGGTGTACACGTTCAGGGTGGCATCAACAAGTACCCAGTAGAGCGCTACATGACAGTCATCGTATTCGACACCAACGAGCAGCTTGCTGATGAGTTGGTAGAGATTTGCGATGCTGAGATCGCTAAGATTGCCAACGAGGGTCCTTTGGCTGACGATGTTGCTAAGTCTAAGGAGTTCTTGCAGAAGAACTACGCTAACGTTCTTGAGAACAACAGCGGCTGGATGTCTGCAATCGCTCGTTGGTACGAGGAGGGTTACAACTACAAGGAGGAGTACCTCGGTATTCTCGAGAGCATCACCCTTGAGGATATTCAGGCTATGGCTAAGAAGCTCATCGACGATGGCAACCGCACATTGGTTATCATGCGTCCAGAGCACGACAACGAGTAGTCGTTGTTTGGCTTAACAACAATAAGAGCTGCCCCAATGGAGCAGCTCTTATTGCTTTTTTTGGGGGGGGGCTTGTTGAGTTTAGAGCGCTGTGACCAATGGGAACTTATGTGACCTAAGAAACCGAGCGGACATATGGGACCTAAGAGATATCTCGGACTATTTTTGCAGACAAAAGCGACACCATATATGGTTTGAGTCTTATGGTTTGTCGGTAGCTCTATCAATCAACATCATGGTCTCTTCGTCTCTCGGCCTATCAGTTCACTCGCTTATGCATGCCAGTTAACCCCACACCAACATTAAACAACACGCCCTAACCGATTCAACATCGATTAGGGCGATATATACTATACCTTATGTCTAACCTTCGATTCGCTTAGTTACCCTGCTTCTGCTTCTCCTCCTCAGCCTCGTCACGACGACGGTCGTTGATACGCATCATACGACGGATGGTCTGCTGCAAGCGCAAAGGCTCTATATTACGACGAATAACTGAGTCGTGGGCAATAGAGATACCACCAGTCTCCTCCGACACTACTACGATGATAGCATCCGACACCTCACTCATACCTAGGGCTGCACGGTGGCGCATACCATATGACTTGGGAACCTCCTGCTGTGTTGAGGGGAGCACACACTTAGCTGCAACAACCCTATCACCATTGATGACCACACCACCATCGTGGAGCGGAGCATTCTTAAAGAATATGTTACCCAAGAGCGCCGAAGAGACCTTAGCATCAATAGCGATACCACTCTCCTCAACGACACCCAAGTCGTTAGACTGCTTGATGATGATAAGCGCACCCACCTTCTCGGCACTCATCTCCATGCACGCATCGACAATAGGCTGGAGGTTAATCTCATCCTGATGCTTGCGATTGCGCATATTGAATATGCGGCTGAGCCACTCGAAGCGACCACGCTGACGACCTATTACCTGTAGGAAGTGGCGAATCTCGGGCTGGAAGATGATGAGTATTGCGATGACACCCACCGAGATAATCTGTCCCAAGATTGTTGAGAAGAGGACAAGATTAAAGGTGGTAACAAAGATCCAAACAAGATAAATAACAAAGATGCCAACCATGATAAATGGGGCACTCGTACCCTTCATAGCACGATAAGCTGTGAAGAAGATTGTAGAGACCAAGATAATATCTATGAGGTCTATAAATGTAAACGGAATAAAACCCATGTTTGGATTATTAGCGTGTTATGTTGTCTGTCTCTGTCCTTGATAGCCCGCATGAGCCGACTATTTGGGTGCGAAGATAGGCAAAAAAATGCCGACTTGCAAAGCAAATCGGCAAAAGATATAAAATTAGGTATGCTTACTATTAGTTGAGAGCACCCTCGTCGTACAATCTATCCATCTCTGCAAGCACAATAGCTGAGATATTGAGTGACTCGTCAGCCGAGATTACAACATCGTTTGTCACAACCATCTTATACTTCTTGTCGCTATTGATGTTCTCAACCGCCTGCTTCAAAAGTGTTGTGAAACGATTGCTGAGCACCTGCTGCTCCTCAAGGATAGCCTGCTCCTTCTCCATGAGCTTGTTAGCCTCGTTCTGCACTGTTGCCTGGAACTCTGCATAGCGACGCTCAAGGTCTTCGCTCTTCTGCTGAGCAGTGATGCTTGTAATCAATGTGCGCTGGTAGTCCTCCTGGATTTTAGCAGCCTCGGCAGCAAAAGCCTGCTCCTTGGTGTACAACGATGTCTCAACATTCACACGCTCCTGCTCATAAGCCTTGAGCTTTTCCTCCAAGACAACACCCTCTACAAGGGTCAACTTAGCAGATATTGAGAGGTATGCCATGTCGACATAGACAATATCACCAGATGCGGCTGGCTCCTCAGTAGGCTTAGCCACGCCCATCTCTTCGAGCTTCTCATCAACTGTAGCAGCCTGCTCAGCACCATTGGTCTGAGCTGCCTCACCCTTCTGCTCCGAGCCACATGACACCACGAGAGCTGCCGCCATGGCTGTAAAAAGAACTTTTTTAATCATAATTCGTTATCTGTTTTTAGTTAATTTTCCATTACGGATGGCAAAGGTAAAAAAATTTATTTACTTTTGTAGAAAATTTAGATTTTTTTAGAAACACCATACACTCTATGTACGAATATATCAGGGGAAAAGTTGCCGAAGCTACACCCACCTATGCCGTTATCGAGGCTGCAGGCGTGGGTTACTTCATTAACATATCGCTCAAGACCTACGCCGATATAGAGCGTAGCGATGAGACATTGCTCTATGTTCACTACATTGTGCGCGAGGACCAGCAGTCGCTCTACGGTTTTAGCACAAAGTTGGAGCGTGAGCTCTTCCGCCAGCTTATAAGCGTCTCGGGCGTGGGTGGTAACACCGCACGAATGATTCTATCGACCTACACATCCCACGAGTTGCAGAATATCATCGCCACCGAGAATGCCGTGCTTCTGAAGAATGTCAAGGGTCTGGGACTCAAGACAGCTCAGAAGATTATCGTTGAGCTCTCGGGTAAGATGATAGAGTTGGGTGCCAGTGATATGCTCCTCACACAGGTGCAGCGTGGTGCTCGCAATGAGGCCTACGACGAGGCCCTCGCAGCCCTGGCTATGCTCGGCTTCCAGAAGAGCGCATCCGAGAAAGCACTAACGGCAATCTTCAAGGAGTCTCCTACGATGAGTGTCGAAGAGGCTGTGCGTGCTGCACTGAAGAGGTTGTAGTGGCGCATTTTTTTTGAATAAAATAGGGAGGTTGCAAAATATTTATTAAATTTGCACGATTATATAGATATGAAACAAATAGCAACCATAACAATAGGCATCATCATTAGCCTTGTTGCAACACTCTCGATGGGGTGTAGCAACGAGACTGACGCCGTGCTCACCTCGCAGCAGAACTCTATATCGAAGTATCTCACAAGCTCACACCAGCCACGCCTTATCCCCGAGTCGGAGTTGGCCTCATCGCTTGAGGAGCAGCCACACTACTTCACACAGTGGGGTCTGGACATCTATCGCTACATATCTACCATGTACGACGAGGGTCGCGACCAGAGAGCCGTTGCCGAGCGTGGCGACGAGCTGAGCATCACCTACACAGCCTATGTATTCACGGGTAATAAGCCCTCTACAACCAGTATGTTTGCTACCAACGACCAAGCATCCATTGACGAACTCATAGAATTGGGTCTCAACACCGAGTATGGGTGGAGCAGTGAGCCCCATACCATACGCTTGGGTTATGGCGACCTACTTAATAGTCTCGACATAGCTCTTGAGGGTTGTCGCGAGGGCGACAATGTGGAGGTATATCTCACCTTCGAGGAGGGCTACGGCAAGCACCATATAGGCATGGTACCAAGCAAGTCGGCACAGATGTGGATTATAGATATTAACACTATCACAAAACGATAAGATATAGTAATGAGAAATATAGTATCACTTGCGAGCATCATGCTCACCACCCTACTCCTCGCCACCTCGTGCATCAAGGAGCCAACAATCACCTTCGAGGAGGTTGAGAAGCGCTCACTCAAGGCGTGGATAGAGAAGTATAGACCCGAGATTGCTGGTAACTACCAACAGGAGGGTGGCTACTTTGTCGAGGTTCTCGACTATGGCGTAGCCGACTCTACAGCCGTAACAGGCAAGGATGTGTGGTTGTGGTACAACTTCACAGGTCGTGATCTCGATGGTAACATCCACGAGACACGCAACGCCAACCTTGCAACACAGCTCGGCACATACACCGAGTACACACACTACATCCCCACCTTCCGTTTTAGTGGTGCCGAGAGCCACACCATACACGAGGGTACATACCTTGCCACCTTCAACAAGCTATGGGTCGATGGCGACTCTATAGAGGTGCGCTATGGCACCAAGCTACGCCTATACCTACCATCATCGGTGACTAAGGGTAACAGCTCGACAAGCGACGGTGGCTACGAGGGTCAGTTCATCATGGATGAAAATGTCCCTATGATTGTCGACCTTGAGGTATTTGGCCATGTTAATAACCCTGTGGCCTATGAGGGTGAGTATGTAGACAGGTTTGCCGAGGCCAATGGCGAGCTATGCACCGACCACCGCGCAGAGGTGGAGACCGAGACTGAGAAGAGCTATCGTCGTCGCTTTATCACTCGCACCGATAGCGAGGAGGGCGACGAGGAGGTAGACACACGCCCATTGGAGTTCTATGATGGTCGCTGGCATCAGCCCGTGGACACCATGGCAAAACTCTATGTTAACTACTCGTACACCCCCAAGCAGAGTTTTACATATAATGTACTTGGCGCTGATACACTCAAGTATCCCAACGAGGACCTCTATATTGGTGGCAACATCTACGCTAATGACGCCTCTATGTCGGATATCGACCGCCGTATAAACGAGGCTCTTATCGAGCGCTTTGGCGAGGGTATCACCCACGACGAGGTGTTAACCACCGACTCGCTTAAGAAGAAGACTACAGCTAAGGTGTGGTATGTAGGACGATTCCTCGATGGCTTTATCTTCGACACCAACATTGACGAGGTGAAAGAGATCATCTACGGCAAAGTTGAAGATAAGGGCTCGGCGTTAAGTTTCAACACAAGAGATATTGAGAGTAACAAGTATATCGCTGCTTGGAACTACTCTATACCAACTCTCCGCCAGGGTCAGTGGGCAGCCATACTCACCAGCTCGAACTATGGCTACGGTATCTCAGGCATTGTAGGCTCGCACACTTCGTCAACAACGAATACCGACACAGCCTACTACAACTACCTGAACTACCTCACATACATGAACACGATGAATAATATCTATGGCAATAGCTATAATAATATGTATAACTATGGCTATTACGGCTACGATCCATACTATTATGGCTACGGCTATACAGGCTCTACGGAGGATACCTCGGTGACAGTAACTACCACATCTACCGAGATACCCGCGTACACCCCACTCCTCTTTCAGATATTTGTGGAGTAAGGCGTAGCGAACGCTAAAGATATAGAGTTATAATCGGCGTGTCCTCACCTTTGGGCACGCCGTTATTTTGGAGTATGACACACAGCGAGATTATAGTTCGTTCGGCAACACGCGAGGATGCGGCACTAATAGCACAAGTAGTAGCCATGGCTATTGGTGACGAGGAGGGTGTGCGCCACTACTGCGGCGAGGAGTATATCGATGTACTCACCGCTATTGCCTCGCGCGATAATACGCAGTATAGCTGGCGATGTAGCCTTGTTGCCGAAGTAAATGGCATGAGGGTAGGTGCTGTTGTGGGCTACGATGGTGCAGAGCTTCGCGCCTTGCGTAACGGCACCTTCGAGGTGCTTAGTACAACTATTGGCCGCGTACCCAATATCGTAGACGAAACCGAGGCTGGAGAGTACTATCTCGACTCCATAGGTGTTCTTCCCCAGTACCGAGGTATGGGCATTGGTCGAGCCTTAGTAGAGGCCTTCTGCAAGCGAGCCTTTGCCTCAGGACATAGGCGTGTGGGGCTTATTGTCGATATGGAGAACCCCATGGCCGAGAGTCTATACACCTCACTTGGCTTCAAGCGTGTTGGCTCTCGCCCATTCTTCGGTCACCAGATGTGGCACTTGCAGCGTGAGGCACATAACGACAGGAGATAGATGACATTATATATATAAGAGTATGCGACGAGTATTTGTTACGGGTGCGGGACACGGTATTGGGCGTGCCATTGTCGAAGCCTTCGCAAAGGAGGGTGACCGTGTAGCGTTTTGCGATATAGATGCCCAGCGCGGCGAGGAGGTTGCCTCCACCACCACAGCGCGATTCTTCCACCTCGATGTCTGCGATGTGCAGGCCTTAGAGAGTGTTATCAATACCCTACTTAATGAGTGGGGCGATATAGACATCATTGTAAACAATGTAGGCATCAGCGAGTTTGAGTCCATCACCGCCACAAGCGTTGAGCACTTCGAGCGTGTTGTGAACACCAACCTGCGCTCTGCGTTTATCACCTCACGCCTGCTTGCCATGCACCGCGAGAAGATGGGTGCAGCAAACCCCTACGGCCGCATTATCAACCTCTGCTCAACACGCTATCAGCAGAGTGAGCCCAACAGCGAGGCCTATGCCGCATCCAAGGGTGGCATATACTCGCTAACACATGCCCTTGCAATATCCCTTGCGCCATATCACATCACCGTAAACTGCATAGCGCCAGGATGGATTAGCGTCAACGAGGACGAGGTATTACGCGCCGAGGACCACGCCTTTCACCCCTCGGGGAGAGTAGGCAGGGGCGAAGATATAGCTCACACATGCCTCTTCCTATGCGATAGGCGCAGCGACTTTATAAATGGTCAATGTATAACGGTCGACGGTGGCGTAACCAAAAAGATGATATATCCCGAGGAGTAACACCCCCATAACAGTAAATAGGGCTATCCGACATATGTCGAATAGCCCTATCTATTTATATGTAGCCCCGCTGGGCAACCTCCTACTTATACTGAATAAGCGACTCACCAGTCATCTCCGCAGGCTTAGCAAGACCCATAAGGTCAAGGACTGTAGGTGCTACATCGGCAAGAATACCATCCTTAACGCTCGCTACTCTATCTGACACAACCACGATGGGCACAGGGTTGAGTGAGTGTGCTGTGTTAGGAGTGCCATCGGCATTAACAGCGTTATCAGCATTACCATGGTCGGCAATCTGAACAACCTCGTAACCATTAGCCTTAGCCGCCTCAACAACATCCTTAACGCACTCGTCAACAGCCTTAACAGCCTTCTCGATAGCCTCATATACGCCAGTGTGACCAACCATATCGCCATTAGCGAAGTTGAGGCAGATGAAGTCATACTTCTGCTCACCAAGAGCCTCAACGAGCTTATCCTTAACCTCGTATGCCGACATCTCAGGCTGAAGGTCGTAGGTAGCAACCTTAGGAGAGGCCACAAGGATACGATCCTCGTTAGCGAACTCCTCCTCGCGACCACCATTGAGGAAGAAGGTAACATGAGCATACTTCTCGGTCTCGGCAATACGCAACTGCTTCAAGCCCTGAGCTGCGATATACTCACCAATGGTGTTAGCTACATTATCCTTATCGAAGAGGATGTGCAAACCCTGGAACTTAGCATCGTAAGGGGTCATGCAGCAGTAGTACAAAGGCATGGTGTGCATACCCTCGGCTGGCATATCCTCCTGTGTGAGTACGATGGTGAGCTCCTTAGCACGGTCGTTACGATAGTTGAAGAAGATAACGACATCATTAGGCTTGATAGTACCAATAGCATTGCCCTCAGCATCAACATTCACGATAGGCTTAACGAACTCATCGGTGATGCCCTCGTCGTATGACTTCTGCATAGCCTCAACCATGTTTGTAGACTTCTCGCCAAGGCCATTCACAAGCTGGTCGTAGGCAATCTTCACACGCTCCCAACGCTTATCACGGTCCATAGCATAGTAGCGACCAATGATAGAGGCAATCTTACCTGTTGACTTTGCCATATGCTCCTCCAAGGCAGCGATGAAGCCCTTACCACTGCGTGGGTCGGTATCACGACCATCCATGAAGCAGTGCACGAAGGTGTTATCAATGCCGTAGTGCTTAGAGATGTCGCAAAGCTTGAAGAGGTGGTCGAGTGATGAGTGAACACCACCATCCGACACCAAGCCCATGAAGTGAACATTCACGCCATTAGCCTTAGCATACTCAAAAGCTGCAACTATCTCCTTGTTCTCAAGAATAGAGTTATCGCGGCAAGCACGGTTAATCTTAACGAGGTCCTGGTAGACAACACGACCAGCACCGATATTGAGGTGACCTACCTCCGAGTTACCCATCTGACCCTCAGGCAAGCCTACATTCTCGCCATCGGTCTTGAGTTCAGCGTGGGGATACGCTGCGGTCATAGCATTGATATACTCAGGGTTTGTAGAGTAAATAACATCCGACTTCGAGTGGTCGCCATTACCCCAACCATCCAAAATCATCAACAATACCTTATTGCTCATATTCTATCTATATATAATAGTCCTATAAAATTACTTCACCTTCTCCATGACGAGCTCCACTGCCTTCTCAACAGCAGCCTGCAAGCCATCAGGGTTCTTACCACCAGCCGTAGCGTAGTGCTTCTGACCACCGCCACCACCATTCATCAACTTAGCCGACTCACGAACAATAGCACCAGCATCAACGCCCATAGCAACCATATCGTCCGAGAGCATGATGTTGAGTGTAGGCTTACCCTCGTAGAGATTACCTACGACCATCGCCAAGCGCTCCGACACACGCTGACGCAAAGCAAATGCCAAGTCCTTCATCACCTCGCTGGTGTGCTTAGAGATGTGCGAGATAAGCACCACACCGTTAGTCATAGGTGTATTCTTAGCCATCTCCTCAGCCATAGCAGCCACCTTCTCCTTGCGCATCTCCTCAATCTCACGACCAAGGGCTGCGTTGTTCTCGGCCATCTTCTCTACAGCCTGCACCAACTTAGGGTTGTGAACAATCTGCTCGATAGATGAAAGTGTGTTCTGTGTGTCGTAGACCATATCCTCGGCAGCCTCACCAGTGATAGCCTCGATACGGCGTACACCAGCTGAAATTGCACTCTCCGATACAATCTTGAAGAGTCCAATAGTACCAGTAGCTGAAGTGTGAGTACCAC
This sequence comes from Alistipes sp., assembly GCA_045613645.1. Taxonomy (GTDB): domain Bacteria; phylum Bacteroidota; class Bacteroidia; order Bacteroidales; family Rikenellaceae; genus Alistipes. The sequence continues at coordinate 26,252 of JAZLBJ010000027.1, read as the reverse complement.
CACAAAGCTCTGTCGAAGGACCGAAGTTCACGATACGCACCTTGTCGCCATACTTCTCACCAAAGAGCATGATAGCGCCAGCAGCCTCAGCCTCAGCCATGGTAGCCTCGCGGTTCTCCACCAATGGGTAGTTAGTACGGATAAGCTTGTTAACAAGACGCTCAACCTCACGGAGCTCCTCTGCAGTCACCTTCTGGAAGTGCGAGAAGTCGAAACGCAAGCCCGAAGGTGTCACCATAGAACCCTTCTGCTCGACATGTGAACCAAGAACGGTGCGCAAAGCGTAGTCGACAAGGTGTGTTGCAGTATGGTTGTTGGCAGCCTTCTGACGAGCCTCAGCGTTGACAACAGCACGGAACTGCGCCTCAGGGTTCTCAGGGAGCTGCTTAGCAATATGGATGATAAGGCCATTCTCCTTCTCGGTAGCAACAATCTCAATCTTCTCGTTAGCGCTCTCGATATAGCCGATATCACCAATCTGACCACCCGAGTTACCATAGAATGGTGTGTGGTCGAAAACAAGCTGATATGTCACATTGTTCTTGCTCTTAACACGGCGGTAGCGAGCGATGCGAATGTCAGACTCAAGGTTGTCGTAGCCCACGAACTCGCTCTCGGCGATAGCCATCACCTCCTGCCAGTCGTCTATATCCTGCTGTGCAGCGTTACGCGAACGCTCCTTCTGCACCTGCAACTCCTTCTCGAACTCCTCGATGTCGACCTCTACGCCCTGCTCCTTTGCGATAAGCTCGGTAAGGTCGATAGGGAAGCCATAGGTATCGTACAACACGAAGGCATCCTTACCCGAAATCTTACCACCTGCCGACTTCTTGATAACGCCCTCCAAGAGGTTGATACCTGTAGCCAAGGTGCGGAGGAATGATGCCTCCTCCTCCTCGATAACACGCTCGATGAGTGTCTGCTGCGCCACGAGCTCGGGGAACTGATGACCCATCTGCTTCACGAGGCCATCAACGAGCTTGCACATGAATGGCTCGGTGAAGCCAAGGTATGTGTAGCCGTAGCGAACAGCACGACGCAAGATACGGCGGATAACATAACCAGCCTTAGCGTTAGCTGGAAGCTGACCATCGGCAATAGAGAATGATATAGCTCGCAAGTGATCGGCGATAACACGCATAGCCACATCACACTTCTCATCCTTGCCATACTCCTTACCCGAGAGTGCTGCAATGCGAGCGATTGTTGGCTGGAATACATCGGTATCGTAGTTCGACTTCTTGCCCTGCATAATCATACATAGACGCTCGAAGCCCATACCTGTATCAACGCTCTGCGCTGGCAGTGGCTCAAGAGAGCCGTTCGCCTTGCGGTTGAACTGCATGAATACAAGGTTCCAAATCTCGATAACCTGAGGGTGGCTCATGTTCACCATCTCGCGGCCTGGAATCTTGCCAACCTCCTCCTCGTCACGCAAGTCGAAGTGAATCTCGCTACATGGGCCACAAGGACCTGTCTCGCCCATCTCCCAGAAGTTATCCTTCTTGTTACCACGAATGATATGGTCCTCTGGCAAGAACTGCTTCCAGTAGTCGTAAGCCTCCTGATCGAAAGCTACGCCATCCTCCTCGCTACCCTCGAATACGGTAGCATACATACGGCTCTTGTCCAATTTGTACACCTCGGTGAGAAGCTCCCATGCCCACTCGATAGCCTCCTTCTTGAAGTAGTCGCCAAACGACCAGTTACCAAGCATCTCAAACATGGTGTGGTGATAGGTGTCGTGACCTACCTCCTCCAAGTCGTTGTGCTTACCCGATACGCGCAAACACTTCTGTGTGTCAGCAACACGAGGATACTTGCGTGGAGCGTTGCCCAAGAAGATATCCTTGAACTGGTTCATACCTGCATTGGTGAACATCAATGTAGGGTCGTTCTTTACGACCATAGGAGCTGAAGCAACAATCTGGTGCTGCTTCGACTGGAAAAACTCCAAAAATGCCTCTCTAATTTTGTTTGATTCCATGATATATTATAATTTATTTTTACCTATATTTTATACGCGGTTGCAAAATTACATAAATTACGCTAATTTTGTAGCGCAAAACTGATATTTTTAATATTTTTATTTTTTAGACGATGATAAACGCTGGCAATACCAACCACTCTACACCCAAAAGGAGTCGTCCAAAGAGCGTGCGTATTGCCATACGACTTGGCATATCGCTACTCATAGCCATCATCCTCAACATTGCCATAACTTCGGTTACGGATACCCCAGAGATGGTGCAGATACGCCAGGATAACCACCACTTAGAGAATAAGTTATCGGCCCTACAACAGAAGATTGCCTCGGCACAACGCACCCTCGACGACATCATACAGCGCGACCAGCAGGTATATCGTCCACTGCTGGGTATCGACTCGTTGCACATAGCTCAGATATACGCCGAGTATAACGACAGCAAGTATGCCGACCTACAGGAGGATGAGCTCTACGGCGAGGCTATTCGCCAAACATGGCTTGACATCGACAAGCTATATCGCAGAGTGTACTACACCTCGTTATGCCTCGACCAGACACAGGCATTGGCCGAACATAAGGAGGAGTACTCGTTTGTGATACCCGCACTATTTCCCATTGACCGCACAAAGCTACGACGCATGAGTAGCCCCTACGGCTACAGAGTACACCCCGTGCTTAAGTATCGCACCATGCACGATGGTGTAGACCTGGCTGCCCCCACAGGCACCGATGTCTATGCAACGGGCAATGGTACTGTGGTTAAGGCACAACGCGAGGCTGCCTATGGCAACTTGATAGAGATTAACCACGGCTTCGGTTATCGCACCTGCTATGCCCACCTATCGAAGATATTTGTCAAGGAGGGCGACAGCGTGAAGCGTGGTCAGGTGATTGGCCATGTGGGTAGCACTGGACGATCTACAGGACCACACCTTCACTACGAGGTGCGCTATCGTGGCACGCCCGTAAATCCGGAGATATACTACGATAAGAATCAGGATATTACACTCGTAGAGCAGATTCAACCATCAAATAGCGACAACAATGACAAAGAATAGCCATAACACAAATAGAGAGAAGCGTCGCTATACCCCATTCATCATTAAGGGTTTGGTATGGTGCTCTATGATTATATCATGGTACATAGTGCTCATGGTATCGTTTGACACACCCAGCGAGTACAACCTACGCCACTCAACCGATAATCTACGCAACGAGTACGCTCGACTATCGCAGCAATACGACCAGATAGACGAGGTGTTGAACAATGTTGTGGAGCGCGATGTAAATGTCTTTCGCAAGCTCTTTGAGTCTAACCCCTACGACTTAGGAGCTGCCGACGAGCGCAAACGCTATGAGCTATACGAGGAGCTTATATCACTCTCTACCGAGGAACTTATCGAGCGTTTCTCTATGGATATAACCAATAGCGAGAGACTTGTCAGCGACCTACAGGAGTCGTATAACGAATTGCACAAAGCACTGGAGAACAACGACATGGCATACAATAATATTCCTGCCATCCAGCCTATTAACAACAAGGATTTAACACTACTTGCAGCTGGCAAGAAACCCCTAATAAACCCCTTCTACCACATCGAGAAGGAGCACCACGGCATTGACTACCTCATTCCCGAGGGACAACCCGTCTATGCCACTGCCGATGGCGTTATTGCCTCGATAGACAACGAGGAGTCATCGCACGGCAAGAGGGTTGTTATAGACCATGGTAACGGCTATAAGACATCGTACAGCCACCTTTCGGATATTCAAGCCAAGAGGGGCAATGCGGTGAAGCGTGGCGATGTTATTGGCCACTCTGGAAATAGTGGTCTCTCATTTGCACCACACCTCCACTACGAGGTAGAGCTCAACGGCCTTCGTGTCGACCCCATCCACTACTTCTTTATGGAGCTTACGCCCGAGGAGTACAAACGCATTAAGCAGATTGCCATATCAAGCATGCAATCATTCGACTAATATGGCCCAACTAAGACTCATACTTCTCGACTTCGACGGCACCCTTGTGGATACTCGCCGTGCTAACGCCTTGGCCTATATCGAAACCCTTCGTGAACGAGGCATAGAGCTTAGCGAAGAGGAGTATCTACACAGGTTTTTCGGCGTGCGTTGCATCGAATTCATGAAGATGGTAGGCTTCACGGATATGGCTGATATTCAACAATTACGCCGTCGCAAAGTAGAGCTATACCCCAACTACTTCGAACATGTTCGCCTCAACACCGAGCTATGGGAGTGGTGTCAGATGATGCGTCGCATGGGCAGCAAGGTCTACATAGTCTCAACCGGACATATTCAAAACATTCGTAATGTCATACACCACCTCGGCATCGAGGAGGGCATCGACCATATAATCTCGGGCGACGATGTATCGCGCCCTAAGCCCGAGCCCGACTGCTTTCTTTTGGCCATGGAGCGTGAGGGTGTCACCCCTGAGGAGAGTATAATATTTGAGGACTCGGAGGTGGGACTCGAAGCTGCCAAGCGTAGCGGAGCACCCTATGTCAAGATAGCGTTGTAGGGTATATCGCCACTCCACTCACATCTTAGAGAGTAAATAGGCTATCTTCCGCCTATTTTTTTGCTATTAAAAAGATTTTTATTATCTTTGCGCGGGCACACTATAGTGCCTACCTTCATCCTTGATGAAGATAACGAGATGTGACAAAAAATTTAAACCAAAAACTTTAAGTACTAACACATGAAAAAACTAAACTTTTTATGGGCACTATTAGCAAGTGCACTCTTTGTTGTGGGTTGTAACCCCGACAATCCACAGGTTGAGCCGGGTCCAGGTCCAGACGATCCTACTCCAACACCAACCGAGAAGCCTGAGATTACACTCACTCAGACTGAGGTAACATTCGACACCTTCACATTCGAGGTGACTACAACCGTTGCAGGTGAGCTCGGCTATGCAGTAGTAGCTGAGGGCTACGACGCTCCAAAGATTGACGATCTCTACACGTTGAACTCAGCAGAGGTTACCGACAAGTTGAGCATCACTATCAACGATCTTAACGACAACACCAACTACACACTCTATGCTGTATTGCGTGCTGGCGAGGAGCAGAGCGTTCCTAAAACCTTGAAGTTCACTACCCCTGATGATGGCGTAGCTAACCCTATCGTTATCCACAGTGCAACATACGACACTATCTCGTTTACTATCAACATCGCAGGTAGCTATGTATTCCAGTGTATCGACGCTGCATACCTTGAGTACAACAACCTCACTCCAGAGGATTATATCTCGGCAATGGGTATCGGTATTCCTTCAAAGGGCGAGATTACCGTTGACTGGATTGATGGTGGCTCATATGGTGTGTACGATATGAACGTTCGCGAGGATAGCGAGTACTACGTTATCGCAGCTATCGCCGAGGGCCAGAATGTTGTTGGCGACATCTTCTATAAGACCACTCGCACACCTAAGCGTCCTGTGTCAACAGCGGGTCTTACAACCGAGCTAACCGACATCACATCAACATCCGTAAACATCAAGACAACTCCAGATAGTAGCGTTACCGAATACTTCATCTTGGTTCGTGATAAGGCATGGTCAGACGGAATCATCGCTGGCTATGGCGAGTCTATGCTTGCAACACTTGTTACATACCCATCGGCAGGTTCATGGCAGCTCACAGCGGCTAACGAGGCTGTATGGAGCGGTCTTAACCCTAACACAGAGTATATCTGCCACATCGTAGTTAACGACGACAAGGGTGCTCAGGCCCTCTCGCTCGTGCCTTTCACAACACTCGAGGCATCGGCAGCAGCACCTACTATCGACGCAGACCTCACAGCGGCTACTGAAGATGGCTACCGCACACTAAACCTCAATGTATTCTCTGCTGAGGCCGCAACTGTTAAGTATGCATTCAACGCTAAGGCCGATGTAGACGCAGCTCGCAATAAGTACAACTACTCAGATTCTGACATCGCGCGTAGCTATGGTATGGACCTTAACGCCGAGCAGGTGGAGGCTATCCGCACCACAGGTCTTACTCTCAAGCAGGAGGATTTGTATCCTGGCGTAGAGTACGAGGCAGTAATCAGCATCAAGAATGCCGAGAACACCGAGACTGTTGTATCGGTAACTTGCACAACTCCAGCAAAGCCAGTTCCTGCACGCATAGAGTCAGACCTATTCACATCATTGCTTGGCGAGTGGGAGGTATCATACTCACTCATTCAGTTCAACAATGTAAATGTTAACATCAAGGGTGCTAAGGTTACTATCGCTCAGGGTACTGATGCTAATAGCGCAGACTACTACCGTAGCCACAACCGCCTTGTAGTTCAGGGCTGGCCATTCAACGTATGGGGCGACGGCACACACGACCCTATGCCTTACTACTCACCAGCTGACCTTATGGATGCAAGCAACTACTGGGCAAACAACCCACAGCTTGCCGAGCGCGACTGCGGTCCTAAGATCTTCTTCGAGATTGCCGAGGGCGATGTGGTGACTGTTCCTTCAAACCGTAGCGAGTACTTCTACAACTGGGCTGAGGATGGTACATTCTACTTCTTCGGTGCAGATATTGATAACGGTTTCACAGCTCCTGCTACATTCCCTGTCACAGTATCGGAGGATGGCAACACCATCACCATCGGCATATGCCGCTCTGGCGAGGAGTTCGGCTATGGTAACTACCGCCCTGCAGTATTCCGCTACGGCACAGAGCCTTGGGCTTTGGCTACAAGCGACATCACACTTAAGCGCGTAAAGTAAATAGATAAACGGTATATGGCGAGGTTAACGCCTCGCCATATAGATTATTATAGATATGAAGAGGTTATTTTTTGCATTGGTAGCACTCCTTGGCATCGTAGCTTGCGAGCAGACTACCATTGAGGGAGTAGAGAGTAACATAGAGCTATCGGTAGACAATACCGAGATATATGCGAATGGCTCTCAAGTGGCTACCTTCAGCGTAGTGGACAACAAGGGCAATGCGGTGAAGGATGCTACAATATACTTTGCCGATACTAACGAGGCTCTCGAGGGTAATACCTTCAAGACCAAGTTTGCAGGCGAGTACTCGTTCTACGCTAAGCGAGGCAACAGCAAGTCGAATATCATAGTGGTTGTGGCTAAGGCTGTCACCGAGGATACAAAGGTTGTGACACTATCCTACACCCCTAACGAGGATATATTAATTGGTCAGAGCGCCACATTTGCCGTGGACTGCAATGGCGAAGATGTGACATCCGAGAGCGTTATTTACAACGCTGCTAACGACACTACCATTGAGGGTAACACATTCACCTCGCAGGAGGCTGGCGAGTTCTCGTTCTATGCTATGTACGACAATGTTAAGTCGAACAATGTAGTCGTAAGATTCACACAGGCCGAAGAGCCTCCCGTGGTATCGCTCACACTTAGCGCAACACCATCGTCAATCGTTGCCAACGGCACAGACAAGGCTACCTTTAGTCTTAAGGCCGACGGCAATGATGTTGCCAACTTCGAGGTTTACAATGCTGCCGATGACTCGAAGCTCGCGACAAACGAGTTTTCGACCACCAAGGCTGGCACATACACATTCTATGCTATGTACGAGGGCGAGAAGTCGAACAGCGTGGAGGTAACAGCTACCGAGGAGGTTATCGAGGAGCAGAAGCCTATCACACTTACAGCATCAAAGACAACAATCAAGGCCAATGGCGTTGACTTTGCACAGTTGACCGTAACAGAGGAGGGTGGCGCAGATGTTACCAGCACCTCAACAATATATGTCAACGGAGGTAAGCTCAACGGTAATAAGTTTGCTACCACAACATACGGCACCTATACCCTATATGCCGTTAAGGGCGAGCAGAGATCTAACGAGATTAGCATCACCGCTGAGGAGGTGACAGCCACTGGCACAACGACAATCTTTGCCAAGGGCGTGACACTCACATCGGGATGGTATGATGTCAACAAGAAGAGTACCTCGCAGGTGGCTCAGGCAGATGCTATGATGTGCTGGGCTGCATCATCATCAAACATCATACAGTGGTTCCAGGACCGCTATGTGGACGATGGCAACACCCTACCCTCGGGTTGTCCTAACGGTACATCAAGCACCTATGGCTACGAGCTCCAGATTATGGATGTATTCCGTGACAACTGGGAGAACCTTGCTCGTGGCAACTGGACTGATGGCGGTGTGATATGGTACTTCGAGGGCCGCGATGTATACGAGACAAATGGCAAGGATTCTTGCGCATATCCTCGTAGTGGCACAGGTGGCTACTTCAAGTCACAGTGGAGCAGCATCTATGCTAATATGTATAAGTATGATAATGGATGGGCTTGGCTTACTGGCGAGCCATACACCTATGCTACCGAGATTAACAACTACAACTGGCGTGGTAGCAGCGTAGCAGATCCACTACTCAAGTTCTCGGAGTATATCGTAAATGCCTTTGAGCATGGTATGTCATCTATGGCTGTAGCCATGTCGTTGAACTTCAATGGTGCACACGCCGTGACTATCTGGGGTTACGAGATTGACAACGCTACGGGATATGTCACCAAGCTATATATCGCCGACTCGGATGATGGCTCAACACCAGTATTGCAGCCATACACCGTCAAGAGCGAGAGTGGCAACGCTAAGATTGTGCTCAACGGATACGCAACATACTATCCATTCGCACTATACCCCGTATCGGGTTATAACTCGGCAGTGAGATAATAAATCGCTAACAGGAGGCTGACATAATGTCTATAACGACTATGTCAGCCTCTTTATACTATGTATAGTTATGAAAGATAGATACACATTCCCCGATATAGAGGTTGTGGAGTATGCCGTAGAGGATGGCTTTAGAATTAGCGATGTGCAAGCACCCGACTTTGAGAACGAAAACGAACTATAAATGGGTGATACTATGCGTAAATATTTATATATCATAGGTGCGGTAATCACCGCTATGTTCACCTCGTGTAGCAACGATGTCGAGGAGCTAACAAGCATAACACCCAAGATGGTGGATATTGCCATTGTTGCCGAGACCGAGGAGGATACTCGCCTCGATGTAGAGGTTAATACCACTCGCTGGGAGGTGGGCGACACCATCTCGCTATACCTCATAGCTAGCTACTACAGCACATCCACCGCAACACTAAGCATAACATCATCGGAGGATATATCCAAAGATGGCAAGCGTGCGGTATTTCGTGGTAGTGTCCCCGAGGGCTACTACTATGGCATAACAGCCCTCTACCCCGCCATGAACAACTCAACGACAACACCTACACTTGACAGAGAGGCTGTAAACAATATCTTCATGGCATCGTGCAAGCAGTACGACAACGCCCTGCATGTAACCGCCAATAGCGAGATACCCATATCGTTTAGCCACCTTATGCACAAGGTAGACTACCACCTATCATTGGCTGAGGGCTACACAAGCAACGACCTCAACGCCGAGAGTATAGCCGTGGAGATGACAGCTACAACACAGGGGCAGCCCATAAACTTCGCCTCGAAGGCTACATATAATGTGCGCTCCAACACCATTAGCACCTCAGCAACCACACAGTCGATAATGACCTATGGCAAGGGCAGCGAGTTGCAGACAATGCTCTTCCCTATGAACACAACCAAGAGTGTGGCATTCACCTTTAGCGTATATATCAATGGTGAGAAGAGATACGAGATAGACAAGCCCGAGAGTGGAACTATAAACACCTTCAAGATGTCTGCAGGCAAAAGTACCAATGTAAACCTGGTGCTGAGCAAGGCCAATAGCGTGGGTAGTGGCGATGTAATCGAGCAAAAAGCCTTGACACTTAGCTCATCGAAGAACAGCATTGATGCCAACGGCATAGATAGCGCAAAACTCAGTGTCACCGAGGAGGATGGAGGTGATGTTACAGCACAGTGCACACTATACATGAGTGATGGTACAAAGCTATATAGCCCCACATTTGCAACCACAACACCTGGAACATATACCATATACGCTGAGCGCAATGGTGTGAAGAGCAATAGTATTACAATCACAGCCAGAGAGGTGACTACCACCGGTACAACAACCATCTTTGCTGAGGGCGTGACACTCACTTCGGGATGGTATGATGTCAACAAGAAGAGTACCTCGCAGGTGGCTCAGGCAGATGCTATGATGTGCTGGGCTGCATCATCATCAAACATCATACAGTGGTTCCAGGACCGCTATGTAGATGATGGCAACACCCTACCCTCGGGTTGTCCTAACGGTACATCGAGCACCTATGGCTACGAACTCCAGATTATGGATGTATTCCGCGACAACTGGGAGAACCTTGCTCGTGGCAACTGGACTGATGGCGGTGTAATATGGTACTTCGAGGGTCGCGATGTCTACGAGACAAATGGCAAGGAATCTTGCGCATATCCTCGTAGTGGCACAGGTGGCTACTTCAAGTCACAGTGGAGCAGCATCTATGCTAACATGTATAAGTATGATAATGGATGGGCTTGGCTTACTGGTGAGCCTTACACCTATGCTACCGAGATTAACAACTACAACTGGCGTGGTAGCAGCGTTGCAGACCCACTACTCAAGTTCTCGGAGTATATCGTAAATGCCTTTAAGCATGGTATGTCATCTATGGCTGTAGCCATGTCGTCAAACTTCAATGGTGCACACGCCGTGACTATCTGGGGCTACGAGATTGACAACGCTACGGGATATGTCACTAAGCTATATATCGCCGACTCGGATGATGGCTCAACACCTGTATTGCAGCCATACACCGTGAAGAGCGAGAGTGGCAACGCCAAGATTGTGCTCAACGGATACTCAACATACTATCCATTCGCACTATACCCCGTATCGGGTTATAACTCAGCTGCTAAATAGCGAGCATAACTCACACATATAGTAGAAGACTGACCTAAGCTCCATTGCCTTTGGTCGGTCTTCTCTTATTTTATGGCTCAGGCAATGTTGTATTTCAGATAAATTTAGTATCTTTGCACAAATGTACAAATAACCATATAATATGGAGGAGATTATTGTAAACTATAAGCGTGAGGACCAATATAACGAGGAGCGTATAGAGAAACTTAAGTATCACTATGGCGAGATATTGCGTCTATTGGGCGAGGACCCCGAGCGTGAGGGACTTATCAAAACTCCTGAGCGTGTAGCTAAGGCTATGTCGTTCATCACCAAGGGTTACTCACAAGACCCTATCGCCATACTGCAATCGGCAATGTTCAAGGAGGAGTACCAGCAGATGGTGCTCGTCAAGGATATTGAGCTATTCTCGGTATGTGAACACCACATGCTACCATTCATAGGCAAGGCACATGTAGCCTACATCCCTAATGGCCATATCACGGGCCTCTCGAAGATTGCTCGCGTTGTGGAGTGCTTTGCTCGTCGTCTCCAGGTGCAAGAGCGCCTCACGGTGCAGATTCGCGATAGCATCCAGCAGGCTCTTAACCCTGCGGGCGTTGCTGTAGTTATCGAGGCGAGCCACACATGTATGCAGATGCGTGGCGTGGAGAAGCAGCGCTCGGTGACTACAACCTCGGCATTCACAGGCTGTTTCCTCTCGGACCTCCGCACACGCGAGGAGTTTATGCAGTTGATAAAGTAAAGAGTAGCAAATTATTATGCGCGTTGTCGTAGGTCTTTCGGGAGGTGTCGACTCCTCGGTGGCAGCCTATCTTCTTAAGGAGCAGGGCCACGAGGTGATAGGACTCTTTATGCGCAACTGGCACGATACCACAGGTACACTCGAGGGTGACTGTCCATGGTACGATGACCAGGTGTTTGCCGAGCTTGTTGCCAAGCGTCTCGATATAGAGTTTCACTATGTGGACCTCTCGGAGGAGTATCGCAAGCGTGTGGTGGAGTATATGTTCTCGGAGTATGAGGCGGGACGCACACCAAACCCCGATGTACTATGCAACCGCGAGATAAAGTTCGATGTATTTCTCAAGGAGGCGCTAAAACTTGGTGCCGAGCGTGTGGCAACAGGCCACTACTGCAGGCGCGAGGAGTGGGTTGATAGCAATGGTAACACACACTACAAACTTCTTGCAGGCAGCGACCCCAACAAGGACCAGAGCTACTTTCTATGTCAGCTCACACAGGAGCAGCTAAGCTACGCCATGTTCCCCATAGGCGACCTACTAAAGCCCGAGGTAAGGCGTATTGCCGAGGAGCAGAAATTGGCTACCGCCAAGCGCAAAGACTCTCAGGGCATATGCTTCGTAGGCAAGGTCGATCTACCAGTATTCTTACAACAACAGCTAAAGGCCAAGGAGGGTAATGTACACGAGATACTACCCCACTCGCCACGCTTTGTGCGCAACTGCCAAGATGATGATTACAAGGCTCTTGCCGAGCCATATCGTCTAACCGTGCGCGATGGTAAGAAGATTGGCACACACCAGGGCGCCCACTTCTACACCATAGGCCAGCGCAAGGGCTTGGGCATAGGTGGTCGTAAGGAGTCGCTATTCATCATCGGCACCGATGTAAAGGAAAATGTGGTCTTTGTGGGCGAGGGTGACAGCCACCCAGGACTACACCGCAAGGCACTACGCATACTACCCAACGAGGTGCATTGGGTAGACCCCTCAGAGGCTATGCACGAAGGCGAGAGGCGCCGATATATGGTGCGTATACGCTACCGCCAACCTCTACAACCCGCCGAGCTAATATGCGACAACGAGGGCATGTACATACTCTTCGACGAGCCACAAAGGGGCATCACCGCAGGACAGTTTGCTGCATGGTATAGTGGCGATGTTCTGGTCGGCAGCGGAGTGATAGAGAGGTAGAGATTATAGAATTTAGTGAACTTAGGGAGTTTAGGAAGAGGCAAGTGCCAATTTCTTAAGCTCCCTAAACTCATTAAAATCCTTAGATACGCCCCTATTTTTCTAGCATATTTATTGCATTTTCGAAAAATATTTTTTACTTTTGTAAGCTATTCGTGGGCAAATAGACCAATTCGAATAGTATATACAAGTCAATTATCATATTAACTAATTATAAAACAAACGATTATGGCAGATGTAAAGCGTGTCTATACCTTTGGCAACAAGGAGGCTGAGGGTAATGGCAAGATGCGAGAGTTGCTTGGCGGTAAGGGTGCCAACCTCGCCGAGATGAACCTTATCGGTATTCCTGTACCTCCAGGATTTACCATCACAACCGACACTTGCTCGGAGTACTACAAGGAGGGTAAGGAGCGTGTTATCGAGTTGTTGCGTCCTGAGGTGGAGGCAGCTATCAAGAACATCGAGAACCTCACTGGTCGCAAGTTTGGCGACACCACCCTTCCACTTTTGGTATCAGTACGCTCGGGTGCTCGTGCCTCAATGCCAGGTATGATGGATACCATCCTCAACCTCGGTATGAACGACGAGGCTGTGGAGGCTGTAGCAAAGCTTTCGGGCAACCCTCGTTTCGCTTGGGACTCATATCGCCGCTTCGTACAGATGTACGGTGATGTAGTTCTCGATATGAAGCCACAGTCAAAGGAGGATCACGATCCATTCGAGGTTATCATCGAGGCTCAGAAGGAGAAGCGCGGTGTTAAGGCAGATACTGACCTTACTACCGAGGACCTCAAGGAGCTCGTTGTAGCATTCAAGGCTGCCGTTAAGGAGCAGACCGGCAAGGAGTTCCCAACAAGCGCTTGGGAGCAGCTTTGGGGCGCTATCTGCGCTGTGTTCGGTTCATGGATGAACGACCGTGCTATCCTCTACCGTAAGCTCAACAACATCCCTGAGGAGTGGGGTACAGCAGTATCTGTTCAGGCGATGGTATTCGGTAACATGGGTGAGAACTCAGCTACTGGTGTAGCATTCTCTCGTGACGCCGCTACTGGTGAGAACATCTTCAACGGTGAGTACCTCATCAACGCTCAGGGCGAGGATGTTGTTGCAGGTATCCGCACACCACAGCAGATTACCATCGAGGGTTCTAAGCGTTGGGCTGCTGCTCAGAACATCTCTGAGGAGGAGCGCGCATCTAAGTACCCATCATTGGAGGAGGTTATGCCTGAGGTATATGCTGAGCTCAACGGCATCCAGAAGCACTTGGAGACATACTTCACAGATATGCAGGATATCGAGTTCACAATCCAGGACGGTAAGCTCTGGATGTTGCAGTGTCGTAACGGTAAGCGTACAGGTGCTGCGATGGTGAAGATCGCTATGGATATGCTTCGCGAGGGTCTTATCGACGAGAAGACTGCAGTATTGCGTTGCGAGCCTGAGAAGCTCGACGAGCTCCTCCACCCAGTATTCGATAAGAAGGCCATTAAGAGCGCTAAGGTTATCGTTAAGGGTCTTCCAGCATCTCCAGGTGCAGCTACTGGTCCAGTAGTATTCTTCGCTGACGACGCCGAGAAGGTACTCAACGAGACAGGCCAGAAGGCTATCCTCGTTCGTATCGAGACATCACCTGAGGACTTGAAGGGTATGTTGGATGCTGCAGGTATCCTCACAGCTCGTGGCGGTATGACATCACACGCTGCCGTTGTTGCTCGTGGTATGGGTAAGTGCTGTGTATCAGGTGCTGGTGAGTTGGAGATCGACTACAAGGCTCGCACTATCAAGGTTAACGGCTACGAGATTAAGGAGGGTGATTGGATCTCTCTTAACGGTTCAACAGGTGAGGTTTACCTCGGTCAGGTAGCTACTCAGGCAGCTAACCTCGATGGCGACTTCGGTCAGCTCATGGAGCTTGCTGGCAAGTACTCAACAATGAATGTTCGTGCTAACGCTGATACTCCACGCGATGCTGAGCAGGCATTCGCATTTGGTGCACAGGGTATCGGTCTTTGCCGTACAGAGCATATGTTCTTCGAGGGTGACCGTATCAAGGCTATCCGCGAGATGATTCTCTCTGACGACGAGGCAGGCCGCCGTGTGGCTCTATCAAAGCTCCTTCCTATGCAGCGTGGCGTCTTCGAGGGCTTGTTCAAGGTTATGAACGGTTACCCAGTTATCGTTCGTTTGCTCGATCCACCATTGCACGAGTTCGCTCCTAACACCGAGAAGGATCAGCGCGATATGGCTGAGGCTATGGGTATTCCATTTGAGAAGGTTGTTGCTAAGGTTGAGGCTTTGCACGAGGTTAACCCAATGCTTGGTCACCGTGGCTGCCGTCTTGGTAACACATATCCAGAGATCACCGAGATGCAGGCACGCGCTATCATCGAGGCTGCAATGAATGTTAAGGCTGCTGGTACACCTGTTAAGGTTGAGATCATGGTACCACTCGTTGGTAACCACAAGGAGCTCCGCTACCAGAAGAATATCATCGACGCTACTGCTGAGGCTGTATTCGCAGAGCGCAACGACCGCATCGACTACCTCGTAGGTACAATGATTGAGGTTCCACGCGCAGCTGTTACTGCTAACCAGATCGCTGAGGTTGCTGAGTTCTTCTCATTCGGTACTAACGACCTTACTCAGATGACCCTTGGCTTCTCTCGTGACGATATCGCTAAGTTCTTGCCAGTATATCTCGAGAAGAACATCCTCAAGAACGACCCATTCAAGGTATTGGATCGCAACGGCGTAGGTCAGCTCGTTCGTGAGGCTGTATTCAAGGGCCGCACAACTCGCCCTGAGTTGAAGTGTGGTATCTGCGGTGAGCACGGTGGTGAGCCATCATCTGTAGAGTTCTGCCACCACGCAGGTTTGAACTATGTAAGCTGCTCTCCATTCCGTGTGCCTATCGCACGCCTTGCAGCAGCTCACGCAGCATTGAGCCAGAAGTAATATCCCGCAAGGGTTTGCATAGCAATAGGCTATCCAGCTTCATGTTGGATAGCCTATTCTATTTATATCGCGCGAAGAGAGGAACATCTACTATAGTCATGGAGACTGAGGGGGCTCACAGAGAAGATTGAGGAGACTCACAAAGAAGACAGAGGGGGGGGGCTCACAGAAGAGATTGAGGGGACTCATGGGAATTGCATAGAGCGTGGACGACGCTGACTTAAGTAACGATTGACCTTACCGCTTTTGCGCCAATGGAGTCTCTATTTTGATAAAACACACCCCTCGTCCAAGGCCGACAAACAATCTTATGATAAAAAAGTTTAAGTTTTCGGTACACCCTATTACTTTTTTTATTATATTTGTATGAAATTATGCGGTGCTATATATTTTAGCACCAAATGCGCCATGAAATAAAACAATAAACATATTACATAAAACTACAAACTTCACACAAAATGGACAAGGTAAACGCTATGCAGTTGCAGGATGTGGTTATCCGTTTCTCAGGTGACTCAGGTGATGGTATGCAGCTCACCGGTACCCTATTCTCGGATACATCGGCACTGCTCGGAAACGGCATCTCGACATTCCCCGATTACCCAGCAGAGATTCGTGCTCCGCAGGGAACAGTAGCTGGTGTATCAGGTTTCCAGGTACACATCGGCTCATCTCGCGTGGACAACCCAGGCGACTACTGCGATGTGCTCGTGGCAATGAACCCAGCTGCACTTATCGCCAACCGCAAGTGGCTCAAGCCATCGGCAACAGTCATCATTGATGGCGATACAATGACTGAGGATAACATCGTAAAGGCCGGCTTCAAGACAATGGATCCAATCGCCGAGCTTAACCTCCAGGACTACAATGTGGTTATTCCAGACATCACAACAATGACCAAGGAGGCTTTGAAGGATAGCGGCATGGATAACAAGGCTATTGTTAAGTGTAAGAACATGTTCGCCTTGGGTATCGTATTCTGGATGTACAATCGTCCTGATGACTATGCTAAGAGCTATCTCGACTCTAAGTTCGCTAAGAAGAACCCATTGGTAGCTGAGGCTAACAAGAAGGTTATCGAGGCTGGTTACAACTATGCTGCTAACACACACCAGTTTGCAAACAACTATACAGTAGCTCCTGCCGAGCTTGAGAAGGGTGTATACCGCTCAATCAATGGTAACACAGCTACAGCATGGGGTTTCTGCGCCGCTTCAGAGAAGTCTGGTCTTCCACTCTTCTGCGGTTCATACCCTATCACTCCAGCAACCGTAATCCTCGAGGAGCTTGCTAAGCGTCGTGATCTCGGCGTTAAGACCGTTCAGGCTGAGGATGAGATTGCTGGTATATGTACATCTATTGGTGCTGCCTATGCAGGTAACTTCGCCGTGACAACAACATCAGGTCCTGGTATCTCACTCAAGAGCGAGGCTATGGGTCTTGCAGTTATGGCAGAGCTTCCTTTGGTAGTTGTTGATGTACAGCGTGGTGGTCCATCAACAGGTCTTCCTACAAAGACCGAGCAGAGCGACCTCAACCAGGCACTCTACGGCCGTAATGGTGAGTGTCCAATGGTTGTTATCGCTGCATCATCACCAAGCGACTGCTTCCACTATGCGTTCATGGCAAGTAAGATCGCCATGGAGCACATGACTCCAGTAATGTTGCTCACCGACGGCTTTATCGCCAACGGTTCTGAGCCATGGAAGATTCCTTCAATGTCTGATTATCCTGCTATCGTGCCTCCTATCGTTGAGCCACGCAAGGAGGGTGAGGGCGACTTCATGCCTTACGCTCGTAACGAGAAGCTCGCACGCGGCTGGGCATTCCCTGGCAAGGAGGGTCTAGAGCACCGTATCGGTGGTTTGGAGAAGGACCGCATCAAGGGTAGCATCTCACACGATCCTAAGAACCACCAGGAGATGGTTACTACTCGTCGCCGCAAGGTTGAGCTTGTTGCCGAGGAGTTGCCTGCATTGGAGGTATTCGGTGCAGAGAATGCAGATGTTCTCGTAGTAGGTTGGGGCGGTACTCGTGGTCATCTCCACAGTGCTGTTAAGCAGCTTCAGGACGAGGGCAAGAGCGTAGCACACCTCCACTTCAACTATATCTACCCAATGCAGAAGGGCGTAGAGGAGACCTTGAAGCGCTACAAGCGCATCGTGGTTTGCGAGTTGAACGAGGGTCAGTTTGCCGCTTACTTGCGTCAGCAGTTCCGCGAGGTTGTCATCGAGTCTTATGGTAAGACCGAGGGCCAGCCATTCACCGTTATCGAGATTAAGGATAAGGTAAACTCAATGTTATAAGAACACCACAAACAACTTAAAAATAGAGAAACTATGGCAGACTTTAAGTATACACCCGCTGATTTCAAGAGCGATCAACAGGTAAAGTGGTGTCCCGGATGTGGCGACCACGCCATTCTCAACGCCGTGCAGCGCGCTATGCCCGAGGTGGCAGACGCTCTCGGTAAGCCACACAATAAGTTTACATTCGTGTCGGGTATCGGTTGCTCATCACGCTTCATATACTACATGAAGACCTTTGGCTTCCACACCATCCATGGTCGTGCTAACGCCATTGCAACAGGTATCAAGACCGCTAACCCAGACCTCTCAGTATGGGTATGTACAGGTGATGGCGACTCATTGGCTATCGGTGGAAACCACTTCATCCACGCCATCCGTCGTAATATCGACCTCAATGTAATCTTGTTCAACAACGAGATTTATGGTTTGACTAAGGGTCAGTACTCTCCTACTACCAAGCTTGGTAAGATCACTAAGACCTCACCATTTGGTACTGTAGAGAAGCCATTCACCCCAGGTGAGTTGGTTATTGGCGCTAAGGGTACATTCTTCGCTCGTACTATCGACCAGGAGGTTAACCTTACTAAGGAGTGTTTGTTGGCAGCAGCAAAGCACAAGGGTATGGCTGTTACAGAGGCATTGGTTAACTGTATGATCTTCAACGACAAGACTCACGCATTGTTTGCAGGCGATAAGGCTACTCGCGAGGAGAATACCATCCTTTTGAAGCATGGTGAGAAGATGCTCTTCGGCAAGGAGAAGAACAAGGGTCTTGTATTCGAGAATATGCGCCTCAAGGTTGTTACCGTTGGTGAGGATGGCTACACTTTGGACGATGTGCTCACACACGACGCTAAGTGTGCAGACACAACCCTCCACACAATGTTGGCAGCCATGAAGTATCCTGAGTACCCAGTAGCTGTTGGCGTTATCCGCGATGTTGACGACGAGAATGTTTATGATGTCAAGGTAGCAGAGCAGGTTGAGCAGGTTAAGGCAGCCGCTAAGATTAAGTGTGTTGACGACTTGTTGCGCTCGGGTCAGACTTGGGAGATTAAGTAAAAAGAGAAGTAGAGGGGTGCCACTATATAATATATAGGTATAGTGGTACTCCAACACAACTAATAAAAACCAAAACTATTAACAATCAATAAAATTACAGTCGTATGGCAAAAATCAAAGGAACAGTTGTCGTCGATACTGAGCATTGTAAGGGTTGTGGCGTATGCGTAGCATCATGCCCTACTAAGACACTCGGTCTATCGAACGAGGTAAACGGCAAGGGTTATCCCTTCGCTATGATGGTTGAGCCGGATTCATGTACTGGTTGCGCATCTTGCGCTATCATCTGTCCGGATAGTTGTCTAACGGTGTATCGCCAAAAATTCGAGTAAACTATGGCAGAGAAAGAGGTAAAACTTATGAAGGGCAACGAGGTGATTGCTCACGCAGCAATTCGCTACGGTTGCGACGGCTATTTCGGCTACCCTATCACACCTCAGTCTGAGGTTATGGAGACCCTTATGGAGGAGAAGCCATGGGAGACTACCGGTATGGTTGTTCTTCAGGCAGAGTCTGAGGTATCTTCAATCAATATGGTATATGGTGGTGCTGCCACTGGTAAGCGTGTGATGACCTCATCATCATCTCCAGGTGTCAGCCTTATGTCAGAGGGCTTGAGCTACCTTGCTGGTGCTGAGCTTCCTTGCGTTATTGTTAACTGCCAGCGTGGTGGTCCAGGTCTTGGTACTATTCAGCCTTCACAGTCTGACTACTTCCAGGCATGTAAGGGTGGTGCACACGGTGACTTCCACCTTATCGTACTTGCTCCTAACTCAGTTCAGGAGATGCACGACTTCGTGGCAGACGCTTTCGATCTCGCATTCAAGTACCGCAACCCAGCAATGATCTTGGCTGACGGTTGTATCGGTCAGATGATGGAGAAGGTTGTATTGGCACCACAGCGTCCTCGCAAGACTAAGGAGGAGATTGCAGCAGAGTGCAAGAGCTGGGCATTGATCGGTAAGACTGATGACCGCGAGCGCAATGTGATCACATCTTTGGAGCTTAAGTCTGAGGTTATGGAGGTTAACAACCAGCGTTTGCAGGCTAAGTATCGCACCTTGGAGGAGAACGAGGTACGCTATGAGGCTATCCAGTGCGAGGATGCAGATTATGTTATCGTAGCCTTTGGTTCATCATCTCGTATCTGCTCAGCAACTGTTGAGATGGCACGCGCTGAGGGTATCAAGCTCGGTTTGTTGCGTCCTATCACCCTCTATCCATTCCCTAAGAAGCCTATCGAGGAGCTTGCTGCTCGTGGCGTGAAGGGCTTCCTTTCAGCTGAGCTCAACGCAGGTCAGATGGTTGAGGATGTTCGTCTTGCAGTAAATGGCAAGGCTCCAGTTGAGCACTACGGTCGTTTGGGTGGTATGTTGTTCTCACCAGACGAGGTACTTAAAGCACTTAAAGAGAAACTTATAAACCGATAAGACTATGGCAGAGGTTGAAATCAAAAAGGAGAATTTGGTATTTGGCAAGTCTAAGCTTATCTTGCCTAATGTAATGCACTACTGCCCCGGCTGTAGCCACGGTACTGTTCACAAGCTCGTAGCTGAGGTTATCGAGGAGATGGGCTTGGAGCACGATACTATCGGCGTATCACCAGTGGGTTGCTCTGTATTCGCATACAACTATATTGATATTGACTGGGCACAGGCTGCTCACGGTCGTGCTTGCGCGGTAGCTACTGCTATCAAGCGAGTTAACCCAGAGAAGATGGTCTTCACATACCAGGGTGATGGCGATATGTCAGCTATCGGTACTGGCGAGACTATCCACGCTGCAGCACGTGGCGAGAATATCGTAGCTATCTACATCAACAACGCTATCTATGGTATGACAGGTGGTCAGATGGCTCCTACTACCCTTTTGGGTATGAAGACCGCTACAACACCTTATGGCCGTGATCCTAAGCTTAATGGTTACCCATATAAGATTGCTCAGATGTTGGCACACTTGGATGGTGTATGCTATGTAACACGCCAGACTGTTCACACTCCAGCTAATGTTCGTAAGGCAAAGAAGGCTCTCCGTCACGCATTCGAGAATGCTATGGCTGGTAAGGGCTTCAGCCTTGTTGAGATTGTTGCTACATGTAACAGCGGTTGGAAGCTATCACCAGTAGCATCTAACGAGTGGCTTGAGCAGAACATGTTGCCATTCTACGAGCCCGGAGACTTGAAGGATACAACTAAAGAGTAAGCAGTTATGAAAGAGACAATAATCATTGCAGGATTTGGAGGACAGGGTGTCCTCACTATGGGTAAGATTTTGGCTTACTCTGGAATTATGCAGGACATGGAGGTAACATGGATGCCTTCATACGGTCCTGAGATGCGTGGTGGTACAGCTAATGTAACAGTTATCCTCTCGGATAAGGCTATCTCATCACCTATCGCTCACGAGTTCGATTGTGTTGTGGTATTGAACCAGCAGTCTATGGATAAGTTCGAGGCTCAGGTTAAGCCAGGTGGCGTTCTTATCTACGATACTAACGGTATCACCAGCCACCCAACTCGTACTGACATCAGCATCTACCAGATTGATGCTACTGCTGAGTGCGCACGCTTGGGTCAGGCTAAGTTGTTCAACACCATGATTCTTGGTGCATACCTTAAGGTACGCCCTGTTGTTGCCATGGAGAATGTTATGGCTGGTTTGAAGAAGACCTTGCCAGAGCGCGCATGGAAGATGCTTCCACAGAACGAGGAGGCTATCAAGCACGGTGGCGAGATCATCCGTCAGGTTCGCTAATTAGCCCATCTATCACGGAGATGTTTGGGAGTGTCCTTCGGGGCACTCCTTTTTTACATAATTAGGGAGTTTAAGGAGAGGCTATCGCTAAATTCACTAAACTCTCTAATTTCATTAATTCCCCTAAACGCCCTACCATTTATAACAATACGCCCCGACAGGTGCCAGAATAAGGCTACCCGTCGGGGCTTCTTCGCTGGAGGGCATAGGTGCGCCCTCGTGGGCAGATCTTTAGCTCGGCTACTCGATAGCTATCTGCTTCATCTCAGGAGCCTTATCGTCACCCACCTTCTTAGGTAGCTTGATGTTCAACACGCCATGCTTCATCTTAGCGGTAATACCTTCACGGTCGATATTCTCCGGGAGGTTGAAGATCTGGCGAAACGATGTATAGGCAAACTCACGACGCAAGAAGTGGTGCTTCTCGTCCTTAGCACAATCTTCATTGCAACAAGTTTTATTACCATCCTCCTTTACCTCCTCCTTGTCGAGGCATACCACAAGCTGGTTGTCGCCATTAAGCTCCACCTTGAAGTCCTCCTTAGTCATGCCTGGAGCGGCAATCTCTATTTTGAACTTACGGTCGGTCTCGATGACATTAATCTGTGGTGTGGTGCCACGCTTAGGATAGAGCGCAGGCCACTGATCGTAGAATAGGTCGCCCCATACATCGGGCAAACGATTTAGTTTTTTTACTGGCATCATAATAGAAAAGTTTTAAGATTAAACTCACTCCCACGAAGAGCAAATCTTGAGCCAAATAGCCACGCCTAAGAGGCGGAAATATGAGAATAAGTGAATGTAAAAGGGTTACAAGTAGAATAAACAGCAGTTTTTTAGCTAAAAGATTTTGCCGAAAGAAAAATTGTGTGTATATTTGCGCGCTAAAAAACCCGAATGGGTTATGCGTAACTAATTTTTAACCAATAAAATTTTATAGCAAATGGCTGTTAAAATTCGTTTGGCACGTCACGGTAAGAAGGGTTATGCCTTCTATCACATCGTTGCCGCAGATAGCAGAGCGCCACGTGATGGTAAGTTCATCGAGAAGTTGGGTACTTACAACCCAAACACGAATCCTGCTACAATCGATTTGAAGTTCGACAGAACTTTGGATTGGGTTCTTAAGGGCGCACAACCTACGGATACTTGTCGAGCAATTCTCTCGTACAAGGGCGTAATGTATATGAAGCACCTTTTGGGCGGTGTTGCTAAGGGCGCTTTCACCGAGGCTGAGGCTGAGGCAAAGTTCAACAAGTGGGCTTCTGAGAAGCAGGGTAAGATTGAGGCTAAGAGCAACAAGCTCGCTTCTGACGCTAACGCTGCAAAGAAGGCTCAGCTTGCTGCCGAGGCTAAGGTTAAGGAGGAGCGTGCTGCTGCTATCGCTGAGAAGAAGGCTGCTCAGGCTGCTGAGGCTGCTGCCGCAGCTGCTGAGGAGGCTGCCGAGGCTCCAGCAGAGGAGGCTACTGAGGCTTAATCTTCAGGTGCTATGATCGCCGTAGGACGCATAGGTCGCCTCTTTGGCACCGATGGCGGAGTGATGGTCACTCTCTACACTGCGTTCCCCGACGATTTCTCAAATGAGGAACCGCTATTCGTTGTTATCGACGAACTTGCGGTTCCTCTATTTTGTGCCTCTTTCGAGCGCCGTGGCCAGGCGGGTGCAGTTATCCACTTCGACGATATAGACACCGAGCGCCGTGCCGAGGAGTTCCTCATAGGCCGAGAGATATTCATCGAAGAGGATGCAGAGGAGAACGACGATGAGTTCTACATGGAGGACCTCATAGGCTTCAAGGTGAGCGTAGGCAAGCTCCGTGGCGAGCTTACAGATTACTACGATAGCGAGGCTAACCCACTCTTCGAGATAGTAATCGACGACAAGGAGCATCTTATACCTGCACAGGAGGAGTTCATCGCACATATCGACTTCGACAAGCGAACAATAAAGTTCATCCTTCCCGACGGACTATTGGAGTTGTAGAGTATAATAGAGATAGGTATAGCAACCCTAAGGCTTAGGCTTTAGGGTTGTTTGTTTTATGACGCAGAGGGTGATAGTTTGTGTCGCATCTGAGGCGTAATAGCTATGTAGAGTGAAGAGGTGGTGTCTATTGTGCGATATATTTTTACTCTTTAAGACCAAAAAAATTTTTGTATCAAGAAAATTTTTTATTACCTTTGTTAGTTAGTAAGATAAACAGATAATATTTGAACTAAAATAAACCAACCTAAAATGAACAAAGACACACAGATTTTTGACTTGATCGCCGAGGAGCGTTCTCGTCAGACCAAGGGCATCGAGCTTATCGCATCGGAGAACTTCGTGAGCGACCAGGTAATGGCCGCAATGGGCTCTGTATGTACTAACAAATATGCTGAGGGCTACCCTGCTGCTCGTTACAATGGCGGCTGCGAGGTGGTAGACAAGATTGAGAATCTCGCTATCGAGCGTATATGCAAGCTCTACGATGCAGAGTATGCAAATGTGCAGCCTCACTCAGGTGCTCAGGCAAATATGGCAGTATTCTTCGCTTGCCTAAAGCCTGGTGACACCTTCATGGGTCTCGACCTCTCGCACGGTGGCCACCTCTCACACGGCTCGCCAGTTAACATGTCGGGCATGTACTTCAACGCTGTGGGCTACAAGCTCAAGGAGGAGACTGGCAATATCGACTACGATGAGATGGAGGCATTGGCTTTGGAGCACAAGCCTAAGCTTATCATCGGTGGTGCGTCGGCATTCTCTCGCGAGTGGGACTACAAGCGTATGCGTGAGATTGCAGACAAGGTAGGCGCATTGCTTCTTGTGGATATGGCACACACTGCAGGTCTTATCGCTGCTGGCATTCTAGACAACCCTGTTAAGTATGCACACATCGTGACCTCAACAACACATAAGACTCTTCGTGGTCCTCGTGGTGGTATCATCCTTATGGGCAAGGACTTTGACAACCCATGGGGCTACACCACACCTAAGGGCGTTGTAAAGAAGATGTCGCAGATTATCAACTCAGCAGTATTCCCAGGCATCCAGGGTGGCCCATTGGAGCATGTTATCGCAGCTAAGGCTGTTGCCTTTGGCGAGGCTCTCACCCCAGAGTATAAGGAGTACCAGCAGCAGGTTGTGAAGAACTCTAAGGCTTTGGCAGAGGCTCTCACAAAGCGTGGCTACAAGATTGTATCAGGCGGTACCGACAACCACCTTATGCTTGTTGACCTTCGCACTAAGTTCCCAGAGCTCACTGGTAAGCTTGCTGAGAAGTGCTTGGTAGCTGCCGACATCACCACCAATAAGAATATGGTGCCATTTGACTCACGCACTCCATTCACCACATCGGGCTTGCGCTTTGGTACCCCTGCTATCACCACTCGTGGTGTCAAGGAGGATAAGATGGACTACATTGCTGAGCTTATCGACCGCGTGTTGTCAGACCCAGAGAACGAGGAGAACATCGCAGCAGTACGCAAGGATGTAAATGCGATGATGAACGAGTATCCTTTGTTCGCTTGGTAGGCCAACACTACAAGTCAAAACCTATATATTTAAGGTATGAAGAGAGTATTTCTATTCCTTGCCGCTGCAAGCGTAATGGTCGCTTGCGGTGGTGAGGATAAGAAGGAGGCTACAGCTGAGGTTGCCGAGACCATCGTTGTGGAGGAGCCTGTTATCAACAAGCTTGTACCTCAGGATGTACGCAAGATTAATGCTAATGCGGATCTACCCGAAGAGTTAGTTGTCGCATTGGAGGCAACACAGGTACCTACAGGCAAGACTCTTGCCCAGCGAGCTGCCGAGGCCATTAAGTCGAATAATGAGACTGAACTTAAGGCGGTGGATGAGGTATATTATCAGCTCTCAGCATCGGAGCAGGAGGCATACAAAGCCGAGCTTAATGATATTATGAGCAGATAGCAATAAAATAACCGTAACTAAAAGATAACCTGTCTAACGATGTTAGGCAGGTTATCTCTATTTTAAGTAAATAGAGATGGCATGCGTGATGTAAAATTATAAAATTTTGCATGAAAAATAAATTCGGAAATAAAAAGAGATATATCACTGATAGATAATACATTAAAATAAATAGCCCAGCTATCCTTAATATAAATTATTCTATTTATTATACCTATATTATCAAATATTGGACTCTTCGGGTTAAAAAAAAATGCGAATAAGTTTGCAAACTAAGAATTTTTGCTTAACTTTGTAATAGCAATAAGAGGGTAACCTTTGCGTTGCATAGTTAATTTGACGACAATTTTAATACTTTTTATTTATTAACCTTTTAAAACTATCTAATTATGAAGAAGTTGTTTATGCTTTTGGCAGTTGCTGGTGTTATGGTTGCTTGCAATAGCGCTGAGGATAAGGCT
>JAZLBJ010000026.1:0-8090 GCA_045613645.1 Alistipes sp. | reverse complement strand
TTTTGGTCAATGACAAGCACGTCATCCTTGAAGTTCTTGTCTTCGGCAATGGTAGGGATGCTGTATCCTTCGGCACTTCGGTAAAGGACTTCGTTGCTGGCCTCCGTTTCCTTCTTCTTCATTTCCACAAAACGGTCGAGGACGTCATTGGCATCCAGCTTTTCAATGGCTATATCCTGATAGAACAATGTCACCGTCTTATAACCCAACTTCTTGATAAGTCGCATCATGACCGCTTCGTCGTAGTCCACCTTACGATTCTTGAACTTGCGCTCGATGGTTTCTTTGGCAAATTCTGTCTGACGGGCTTCAATTTCCTTCAAGGCCTGGCGAATCTTTGAACGTGCCTTCGAAGTTGTGACGATGTTCAACCAGTCTTGTTTCGGAGTCTGAGTATTTGAAGTCATGATTTCCACCTGGTCACCACTATTTAGTTGTTGGCGGAGTTGTACATTCTTGCCATTTACCTTGGCACCGATGCACTTGCAACCCAACTTGGTATGGATGCTGAAAGCAAAGTCAAGTACAGTAGCTCCCTTAGCCAGTTTGAACAAATCACCCTTTGGAGTGAAGACAAACACTTCATCTTCATAGAGTTCAAGTTTGAACTGGTCCATCACTTCGAGGTCGCTTCCGGCATTTTCCAGTGTTTCTCGGATAGTGGTCAACCATTCATCCAATCCGCTTTCACCTTTCACACCCTTATAACGCCAATGGGCAGCAAAGCCTCGTTCGGCGATGTCATCCATACGCTCGGTGCGCACCTGCACCTCCACCCAAATACCATCGGGACCCATCACCGTAGAGTGCAGAGCCTCATAGCCATTACTCTTGGGTATGGATATCCAGTCGCGCAGACGGTCGGGCTTAGGGGTATATATATCGGTGACACATGAGTATATCTGCCAGCACTGCGTCTTCTCCGAGGGGAAGGGCAGAGCCTTGAAGACTATGCGTATGGCAAATAGGTCGTAGACCTCCTCGAAGGGAATCTCCTTGCGACGCATCTTGTTCCATATGGAGTATATGCTCTTGACACGAGCCGTCATCTCATACTGAAACTTATTTCTATCCAATACTGCCTTGATGGGAGCCATAAAGCGTTCGATATACTCCTGGCGCTTAGTCTCCGTATCGTCTATCTTTTGGCGTATCTCCTCATACTCCTTGGGGAAGCGATACTTCATGCACAAGTCCTCAAGCTCGCTCTTTATGGCATGTAGGCCAAGACGATAGGCAAGAGGTATGAAGAGGTATATTGTCTCGCTGGTAATCTTTATCTGCTTGTTGTGAGGCATGGCACCCAGGGTGCGCATATTGTGCAGACGGTCGGCAATCTTGATGATGATAACGCGCACATCGTCTGAGAGCGTGAGAAGCACCTTACGGAAGTACTCGGCCTGCTCCGAGCTATCGTTCTTATATACACCAGCCATCTTCGTTAGACCATCCACCATGGAGGCAATCTTTGGCGAGAAGATGCGCGCTATATCCTCCACAGTGTAGTCGGTATCCTCCACAACATCGTGGAGCAACGCTGCCACGACAGACTTCTTGCCTAGTCCTATCTCGCGCACAGCGATGAGCGCCACCTCTATGGGGTGCATGATATATGGCTCGCCAGAACGACGACGCACACCCTTATGCGCCTCCTTAGCCAGGAAGTAGGCGCGACGCACAAACTGCCAATCATCCTCACGACGGCATATCTTAGCTTTGCGACATGCCTCTACAAGCTCTTGCCATTTCTCCTCAATGAGTATTTCATCTTGGGGTGTGTACTCCATAATCATATCAATTAATACACCTCTATTAATATGCCGAATCACGACTACCCTATCGGTAGCCGTGTTCGACACTCCTATATGTTACCATTCTAAATGGGCTGTACTTGGCGTACTGCCCATTGACTTCCATATTTTGCTAGCGGCAGCAGATGCAGTCTTATCTTGCCGAAGCCATTGCTTCGCGAACACGCAACTCTACCTCCTCCATAAGTGCTGGATCGTTCTTGAGCGCCTCCTTCACAGAGTCACGGCCCTGACCAATCTTCCTATCACCATAAGAGAACCATGAACCCGACTTACGGATAATATCATAATCTACGCCAAGGTCGATAATCTCGCCAAGTTTTGATATACCCTCGCCAAACATGATGTCGAACTCAGCCTTCTTAAATGGAGGTGCCACCTTGTTCTTCACAACCTTAACCTTGGTGCGTGTGCCGAGCTGCTCCTCACCATCCTTAATGACTGAGGTACGACGGATGTCAATACGCACGCTGGCGTAGAACTTAAGAGCGTTACCACCTGTTGTTGTCTCGGGATTACCATATACCACGCCAATCTTGTCACGAAGTTGGTTGATGAAGATACAAACGGTCTTTGTCTTAGATATTGACGCTGTTAGCTTACGCAATGCCTGTGACATAAGGCGCGCCTGCAAGCCCATCTTAGAGTCACCCATATCGCCCTCAATCTCGGCCTTTGGTGTCAAGGCAGCCACAGAGTCGATGACGATAATATCGATAGCGCTCGAGCGGATAAGTGAGTCGGCAATCTCCAAGGCCTGCTCACCATTGTCGGGCTGCGACACGAGGAGATTATCTACATCAACACCAAGCTTCTGAGCATAGTAGCTATCGAAGGCGTGCTCAGCATCAATGAATGCCGCAATACCTCCAGCCTTCTGCGCCTCAGCAATGGCATGTATAGCAAGTGTTGTCTTACCTGATGATTCAGGACCAAAAATCTCGATTACACGACCCTTGGGATAGCCACCCACGCCCAACGCCATATCGAGGGTAATAGAGCCTGATGGGATCACTGGGACATCGGTAACCGTAGCGCTCGACATACGCATAATCGAGCCCTTGCCAAAGTCCTTCTCGATCTTATCCATTACAGCCGATAGCACCTTGAGCTTATCGGCATTTACCTGTACTTTCTCTGCCATAATATATCGTTTTTTATTTATTATCCAACAACTTAATAATCTGACCATAGGCATCCTTGGTGTCCACCTTGGTGATGATGTGTGTCACACAAGCCTCAGCATCGAGGATGAAGGTGGTACGCACAATACCCATATACTCTCTACCACACATCTTCTTGAGTTTCCATACGCCCAACGCCTCCGATAGCGAGTGGTCGGCATCCGAGAGGAGTGTGAAGTTAAGGTCGTGCTTCTGACAGAAGCCCTGGTGCGACTTCACCGAGTCGGGACTAACACCCACAATCTTGTAGCCACGACGCGCCAACTCTGCCTTGCCATCACGCAAACTCTGCGCCTCAAGCGTACATCCCGAGGTGTTGTCCTTGGGATAGAAGTATAGGATGGTTGGTGAGCCAACGAGGTCACTAAGGCCAAACTCTGCGCCCTTGTCTGTTACGCTCTTAAATTCGGGGAGCTTATCTCCAATCTTTATATTGCTCATATATTTATATCTTTATATTATCGTTTAAATCAATCTCAAAGTTACGCTATTTTTTGCAAAGATAAAAGCATAAACCATACTTTTTTTCGATACATATATAAGCCAAAACTATTTCACGCATACTATTGTCACCTGCTCACGAAACTGCGCCTCGCTGGTATTAAGCCTCGCACGACACACGGGACAGCGTATAGCGCACTCTGTGTCGATATGCATAAATAGCTCCTCTTCAGAATATTGTGCTGCACGCGATGTTAGCCAT
Organism: Alistipes sp.; assembly: GCA_045613645.1. GTDB lineage: Bacteria > Bacteroidota > Bacteroidia > Bacteroidales > Rikenellaceae > Alistipes. Next base: position 4,392 of record JAZLBJ010000026.1, on the reverse strand, counting down.
GTGCGATACTCGCTGTGCGAACCACAGTGCTTGCAGTTAATCAAATAGTTTATAGCCATAGTCGTCAAATTTAGTGTTTGTTATTGTTTCACAATGCAAAGTAACGACTATATTTTGACAGGTTGCGTCAAAGAGTTTTAATTAATAAAATTTGTCTTGTAGTGAAAAAAAACAATGGGCCGTACTAAATGTACAACCCATTGTCATAATTTTAATCAAGCAGTAGATATTATCTACTCTTAATCAGCAGGCTTGAAGGCCTCTGACATAAAGACTGTTGTGGTAGGACCATTATCGAAGCCCCAAACAACAATCACATACTCGTAGAAGCCACTCACTGAGTTATTAAGCTGTGAGTTAGCGATAGACTGCGTACCTGTAAAGAGACGCTGCTCAATCTGGTTGTCATAGTTAGGGATAAGGTATGCGATAAGATCGTCGTACGACTTATCCTGGTCAGGACCATAAGAAGCTACAACGCTTGCCCTCTGAACCGTTACGTAGTACTGAGTCTCAGGATCAGAAGGAGTAACGGTGAAGTTAACAGATGACTTAGTCATCGAGTCGATAGTGATATTGAATGTGCAATTCGATGGAGTAGGAGTTACTGTTGAGAACTCAGCTGTTGCCATCTGCGATACTGCGTTACCCTCAGCGTCCAAAGCGATGCAGTAGAATACATAGTCTGTTGCCCACTGGAGCTTCTGGATGTCATCCTTCACATAGAGAGTCTTGTTGCCATACTTCATATCGTAGCCCATGAAGCCGGTCCAAGGGCTGCCGTATGATGCTGCGTAGTCCTCCCAGATGCCACGACGCTTAGCAAGAATATCCTCAGGTGTGGTAGCTGCGAACTCCTCAGCGGTGTAGATGCCGAAGATATAGCCCTCCTCCAACTCTGTAACAACAGAGACTACAGCATCACGCCATGTGATATCGCTAACAGCGATAGTGAAGAGGCCATCCGATGGTACAGGCATAGTGCGAACAGGCTCATACTCAAGGAAAGTGGTAGCCTCACCAAGCTCTGCGTCGTAACCAAAGGCAACAACATAGTAGTCAGTCTCAGGCTGAAGGCCCTCGAAGGTGATATCCTGTGTACCTGTGTAGAGCTCAGTGACATTTGCCATTGCCTCGTAGAAGTATGTTGCGCCGTAGTCGTCGCCAAACTGCTCCTTGGTGATGCAAGCAGCGTAGTATGTAGCATCGTCGTAGTTAACATCCACATTGCAAGTTACGCTCTCGTGTGTAACATCAAGAACCTCTACCCAGAGCTTAACCTCGCGTACCTCTGCCTGTGGCTGGAATGGATCCGACACATATACCTCAGTGGTAGGACCATCATTGAAGCCCCAAACAAGAATCACATACTCATGCAAAGTATCTATTGTCTTAGAGATAGAGTCGTTAGTGAGCTCCTGTGTGCCATTGAAGATGTAAGATGCAATCTGATCGTCGGTCTTGCTGAATGTCAAGTCCCAGATCATATCCTCCCATGACTCCTCCTTGCCATCGCCAAAACGCTCTACATAGCGCTTATCCTGGATAGATACGAAGTATGGATCATCGTTAGTTGCTGTAACAGTGAATGCAACAGTAGACTCTGTAACCTCACCAAGAGTGACTGAGAGTGCGTTTGCTGAAGCCTCTGGGGTCGTTGTTGCAAACTCGGTAACTATAACCTCAGTAGTCTGATAACCCTCATCGTTCATACCAAAGGCGTACATAACGTACTCTGTGCCCCAACGCAAATTGTAGTACTCGCTAACATAGATAGTCTGAGTACCGCTCTGCTGGTAGAGCTGCATGTACTTCTGCCATGTATCCAAGTCGGGATAGATCTCGATGCCATACTCAACGTCAAGCTCCCAAAGGCGGATGCGCTCAGCAACGATAGCCTCAGGATTCTCGCCATAGAGCTCCTCCCACTCAGCCTTCTCCATAAAGTCGAAGATGTACTCCATCTCGTTGTTCGATGGGGTGATATCGACCCATGCCTCACGCCATGTAGCGCTGCTCTCTACATATTCAGCCTCAAGGCTCTCGCTAATCTCGAAGTCAGCAGTTGTGATGGCGTCACTCACGAGGTAGTCAGTAGTGTATCGCTTCTCATTTGCATCGTAGCCAAAGTACAATACCTTGTACTCGCTCTCGGCATTAAGCTCCTCTACGGTGATAGTCTGCTTACCAACATAAGCCTCCTCCATAGTCATAAGGGCCGCCTTCATAGCTATATCACGCTCCTCGGCAAGATCTGCTACAGGGTATAGCTGCGCATAATAGGTAGCATCCTCAAGGTTAGGTGTGATGGTGAAGGTAACGGTTGATGATGTCACCTCACCAGCACTGAATGATAGCTCGAGTTTGGTCTCTGGTTGTGGCTGTGGCTCGGGCTCCTGAGTCTTCTCACAAGCTACGCCAAAGAGCATAGCTGCCGACACCATCCACATTGATAGGTTTAGGAATCTTTTCATAATGATTGTTTTATTTCTAGGTTATTAACTCGTTACTGAGGCATAGAGTCAGTGGTGAATGGGAAGACATTAAGCTTTGTGGTAGCACCATTCTCATCCATACCGAACACAAATACCGCATACTCGCGATCGGGCTTAAGCAAAATCTCACGCTCGGTGAAGCAGTCGAACTCAATATCACCACTCTTGAACATCTTTGGCAACTCCGACGATGGCTTCTGCGCATTGTAGAGTATCTGGTTCATGATATAGTCATCATCGCTACGGCCATCGTTATCCTCGGTGAAGTACCAATCGTACCAATTCTTATTAGTGATGGTAGCAAAGTACTTCTCCTCCTTGTTCGATGGGATGATAGTAGCATTGGCTCTGTAACCACGAATTGGACCCTCTGGAGTCTCCTCCTCATACCACTCAACATCGATATTGGGTACCTCAAAGGTCATATCTGATGGCTCAGGAGCAGCTGTCTTGAATGTGCGACGCGTAATGTTTGTTGTCACCTCACCCGAGGTGGTAACACCATAAGCCCAAACAAGATACTCTGTATCCCACTCGGCAACAAGAAGGAAGTCATCCGAGCTGTATGTCTTTGTGCCAAAGTTGGTATCGAATTCAATCATCTCCTCGAGAGTGATGCCGTACATCTGCGATGCATAAGCCCAGTATGAGTAGTCGTATACGAACAACTCGTAGTCGCTTGAGTGCTGGTAGCGCTCGTAGCTATCCATGGTGTAGAGCCACACGAAGTAGCGCATATCCTCCGATGGGGGTGTCACAGTAATTTTGGCCGACATACCCTTGATATCTGAGATCTCGAGACCAATCTCCTCTGGAGCATCAGGTGTTGTAATGCGCTCCGAGAAGATTACATCGCCCACCTTCTTACCAGTAACCTCGTCGTACACGAAATATACTACCTTGTAGTGCGAGTGACCAATAAGACCCTGGAAGGTTAATGTCTGCTGACCTGAGGTTAGGAAATCCTCGAAGTAGTCGCTGTAACGAATATCAACATATATCTCTAACTCATCACGACCCATAAACTCCTCGGTATCTGGGTAGAGATATGCAAAGTATGTGACATCATCAGACTTAGGAGTGATCATCACATCCACTGTGTTGTGCTCAAGATTGCTAATCTCAAAGCTCACCTCGCCATTGGTAGGCTGTGGCTGTGGTTTCTCGCCCCCTTGAGGCTCATCTTTGCTACAAGCACTCATCACAAAAAGTGCACACACCGCGCATAATGAATATGCGCCCATCAAAAACTTGTTCATTTAGTGTAGTTGTTATAAAAAGTTATTTGGTAAACTAATTCTCATAAACACGGCAATGCTAAACTCAGCATTGCCAATGCAAATGTATAAAAAATTGTATTATTTACAAGGATTTTACAAATTATTTTTATTAACAATACACAGATTTTGTAATTATTTTAATATAAAAGTAATTATCAAAAGATTAAATAATGTGAATACAAGGAACAACTCTCTAAATCAGGAGTCTACAACTACCCTTATCTCCCACGAGAATCCACCAGAACCCACGAGAGCGAACGAGAGCCCACAAGAACCCACGAGAAGCAAGTCACAAACCTCTATAGTAAGCCATTGCTGCGAGACATTGTCACAAGCAAAGATGATACCCACCATCTCTTCGGTCTTTTTGGTCTCTTTGGTCTTTTCGGTCTCTTGGGTTCCCTTGCTTCCTTTGGTCCCTTAGGTCTCTGGGGCCCCTTGGTCCCTTTGGTCCCTTTGGTCTCTTTGGTCCCCTTGGTCTCTCAATCCAGGATTCTGCTTCTATTCCAACACAAAAAAAGCCGAACCCTTATCGGATTCGGCTTGAAGAGGCGGCTACCTACTCTCCCACCTAAATAGGCAGTACCATCGGCGTAAGTGAGCTTAACTTCTCTGTT
>JAZLBJ010000025.1:0-155218 GCA_045613645.1 Alistipes sp. | reverse complement strand
GGTTGATGATGGTGTACGCACTGCCGAGGGTGAGGTAACTAATGACTTCCGCACGCCTATGCAGCAACCAAAGGTCTCTGTTCGCCTTAACTATACAGGTGCTATCGAGGATAACGCAAAGAATCGCCTTATCGTTGATTTATTGGGTAGAGCACTCGACTCTCGCTATATGGTCTCTATCCGCGAGGAGAAGGGCGGCACATACGGTGTGGGCGTTCGTGGCAGCATCGATAAGTATCCCGTTGAGACCTACCAGTTATCTATTGCTTTCGACACTAACGAGGCACTTGCCGATGAGTTGATTGCTATTTGCGATGCCGAGATTCGCAAGATTGCCGACGATGGTGCATTGGTAGATGATATCGCAAAGTCAAAGGAGTTCTTGCAGAAGAATTACAATAATGTTCTCGAGAGCAACAGCGGCTGGATTTCGGCTATCACACGCTACTACGACGAGGGTTATAACTACAAAGATGAATACCTCGGTATCCTCGAAAGCGTAACCGCCGATGATGTTAAAGCATTCGCACAAAAACTTCTCACCGACGGCAACCGCACCCTCGTGGTTATGCGACCAGAGATTGTGAAATAACATCTTTGACACTTGCAGCATCTCGATAATGAGAAATTGAGAAGAAGTGTTCAAGTGATAAAGCGTGCAAAAACTAAATAATAATTATTTTATTGGTTATCGGTTAGTTAAATGAGTGTTAATACGCTGATTTTTGGTGCATTTTTGCACTAAAAAAGTTGCACCGATGCGGGACCGATAGGATAGTATGAGAAGATTGAGAAGGAAAAAGGTAGATAATTTATCACAATATCTCATTGTAAATGTGTATTATAGGCGATATGAGACACATACAAAAGGGGGATAATAATATGGTAAAATTGGTCCAGAACCCCTCCCTCTCCGCTTGATCACAATGCAGAACGGATGACGCAAGTCATCCGTTTTTGTTTTTGTGCTTATTTGTTCGTGAGCAAGCCCCCAACACAAGCATGGTCCGATAGGGCTTAATTCACTTTTTTTTACTACATTTGCAATCATCAATTTAAAATCATAAGTGATATGATAACTTTTGTCATTTGTCTTGCAGTGCTCATTGCGGCATACTTCCTCTATGGCGGTGCACTCAGCCGCATTGCAAAGCTCGATAAGAACGCCGATGTTCCATCAAAAAGCAAGTACGATGGCGTGGACTACATGCCCCTACCTCGCTGGCGCATCTTCCTTATCCAGCTGCTAAATATTGCTGGTACGGGACCTATCTTCGGTGCGATACTAGGCGCCTGCTATGGCCCAGTGGCATTCCTATGGATTACGCTTGGAGGTATCTTCATGGGTGCTATGCACGACTTTTTCGCTGGTGTTATCTCCCTGCGTCATGGAGGAAAGAGCCTTCCCGAGACCATTGGCATATACCTCGGTGGCGGAATGCGCAAGTTAGCACTTGTGGTGATACCTATTCTTATGATTATTGTGGGCGGAGTATTTATCGTAACTCCCTCCGAGATTCTTGCCTCGATGACAGACATCCCATACTTGGTATGGGTGACTATTATCATCATATACTACTTTGTGGCGACGATAATGCCCGTCGACAAGATTATCGGCAAGATATACCCCATCTTCGGTGCAGCACTTATCTTCATGGCACTGGCCATGTTGGGCGTAATACTCTTTGGCAACAACGATGTGCCCGAGCTTACCTCGTTTGATAATATGCACTACAACGCAGATAATTTACCAATAATACCTACGCTATTTATAAGCATTGCATGTGGTGCTATTTCGGGCTTCCACGCTACTCAGTCACCACTTATGGCGCGTTGTATGACCTCTGAGACGCAAGCTCGCTCCATATTCTTCGGCGCTATGATTGCCGAATCTATCATAGCACTTATATGGGCAGCAGTAGCCATGGCATTCTTCGGTGGTGTGGAGGGTCTCAACGACTGGATGGCAAATAATGATGCCGCCGCAGGACTCGCCGTATCGACAATATCTAAAGAGACACTCGGCACTGTGGGTAGCATACTTGCCATCCTTGGTGTTATTGCTGCGCCTATCACCTCAGGAGATACAGCCTTCCGCTCGGCACGCCTAATTGTTGCCGATATGCTCAACTTCGACCAGCGACCAATATGGAAGCGCCTCGTAGTGAGCCTCCCGCTCTTTGCTGCTGGCATAGGCATAGCCTTTATCGAATTCGACACCATATGGCGCTACTTCGCATGGTCTAACCAGACACTATCGGTATTTACGCTATGGATGATTACGGCATGGTTGATGCGTCGTCGCAGCCGTTATGTCTTCCTTGCGCTACTTCCCGCCCTAATAATGACATATATATGTTCATCGTTTGTCTTTGTGTCGGACCAGTTTGTGGGTATGGGAGATGTTGATGCGTCATATATCTATGGAGGTGCCGTGACAGCCATCATAGCAGGACTATTGATTACACAGATTCGAAGAATCAACAGAACAAAAATAGACATTTAACCTACGCGACTATATAACTGATTATTCTTTTGAATTTAATGTAATAAAATAGAGGGTGTCCAACAAGCATGTTGACACCCTTTACTCTTTTTATGAGTTGCACAAGAAAGAGTTATTCATCTATAAGATAATCACTTAGAATAAAATACCAACGCCGCCTTCAAAAGTTCATCGACTACACTCGCAACGGCATTATGTACGGCGAGTGGCACGACAACGGGAGACTGCTTGTCGAGGAGTAGTCACGTGGTTGTTGGCAATAGGGGCCATTCTCCGTCGTCAAATATTTGTATCGTTACGCCGCATATCGGAATTATTGCTAACTTTGTGTAAGAAAGCTAAGTATTAAGAAATTTTATTACCTTTGTAGTATCGAAAGCTCTATTCCTAAAACTGATAGATGATGAGAAGATTGATGATGTTGTGTGTTGCGATTGCATCGGTAGTGTTATTTGCATCGTGTGCGTCGCAAAGGTGGGTAGATGTTAGCGATAGCATCGATGTGGAGAATCTTATGCAGCAGAAGTTCCCAGCTCTTTACGAGAGCTATAAAAGTGGTGAGCTGATTGTCAGCAAGGTTGAGCAACGAACCGATAAACATGGTGATATTCGCTACCGAGTTACACACAAGGATAGGCATAGCGATGATAGCGACGAGGAGCTGCTATGGCAGACTGTCTATATGCCACTACTAAATGAATAAAACATTTTCAATATAAAAAATACAATTATGAGGGGTCTGTTTAGATATCTTTACGTAGGTGTCATGCTTCTGGTTGTAGCGTGTAGTACTGATGAGCCTATAAATTCTGTTGTGCCACCTGAGATTCAGGAGCATAAGAGGTATACTGTTATGGTATATGGTTGTGGCGATGGTGAGATTGACGAATATTTCGAGTATGCGATAGATATTGTCAAGGAGCTTAATGTTCCCAGCTATATAAATATCGTTGGTCAGATGAAGTGGGGCAATGGCTATAGGTCTGAGTGGTCAGATGGTAGTGGTTGTGTGACACGAATGAAGTACAATCATGAGACCAAGAGTTATGATAACAGTAAGTTTGACGATGGTAGCCTCATGGTGAACGAGCCCAAGAACTTGGCTGAGTTTATCGAGTGGGCGCGTGCCGAGGCCCCAGCCGATGAATACATCATCGTCTTTATGGGTCATGGCAATGCCTATCACCCCAGCTTCGAAGGTGGTGCTACACGAGGCATATTGCGTGATGACGAGGAGATTGCCTATCTGGGCTTGACCGATATAGCTGAGGCCTTTAAGACCACACAATCTCACTTTGGCCTTATGCACATGGTCAGCTGCCTAACAAATACTATTGAGTATGTATCCGAGCTTGCACCATACGTAGACTATTACCTCGCCCCAAATCATGTTACATCACCCTGTGGTATAGAGGTCTACTCTATTATTGATGGGCTAATCAACATCAAGCAGCATGATAGTACAAGCGTTGCTAAGGCTGCAGCATACTACATAGATCAAGCTTTCAACGATTTGTGGGATCAAGATTACCTGACTATCGACTATACGCTTACCGAGTGCCGCAAGATAAACAAGCTAAACAACGCTGTGCGTGCGTTCACCGAAGAGGTTGTTGATCTCTATGAAGAGGAGGTGGTGATAGGTAGCGATGAGATGAATAGTCGCTATGGCTTTACCACAGCTACCATAGACGAGGCTCTAAGCAAGGCCTACTATCCAGTGAGTGCCTTCTTCTCAGAGAATAATATAAATGCTTTGGAGTGGTATCGTCTAAGCTACGCCTTCGACATTGTGGATATTGTCACCAAGGTTGCTGAGGCTACCCAGCATAGCAAGATTGCTGAAGCTGCCGAGGGAGTGAGAAAAGCTGCTACAGAGGCTATCGCACATCAGCGCGATGCCTTGTTGACGGCTGTGGATAGGGTTTACTACTCAGTAACGCTCATCAACAAGGAGCAGTGGGAGACGCTTGGCTTTGAGGCTGCTGGTTACGAAGATACTGCCTTTGACAAGGTGGCAAAGTGGAGCCGTCTACTCAAGGTGAACAATGCCACGTTCATACACTGCCGCTAACATCATAGTTTAGCAGTCGTTACATATCATAACAATATATAGGGGGTGTTGTTGCACCCCCTATATATTGTTATTACTCTTTTTGCGCGTTTTGCTTTTCGCCTCTTTTCACACTACTATCGCCTTGTAGTATGTAAGATTAGCTTTTTTCGTTAGATGTTTGAGGATAATTACACAATTCTTTTTAAATTTGCAAGTTATTATGTAGTTATACACTGCGAACATGAGCGTGGAGTTTAACATAGCACGACGACTATCGAGCCGAAAACAGGGCGGACGAGCCGGGATAATGGAGCGTGTGGCAACCATTGCTACAGCCATAAGCGTCATGGTCATCATCCTCACTCTGGCAATTGTCGTGGGCTTCAAGCAGGGCGTCGGAGAGCTTATCTCCTCGGCAGCCTCCGACATTGTTATCACCGCGCCACATAGCAGAGGTGTAGTCTCGGAGGTACGCATCGAGCGCACAGCAGCCATCGAAGAGTTCCTCGCTGAGAACAACGCCATACATCGCTACTCGCCATACATCGCCAAGGAGGGCGTTATCAAGAGCGAGGACAACCTTGTGGGTATACTACTCAAGGGTGTGGACACCACATACGACCTATCGTTCTTCAAGAGCCATATCACCACAGGCGAGGTGCCACGCATAGGACAAGAACCCCGCTCTAAGGATATAATGATATCGCAGAGAGTAGCCAAGAAGATGGCTCTAAGTGTGGGAGATAGGACCGAGATGGTATTCGTAGACAACAACGGGAGCATACTCCGTGACCGTTTCACCATATCGGGAATATACACTACGGGGATTGAGACTATTGACGATGCCATAGTCCTTACCGACATAAACAATGTGGCGCGTGAGTACGATGGCGACGCAACGCTTGTTACAGGCTACGAAGTGTGGCTCAAGGATAGAGAGCAGACAGCAACCGTAGAGTCCTCAACAAACGAGGTACTCAAGGATCTATTCCGCAACGAGGGAATACTTGCCGAGGCCTTCACCATAAACGACATATACCACTATGTATTCGAATGGTTGGCCACCCACGACATAAACGCGTTGGTAGTTACGGTGATAATGGTGATTGTAGCACTGCTCAACATGATTACAGCACTACTAATCATCGTGCTTGAGCGTCAGCGCATGATTGGCGAGATGCGAGCTATGGGCATGAGCCGCCGCAGTGTGGTTGGCATATTCGTTTATCGCGCCATGTTTATTATGATGCGTGGCGTAGCATGGGGAACACTCCTTGGCGTGAGCCTCGCTACAATACAACATATTTGGGCTCCCATACCGCTACCAAGCGAGGGCTACCTCTTGACAGCCATGCCCTCGGCATTGTGCTGGGGTTGGTGGGGCGTAGCCATAGGCTCAACAATTGTGGTTGCCATGATTGTGATGATAGTACCCGCACTATTTGCAGCAAGCACCACACCTGCCAAGGCAATAAGATATGAATAATCGTATATAATGTTGATATGAAACCTTATAACGAAGAGCAAACAAAGAAACAACAGGTAGAGGAGATGTTCGATAACATCGCCCCCACCTACGATAAGTTGAACCACATAATGTCGCTAAACATCGACCGCATATGGAGGCGTCGTGTGATGCGCATCGTGCGCCGCTCCAAGGCGGTGAAGATTATGGATGTGGCTACAGGCACAGGCGACCTGGCTATAGCCATAGCCAAGCGCGCCGATCGCACACAGATTCTTGGTATTGACCTCTCGGAAGAGATGCTTGCTGTGGCTCGCCGTAAGGTGCAGAAGCAGGGTCTCGACGAGCGTATAATGCTCGAAAAGGGCGATGCCGAGAACCTATCAATGGTTGCCGACGGCTCGATAGATGCCGTTACCGTAGCCTTTGGCGTGCGTAACTTCGAGAATATAGAGCGTGGCCTTAGAGAGATGTGGCGCACACTTAAGCCTGGAGGTAAGCTCGTAGTATTGGAGTTCTCGATACCTCGCAATAGGGTCATCCGCTGGATGTATGCACAATACTTCCACCGTCTTGTACCTCGCATAGGTGGCATCATATCTAAGGATAAGCGCGCCTATGTCTACCTCCCCGAGTCGGTAGATGAGTTCCCTGCACCCGAGAAGTTTGTCGATATGCTTAAGGGGTGCGGTTTCCAGCGCGTTAAGCGTCGCTCACAGAGTTTTGGCATTGCCCACATCTACGAGGCGACAAAGTAGCAATGGGGCGACTACTGCGATATATGCTCCTTGTAGCCACCGTTGTCGTGGCATCGACCATGGAGGGCCAGGCTCAGAGGTGGGCCAAGAAGTTGCATTTTGAAGGCTTTGCCAAGGCCACGCACATCTCCACCTCGGGAATGAACCTATGGGTGAGCATCGATAACGACTCGGTGTGGCGCTACGAGATTAAGAGCTGCGAGATAGATGTAGCCATTGATGGCAGCCATCTTGCAACCATATCGCTGCGCAACAAGGTTGTCATACCTCGCCGATACGAGGGTGATATACTACTACCTCTACGCTTCGAGTCACGAAGTTCCTTTGCTCTCGGACGGCTACTACAGCGCGCGATGCAAGGCGAAAGCGAGAGGATAACGATATCGTATAGGGTGCGCGCAGGAGGTCGTGTGATAACCAAGCGCTTTGAGCAGAGCGACATACGACTAAGCGATATTATTGATAGTAGCACTCAAGGTATGACAACCATTGAGGAGCTATGGCAGTTGGTAAAGTGATTATAGGAAATAATTAAGTATCTCAAACTATAGAGTATGAATAGAACGACTATACACCTTATGGTGTTTATCATGGCTATCGTGATGAGCGTGACAAGTGCCTCAGCACAAAACATATCGACCATGCGTAGCATGCTTGAGATGCGCTCGATAAATGGCTCGAAGATAACTATCGTCGAGGACTTCAACACACAGGAGGCCATTATGGCCGTTGAGACGGCAGAGTCTAATAGGACCGTTCTCGGCTATCGTGTGGTGCTCTTCTACGACAATGCACAGTTTGCACAGGATAGGGCCAACGAGACATTGGAGCGCTTCAAGAAGGAGTACCCCGAGATTAACGCCTACCTGGTCTACGAGAAGCCATACTTCAAGGTCTCTGTGGGCGACTGTCTAACAGCCGAGGAGGCATTGATACTGAGAAACAAGATTATCAATAGCTACCCTGGAGCCTTCACGCGTCGCGACAATATCTCATATGCAGAGCTTGGCAATGTGCGCCGTAGGGCCGACTGCCTGGAGCTATCGCCCGAGATGCGTGACTCGCTACTCCACTACCGCGAGTTTCGCGATGATATGCGCCTTGACGAGACAATGTTCATAGTTATGCAGCGCGACTCGGCACTTCGCGAGATGTTGTACCTCGACGAGCTGTCACGCCAGATGGAACAAAACAGCCGCGATGATAATGCCACCGACCCTGAGTGGACTACACAGTGGTAATCACAACATCTATATTTATATATTTAGTGCTGACTTAGATTGAAGAGCGACAATGTACATTTTAATGTGTAGCAACGAGGATAAAGTCAAGAATAACCTACGCTATAGTTCGCTACTATTGTAATGTCGCCTATCGATTTTTGAGAAGATGTTTTTGCAGCGCTAACGAAAGTATTACATGCCAACAAACTACTACACACCGAAAGTATAGATACTCCGTTTTTAACATAAATGCGAGATTTTTGGGGGTAAAGTCGCTTTTTTCGATAAAAATATTGCAATTTGCCATATTTTATATATCTTCGCATTACGATTTATCACTTAACTTAAAAAATAAACTAAATTATGAAGAAGATTTTTACATTGGCTATGTTGTTCGCAGCAGTATCAATGGTTGCTTGCGGCGGCGAGGAGAAGAAGGAGCAGGAGCAGAACAATGAGGCAGCTGCGTCATGCACTGGCACTTGCGAGGATTGCACTGGCACTTGCGAGGATTGCACTGGTGACTGTGACTGCGAGGACATCTACGCTTTTGACTTGGAGGGTGTAGCTGATGATTACTACAACGACGCTATGGAGACTGCTGAGGATTACTACAACGACGCTGTTGAGGCTGCTAACGACTACTACAACGATGCTGTTGAGACTGCTAACGACTACTACAACGATGCAGTAAAGGCAGCTACAAAGACAGCTAACGACGCATACAAGGCTGGTCAGCAGATGGCTAACGACGCATACGAGGCTGGTATGAAGATGGCTAACGACGCTATGAAGAGCGCTAACGACATGTTGTCAGCATACGGTTTCTAATATAAACCATTACCAAACAATTAGGGGATGTTCACAACAGTGGACATCCCCATTTTATTTACGACTATTGAACAAACACCACAGCTACCATAGAGCATAGCCAAGGAGAAGATGCATAAGTAGGAAGAGTGGGACACATAGGGTGAACTTCTTATGGCGAGTCTTATGACGAAAGAGAAGCATCGCACAAAGAGCTCCCGTAGCACCTCCCACAAACGAGAGCAATAGTAGTTGCTGCTCGCTAATACGCCGTGAGCCACGCTTAGCCTTGAGTTTGTCAACGCCATAGGCAACAAAGGCAACAAGGCTCACTACACCAACAATGGCGAGATAGAGGGTCATAGTGTTGTCGTTTGGGTTAAAATATAGGCGTGTCCAAAATCTCGGACACGCCTATACCATAGTATATTAGTTGATACGCTTAAGCAACTCAACAAGCAGCTTCCAGAACTTATCAACAGTAGCAATCTCAAGACGCTCGGTAGGTGAGTGTACACCACGCAAGGTAGGACCGAACGACACCATCTCAAGGTGTGGGTACTTCTCGAGGAAGAGACCACACTCCAAGCCAGCATGGATAGCACGCACCTTAGGCTCGGTAGCGAATAAGTCGCGGTAGCACTCCACAGATGTATTCAAGAGGTGAGAGTCTGGGTTAGGCGCCCAACCTGGGTAACCATCTGAGTGCTCAACATCGCAGCCCGAGAGGTAGAATACCGACTCGATAGTCTGTGCAGCATAGAGCTTTGCGCTCTCCACAGATGAGCGCTGTGAGGTGGTGATTACCACCTGCTGCTCCTCGTGGTTAAACTTCACAGATGCAAGGTTTGACGAGGTCTCAACAAGACCTGGCATAGCAAACGACATAGCCAAGACGCCGTTAGGAAGGCCGATGAGTGTGAGAAGCAAGTAACACAAGTCGTCGTTGGTCATAACCATAGCAGGAGCCTTCTCAACATCCTCAACAGCAAAGCGCATATCTGGCTCTGTGTGCTTAAACTCCTCCATCATAGACTGACCAAACTCCAAGTAACGCTCCTCGAAATCCTCCTTAGACTCGGTAGGCACACCCACGATAGCAAAGGCCTCACGAGGAATAGCATTACGCAAGTTACCGCCATTGAAGTCTGCAAGTACAACCTGGAAGGTGTCGATAGCATTATATAGGAAGCGAGCAAGGAGCTTGTTAGAGTTAGCACGACCCTTGTCAATATCATCGCCTGAGTGACCACCAAGCAAGTCGCCAATCTCAAGACGCACGAAACTGTAACCCTCGGGAGCCTCCTCAACCTCGTATGGCATACGAGCTACGGTGTCGATACCACCAGCGCAGCCGATGAAAATCTCACCCTCGTCCTCAGAGTCGAGGTTTACAAGATACTTACCTGTAAGCATACCCTCGCCAAGGCCAAAAGCACCTGTAAGGCCTGTCTCCTCGTCAACAGTGAAGAGTGCCTCGATGGCTGGATGCTCAAGGTTCTCGTCAAGCAATACAGCCAAGGCTGCAGCCATACCGATACCACAATCAGCTCCAAGAGTAGTACCCTCAGCATACACCCAACCATCCTTGATAAAGGTGCGGATAGGGTCATTGTCGAAGTCGAACTCCACATCCGAACGCTTCTCGCATACCATATCCATATGCGACTGAAGGATAACGGCTGGACGCTCCTCGTAGCCTGGGGTAGCTGCCTTGCGCATAACTACATTACCTGTCTCGTCGGTCTGGTACTCGATGCCATGTTTCTTGGCAAAGTCGATGAGCCAAGCGATAATCTTCTCCTCACGCTTCGATGGGCGTGGCACGCGTGTTACATCGTCAAACTGCTCCCAAATAAGTTTGGGCTCCAAATCTCTAATTGTCATAGTAATAAGTTTTTATTAGTAGTTATTATTTATTGTTATCATTCTCCGTATTACGGTCGAAGAGACGCACATTGAGAAGCAAAGGGTTGCGGCGCGATAGTATCAACATCTCCAAGATAAGCAACAGAACACCAGCCCCCACAAACCACTGATACTGCTCCTCGAAATCGTCGTACTTGAGGCGCTGTAGCTTAGCACGCTCCACATCGTCAAGACGCGAGAAGATGGTATCGAGACCAAACTGCTCGTAGGTAGAGCGGGTATATATACCATCACCCACCTCAGCGATATTAACAAGCAACTCCTCGTTGAGCTTTGTCACCAAGTCCTTGCCATTCTCATCCTCAACATACTTATTATCAATCTTAAGGAGCGTACCCTCAGGAGTTCCTATACCTATGCAGCAGATGATGATACCATCCTCGGCAGCACGCTTAGCAGCATCAATAGCCCTCGCATCATGCGCTTCACCATCGGTGATGATAATCATCACACGACTACGCCTATCACCCGTATTCGAGGAGAAGGAGAGCGTTGCAGTCTCTATGGCAGCACCAAGGTTTGTACCCTGCACCTCGATAAGCGAGGGCGAGAGCTGCTTGACCTTAGACATCGCGGTGCGATACTCCGAAGTAACGGGAAGCAATACCTTAGGCTCTTCGGCAAAGGCAACAACTCCAATGCCATCATCCTCCATACGCTCGAGGAGCTGTATGATATGGTGGCGTGTGCGCTCCATACGGCTGGGCTTTGCATCTTCGGCCAACATGGAGTTTGACACATCGACAACAAGGACAACCTCTCTACCCACATGGTCCTCGCTACGCAACTTAGCGCCTGTACGAGGGTGTGCCAGAGCAATGATAAACAGAGCTATAGCACTCACATAGAGCGACAACTTAAGCCAGCCACGCCCCTTCGAGTAGTCGGGCATAAGTTCCTGAAGTGTTGCGGCATTACCCAGGCGGCGGAGCTTATAGCCACGATACCATAGCAGTGCCCAATATATTAGTATTATGAGTGGTACGACAAATAGGAACCATAGCCTCTCAGGCGCACCAAATTCAAATTCACCCATCTATATTAACTATCTTTAAATCAATAATATCGTAAAATACCACAAGTTAACATATGGTTAACTAAGGTATTCTATTAAGTATTATGCGGCTGATGACAAACTCAATAGCCAAGAGCAACAGACCAACAAGTAACCACCCCTCGAAAAGCTCCTTGTGGTGATAGTTATCTATAATCTGTACATCGCTCTTCTCCATAGAGTTAATCTTGTCGTAGATACTCTTCAACGCCTCCTCATCGGTAGCTCTGAAATACTGACCTCCGGTAATATCAGCCATCTTGGTCAACAACTCCTCATCAATCTCCACATCCACAAGTATCTCTTGGTAGTTACCAAAGATGTCGTAATAGGGATAGGGAGCCTTATCCATGCTACCAACACCTATGGTATAGAGTTTAACACCCATGTCGCGAGCTATCTCAGCAGCCATCATGGGCGATATCTGACCAGCGTTATTCACACCATCCGTAAGCAATACCACAACCTTAGACTTTGCCTCGCTATCACGCAAACGATTGAGAGCTGTGGCAAGGCCATTACCCAGAGCCGTACCATCCTCTATAGCACCACTTCGCAAGTTACCCATCTGCGTCTGCACCTCACCGCGGTCTACGGTAATGGGCGTTAGTGTATAGGCCTCGCCAGCAAATGCCACAAGTGAGAAACGGTCGGACTCGCGGTCAGCAATAAAGGTTGAGCCTATGCGCTTGGCAACCTCAAGGCGGTCGGGGTTGAAGTCCTTAGCCAACATCGAGGTTGAGACATCGACAGCAAGCACAATATCGATACCCTCAACAGATATTTTGCGATTATGCTCCGTCTCCACAGGTCGGGCCAACGCCACGATAAGTAGCGCAAGGGCACCCAAACGCAGTGTTATGGGCACGGGGCGCAACCAATAGCGTAGCGTGCGTGGCATGCGCTTTCGACCAAGGGTCGAGACACTGAGTGTAGCGCTACGACGACCAACCCATAGATGGTAGGCTATAAGTAGCGGTATTACAAGTGCCAGCCACAATAATTTTGGATATAGGAATGTCATAGTTTACCAATTTTTCTTTCCTGGGATAAAGATAGCCTTGCGCTCCTCACCCAACTTCTCTTGTGTCTCATCCTCTTGACGCTGAATGGCATCGAGCAAACGCTCCTGCTCGTCACTTAGACCGGCAGGCTGAGGTACCTCGCCCATATCATCGCCATCGTCGCCCTGGTTCTCGGGAGTGTCGCCCTGACCATTTTTATCCTGTTGTTGGTCATTCTGCTTATCCTCTCCATCGCCATTGTCACTATTATCTTGCTTATCCTCTCCATCGCGATTATCATCACCTTGGTTATTACCATTGTTCTGATTATCGCCATTTTGATTATCCTTATTAGGCTCATTAGAATCATTATTACCATCGCCATTCTGATTTTGGTCCTGATTCTGGTTCTGGTCCTGATTCTGGTTCTGGTTTTGATTCTGATCCTGGTTTTGGTTTTGATTCTGGTTTTGATTATTATCGCCACCACCCTGCTGATTGCGTTTCTGGTCTACGATACGCTTGGCAAGAACATAGTTGTACTTTGTCTCAGGGTCATTGGGGTTGAGCAATAATGACTCCCTAAAGGCGTTGAGCGCCGCTTCGTACTGCTCCTGCGCCATAAGGCTCTCACCAATATTGCGTAGCGACTCGGCACGCTGATCGTTGCTATACTTAGGGTCGTTAATCATATCCTCGAAGTAGGCATTCGATTGCTCCCAGCTCTTAGTGCTATCCTGACCATTGCTCTCGCGCATAACATGATGATAGGCATTGGCTCTATTATATTGAGCCTCATAGCAATCGGGGGCAACCTCAAGGGCCTCGTTATATAGCTCAAGGCTCTTGGCATACTCCTTATTGTTGAAGGCCTCGTTACCACTACGCACAAGTTTACGCTCGGGGAGAAGCTGCGCCGAGGCACTCTCCAAGTAGCACAACGCCACAACGGTAAGTAACATAAATATAGTTGCAAATCTCATTAATCACCAATTTTAGTATCTATGGTTATTTCCTCCTTGTTCTTATCAACCACAACCTCCTCTTGCTTGGTATTCTCCACAAAGTAGTAGGCCATGGTGTAGCACTCCTCGTTATGCTCTGCATCGGGTTCGGCCTTAGCAAACTTAACCATATCGGCAGTGCGTAATATGGTAACAAGGTTATCGCGACTCATGCCCGCGATATCTATATCGCGCAACGCTGCAATAATCTCATCGGTGGTGAACTCCAAAGCTCGTATGTCCCAACGGCGAGATATATACCTACGCAGAATCATCGAGAGCTGAGTATAATAGCCCTTATAGTTGCCATTCTGCCACAACTTGCGATGGTGCAACTCCTCAAGAGCCTTGTTAGCCTCAACATGCGGAGGTAGCAACACCTCAGGCTTCTGCTCGTGGCGCGACTTTCTAAACTTGCGTACACAGATATATACCACAATAGCAAATTCCACTAACGCCAAGAGGATAAGTAGATATGTCGCCAGATTGCTCTCATTCTCCTGCTCGGCTATCTCCTCGGGAATGAAGGGCATATCGCGCTGTGTGAGCACACCTCCAAGCTTCATATGCTTGTTAACAAGGGCCGTATCAACATGGGGGCCTGGCGTACTCACAGCACCCGGTGCAGTAAACATGTTATTAGCCATAAAATTGAGCGAGTCGAGCTCCTCATATCGCTTAACATGGAGCACCAATGGGCTCTCAGCAAAGAGAGTATCGGGCTTAGAGCTATTCTTAGGATAGTATAGTATGACTGGCTGAAGGTGTATATCGCCAGTCTCCATAGCTGCAAAGCGATAGCGCTTTCTAAGGCTCAATGTGCGACCATCTACCTTGAGGGTGTCGGTATCATAGTCCAACAAAAACTCAAGAGCATCCTCGTCGTAGTTAGTATAGGTTGATATCTTCGCCTTGGCGCGAGCCTGCTTATCACGATCCTCTTTGGTGAGGTTGTCGCCATATATGGGAAACTCCATATGTGTGGTGCGGTCAACATCTACATCAAGGATATACTCCACCTGGTCGCCAACCTCTACGCTATCACGCGAGAAGTGGCCACGGAAGATGGGCTCATCGGCAGAGGCAGAAACCACACTACACAACAGTAGCGCAGATATAAGCCAGCAATATCTCGTATATGCCTGTTTCATCGTTGCTTAAACATCTTTATTAGGTTTACGACATAGTCGTCGTCGGTAGCCACATCGGCAATATCTATGCGGTGGTGTCTGAGTAGTGAGGTCATAGCCTCATTGCGCTCACGATACTGCTGAGCCCACGCCTCACGCACCCTGCGTGCCGAGGTATCAATCCACTCGGTAGCACCACTCTCCGCATCGCGCATCTCCACAATACCGACATTCGGAAGCTCAGCATCGCGCTCATCGTGAACACGGATGGCCATTATATCGTGCTTCGATGAGGCAATTTTGAGAGCATCCTCAAAGGGTGCCATATCGCCCTCGGAGTTGATAAAGTCGGAGAGAAGGAAGCATGTGGCACGCTTCTTATTTACACCCACAAGGTAGCGCAACGCCTGCGATATGTTGGTCGTTGTGCCCGTAGGCTCGAAGCCCACAAGTTCGCGAATGATAGCGAGGATGTGGCTACGCCCCTTCTTTGGAGGCATGAACTTCTCCACACGGTCCGAGAAGAGTATGCATCCCACCTTATCGTTATTCTTGGCTGCCGAGAAGGCGAGTGTTGCGGCAATCTCGGTGATGATATTCTTCTTGGTAAGCTCCTTAGAGCCGAACATCCTGGAGGGCGATACATCGACTAAGAGCATCATGGTGAGCTCACGCTCCTCCTCATACACCTTGACATGCGTACGCTCCGAGCGCGCCGAGACATTCCAGTCAATATCACGCACATCGTCGCCCACAAGATACTCTCTAACCTCCGAAAACGACATGCCTCGACCGCGAAAAGCCGCATGGTACTTACCGGCAAATATCTCGTCGGAGAGTCCTCGGGTCTTTATCTCGACCTTACGCACACGGCGCAAAATATCGTTCTCACTAAGATGCATACTATGGTACTATGACATTATTCAATATGGCGGTGATAATCTGCTCGGTAGTCACATTCTCGGCCTCGGCCTCATAGGTAAGACCTATACGGTGGCGCAATACATCGTGACATACGTCACGCACATCCTCCGCGATAACATAGCCGCGACGCTGGATAAAGGCGTATGCCTTAGCCGCCTTGGCCAACGAGATACTTGCACGAGGCGAACCTCCATAAGCGATAAGCGACTGAAGGTGCTGAAGACCATACTCCATAGGCTCGCGCGTAGCGAAGATGATGTCAATAATATACTTCTCAATCTTCTCATCCATATAGACCTTCGACACAATCTCACGAGCACGGATGATATCCTCGGGTGTAACCACCTTGTTAACCTTTGGAAGTGAGCCACCCGCAAGGTTCATGCGGATAATCTCAAGCTCCTCGTTACGCTTAGGATACGAGATCTTTGCCTTGAGCATGAAACGGTCAACCTGTGCCTCAGGAAGTGGATAGGTACCCTCCTGCTCCAAAGGATTCTGTGTTGCAAGCACCAAGAAGGGCTTGGGGAGCTCGTATGTAGTATCACCAATAGTCACCTGACCCTCCTGCATAGCCTCCAACAGTGCCGACTGTACCTTAGCTGGCGAACGGTTAATCTCATCAGCAAGGATGAAGTTAGCGAAGATAGGACCACGCTTTACGGTGAACTCCTCATTGCGCTGCGAGTAGATAAGCGTACCGATAAGGTCGGCAGGGAGCAAGTCGGGGGTAAACTGTATGCGAGCGTACTTGGCATCAACAGCCTTAGATAGTGTGGTGATGGCCAATGTCTTTGCAAGACCTGGGACACCCTCCAAAAGGATATGACCATTAGACAAAAGACCTATGAGCAAGGTGTCTACAAGGTGCTGCTGACCCACGATGACACGACCAATCTCTCGGCGCAAGGCCTCAACAAATACCGACTCCTGCTCGATTTGAGCATTAAGCTCTCTAATATTAACTACTTCGTTCATTGTTTGTTATCTATTATTTTTACTCTTCACAATAAATTGTGTATAGCGCCCACTCCACCACATTGGAGCTCGGCTCGTTAGAAGGAACGCTACATATGATTAAATTATTGCAAATGTATGCATTTTCTTTGAAAACATCAAGTCTTTTATGCCCTTTTCTTATATCTACATAGAGGGTTATGCACTATTTTAATAGTGACGGGTTGCATATTGTAAATTAAATTTCGTACCTTTGCCCGGTAGACAGATATAAAACAACGATTATGAACTATTTACACAACATAAAAAACTACACACTGATACTTATCCTATCACTCTTTGCTGTGAGCATGACAGGCTGTGTGGAGGATGTAGCTCCCGTATTCCCCGACTGGCCATCGAACAATGAGACTCCCGAGGAGGACAAAGGCGAGGATGACAAGGGTGATGACAACACAAATAACGGCGAGAA
Organism: Alistipes sp.; assembly: GCA_045613645.1. Lineage (GTDB taxonomy): Bacteria > Bacteroidota > Bacteroidia > Bacteroidales > Rikenellaceae > Alistipes. The sequence goes on along the minus strand of JAZLBJ010000025.1, from coordinate 137,926 downwards.
CAACGACGATAATAAGGACGATGATAACAACAACCAGCAGCCTCCAATCTACAACGACTACCCCAACACATCGTGGGCAGTAGGCGAGCTCGATTGGGTGTTCGACATGAATGTCCTACCCGAGATTCACATCGAGATAAGCGTAGACGAGTGGAACGACCTTCTTGAGGCCTTCGACAGGGATAACAACACCAATGCCTATGTACACTGCGATGTGGAGTTTAAGTCGAAGGGTGAGACCCATAATTTCGCAGATGCGGGCCTACGCCTTAGAGGCAACACCTCGCGCAAGCGCCCTGAGGGCAATGGTGGCGAGATGCATCGCAAGGATAACACCGATTGGCACCACTGCCACTTCATGATCAACCTACGCAAGTATCAGAAGGATGATGCCCACGAGCTATACAATGTGCGTAAGCTCCACCTCAAGTGGCATAAGGACGACCGTGCATATTGCCGTGAGCTCTACTGCTACGACCTATTCCGCCGCTTCGGCATCTGGACAGCACCCTACAGCTCTTACTGCCGCCTTTGGATACATGTAGAGGGTGACTCTAAGGCAGCATATTATGGTGTGTACGAGATGATTGAGGCTATTGACGACAAGTATGTCAAGAAGCGCAAAGAGCTCTTTGGTGACCATAAGCACAACCTATGGAAGTGTCGTTGGGGCGCCGACTTAAACTATAATAATATTCGCAATGCCGACATCTACTACGACGATGACTCGGGCGCAAATCGCACCTACGAGCTAAAGAGCAATACCGAGAATTTCAAAGCTGCAAAGGAGCAGCTCATAGAGTTCTCGAAGAATGTTACACAGCGTACGGGACAGGACTTCCACGACTGGATAGCCACAGTGTGCGATGTGCGTCTATTGTTGCGCACCTATGCCGTGAATGTCTGCGTGGGAATGTGGGATGACTATTGGAACAACAAGAACAACTTCTATATATACTTCAACTCATCGGATAAGCACAACTACAAATTCTTCCTTATCCCATACGACTACGACAACACCCTTGGCACATCGCTCAACTGCGGCGTGCAGAGCGACTCGGGCCGTCACGACCCATTGAACTGGGGTAATACGAATGAGTGTCCATTGATTGGCAAGATATTGCAGTTTGAGGATTATCGCAAGATATATGTCGAGGCGCTCAACGAGCTTATCGACCCTGCAAATAACCTCTTCTACTATCAATACTCCATTGATCGTATCAACGGCTGGCACTCTATGATACGCGACTATGTTGTCAACGACACCGAGGAGGATTGCGAGATCAAAGACCGCCCAGCTGGTTGGGGTAACATCTACGACTACCGTATACTCGATGCTGGCTCGTCGATGAACTTCTTCAAGGTAAAGGCGGAGTCTATTCCAAAGAGATAATACCTACATAGTATGCAACCCGATAGTACAACATCAAAGAGTTTTGCATCTCAGCTATACGACTGGGGCAAGGTAGCTATTCGCACACGCTTGGCCATAACCATATGGCGCATACTTCTACTATACATCGCCTTGCAGATTTGTCGCGTGACATTCTATATCTACAACGAGGATCTTATCGGCTCTATTGAGGGCGAGGAGGTATGGTCTCTTTTTAAAGGCTCGCTACTCTTCGATGGAGCATCGATAGCATTTTCAACATCTCTATTTTTGATACTCACCTCGTTACCCGTAAGCGAGAGTATCTGGAATAGTAAGTTTTATCGTATTACGACATTTGTCACCTACATCCTTCCCGTAGCAATAATGCTCGTCGCCAACCTTGGTGATGCAGTCTACTTTCATTATACCCAGGGACGATGTACCGCCGAGGAGATATTCTATGCCAACAACGACAATACCACGCAGCTTGCAGGCCAATTCATAATGGAGAATTGGTATCTCGTACTACTCTTTGTACTCATCTTAGTAGGTATCATCTACAGCTATCGTCTGGGATTCAAGGCTAAGGATATTGTCCCCCTAACTCCTCACAAAGAGGATAGAGAGAATATCAACAAACGACCTAATGGTCATAAGATTAGAGGCATAGTACTTTTCGTTGTGGTACGCATTATCGTACTATCTCTTACAATGTTATTTGCGGTATATAGCATACGAGGAGGTATCACCCGCATGACGCGCCCCATAACTCTATCTAATGCGATGCTCTATACGCTTTCGCCCAATAAAGCCAACCTTATACTGTCAAACCCCTTCTGCATAATACGCACAATATCCGTGCAAACAGATACACCTCAATACTTTGAGCAAGAGGTTGTCGATGCCATATACTCACCATCACACCACGCCGAGGAGATGACAAAGAGCGAGCTATATGGATGTTGCGAGGGGCACAATGTTGTGCTCTTTATCCTTGAGAGTTTCTCGGCAGAGCACTCGGCATATCTAATGCCTGACATACACACCAATGGCGGCTACACCCCACATCTGGATAAGATTATGAGCGAGGGACTCACGCTCGAACGCTGCTACGCCAATGGCCACACAAGCATCGAAGCACCACCTGCAATATGGAGTTCCATACCCTCGTATCAGTCGCGTTTTATACTCATGGCCGAATCTATTGCCGAGTATAAAGCACTGCCCACAATACTCAAGGATAAGGGTTATCACACAGCATTTTTCTGTGGCTCGGAGCATGGCTCAATGGGCTTTAGTGCATTTGCGCATCTTGTTGACATAGAGAATCTTTACAGCATGGAAGATTACTATGCACGCCACGGCAAGTGCAACTTTGATGGGGCATGGGGCATATGGGATGAGCCCTTCATAGACTTCATGGGCGAGGAGCTATGTAGCTTCGAGGAGCCATTCTTCGCCAGCATAATAACCCTGTCGTCGCACCACCCTTTCAATGTTCCCGACGACGCTGCTAAGGAGCTTCCCGAAGGTACGACACTTAACCACCGCCCCGTGGCCTATACCGATAGAGCCATAGGTCGATTTATGGAAAAATACAAGGATGAGGAGTGGTTCAAAAATACGCTCTTTATCTTCGTAGCAGACCATGTATCGAGCGAGCGTATGGCACCAAGGACATACTCCACACCCGAGTGTTTCCATATTGTTGGTGCTATGTACACCCCTGATGGTTCGCTCCCCGCACAGCACTACAATAGTATTACCTCACAGGTGGACATAATGCCTACTGCATTGGGACTCTTGGGTAACGAAGAGCCATATTTCGCCATAGGCCGCGACATCTTTAACGAGCCACATCGTGAGTCATTTACGCTCATACGCTCGGGTTACGGACATATTGGTATCACCAACGACTTTGTGGTTGACTTCAATGGAACTACATCGGTAGGTGCGTATAGTCACCTCGACTACTCGCATAGCCACGACATATCCTCGCAGGTGAACATTGACCATGTGGACTCTCTTATCAAGGCCCACCTTCAGCAATACTACCACCGTGTCAACCATCGCGACTACCTCCCCACAAAGCGATAGGCACTACCTTAACACAGAAGGTTGCATTGTGTAATGATAGGCCGTTTTGAATTTTATTTCAAAACGGCTTCAAAGTTTCCTTGGAAAAGATTATCTTTGTGCAGTAAAGATTTCAGAGAATGTACGAAGATATTATACAAGGTCTTAACACCTCACAGCGTGAGGCAGTTGTCAACTTCAACGGACCAACACTCATCATAGCTGGCGCAGGCTCGGGCAAAACACGCGTGTTAACCACACGCATAGCCTATATGCTCGCCAATGGCGTAGCCCCAAGCTCCATCCTTGCGCTAACCTTCACCAACAAGGCGGCACGCGAGATGCGTGAGCGTATCGAAACCTTGGTGGGTCGCGATGCCCGCTTCATCCGCATGGGCACCTTCCACTCGGTATTCTCGCGAATACTGCGCGAGAATGCTGCACGCATAGGCTACCCCGATAGCTATACTATCTATGAGCCCAACGATGTCAAGAACCTCATAAAGAGCATCATCAAGGATAAGAATCTTCCAGAGGAGCGTTACAAGCCTCAGGCCGTTGCCGCACGCATTTCCATGGCCAAGAACTCACTTATCACACCTGGCGCATATATGGCCAATGCGGTGCTTATAGGCGAAGACCGCGAGGCCAAGATGCCCGAGATTGCCGACATCTACAATGAATACTGCATACGATGCAAGCAGAATGGCGCTATGGACTTCGACGACCTACTGTTGCAGACCAATATCCTTCTGCGCGATGCTCCTGATGTCTTGGAGCGCTATCAGGACCAGTTCAAGTATGTGCTTGTGGATGAGTATCAGGATACCAACATGGCGCAGTATATCATCGTGCGTCGCCTGGCGCTCAAGCACTCGAATGTATGTGTTGTGGGCGACGATGCGCAGAGTATATACGCCTTTCGTGGTGCCAAGATTGAGAATATCCTCTCCTTCCAGCGCGACTACCCAACAACCAAGGTCTATAAGTTGGGGCAGAACTACCGCTCGACACAGACCATTGTCGATGCTGCCAACTCACTTATAGCTCATAACTCGCGTCGTCTAGATAAGCGCTGCTTCTCGGAGGCGGCTCGTGGAGAGAAGATACGCCTTGTTCGCGTATTGGAGGATAGCTATGAGGCTGTGGAGGTGGCCATGGATATCAAGGATAGGGCACGCAATGGCGCTGAGTGGCGCGACTTTGCCATACTATACCGCACCAACAAGCAGCATGGTCTCTTTGAGGAGGCCCTCACGCGTCGCGCAATACCCTATCGTGTCTACAAGGGTATGTCACTCTTGGAACATAAGGATGTGCGTAACATCTTGGCTTACATTGCCCTTATTATAAACCCCAACGACAACGAGGCCTTCAAACGCATTGTAAACTACCCAGCGCGAGGTATTGGCGATACCACCATTGCCCGCATTGAGGAGATAGCCAAGGCCAAGAACCTCTCGATGTGGCATGCCGTAGAGGAGTTAACATCAAACCCTGTGCTCGACCCTGTGGAGAAGATCGTAGTGCGCAAGGTGGGAGAGTTCGTACGCATGATCAAGGAGCTCGCCATGCAGCGCACAACCATGAGCGTTACGGAGTTTGGTAAAGAGGTGATGGCTCGCTCGGGAATACTGCATATGCTGGAGTCGGAGAAAAAGGTGGAAAACGAGACCTCGAAGGACTACCTCGACCAGCTACTCTCGATGATGAGTTCCTACGAGGAGGAGTGTGTCAAGGATATGGACGAGGGTCTACGCGATGTGGAGTTTGTGCCCACCATAGACGAGTGGATGCAGAATATAATGTTGCAGACCGATCAAGATGAGGAGGGGGATGACAACCGAGTAACACTGATGACCGTACACTCGGCCAAAGGTTTGGAGTACGACTACATATATATAGTAGGTATGGAGGAGGGGCTCTTCCCATCTTCACGCTCGGTGGAGTCGCTCAACGACCTTGAGGAGGAGCGCCGACTGATGTATGTGGCCATAACACGCGCCAAGCGTGCTGCGATGCTCTCGTTTGCCGAGATGCGTCGTGTGTGGGGTAAGGTGGAGAACACCACTCCCAGTCGCTTCCTCAAGGAGATAGACAGAGAGTATCTAAACCCCAACTTCGATATCGAGGAGCTCTCGGGACGCAACCGCTGGGAGCGCGCCTCGGATGATGGCGACGACATCTTTGCTCGACCATCGCGCCCACAGCAACGCTACGACACGCGCCGTGGCGAGGTGCCCATGCAGCGCTTTGGCTCACGACAGCCATCCACCGAGCGTGTACGCCCCGAGATAATAACAACCCCACCACCCGTAGACCCACAGCGTGCAGGCATGCGCTCGGTGGGTGTGCGACAGACGGAGGCCGCAACAACATTGGGCGAGTGCGCCTATAGCGTAGGTCAGCGTGTGGAGCACCCTAAGTTTGGCAAGGGTACGGTGGAGCGCATAGAGCCTTTGGCAACAGACCATAAGGTGGTTATCAACTTCGACAGCTACGGCTCGAAGACCCTTTTGGCGGCCTTTGCCAAGCTCACAAAACTTTAAACACACGATGTTATGCATGAGGTAATGCTATCGGTGGTGATGACCACCTACAACCACGAACGCTATATCGCCACAGCGATAGAGAGTGTGCTTCGTCAGCAGACCTCGTTCGGCATAGAGATAGTCATAGGTGAGGATTGCAGCACCGACCGCACGCTCAACATAGCCCTTGACTATCAAGCCATGTACCCTGAGGCGATACGCATAGTGCGCTCGGAGCAGAATGTGGGATGGAGAGAGAATTATCGTCGTACCATAGCAGCAGCGCGTGGTCGCTATATAGCCATGCTCGATGGTGACGACTACTTCACACATCGTAAGAAACTGCAGATGCAGGTAGAGCTTCTGGAGGCAAACCCCGAGGTGGGCATGTGTTATGGTCGCTCGGAGCGCATTGACGAAAATGGCAATACGACGATATACCCCGAGGGTGAGTGTGCCACCTCGTTCGAGGCGATGCTTAGGCGCAACCCTGCGGAGAACTGCACAGTTGTGGCACGCCGCCACCTTGTGGAGCAATACTACGCCGAAGTGGAGCCACACAAACATCCCGAGTGGCTCACCGACGACCTACCCATGTGGCTATGGTTTGCGGCCAACAGCCGCTATATGGCCATCGACTGCCCAATGTCGGTACATCGTGTGCTCACCTATAGCGTCAGCCACAACCCCGACTATAGAAAGAAGATAGCCTTTGTGGACTCGCTTGCCGACATAAGCCTATGGTACGATGAGCGTTACAACGAGTGCAAACTACGCCACGAATTGATTCTTGCCAAGCACAATACAGCACTATGGGTGCTATCCTACAACGGCTCAGTGGGTGAGTATATCAAGCGCTGGTGGCGCGATACGAGGGAGCATAGACCTCTACTTAAAAACATAGCCTCATACGGACTATTTGCCAAGAAGATATGTTGGCGTATGTGGCGTAAAAAGAGTAAACAATGACAACAAAGGAGCGATATAGGCGTGTTATAGAGTATTTCTCGGTGGCCATGCCTACGGCCGAGAGCGAGCTCAACTTCAGCAACCCCTTCGAGTTGTTGGTGGCTGTTGTGCTCTCGGCGCAGTGTACAGACAAGCGTGTCAACCTAACCACACCAGCCCTCTTTGCGGCATACCCCACTGCTGAGGCTATGTCTAAAGCTTCGGTAGAGGAGATATACGACTTCATAAAGAGCATATCATACCCCAACAACAAGGCCAAGCACCTATCGCAGCTATCACGCCAGATTGTTGAGAGGTTTGGCGGCGAAGTGCCTACCGACCCCGACGACCTACAGTCGTTGCAGGGTGTAGGCCGCAAGACTGCAAATGTCGTGGGCGCAGTGCTATGGGGCAGAGAGGTTATGCCCGTAGATACACATGTCTTTCGTGTGGCTGCACGCATAGGTCTTAGCCGCAATGCCAAGACACCTTTAGCCACAGAGCGTCAACTTGAGAAGGGATTTCCTAGCGAGTTGCTACCCATAGCCCACCACTGGCTAATACTCCATGGCCGCTATACCTGTGTGGCTCGCAAGCCTAAATGCGAGGCGTGTGGCATAACCGAGGTATGTCGCTACTATAACGAAACCATTAAAGCAAAAGAATAGCACTATGAGATATATCTACCTCTTAGCACTGATAATCGTGTCGGCATGCACACAGAATAACTACCCCTCTATCGACAGACCATCTACGGGAGTTCCTAATGGTCAGGTTGATAGGGATATTATCGACTATATAGATCAGCGCCTTGAGGAGGAGTACTACTGGCTTGATGAGGTAGTAGAGAAGGGGGGCTCGTTTGATAGAGGTGTGGCATGGGATAAGTATCTATCTACGGCTCTCAGTAGGCTAAAAAGCAATAGTGATGATGGCTATATAAATAGTAAGGGACAGCGTGTATTCTACTCGTACATTCGTGAGTATCAACCATCTACGCGTGCCACAACAAACGGCTTTGGCATATCGCTTCACTACACCGTGCTTGTTATCAACAAGGAGAACACCTACCTCGGCTTCATTGTCGACCATGTATATCCCGACTCACCAGCGGCACAGGCAGGCATCGAGCGTGGCGATATGATTACAAAGGTGAATAATGGCTATATCACTCAGAGCAACTACACATCATATTTCCCCGCCATAGAGAATAGCACGGTGCAGAGCATTAAGCTAACCCTAACACGCCAGACCACCAAAGATAGCTTTGCTGTGGAACTTAACAAGGGCATCTACGACGAGAACCCCATAGCTCATAGCGAGGTGATAACCATCGATGGATACGACAAGAAAATAGGCTATATCGTCTATACTAGCTTTGAGAGCGAGTATGACGAGGAGCTATTTGCAACACTTCAGGAGCTTGCCGCAGAGGGTGCCGAAGAGGTGATTCTCGACCTTAGAATAAATGGCGGTGGATCGGTAAACTCAGCTATCAAGCTATGCTCGGCACTCATGCCACAGAGTATGGAGGGGGATTGCCTATGCTCGCTTGTACGCAACCCAAAGAATAAAAGTGACGAGCATATAACCATCTTAGACCTTAAGGATACTGGCTCAATATTTAGCCTCGATAGACTGACGGTTATATGCTCTGGCTATAGTGCCTCGGCCTCGGAGTTGGTGATCATTGGACTTAGGGGCCTGGATGTACCCGTAACGCTCATAGGCTCGACAACCGAAGGTAAAAACTATGGTATGGATGTCACACGCCGCAAGATTGGCGACAAGAACTTGGAGTTCGCCCCCATAACATTTTTGTGCATAAATGCCAAGGGCTTTAGCGAGTGGGGCGATGGTATAACACCCGATATAGACCTCACTGTTGAGGGCAACAGTATTGGTGTTCACGATGCCAACTACCCAATGCCACGCACTAAATGGGGCGATATGAGCTACGACATAGCACTTGCGGCAGCCATAAGCCACATTACAGGCAAGCAAATTACCCAAAAAGCAACACGCTCAGAGGCACAATTCGACAACTACGAGAGCCTATGCCTCGACCGTCCAACAACGGGTATAAGATTACTTCGAGAGGAGTAACAACACTCATAAACTGGGGACTGAGAGCTGAGAACCGAGGACTGAGAAACGAGAACTGAGGACTGGGAAACGAGAACTGAGGACTGAAATTAAAACCTAAAACCAAACGATATGAGACGATTGATTTTATTACTTCTTGGCATCTTTGCGCTAAACGCCTCGCTTGAGGCGCAGGTGCGCACCGAGAAGCTTCTTGAGAAGGGATGGCGCTTCACTCGCGAGGATAGTGCAGAGTTTAGCACCGTAGGCTACGATGACTCATCATGGCAGAGTGTTGTAGTGCCCCACGACTGGGCGATATATGGCCCATTCAGCATCCACAACGATAAACAGAATGTGGCCATCACACAGGATGGTCAGAAGGAGGCTATGGAGCACGCTGGCCGTACGGGAGGTCTACCCTTCGTAGGTGTGGGCTGGTATCGTCTCGACTTCAAGGCTGAGGACTTCGTTGAGGGCAAGCGCGCAACGCTCATCTTCGATGGTGCAATGAGCAACGCTCAGGTATATGTCAATGGCCACGAGGTGGGCTATTGGCCTTATGGCTACAACTCATTTCACTTCGACATTACCGACTACCTCAAGGCGGGCGAGGTAAACGAACTTGCTGTGCGTCTTGAGAATAAACCAGAATCATCACGCTGGTACCCTGGTGCTGGTCTCTACCGTAATGTCCACCTTATCGTCACCGAAGATGTATATATCCCCGTATGGGGCACACAGCTTACAACACCCAACATCACCGAGGAGTATGCTCGCGTTGAGCTGCTTACAAAGATTGCATACCCCGAGGGTGTAGCCAAAGAGTCGTTGCGCATTGTCACCGAGATTAGGGATGACCGCGGTGCTATTGTTGCAAGCGACGAGACCCGAGTGAGCAAGTATGATGGCAACCTCTTCGAGCAGAGTATGGATGTAGCCCAGCCACACCTATGGTCGGTAGACAGCCCTGTGCTCTACACCGCCGTATCGAAGGTATATTTGGGCGATGAACTCAAGGATGAGTACACCACACGCTTTGGTATTCGCACCATAGAGATCGTCCCCGAGGAGGGTATGTTCATCAATGGAGAGCCTGCTAAGTTCCAGGGTGTGTGCAACCACCACGACCTTGGCCCATTGGGTGCTGCGGTGAACGACGCAGCAATACGCCGACAGATACGCATAATGAAGGATATGGGCTGTAACGCTATACGCACCTCGCACAACATGCCAGCACCCGAGCTTGTGGAGGCATGCGACGAGATGGGTATGATGCTTATGCTTGAGACCTTCGACGAGTGGCGCACACCAAAGCTCGCTAACGGCTACCACCTATACTTCGACGAGTGGGCCGAGCGCGACCTTGTAAACCTCATACACCACTACCGTAATAACCCAAGTGTTGTGATGTGGTGCATAGGCAACGAGGTGCCCGACCAGGGTGATAAGACCTGGGGACCTAAGCTCTCGCGTATGTTGCAGGATATATGCCACCGCGAGGATCCTACACGCCTTGTGACACAGGGTATGGATCAGCCTCATAATGTGGTATATAACAACATGGCAGCTACTATGGATGTGGCAGGCTTCAACTATCGTCCATTCTACTATGCCGACAACTATATAGCTCTTCCTCAGCAGATTATCCTTGGCTCGGAGACAGCCTCAACGGTAAGTAGCCGAGGTGTCTATAAGTTCCCTGTCGAGCGTCGCTCGATGGCAACCTACGACGACCACCAGTCGTCATCATACGATGTGGAACACTGTAGCTGGTCGAACCTCCCAGAGGATGACTGGTTGTGGCACGAGGACTGGTCGTGGGCTATCGGTGAGTTTGTGTGGACAGGCTTCGACTACCTCGGTGAGCCTACACCATACTATACAAACTGGCCAAGCCACTCATCGCTATTCGGTATTGTGGATCTTGCAGGCTTGCCCAAGGATCGCTACTACCTCTATCGTAGCCACTGGAATAGCGACGAGGAGACTCTACACATCCTTCCACACTGGACATGGCCAGGTCGCGAGGGTGAGACTACACCTATATTCGTATATACCAACTACCCATCAGCAGAGCTATTTATAAATGGTGTTAGCCAGGGTGTACGCACCAAGGATAAGAGCATAAACCTTGAGAACACCTGGGGCGAGGAGTCTAAGATGACGCTCCAGCGCCAGCAGCGCTACCGTCTAATGTGGATGGATACCAAGTATGAGGCGGGCACCGTCAAGGTTGTTGCCTACAACGAGGCGGGCGAGGCTGTTGCCGAGAAGGAGATTACAACCGCTGGCAAGCCCCACCATATAGAGCTTGTTGCCGACCGCTCGACAATCCAGGCCGATGGTCGCGACCTATCGTTCGTGACCGTGCGCGTGGTGGACAAGGATGGTAATCTATGTCCTGATGCTGAGCACGAGATTAAGTTTAGCGTCAAGGGTGAGGGTAACTACCGCGCTGGTGCCAACGGTAACCCCATATCGTTGGAGCCATTCCATCTTCCTAAGATGAAGGTATTCAGCGGCATGATGACAGCCATTGTGCAGAGTACAGAGGAGTCAGGTAAGATAACTCTTACGGCTACTGCCAAGGGTCTTAAGTCGGCAAAGATTGTTATTAAGACCGAGTAGTAGACCTCAGATGGATACAGGCCCGAATGGAACTCTATATGCCCTCCATTCGGGCTTGCTTAGTATTGTACAAAGGTATAAATTGTAGAGTATGAATTTAGTTGATTAGTGCCAAATAGTGAGTTCACCCACCATTTCACCCCCCTATTTTGGGCACTTCACCCCTTTTTTTTCACTAATTAACCCCCAACAACACATTTTTGAATAATTTTTGACTACCTTTGTGATAGATAGAACGATAGATATGACATCGCTTTTGAGGTGTCGATAGCATAAATTAAAAAGCATTGGAGTTATGAGAGGGTCATTTGGTATTATAGTAACTATGAGCATAGCGCTACTTATGAGTAGCTGCTCTACTATGTTCTCATCATCGACCATTGGGTCTAACGATCTATACCGCACCGACAATCGTATTCAGGTGGCCAACCAGCTGAAGGCTGAGGCTGAGGCTGCACGCTTGGAGTCGGAGGCTCGTCAGGCGGCATGGGAGGCACGCATAGCTGAGGCTAACGCTCGAGCTGCCGAGGCGGAGTATTACGCTTCGCTCAACGATAGTCCAGACTATGTTAACATTGTAGCCAATGACTACAATAGTGCCTATGCTCGTCGCCTCTACGGCTTTGAGTCGACAACCTACAACCTACCATCGAGCTACTACGACTTGCTCACAAGCAGTGCTATGGTATATGCCTCGGCGTACGACCCCGCCTACTACAACATCATGATATCGGGCAACCAGGTGTGGGTGGAGCCACGCTATGTGACCTCGATGTTTGGAGCGTGGGGCGCTACAAATGTGACGTATGGTCTTTACGCTTCGCCTTGGAACTACGGCTGGCGCTATAGTGTAGATCCATTCTATTACTCATGGTGGGGCTATCCACGATACTCATGGTACGACTGGAATTGGAATGTATGTTACCACCACCATTATCACGACTGGTGGCATGGTTGCTACGATTGGTACTACTACGACCACCATCATCACCACCACAACCACCACTACTATCCTAACCGTCCGCCACAGCACCACAAGCCTAACTACCGCCCCGACACCCGTCCTGGAGGCCACCACCACATAACAGGCACAGGAGGTTCAGTGGGACACTCTAACCACAACCTCAACGGCACGCGCGACAACTCGGGCTCGCGATACACATCGCCAACCTCGAATCGCAACTACGGCAGAGTCGAGAGCAATATTCGCGACAACAACCGCGGTACTATATCTACAGGCGTGAATAGCGGCAGTTCGTATCGTGCATCAGATGTAAAGGTGAACACCTCGACCAATAGTTCTTTGAATAGTAACACCACACGCGTTAATAACACGACATCTATCACATCGGGGAGTAGCAGCAACTTCCGTCAGGGAGGCACATCTAACACTCGTACAAACACAAACAGCTCTACATCAACAGAGAGTAGCAATGTAGGCAGCAGCAACAGCCGTGTGAATGGCACAAGTAGCAACAAGAACAGCAACTTCCGTCAGAGTAGCGGTAGTGGTAGCACAAGTCGCTCGTCAGGAACTGTGACAAATAGCTCATCGTCGAACAACAGAGGTGGCACAACATCCTCGTCACGCTCGTCGAATGTATCAAGCTCTTCGAGCCGCTCGTCGAATTCATCAAGTTCTTCGAGCTCATACCGTAGCTCTTCGTCAAGCCGCTCGTCAGGCTCATCGAGTCGCTCTTCGGGCTCATCGTCAGGCTCGTCACGAAGCTCTGGCTCATCATCGAGCTCTCGCGGTGGTGGCGGCGGTAGCACCTCATCACGCCGATAACGACACTTACATAGATAAGGGGTATGCCCAATAGCATACCCCATATCCAAAACCTAATAGAGATAACATCCTTAAGCATACGACTATGAAGAAGATATATACACTTGTGGCAGCGGTTATTATGAGCATGTCATTCATGCCAAGCAGCTCGGCACAGCAGCTAAATGTAGGTGGCGTAACCTTCAACAACGATATCCTCGGCTGGGGCGATATATACAACCTGTCGTTCACAACACACAACTACGGCACAGCACGCTCAATGTCCATGGGTAACGCCTTCACAGCCCTCGGTGCTGACCTCGCATCGGCATCTATAAACCCTGCGGGTATTGGTATGTATGTCAATGGCGATGTGAGCTTCACACCCATGATGCAGTTTAACTACAGCCCTACCATGGGTGCTGAGTACAACAATAGCCCCGCCTTCAGCGAGCGCTCTAACCGCTTTGGCTTGGCAAGCGCAGGTGCTGTGTTTGTTGCCGACAGAGGCACAGGAGCTCTCACCAACTTCAACATCGGCTTTGTATACAATCGCATTGCCGACTTCAACCAGAACAGCAAGTTTGCATCTATAGGTCGCTCTGCAACCGAGTCTATGGCAAACCTACTCTGCACACAGTCGAATCTCGATGAGCTACGAACAAACTCCGACGGCACAATGCCCTTTGGCGGCGACCCATACTACTGGGGAGCGGTGTTGGCATACAAGAATGGTCTAACAAACAAGGATGCTGAGGGTTGGTACATCGACCGCATAGGCGAGAATGCCATTATCGACCAGTACACAGCACTCGAGACACGAGGCTCGATAGGCGAATATGCCCTAACCATGGGCTTCAACTTCGTGGATAAGTTCTACTTTGGTGCTACACTCGGAATACAGAGCGTGAACTACAAGCGTAATGTGTTTTACGGCGAAGACTACTTATATAGCTCATATCCATCGGGAAGCGATATGCCATATCAGCTCACATATATGAACTATATGCAGGCCACACACCTCTCAGGCTCGGGTCTTAACCTCAAGCTGGGTATTACATGGCGCCCATTGGACTGGTTGCGTGTGGGCGTAGCATACCATACACCAACCTTCTACTCGCTATCGTTGCGCTACGAGGCTGAGATGTGGTCGGAGACATACAGCGCTGGCAACAACCCCGAGGGCTATGACATAGGTAGCGATGGATACTTTACCGATGATGTGTACTCACCACTACAGGAGGATACGGGCGAGTACTCTTGGAACTACCGTTCGCCATCACGCCTCTTGGTGGGTGCTGCAGTGACTATAGCTAAGCGCCTTATCATATCGGCAGACTACGAGCGTAGCTGGTATCAATCTATGCGCCTTACAAACTCTCCTATATGGAATCTTGGCAACTATGGCGATGTGATGAAGGATATGTTCCGTGGTAGCAACACCCTTAGATTGGGTGCCGAGCTTAGATTGTTGCCATTCATGGATCTGCGTGCAGGATATATATATAGCGACGGTGGTCTTCGTGACAACACTCTTATATACTCACATCCGCTAACCACAAACGAGAACTATGTAACTGCGGGTGTAGGCTTCAAGTTCAACAATACTGTATATCTCGACTTGGCATACCAGTACAACAATGTGAAGCGCACTGCCTACCAGTCGTTCTACGCAACTGGCAACATGGCGGAAAACATCGAGAGCATACCTGTGGTGACCAACAGCAAGCGCCACTTAGCAATTCTCACACTCGGATTTAGGTTCTAAAGTTTTATATACAACATAATAAAAGTGAGGCCGTTCAATGATCGTATTGAACGGCCTCTCGTTGTTATACCAGCCGATTTTGAATAGTGTACTCGAACAGAAAAAATGTAAAAAAAAGAACGATATTGCCCTAAGCATCAGACTATATGTATCTAAATATTGTGATTGTTTTTTTACATTTTATAAAAAAAACGCTATATTTGGAGAGTTTTTTTGAAAAAAGGAGGCCTATGAAACAGAGAAAACCAAGAGACCATTCGTTCCTTCTCAAGGTATTTCGTGGCTATCTACGATATGCAAACTCATTGCTATACTTCCGCCGAGAGCATATGGTAGATAGAGAGAATGTACCCAAGAACGGAACACCCATAGTACTCGTCTCAAACCACCAAAACTGCCTGAACGACCCACTATCGGTATGTCTAAACCTCAGAGATAGACGCCTAAACTACATCGCTCGCGCCAATGTCTTCAAGCGACCATGGATAAATAAGGTCCTAAGAGCCTTTGGTCTGCTACCAGCATATCGTGCCAACTACGACGGCTACGCAGCTGTGGCAAAGAATAGGGAGAGTATGGACGAGGCGTGTGGCGCACTGATGAATGGCGAGACACTGATACTCTACCCTGAGGGTGGACACCAGAATAAGCGCTGGTTGGGAGACTTCAAGATTAACTATCTGCGTATAGCCTTCGATGCTGCCGAGCGTATGAACTTCGAACGCGATGTTGTGGTATTACCCATGTGTAACCACTATTCTAACTACCAGCACGCACGCATCGACATGCTTATGAAGTTCGGCAAGCCTATATCGCTACAGCCATACTACGAGCAGTTTAAGGAGGCACCACGCGAGACCATGCGCATAATAAACGAGCGTGTGCGCACCGAGGTACAAAACCTAATGCTGAATGTCGAAGACCTCGAACACTACGAGGAGATAGACCTTATTCGTCAAACAGAGTGGGGCGACAGATATGCCCTCAAGCTGGGCTACAAACCTAAGCATCTGCCCTCGCGCCTACTTGCTGACAAGAGTCTTGTAGCCAAGCTACAGGAGGCATACTACAACGACAAGGAGGGTATGGAGGCTCTGTATGCCGATGCCAAGGAGTATAACAGAGGATTGAAGCGTCTGCAGATTCGCGACTGGCTCTTTGCCAAGCGCGCAGGCTGGGGCAACACAATATTGCGAGGACTCTTCATACTTCTACTCCTACCACTATTTGTCGTATCAATCATACCTACATTTCCGATGTACCTTATCCCCAAGATATTCATCAAACGAATGATCAAAGATAAGATGTTCATCAGCTCGTTTAATGTAGCAGTATGTGCTCTTATAGGTGTGCCTATATGCCTGATTATACCAACGATATTCATATGGATATTTATGGGTTTCTGGTGGGCACTGGGCTACTTTGCGCTCTTCCCCGCCATGTACATCTTCGTATGGAACTTTGTGCGTTTGTGGCATAAGTTCTTGGGAAGCTGTCGTTTTGTTGCAGGCAAGAATAGAGATAAGGTGTCGCACCTCGACAAGCTCCGTAGCTCAATATTCGAGCGTTTGGATGCCATCATCAAGTAGCGAGGAGATTTTCAACAATGTTATAATCAGGAGGATGCTCAACAATAGCGTTGGGCATCCTTCTGCTTTGTAGCCATTATTCGTAGCTGTCGTTTGCAAAAGCAAAGAAAAGGTTCTATCTTTGTGCTACTATGCACTAATAGTGCAATAGTGTGATTAATAACGATTAAATGATAATATAATGTCGGTAATAAGACTAACCAAGGAGTTTACATTTGAGGCGGCCCATATGTTGGAGGGCTACGATGGCCTATGTCGCGAGATTCATGGTCACTCATATCGTCTGTTTGTGACCATCAAGGGTGAGCCCGAGAGCGATATCACATCGCCAAAGCTCGGCATGGTGATGGACTTTGGTGTGCTCAAGCGTATTGTCAATGAGCAGATAGTCGATAGACTCGACCACTCGTTCATGATGCGCAATACCCCTGCTGCCAAGCAGATTGCCGAGGAGCTTGGCATGCGCTTCTCGAAGATTGTGTTCACAGACTACCAACCCACATGCGAGAATATGCTCGGAGATTTTGCCGAGCGCCTCTTATGTGCACTACCCGACCACATAGAGCTTCACTCGCTACGCCTACACGAGACAGCAACATCGTTTGCCGAGTGGTACGCATCTGATAACTTCTAATAGTTGGGAGACGATGGCTAAACGATTATTCCTTATCGACGCCTATGCGCTGATATACAAATACTACTACGCCTTTATGGGGCGCCCTATGCGCAACCGCGAGGGACTAAACACCTCGGTGGTCTTTGGCTTCACGAAGTTCCTGCGCGACATTCTCAAGCGCGAGAAGCCCGACCTTATAGGCGTTGCTTTTGACCCTGCAGGGGGTAGCTTCCGCCGTGACATCTTCCCTGAGTATAAGGCCAACCGCCCTCCGACACCCGAGGATATCAAGATATCGGTGCCCTATGTCAAACGCCTGCTTGAGGCCATGTGCATACCTACGCTTGAGGTTGCGGGCTTCGAGGCCGACGATGTGATAGGCACACTCGCCAAGCAGGGTGCCAAGGCGGGATATAGTGTCTACATGGTGACTCCCGACAAGGACTACGGTCAGCTTGTTGATGATAACTGCGTGATATACAACCAGAAGAATGACGATATAATCATCGTTGACAAGGCTGCTATAGCCCAAAAGTATGGCTTCGATAACCCTGTGCTTGTGCGCGATATGCTGGCGCTATGGGGCGATGCCTCGGACAACATCCCAGGAGTGCCAGGCATAGGCGAGAAGGGCGCATGTAAGCTTGTGCGCGAGTGGGGCGAGGTGGAGAACATCCTTGCCAACACCGACAAGATTGGAGGTAAGACGGGTAAGAATATAGCTGAGTGGGGCGATAAGCTGCGCCTTGCGAAGGAGCTTACGACAATACGCCTCGACGCGCCAATACTTCTCGACGAGGAGGCACTCACTCTATGTGAGCCTAACTATACGGAACTTAAGGCTCTATATGCCGAGCTTAACTTCTCACTCTTTGCACGCGACCTGGAGAATGTTGCACCTCTGTCAGATGTGACCGAGGGGCCTAAGCAGGAGCCTCAGACACAGCTTCAGGAGGTAGCTCGTGCTAAGGCCGAGAGCAGACGCAAAGCCAAGATGGAGGGTCAGGGCGACCTATTTGCGATGTTCGAGGCCCCAGCGCCTGCGGAGCCTGTGGTCGAGGCTGAGGTAGAGATCAAGGCAGAAGAGATTGGCATGCGCAATGCTGGCAACACGCCCCACGAATACCACACTATAACCAGTGGCGAGGAGTTGCAGAGGGTGGTAGACTACATAGCCACATTCGAGGAGTTCTGCTTCGACACCGAGACAACAAGCGTATCGCCCATGCAGTGCTCACTTGTGGGCATATCGCTTGCTGTGGAGCCTCATAAGGCGTGGTACATACCCGTAAATAATGGAGACATAGAGCATTATGCGGAGATACTACGACCCATCTTTACCAACGATAAGACGACAAAGATTGGTCAGAACATAAAGTACGACATCCTTGTATTGCGCAGATATGGTCTTGAGGTGCGTGGTCGCAAGATAGACACCATGCTACTGCACTACCTCCTTGATGCCGAGGCTCAGCACAACATGAACTACCTTGCGGAGCGCTACCTTGGCTACACGCCAATAGCCATCGAGAGCCTTATAGGCAAGGGGGCTAAGCAGCTTACCATGGATATGGTGAGCATAGAGCGTGTTGCGGAGTATGCCGCCGAGGATGCCGACATCACGCTGCAACTCAAACATAAGCTATACCCCGAAGTCGAGAGACTCGGCATGGCAGAGCTATACCACCGTGTGGAGGAGCCTATGATAGATGTGCTCGCCGACATGGAGTTTGAGGGTGTGACCATAGATAGAGAGGCCCTTGCACGCTATGGTGTGGAGCTTCGCGAGAGACTTGCTGCGCTCGAGGCCGAGGTGCGCGATTTGGCGGGCGAGGCGGAACTTAACATCAACTCGTCGCGCCAGCTGGGCGAGGTGCTCTTTGGCAAGCTACGCATCACCGATAAGCCTAAGATGACCAAGACCAAGCAGTTCTCTACCGAGGAGGAGTACCTTCAGGGCTTTGCCCACGACTTCCCCATTGTGAGCAAGATATTGGAGTATCGTGGCGTTAAGAAGCTACTATCTACATATGTAGATGCTCTACCTGAGCTTATAAACCCAACCACGGGGCGCATACATACCTCGTATAACCAGGCTGTGACGGCCACAGGACGACTATCATCGACAAACCCCAATCTGCAGAATATACCTATCCGCGACGCCTTGGGCAAGCCTATACGCTCGGCTTTTGTCCCCTCGGACAAGGGGCACACACTTGTTGCAGCCGACTACTCGCAGATAGAGCTACGCCTTATGGCGCACCTAAGTGGCGATAGCGCCCTTATCGAGGCCTTCAACCAGGGCGAGGATATCCACTCTGCCACCGCAGCACGCCTCTTCCATAAGGCTGCCGACGAGGTCACTTCGGATGAGCGTCGCAGGGCTAAGACTGCCAACTTTGGCATTATTTATGGTATATCGGCCTTTGGCTTGGCACAGCGTCTCGACATTCCTAATAGGGAGGCTAAGGAACTTATAGAGAACTATTTTGCCACCTATCCCGATGTTAAGAGTTATATGGATGGTGCTATTGCGAGGGCTGCGGAGCGTGGGTATGTCGAGACTATGTTTGGTCGTCGACGCACATTGCACGACATAGCGTCGTCGAATCGCACTGTTAGGGGGCTTGCCGAGCGTAACGCCATCAATGCCCCAATACAGGGCTCGGCGGCCGATATTATGAAGCTTGCTATGAGCGAGATACGCCGCAGGTTTATAGCCGAGAATATCTCCTCAAAGATGATTATGCAGGTGCACGACGAGGTTGTCATCGACACCCTCAACGAGGAGTTGGATAGTGTTAGGCGCATAGTCAAGGAGGCTATGGAGAGCGTTGCTACGCTGCTTGTGCCACTTATCGCCGAGGTTAATAGCGGCAACAACTGGCTCGATGCACACTAAGATATAATAAAAGAATGGGGCTGTCCCCGGATTCGGACAGCCCCCAAGAGCAACACGATACTCTACATTTTATGAAAGCAATACACAACTCTCGTGTTGCTCGGTTTTTTTAAGCGCTCGGTCGAAATGCCGAGCGCTTGATGTTTATTACAAAATTACTTAAGAGTGTATACAGCGCGACTATACTCAACAGGGAACATAGTGAAGCTTGTTGTTGCACGACCCTTTGCGTCGAAATACATGTAGTAGGCTTTAGGAGAAGAAGTAGAGCCACCCTCTACGAGTGTAGAGGTCCAGTAAGCTGCGTATGTGCCATCCTCCTCCTTGTTGTCCTCCTCGAAGAGTACATTGTTTGCATCGTCAGCAACCAATGCACGATTCAAATCGAATCTTACACCGTAGATAGTCTGCATATCCACAAGCGATGCCAAGCTCCAGCCAGCGCCAAGATCCTCAGCCCAAGCCATACTCTCATCCCAAGTCATCTCGCCACCCTGCTCTACAGAGACTACCTTGAAAGTACCATCTACGATTTCGTAAATAACACCTTTTACGTCATCGATCTCAACAATAGTACCTACCTTGTAGGTATCCTTCACGTTACCAGAGTAAATATCGTCTACGTTGTAAATCATAGAAGCATCCTTGAATGTAGCACCTACAACATTGGTTGCACCAGCAACATTCTCTACAGAGATATTCTTGATTACAGAGACCTCACCCAATGAGCCAGAAACCTGACCCTTGCGAGCATCGTCAGATACGATAGTTACATTCTTTACAGTTGCGCCATCGAGAGTCTGAGCACCGATGATACCTGAGATACCACCTACGCACTTAGAAGCCTTAATAGTCAAACCAGTAGCCTCGAAGTTAGAGTAGTTAGCTTTCAAACCACCATTCATCTGAATATCAGAGATAACACCACCAACTGTAGAATTACCCTCGATTACAGAGCCCTGGTTAGCATTGATAGCGATATCCTTAGCGTTAACGCAACGACGAGTGTAAGCCAAAACGCCTGATGTGTAGTCACCACCCTTGATAGAGATATTACCCTTAACAGTGATGTTCTCTACATCTGTGTAGTATGGATAAGCGATAGCAGCAGCTACAATGTGACCCTCGGTAGAGATGTTTACATTCTCAATGGTAAGATTCTTAATGGTGTTATTCTCAGTGATACCAAAGAGACCAGCGTAAGCATAGTTATCAGCATCCAAAGCTGGGTTGGTAATAGTAAGGTTCTTAATAGTGTGGTTGCGACCATCGAAGTTACCACAGAAACCACGCTCATTTGTAATAGAACCGATAGGAGTCCAGTTCTCATTCTTAAGGTCGATATCGGCAGTAAGAACTACTTCAACACCCTCAAAAGAAGTACCTGCGTTTACAAGATTAGCAAGAGCCTTCAAGTCAGCAGCTGAGTTAACAGCATAAGCTCCATTTACAGTGTAGACACCATAAATATTGTCATAAAGCTGAACATACTCAACATCGTCAATAATAACCTTGCTACCTGCGCAGTTTGAGAGAGTGTAACCACGACCTACATAGCCTGCGTAGTCAAGAGGCTCTGCAACAGCACCGTCAGCATTCTTACCAGACACCTTACCAGTGTAAGAGCAGTTCTCAAGAGTACAAACCTTAGTCTTGCCATCAGCCCAACCACCAGCGATACCACCTACGCGGTACTCGTCGTTGTGGCGACCCTCACGACCAGCAACAACAGCTACGTCACCAGTAGTGTGGCAGTTTGTGAATATCTGATCACCTGCTGCAAGACCAATGATACCACCAGCAAAGAACTTATAACCAGTAACATCGATATTAGAAGAGCAGTTCTCGAACTTAGATACACCCTGGAGCTGACCAGCAAGAGCACCTACATTGTTGTTAGCCTTAAGGTAGCTACCATCGTTAGCGATAACATGCACCTCCTTCATTGTTACATTACCATAAGAGTTACCACCAGCTACAACAGTAACGCGGCTTGCACCGTTAGCCTCCAATGTGGCCTCAACCTTGATGTCACCCTTAACGGTTACATTCTCGATAGTTGATGTGCCCTCCAACGAACCAGCAACAGCACCGATATGGCCCTGGCTGTGGTCGATATCCAAGCAAGGAATGTTGATATATACATTCTCGAAGGTTACATTCTTGATGGTTGCATTCTTAGCATAGCCAAAGAAGCCGACAAATGCCTTACCCTCCTTAGCCTCACTCTCAACGAGTGCAAGGTTCTTGATAGTCTTACCATTACCGTTGAAAGTACCAGTGAAAGGATTCTCCTCAGTACCGATAGGTGTCCAGTTGTTTGCAACAGCAGCACGAGTCAAACCAGCGAGCTCTGCAAGGTCGATATCGCCATCCAAAACGATGTCAGCACCGGTAAACTCCTCGTTACCAGCATTAACCTGCTCAGCGATGTATTCCAAGCCCTCAGTAGCTGTTACAAGATACTCATCCTCCTCATTTACGCCAAGGCCCTGTGCAACAGTCTCATAGCCATTGATTACAACCTTACCCTTGTTAGCCTCTTCACGGTCACCACCAATAAACTTAGAGTTGAATACACCAACATAGCTTACAGGGTTAACACCGTCGATAGTCTGTGAGAAGTTGTTGTTCTCAACAACACAATCAACAATATTAAGTACCATCGCATCCTTTGTAAGAATGCTACC
Organism: Alistipes sp.; assembly: GCA_045613645.1. Lineage (GTDB taxonomy): Bacteria > Bacteroidota > Bacteroidia > Bacteroidales > Rikenellaceae > Alistipes. Next base: position 114,947 of record JAZLBJ010000025.1, on the reverse strand, counting down.
GATAAACTCAGAGTTAGCACGCTTACCGTTATTAGAGCTGTTGACACCTACGATAGTAGAGTTCTTTACAGAAGAGTTGCTGATAGTATTAGGCTTACCCTCACGACCTGTAGCATAGTAACCAATCAAACCACCAACACAACCACCGTCGGTAGTATCCTCAGACGCAATATAGCAGTTGTCAACATGGCAGTTGTCGATAGTAATCTGTGTAGCAGAACCATCGTGAGCGAAGATAGCACCCACCTTGTTGTTACCAGTGATTGTTGAGTTCTTTACAGTGATGTTCTCAAAGACATGTGTACCATATAATGTACCAACGATTGCCGCAGCGTAGTAGTCCTTGCCATTTGCAGGGTACTTGATGCAAGCCTCGTCAATAACAACATTCTTAAACTCTGATGTGCCAGCAATAGTACCAAACAACGCAGCCTGTGAATCGCCATGACGCTCTGTTACCTTGAGACCCTTGATAGTGTTACCCTGGCCATCGAAGCTACCTTGGAACTTAACACCCATACCAATAGGAGTCCACTCATTACCACCAAGGTCGATGTCATGTGCAAGAACGATAGTCTTGCCGACGAATGCATCAGTTGCACGTGTTGTGCCGTTTACTGCATCTGCAATCCATGCAAGCTCAGAACCACGCTTAACAGTGTAGGTCTTAGTTGCCTCGTTGTATGCAGGCTGCTTTGTTGTTACACCATCCCAAATCTCCAAGTAGTATGGCTCGTCTGTTGGGTTCTGAGCATTGGCAAACGCATCCTCAATCTTAACAGTGACATCGTTGCCCTCGGTCAATACATTACCCTGAATAGTTGTCAAGTAGTTGCGATTAACAGCGATATCGGTGTTGAAGTTGTTAAACTTGATTAGGTTATTGTCCTGGTCATAAACATTGAACTCAAACTTAACAACATCACCCTCCTTAGCAAAGAAGTAGTCTGTGAAGAGTGTCATATCAGCATCCTCAGTAACTGCCTCATTATATGATGCAATAGGGTAGTTCTCGTGCTTGATATCACGGTTCTTGCTATCACCAACAACCTTACCCTCAACAGCATTGAAAGTGTTGTAATGCTTAGTTGTGTAGGTGACTGTTGCCGTTGTAGGCATGATGTCAAGATCGTTAAGCTGAGCCATGTCGGTAGTAACAACGCGAAGCTTAGCGAATGGACGAACAAGCTTAAGATTGATGTTCGAAGAGCTTGTGTAGTTCTCTACAGTCTCAGTAGCAGTGAATGCATCACGGCTCTCATCCATAGCAGTCCACGCCTCGAGCTTAACCTCCTTAAGGTTTGTAACATCGTAGTAGTTGTTGGTCTTTGTAGTAGCATCTACCATATCAGCCCATGCCACGAATGTGTACTCACGGTTAGGAACAAGACGAACATCAAATGCTGTAGATAGTGTACCCTCCTCAAGGTATTGAACCTGACGAAGGTCTGCGTTGGTATCACCCTTGTAGTAAACCTCAAAGATGACACGAACAAGCTCGCCATTAGTGTTGATCAAACCACTCTGTGCGCTGCTATTAGTGCCACCAGCACGAGTGATAGCATCCTCAGGAAGTACGACGGTGACGGTTGTTGTACCATCCATGTTTACGTCGAGACCCTCAGGCTCTGTCTGGCACGATGCCAATCCAAGCACCAATGCCGCTAAAGCTAAAAGTTTTCTCATAATAGTGAAAATTAAAAAGTTAATAATTGTTTGTTAAATATTTGTTTCGTTATATGGTATGATGGGTGTGCGCCCCGATAGACACATACCAATGCTACGGGCACAAACAGCTCAGCCCACTACGGCAATGTAGCGGGTGTGTATGTTTTTTAGAATGTAAATTGATATCGACTAACGAGCTAACTCGCTGATAATCAGACGAAAATACCCCCCCTATGGCGTAGGAGCGGGTATTGACAAGTTAGGTATGTCGATTTTAAATGCACGATACTGCTTTTTTAATAGCGATACTCAACGCAAATGTATGAAATTATTTGATAATAAGCAACTCTAAGCCGACATTTTTTTTGTATGCATAGACTTAAGGAGCATTTACCCACTGTAAAAAACTAAGCATTTATGGCAATCTCCCCTTCAAAGATGCCGCTAAGCATACAAGGAGATTGCCATGCGTTAATACTCTCGCAGCAACTAACAGAGTACACTCGGCATCCGACCTCTGCTACTCTCTAACATAGTGGGGCATCTCGGCAGGAATCTCCAACGAGAACTCCACAAGGCCAGCTACCTCGCCCGACTCATACCAAGGGGTCTGGTAAATAAGTTTACGAAGGTCGCGCTTCTGGATGGTATAGGCATTGTTACTGCCCTCAGTGATAAGGCGGTTGATAATCTGGCGTGAGCGCTCCGAGTGGCAAGGGATCATAGACTTACCCCTAACATCACCATTAACCTCCACAGAGCGTTTGTTCTGGTAGAGCACAACACCGTCGAGGTCGCAGACAGTAATAGCACAGGTCTTAAGAGTATCGCCCCATGGGCAACGGATATCCTCAAAGTTCATCATAATATATATAGGTATATGGGTTAGTTTATTCTATAGGCATTGCGCACACCCTTGATTCGACGAAGCGAGTGCAGAAGCATATCGACAATGCCGCTACTTGGCACCTCCACGGTAAGCTGTGCTGTAGCCATGCCGTCACCCTTAGGTGTGAAGTTAATGCCGCGCACGGCGAGCTTAAGTTCCTTGGATGCTACATCCATAATCGTGGTGGCAAGACCTGGGATGTCGACAGCCGAGATGCCCACAGTGATGCGGAAAGCACCCACAGCATCGTCCCTCCAGCGAGCCTCCATAACACGATAGGGGTAGCGCTCGCGCATACGGCGAGCATTAGGGCAGTCATCGCGATGGATGGTGATGCCCGAAGATATGGTCACAAAGCCGAAGATGTTATCACCCTTGATAGGGTTACAGCAACGGCCAAGCTTATACTCTATGTTGTTGATATGCTCGTCGATAACAAGGGCGTCGCTACGGCGTGGAGCCTCCTCACCACGCTCCTCCCTAAGGCGTAGCTTGCGCTCCTCGACCTCGGCAGCAGCAACACGGCGCTCCTCGTCGATAGCTCCCGACAGCCAGCGCTGGAGGATATCCTTGATATCGCCCATATCGACCTTAGCATCGGCAATGAGCATATAGAGGTCGTTGCCTCGGCGCACCTTATAGTGCTTGCAGAGGTAGGAGACAGCCTCGTCGATGGCAACCTCAAGTTTCCAATTCTTAAGTTTACGCTCCAACTCCTCGCGACCCAAGCGAGCATGTTTCTGTCGCTCCTCGCGCAAGAAGATGCGGATGCGCGAACGAGCCTTCGAAGTGACGCAGATGGTGAGCCAGTCGGCCTTAGGGGTCTGGTCGCGGCGTGTGAGGACCTCGCAAATATCGCCATTATGCAGTGGCTCCTTGATGGGAACAACCCTACCACCAATCTTACCACCCACGCACGACGAGCCCAAAGAGGTGTGTATGTCGAAGGCAAAGTCGAGGACCGTAGCACCCTCAGGAAGCTTGCGTATATCGCCCGAAGGGGTGAAGACAAAGATCTCGCCTGCAGCAGGCTTGGCCTCGAAGCGGTGGGCAATGTTCTCCGATGTGGTGTTCTCAAGCATCTCGCGCAACCTCGAGAGCCACTCCTCAGCACCCATACCACTCTGCTTGACACCCTTATAGCGCCAGTGAGCAGCGATACCACGCTCGGCAACCTCGTCCATACGCTCGGTGCGTATCTGCACCTCGACCCAACGGCCCTCAGCAGTATGCACAGTGGCATGCAACGACTCGTAGCCATTAGACTTAGGGATGCTTATCCAGTCGCGCATACGCTCGGGGTTAGGGAGGTAGAGGTCGGTGACATGCGAGTAGACAGTCCAACACTGCGACTTCTCCTTATCGCGAGGGCAGTCTATGATGATGCGCAGCGCGAAGATATCGTAGACACCATCGAACTCAACCCTCTGCTTGCGCATCTTCTGGAAGATGGAGAAGACCGACTTCGTGCGACTCTTGATATGGTAGTGTATGCCCTCGGCATCGAGCTTCTCGCGCACAGGACGCAAGAACTCCTCAATGAAGGCCATACGCTCGGCCTCGCTCTGCTTCAAACACTCGACAATATGGGCATAGGCCTCAGGCTCGATATACCTAAGCGACAAGTCCTCAAGTTCGCTCTTGATGGCATAGAGGCCCAGCTTATGGGCTATCTCTGCATATAGATTCATGCTCTCCCAGCTCTTCTTAAGGCGCTTCTTCTCGGGGAACATAGCCAACGAGCGCATAACCTCAAGTCTATCGGCGAGCTTTATGAGTATCACGCGAGGATCCTCCGAATAGGATACAATCATATCTCTAAAGTCCGAAGCCTGCTCCTTGGACACCTTGAGCTTGATATCCGAAATCTTGCACAGGGCAAGGGCTATACCCCACACCTCCTTGCCATACTCACGGCATATCTCCGCCGAAAGAGCATCAAGCTCCTCGCGGTGCTGCTGTGCCGCAATGCGCACAACATCATGGATGATGGCTGCAATGGTCGAGTTACGACCAAGGCCCACCTCCTCAACAACAATATGGGCTACGGCAACACCATGGTCCATCATCGGACTACCATCATAGCGCGTAAGCCCCGAAAGGTGTGAGGCGGCAAACTGCAAGGCGTGGTCTACCATACTCTGCGTACGCTCCGAGAAGGTAGATGCCACAACACTTCTAAAGGCACTATATCTTTCCATTAGCTCCATAGGCTATCTATAATTACTTTTTCACAACAACTAAATCATCGCCACCCACGCAATACATGGCGCGCTCCTCCTGCGTGAGACTCTCGGCAAAGGGTATGCGACAAACCTCGAAGCCTGCGGCACGAAGCCTATCGTCGTAGTCGCGACCATAGACGCGTCTATGGTCATACTGACCAAAGAGGCGAGTGCGCTCCTCGGCATCGGTGATGCTATCATCCTCGAAGGTGGCAGCACGACTTCTATCCTCAGGTACAAGCATTATGCCCCACCCACCTGGGCGCATAACACGATACAACTCCGTGAGGGCACGCGCATCATCCTCGACATGCTCCAGAAGGTGGTTGCAGATGATAACATCCACCGACGCATCCTCCATGGGTATATTCTGCACATCGAAGTGCATGTCGGCCAAGGGTGACTCCAGGTCGGCCGTGATATACCTATCGGTACCACGATAGAGTCTCTTGAAGTAGCGCATAAGCGACACCTCAGGGGCTATATGTAACAGTCGTGGGCGGTTGGCGAAAAGCTCCGTAGAACGCTCCATCCACAGCCATATCATACGATGGCGCTCCAACGATAGGCATCGAGGACATAGAGCATCCTCTCTGGAGGTGACATAGCCATAGGGCATGAACTTGCGGCCACGACGACCACATATCGGGCAGCGGCGACCACGCCCGATATAGAAAAGTCCCATAACGGGTACGGCCCACGATGCCATGCGCTGCAACCAGCGGCGTGGTATATGGTTCAACGCCCAGCGTATAGCACCCTTCATCATAGGCTAAAATGGGGTTACTCCGGTTATCTTGTCGAGCTCCTCGCGAGTAAGGGCCAGCTGGCGACGACACTCCTCAACCAACTCGTTGGCACGCTTCACCGTAGGGGCAAGCTCGTTAATCTCAACCTCGCCATTGCGCAGACGCTCCAATATCTGCTCAAGCTCCTTGATAGCCTCGGCATAGGTTATCGTAATCTTGGTTCTCTTAGCCATATCTCTTATCTCTTTGTTATTCTCTTAATTTCAGCCTCCATAACACCATCGCCAAGCTCCACATCGACCATCTGACCCACATGGGCATCGTCGACACTCCTAAGTGTGCTATCACCACTGCGCACCATAGCAAAGCCTAGACGCAGGATGTTGTCGATGGAGTAGCTCTTAAGCGAGCGCTCAGCGCTATTTAGGCGCTGCACCTCGGAGGCGAGGATAAGTTGCAGACGCCCCTGCATCGAACTTTTTATAAGGCTTAGGCGATTATACTCCTCGTTAATAGCATTCGAGGCCAGACGCTCAATATCGTTGCCCATGCTATAGATACGCAGGGTCTCATCATTGAGGCGCGCCTCAACAAGCGTGGCTATATCTCGTGCATAGCTCTCCACAAGCGAGAGTTCCGCATCGGCAATCTCAACAAGAAGTGTGGCCACTGCCGTAGGGGTCTTACACGAGGTGTGGGCAACCATATCCGTTACCGAGACATCCTTATCGTGGCCTATACCTGTGAGCACCACAAGTGGGAACTGCGCAACATACGAAGCTATGCGATAGGAGTCGAAGAGGGCAAGGTCGCTCGTTGAACCACCGCCGCGTATGACAACCACACAGTCGAACCCCTCCTCGCGCTGGGCTATAGCCGCAAGGGCGCGCACAACGCTATCCTCGGCCATATCACCCTGCATAAGGCTCTCGAAGAGAGTTATGGTAAAGCGATAAGGACTGCGCTGAAGCTCCTGCACGAAGTCGCGATAACCCGCAGCCGTAGCACTCGACACAACAGCGAGGCGCATCATGGGGCGCGGAGGCGTTAGCTCCCTATTCATATCCCAGATGCCATCGGACTGAAGGTTAGCAATGGTCTCGCGGCGACGACGCTCCACCTCGCCAAGTGTATAGCTGGCATCGAGGTCGACAATCTGCAACGAGAAGCCATATATCTCGTGGTAGGTGACAACAACACGCACCAGCACTCTAATGCCATTGGTCAGTGGCGAACCTGTGGCACGCTCGAACATCGAGGCTATAGTGCTATATGTCGAGCGCCATATGACAGCACGGGCCTCAGCTCGGGGAGCTCCATCTGTAGCCCCCTTCTCCACAAGGTTGAGGTAGCAGTGGCCCGAGCGGTTGACCTTGAGCTCCGAGATCTCGGCACTTATCCACAACGGTGCAGTGAAGCGGCTCTCAAGCGTCCCCTTTACCATGCGCTGAAGGTCATAGAGGGTGAGGCTCTCGGCAGGCGATGTCCGTATGTCGATAGGTGTTGTCATAAGTAGTCGTTAAAGAAGTATCACCACATGCTCATCGGGCAACTCCTTGCCTTTAGGCAGTAGCAGGTTAACAAGATGTGTACTCTCCATGGCCATACCATCACGCATGGCAGGTTGCCACTTGGGAGCCTCGCTGATGGCGCGCTCAACACGCTTCAAAAATTGGCGTGATGTAGACTCCAACACCTCGACAATGGAGGTAGAGCCCTGGGTATCAACGACAATGCGTAGCGACACACGCTCGGCGGGCATATTCTCATCCCAACGCACTCTCGAGGCCAAGTAATCGGTAAAAGAGGTGAAGTCCTCGTAGCAGAAGGTGGCCTCCTGGTCGTAGCGCAAGCGCACAATGATAACGCCCTCACCCGCACCACTACCCCACTTAGCAATGGTCTGCTCATTTGCTGGCAGCACATCTATACGCTCAATAGCCTCATGGGGGATATTGTCGATGTTATCAACAACCTGTCCATTGACCACATACATAGGCTGTTGAGCATATAGCGACACAGCTCCAAAGAGTATCGCAACGATGAGCATTAGGTGACGCATACTATAACTTGAATTTATAGCTTATGCCAAAGATATGGCGTATTTCGTTCTCTTGTACATACCCCTTAAGGTCTCCCTTATTACCCTTATAGTCAATATTGTAGCCACGATCATAGTCGAAGTAGTAGTAGAAATCGAGGCGATGGCTACGCGTGATTCGCAACTTAGCACCCACACCCGCACGGTAGCGAGTGATGAAGTTATCGGTATAGTATGGGTCGGTTATGTAGTTGTTCACAACACCTGGGGCGTTGAGCGTATTGTGCAACTCGAAGAGCACATAGGGTGTCCAACGAGTGTGGCGTATGGGGAACTCGGCCATAAGGCGTGAGCGGAGAATCATCTCGGGATTCATCTTCTCGTAGCGGTTCACCGAGTCGGTGCGGAAGGTAGTCTGCAGACGCTCGCGCAACGACAGCTCCACGCGACCAATCTTCACCGAGCCCTCGAAGTTGGCATTCACACGATGGCGAGGCTTTTCCCAGCTCTTGGCATCGCGGCCATTGATAAGAACATAGTCGGCACCAAGGCTGAAGTATTTACACACCTCATACTCAGCACCTATGGTAGTCTGTATGCGGTCTACAGATGCGAAGTCATCCTTAAGGCGCAACTGCACACCAGCCTCCAAAGAGAGGTTCTTAATAGGTTCAAACTCAAAAGAGGCCTCGGCACGACCTCGAAAGTCACGCGTATCACGACGACCAGGCTCAATACTCTCCTGCGCTATGGCCATGTACGAGGTACACAGCAACAAGCATACTATAAAAAATCGCTTCATCCTGTTATCTGTATTTTATGAGTTAAACGCATTCTTCTCGTTAATCTTCAGCGTACTATCCGCAACCGAGGACTCACCCTTGCAGGGGCGGTAGTAGACCTTAAGAAAGGCTACATCACGCAAGAAGTCGACATTGCCAACCTCAACACGCAACACCTTGTGGCCCAAGCGACTCTCCAAGTCGGCAATAAGCTCTGCACGACGCTCAGGGCGTATAAGATCAATACGCTCGTAGCACACCAAGCGTGAGGACTCGCGACGCATAAGCACCACATACTCAACAATAAATAGTGGAATTATGAGCAGAATATTTGCAAGAATGAGTTTGTCGTCGAGGTTGTTGATGCCATTGACTACCGAAAGAGCAATGGTGAGGAAGAGGTAGGTCATCTCCCTGATAGGCACCATCTCGGTACGATAGCGCATGATGCCAAAAATCATGAAGAGACCCAAACCCACGGTGATGTCGAGGCTCACACCACCCATGAAGTGGAGCAAGAGAAAGACAGCAGCCGAGAAGAGCATGAAGGTTGTTGCAAACTCCTTGCGACGACCCTTAGGGTAGTAGAAGAGCCATATGACAACCGAGCACATCACAATGTTGAAGAGGAACTGCGCACACAGGTCCATAGCTGGAGACAGGTCAAAGGTAGACAAATCGAAGATATTCTCGTTAGCCGCAGCTATAGAGGTCATCTCGGGATCCGAGCCTGTGGGAATGTTGGACAAATCAAAATTTATCATAATCGGGGAATTTAGTCTAAGTTATCTACTATTGATAGGCCACCCAAACGCTTGGCTATGTCACGCAGTTTGAGTTTAAAACGGTTCTTCTTAACGCCCTCGACAGTGAGTGTTGTACCGAGGCAGTATTTGCTCACCTTGAGCGGCTGAATGCGCATACTCTGCAATATCTCGCGCATAGCCGACTCGGTGCGACCATCCTGCTTGAGTTCCACAATGGCCATGCGCTCGATAGTGGCGCTACATCCCGAGCGCACATCCTCATAGCTAAGGGACATGTCTATAGTAAGACGTTCGGTAAGATTGCTGTTAACCAAGGTTATACGCGTAAAGCGTGTGGCAAGGGCTGGCGAGAGACTTTCGATATCATAGTCGCCATAAGTAGCAAAGAGCTCGCGCGCATCGCTACTCAACGCGAAGTTCGAGAACTCAGCACGCCTAATCTCCACTCTCTTTTTGCGCGTGCGACCCCTATTGCTCTTCATCTTAACCTCGAAGAACGATAGGTCGTTATCGAGATATGTGCGGGTGCGAATCTTCTGGCGCACAAGTTTGCGGTTGTGATGCACAACATACATATCTCGCAAGGGAGTATCATAGTACAAGGTGTCGTAGCGCGCAACTCTGAGATTGCCTACGAGTTGCACCCTATAGCCCTTGGCCGAGGCTCGGCGAAGAATCTCAACAACCTCACTCTCGCTCACGACAAACTTGGTATCAACGCGGTTCATGAGCTTCACACCACGCATCTCGTTGAGCGTGATGGTGGGCATAGACTGCCACACATCGAGGTTGAGCAAATCGTCGTATGTCAACACTCGGCTCTGCATAGCTACTCGAAGATAAACTCGAACCTACGGTAAGAGTTAAGCTTACCATCGGCCGAGTAGTTAAGACGGCGCACACATACACCCTCCTCGTTATACTCATACTTGCGATACTTGTCGAGCTTGTTACGCTCGTTATATATGCGCTCTACCACAAGCTGACCCTTGTCGTTGTACTCGAATGTTGCTCGCCATGCCAGACGAGAGCCAAAGTCACTATACTCGGCCTCCTCGATAAGGCGACCCTCGGCATCGTAAACCTCGGCATGATCAACCCACTCCTTCTTCCCATCAGGCGTGGTCTTCCACTCCTTGACCATCATGGTCTTCCCCTCGCGGCGTGCTACCTCGCAACGCTCGGGGTAGTCGGCATTGGCGGAAAAGGCCATTAATAACAGAACGGCTGTAATAATTAATCGTCTCATAATCAAGGTATTTAAAATAGCGGCCGAACCCATATGGGTCCGGCCGTAAATCGGGAGTGATTAGCCCAAAACTTCCGAAACCCTACAACTCCGACTCCTTCAAACGCTCAGCGTTCTCAGCTACAATGAGCTGGTCGATAACATCCTGAATGTCGCCATCCATGAAGGCTGAAAGGTTATAGATGGTGTAGTTGATACGGTGGTCGGTAATACGACCCTGTGGGTAGTTGTATGTACGAATCTTGGCCGAACGATCACCTGTAGAGACCATGGTCTTACGCTTAGAGGCAATCTCGTCGAGATACTTAGAGTACTCAAGGTTGAAGACACGCGTACGCAACTCCTCGAAGGCCTTATCGAAGTTCTTGAGCTGCGACTTCTGATCCTGACACTGCACGACGATACCTGTTGGAATGTGGGTAAGACGGATAGCCGAGTAGGTGGTATTCACCGACTGGCCACCAGGACCTGATGCACAGAAGATATCCTTACGGATGTCGTTCATCGAAATCTCAATATCGAACTCCTCAGCCTCGGGAAGCACAGCAACAGAGGCTGCCGAGGTATGCACACGACCCTGAGTCTCGGTCTGAGGCACACGCTGCACACGGTGCACACCTGACTCATACTTCATAGTACCATACACGCTCTGGCCAGTGACCTTGAGCACAACCTCCTTATAGCCACCCGCAGCACCATCTGACGATGATGTAATCTCGTAGCGCCAACCCCTAGACTCGATATACTTGGTGTACATACGCAACAAGTCGCCAGCAAAGATTGCGGCCTCGTCACCACCAGTACCACCACGAATCTCGACAATGGCATTCTTATCATCCTGAGGGTCCTTAGGGATAAGAAGAAGCTTAATCTCAGCCTCCATCTTCTCGATAGCTGGCTCAAGAGTGGCTATCTCCTCGCGAGCAATCTCGCGGAACTCCTCGTCCTTCTCGTTAGCAAGGACATCCTTTGCCTCAGCGAGGTTAGCAATTGCCGTACGGAAGCGATCCGAGGTCTCGACAATAGGCTCAAGCTCCTTGAACTCCTTGGTGAGCTGCACGAACTGCTTAACATCGGCAATCACCTCTGGGTCGGTCAACTTCTGACCAATCTCCTCGTACTTGAGCTTTAGGCCATCAAGACGCATAAGTATTGAATTATCTGCCATATCTTCGTTTATGTTTTATTCTATGAGGTTTATCTCATCTTAATATTAATTTCCGCGCAAATATAACGAAAATTTTTTATTCTCTATACATTGCACCCACACTATTCTGCGCCAAATTGCCCAATGAGAGTCTATTACTAATGCGTTGATGGTTAAATGGTTTGATTTTCTTCTAAAATTTATGGTAAAAATTTTTAACCAAAACTCTTGACAAACGCATTTTCATGTTGTATATTTGCACTGTCAATCGACACTTAACAGCGCAAGACACCTCCACGATATGAACATTTAGCAAAAGGGTCTTGGAAATCTATTTAACAATCGTATGCGCTGATTAATAGTATTATATATTTATATACTAACATCTATCAACACATTATCATCAGAGTTATCAACACTCTATCACTCTCCCCAATCTTCTACCCAACCAAGACCCTTGGAGGGAGGTCACAAGTAGGACTAATTATTATTCAATAATTTAATATTATGAAATTCACATCTACCCCCACAAATGGCTCTTCGTGGAGCGACCCACTCCCCTTCAGCTTCGATACCGAGAGCAACGAACCACTCGACCTAACGCTCAACATAGCCTCAGCCTCAACCCAGATTGCTCGGCGCAAGCTATATGGCGTAACCTCCGGCACGATAGACATAGCCCCATACCTTAGGTACTTAAGCTGCATACCACCCACCATCGGAATGAAGCCCTCAATAACAATATCTCCATCCGCTCTACAGGTGAAAGTAGAGGCTCAAGGGGTAAGTTCCACCATGGTAAAGCTCTTCCACGCACCATTCGACGATACGCATCCTCATGCACTGAGCTACGCCACCGCATATCAAAGCATCGTACGCGGAGAGCCGATACTTCTGACTATATTCTCGAACAACTCCGTACAACTATCCATAAGCTATGTCTCTAAGTCGAGCACTACCCAATCAACACTTTCGGCAAAAGCAATAGGACTACCCATGGAGATAGTAGTACCGACAGCCACCATCAATGAATCGGTAAAGAGCATAGTTTTGGAAATAAAGACATCTTTATCAACCATTTATCAGGCTACATACCACATAGCAGAGCCACACGGCACAACCAAGAGTCTTATATGGTACAACAAGATGGGCGGCATAGAAAGGTACACCTTCCCACATGTCATACGCACCAGCTACAAGGCCAAGGTCGCGGGCGAGGGCAACGACGACACACCACTGCCAGCACAGGTCAAAGAGGCCTCGGTACACTACCGTCTATGCTCGGCACATGAGTCACCAGCCGAGATAGACCGACTCAGCGAGATTGTCTTCTCGCCACGGGTATTCCTACTTGAGGGAGAGAAGATAAAGCCCATAATCATAGAACAACGAGAGGTGATATTCGATAGCCACGGCACCCTAAAGCAGCTATGCGTAGATATAACCGAGCCATGGGAAGGAGGTGTGAGATGATACGACTACTCATTGATGGCATAGAGGCCAAACTCCTGGAGAGCACACAGGTGATGCCGCGATACAACATAGCCATGCTACGCGACATAGACGGCTGGCGCTCGGGCATGGATGTGGAAGTTGAGATTGCCTCAAGCTCTGAGATAGATGAGCTTATGCGCCATGCTGCCGACCTGCACCGCTCGAAGGAGTTCAACGCCGAGAGTCACACTGCATGTATAGAGTTATGTGGCGTACCCGTCTTCGAGGGCATGGCAACACTCCTATCAACCTCTTCGAAACGAGGGACACGAAGCTATCGACTAAGACTTCGTCAGGGTGGTAATCAATGGGCTAAGAATGTAGCTCTCACACGCCTTAGCGACAGCATGGTGGAGGGGAGTAGGGATGTCACACTGGGTGAGATAGAGCACTCATGGAGCGATGGTGGTGCTATATGCTTTCTACCGCTACAACAAGATAGCTACCCCAAGCCAACACCCACGGGAATATTTGGCATCGAGCGCATGATGAGCCCCAGTGACTACCACCCATTTCTCTCCATCCCAAAGATTGTTGAGTCGATAGTAAAGAGTGGTAACTGCAAGCTACACAGCAACTTCATGCGAGGAGAGCTCTTCAAAAAGCTGATGATGAGTGGGGCGCTTAGTAGTGTAGATGTTGAAGTTGCCGAGCAAGATATGGGCTTCAAGGCGTACCGCACATATAGCTCTACTGCCACGGCTGGCGAGGCGGGCAAGGTGAATGTATGCGAACCTAAGTTTGGCATCAACATAGGAGCCATAGTCGATAGCGTAGACCCCATGGCACAGGATGATAGTGGCAATAGGCTTAGTGATGCCTACAACCACAACAACACGCTCACCTTTGAGAACAACACCCCCATATTTACCCCTACACGCGAGATAAGCGTAGCCTTCGAATACTATCTGCACTACACAACCGAGTGTTACTTGGTATCATCCACCCACGCACGAGGCTTCAACACCATACACCTGGGCAACGGTGGTGATGTAGAGGTGGCCCTACAAAACCCATATATCGACCGCCGCAACGATTTATACCCCACGACGAAGTATAGGCTTATGGTCTTTGATGAGGAGGAGGGCAACACCTACAAACTCTTAGGCTTGGGCGAGGGACTGCACGACAACGACTTCATCACCACACCAGCAACACTCGCCACAAAGAGCACCCAGCTATATGTACGAAGATCGTCAAGCGAGAACTACACCCTCTTTACAGGCGACTGGGCACTCTATGAGGGGTATGTCGAACGAACATTCAACAAGGAGATGGAGATTGTGGTGCGCGCACCCTATCAGAGTGTGACACCCTCTTCGCCCAAAAGGTTCAACGACATATACTTCTGCGGAGCCCTTGAGGGTCAAGAGATCACACTACACAGCGGATGCAGCGTTAGGGCCATATTTGGTGGAGGCATAGGCTATGGCGATAGACTGTCGTTCAAGGATGTGGCCAAGCACGACATATCACAAGCAACCCTACTCTACGCCCTCGTACAGATGTTCAACCTATGTATCTACTCACACACTCCGACCAATAGACTCTTCATAGAGCCGTATTCCGACTTCTTCAACGGGGCGGTAGTGGACTGGCAGGAGAGACAGATAGATGGTTGTTGGAGCTACGATGAGGGACTTTGCGACTGCTTCGAGCATACCAAACTCAGCTACGCAGCGGGCGATGGCGTGGTGCTACGCATTGAGGGTTGTGAGGATAGCTACGAATGGCAATACGACACTTCGGGGTATGGCAGTAAGATGGGCAACGAGAGTATCATCAACCCACTATTCTCACCAGTGATATCGCTCACCACAGCCTCCAAGTCGGCGCCTTCGGCCGAGATACTCACAGTGGGCAACCGCGACATCTCGAATAAGAGCAGCTACATAGAGCCTCGCATAGTGCTATACCACGGGCTCAAGACTCTCCCCTCGGGTGAACGCTGGCAGGCATACCACACCCCCACAGAGTACCCCTTTGCGAGTTTCCACTCGCCGAATGCCGAGGCTACGCTAAGCTTCAAGGATCGAGATGGTCTCACAGGACTACACAGCTACTACGACAGAGAACTCAAAGAGCGCTCCGAACGAGGCCGACTACGATGCACCATAGCCCTACGCCCCGACGAGTATATCGACCTACTCGACCCCACAAGCGAGGGGGCCAACATACGATCTCGCTTTCGCCTTAAGACCGAGTATGGCTCGTCACTCTTTATCCTTGAGAGTATAGAGGAGTACGACAGCAACAAACTCACAGCCTTGTGCACCTTCAGACGCACACTAAACGATTAATCTACAAATCATTATCCACCAACCATGAATAGCCCTACACCCAAGTGCTATGCCCTTGGCACACACTCACCTCGCCCTCTGGGCCGATATGAACGCCTCATCGGCGAACTCCTAAAACACAATCTGGTCGACATCAGAGCCTGCGAGCGTGAAGCCATCTACCAGCATTTCAGCCGACTAGATAGTCGTGGCTATGGTCGATGCCATGCCATGGCACTCACCGCAGGACTATTCAACTGCTCCTATCAGAAGGTCCGCAACACCATCTACGAGATGGAGCATCGCAAACTAAACCACAAAGAGATGAACTCACAAATCAAAATCAAGAACGAAGTGGACTGCACCACCATCGACATTGAAGGCACCATAGGCCTTTCGGAGGAGTGGCAGTTCGAAAATCCAGAGAGTCGTGTGGCCACCTACGAACGCTTCCGTGAGCGTGTCATGGAGATTGCCGACATCAAGAACAGCTCCATCATTGTCAATATCCGCTCTACGGGTGGCGATGTGAACGACGCAATACTCATCTACGAGGCGTTGCGTGCCACAGGAGCACACATCACCACACGCTGCTACGGCTACACTGCCTCGGCAGCCACCATCGTAGCCCAGGCGGCAAGCGATGGGTGTCGCGAGATTGCCACCTCAACACTCTACCTCATCCACAAATCGCTATGCTCAACCGAGGGTAATGCCGAGGAGCTTCAGGCCGAGGTGGAGATGCTCCGCGAGACAGACTCGCGCCTTGCCGAGATCTACGCCACACGCTCGGGACGCAGCGCAGAGGAGATGACAGCACTCATGGCTGAGAATGGGGGCCGTGGCCGCTGGCTATCACCCTCCGAGGCCCTTGCCGAGGGTCTGGTGGATAGGGTGATAAGTACCACTGCGGAGAGACAATCAATTGTAGAACGCTCGAAGCAGGGTGTCAAGGCTCTCCTCAAAGCTATAGGCATAGATGCCGATGTCGAGAAGCCAGCACCCGAAGAGGATATCAACTATATACCTCGTGAAAGGGAGGCCGCCCCACTACCCAAAGCCACGGCAACACATTCGCTCGTAGCTCTCGACGAGGGACAGAGGGGTGTGAAGGCTACAACGCTCAAACATATTGAAGACCCCTCGCCTACCGAAGCACCATCGCATCCACGCGATAGAGCCTATAGCAAAGATGCCCAGGCACTGCGCAACAGATAGATGCTCACTAACACGACATTTAACGGGCATAAAGCCCAACAAAACAATCTATTAACATCTAAAAATTTTATTACATTATGGGACTTATTGAAAATCCTAAGACCTACACTGGTCACGATCTTGAGACAATCTTCTTCCGCCCTATGGTAACTGGTCCAAACGCCATTGACCTTGGCATCCGCACCCTCTACAACATGCCCGTACCCACAACCATAAACATGTGGAGTCCACAGTCCGACATCCTCAAGCCATACTCCACAGGCTGGACAGGAGGCGACTCAGCGGTGCGTAAGCAGAAGACAATAAACCTTCAGAAGGTTAAGGCCGAGGTGGGTTTCTCTGCATCGGACTACTTCAACCAGGTGTATGAGCTTATCACAGGTCGTGCTGATGTCAACCTCGACGACCTCACAGGTACGGAGCTTGAGCAGGCCGAGACCGAGATGTTCCGCGCAGCTATCGCCGAGAGCCTACGCGTGCTAATGTGGATGGGTGATGTACGCAAGGATACATACAATCTATTCAACGGCCTTATCACACTTGCTACAACCTACCAGTGCCCAAGCATCAACTACACTGAAAGCACATTTACCTCGGAGGGCGTTGTGGCTCTCTTGGACGAGATGTGGAATAAGGCCGACGAGAGGCTTAAGAGCCTTAAGGGTGATGGCAACCTCGTCTTCTTCGTCACCTCAAATATCTACGAGGCCTACGAGCGCTACCTTGACAAGATGGGAAGCGATGTAGCCTACACCGATATGGTAACAGGCCGCCGCGAGCTATCGTACCACGGCATCAAGATCGTGGATATGCGCATCTCGCATCTCTTGGCCGATAACGCCTACATATGTATGCTCACCGACAAGCGTAACCTCGCCCTTGCAGTGAACACCAGCGACTATCCTGGCTCCGAGGTGCGCATGTGGTATAACCCCGACGAGATGGAGAACCGCCAGCGTGCCACCTTCATGGCTGGCTGCGAGATTCTGGACGAGGATCTTGTTGTCTTCACACGCTTCTAACCCACAAAGTATATCCCATGTCCGAAAAGAGTATTACCACACGAATTGTGGCCACTAACAACCGTGCCGAGCCCCTCTTGGGCTCGGTGGCGAGTGGCCCTATTGCGAGCGACAAAGTGTGGCGCTGGGGCGACGATAACATGCTCCCCTATGCCCTCTCACTCATGGCACGCAACTCCACAGCACACCGCCGCATAATCAACGACAAGGCCGACTATATTGCTGGCAAGGGCTTCACCTATAGCGAGAGTGTGCCACTACTTCGCAGCCTTGTCAATCGCGCCAATGGCGAGGGCGAGACCCTACGCAGCATCGTGGCACGCCTCGCTCTGGACGAGGCAATGTTCGGCAATGCCTTCCTGGAGGTAGTCACCGATAGCTCACACACCTTCCTCTCGCTATACCATATTGACGCATCACAGTGTCGTCGCGCCAAGGATACGGAGCATGTCATCCTACACCACGATTGGCGAGCATTCCGAGCTGCAGAGGCCCGCTCACTACCCCTCTATCCCAACTTCGAAGAGCAGGCGGATGGCACACTACGCTCAGTAATCCACTACAAAGATTATGAGCCCATGTTCTCGCACTACGGCGTAGCACCCTATATCGCAGGTCTTAGCGCTGCAGCCATAATCTACAAGACCGATAAGTGGAACATATCGCGCATAGATAGCTCCTTTCAGCTCTCGGGTATCATGATGCTCGACAGCGCTGTGGAGAGCGAAGCCGAGGCCGACCGCATAGCACGCATGGCCGAGGAACGCTTTGCAGGCAACCCAGGACAGGTCCTCTTCGTTCTGCGCGACCATGCCGAAAATAACGGCTCACAGTTTATCCCCATAAACACATCATCGGATGGCGACTGGCACTCGCTGCACGAGCAGTCGGAGTCGGACCTTGTGGTGGCACACTCATGGTTTCGCTCGCTCAGCGGACTTGACTACGCCTCGGGCTTCTCCACCGAGCGCATACTCCACGAGTATGAGGTGGCACTAAACACCGTCATCCTCAGCGAGCAGGAGCAACTTTTAGAGCCCATACGCCACATCTTCAGCACCATACTCGGCATCGACGCATCATCGCTGGCCATTATCAACCGCCCACCAACGCGCTCGAAGCCTATATACATGAGGGTGTGGGAGGCACGCAAGGCTGACGGCCTGGACTACGACGAAAAGGACCCCGAGCAACAGCGCTTCCTAGCCGAGATTACAAAGTATAACATTCGTTCAGTAGAGTAGAGCTATGACAACACTTATCACACCCTATGATGTTATCATCCACGCATATAGCGATAGTGAGATGCAGACCCCAGCGGCAATACTACACAGCGATATCGCCGAGGCCGAGAGCCGTCATATCGCCCCCATCCTGGGCAAGAGCCTTATGTCAAAGCTCTACGAGGGTGACTACACAACACTCCTTGAGGAGTATGTAGCACCAGCCCTCGCTGCGTGGACACGCTACGCCATAGAGCATGTGGCACACCTGAGATGTACGGGGTGTCACGATAGCAACAGCACCTCGGCAAACAACGAACGCCAGCACACCACACTACGCGCCCTACGACAGAAGGCACGCACCCTCCTACGCCGCCTCAGTGACCACCTCAACGCTCATGGCGACGACTACGCAGAGTACGACCCCAATGACAACCCCCTAAACAGATGTTTTATTGATGGAGATATTATTCAGATTCTTTAGCGGTGCGGCATCCGCCTTCACCGCCATGCTATGCCCCATAGCCCCTCTTGTCATCACTACCACCATATTTATTCTCGTCGACTTTATCACCGGCGTAATCGCCTCGCGCGCCGAGGCACGGCGCGAGGGTCGCGACTGGTGGTTCGAGAGCCGCAAAGCATGGCGCACGGTACTCAAACTCGGCTTTGTACTAATAGCCATCGTTCTTATTTCGGTCATTGACAGCCATATACTTGGTTTCATGAACCTTAACCTCGCCAACATATTTACAGGCTTTGTATGCGGTGTGGAGCTGTGGTCCTTCATCGAGAATGCCTCGACCATAAGCCGCGCTTCACTCTTCAAGTGGCTTAGCAAGTGGGTAAAGAGGCGCATAGATAGCCATGTAGATGATAAGTAGAGGACTTAGAAACAACAACCCAGGCAACATACGCCGCTCAAAGACCCGCTATGAGGGAGAGATACGCCCCAGCCGCGATAGGGAGTTCAAGGAGTTCTGCTCCATGGCCTATGGCTATCGCGCAATGTTCGTACTGCTACATAGCTATAGCCGACGCTACGGCCTTAACACCATACGCACGATGCTCACACGCTATGCGCCACCTACGGAGAACTTCACCGATGGCTACATTCGCTTTGTTGCCAAGCGTACGGGTATAGATGCCGACACAACCATCGACACCCTCAACGAGCGTGACATGATAGCTATAGTAAAGGCTATGTCCGAGATAGAGAATGGCACAGCCGCCACACTCTCGGATGTAGAACAAGGGTGGAAGCTATTTATCGAGTACCACGCCCATTAAAAGACCAAGAGCCTGCCTAACAGATATTTGTTAGACAGGCTCTTTTGTTGATAACTATAACTTTATACTACATCTGCACCTGAATAAGTTCTCCAATATCATCGATGCTCATACTACCCGAGATAACCGAAACGCCCCTTTGCTCTTCGTCGCCAATTATTACGATGATATCGGTAATCACACCACCTTCATTGAGCATATATACCTCAACATTGATATCATCCGAGCTATGGGCTACAAGAGTCTCAGCATTGACCCTTTTAGCAATATCCTTCGCATCAGCTATAATTGCCTCGCCAATCGCAGGATCCTCCGAGAGTACAACAACGATGCTATCCACATCCTCGATACCCTCCATCTCACCAGCAAAGAGTGCTATCATATCACGATCAATAACCGTAGTGATTACAGTATCGTTATTAGCATACTTGTCTACCAAAGTGTTGAACTCTGGAATAGCGGCCATTAGACTAAATGGCACAAACATCATAACAACCAAAAGAAAGTGTCTCATATAAGTATATTTTTAAAAGTTTATATTCATTATAGACTGGGCACTACAAGTCTCTATACAGCTACCCGTAAGTATGACCATCACAGCGCTACTATTATCATCGGTATATATCACCATCCGAACGACATTACCACTCTTCTCATCCGTCAGCGCATATATCCACACACGCTTGCCGCTATGCTTCACCGATAGGATGCTACTCATATCTTTGGTGTATTCCATAGCATCGGCATGGAGTATGTCAATAAGCGCAGGATCCTCCACAGATATGGCCGTAAGGGTATCTATACCCTCAGCAGCACCCATGCTCTTTATCATTGCCTTCGATAACTCGATAGTCGAGCAACCATCAAGCTGCGAATACTTTTCTACGAGCTCGTCGTTCTGTGCCGATGCACACAAAGGCAGACACATCATTATCATCAATATTATACCTCTCATAACTCTACAAATTATTTAGAACCAAAAACCTACACCTGCCGATAGTCTCTTGCCCTTGGGACCCCTATCCTGCTTGAACATATCCACAAATGCATAGTTCACAAAGCCATATAGTCGCTTCCAACCTATACGAGCCGTAAGACCCACCTGCACGGGGCTAAGCATAAGATCCTCCTTAATCTTAGTCTTTGGGAACTTGTACTTAAGGTGCGAACCAGCAAGAACATCGAAGTTTATACCTGCAGAGAGGAAGAAGTGGTGTTTGATATTCCAATCGAGGGTTATAGGCATATGTATATATGTGGCCGTAAGCTTCGACTTCTTGATGTTATCATCGAGTTTCACGGGGCGCATCATACCATCGCGCAGCTCCATGGTGTAGGGACCAGCAAAGGTATAGTTCTCGCTTGTGACACCGAAGGCCATTGATGCCACCAGCGTGCGTTGCTTGTTGAGTGCCACATTGAGCGTTGCGATATTGCAGTTGAAGCTAACCGCCTTACGGCTACTGAAGAGCATGGCGTTGGCCTCCTCGGGAGAGTATGCCGAATAGTCAGTATTCACCAAGGTATTAGCACCAATCTCCACTGCGGCAAAGTGGTTGAAGTTAGGCGAGCCAATACCCAGGATTCCGAAGTAGACACTCTTGTTCTCAGGTTTAGAGGTGCGCACAACTTGATTCTTCTCCTGCTGCTTAGGACCGAAGTCGAAGTTCATGCCGTTGAGCGACAGCTGAAGACGACCATCCTTAGAGGTTAGACTACTCTCCTTGTCGCTACTTAGGTATATGGTGGTCTCTTCGACTTGCTCCTGTGCCCACGCCGAGCTTGTGACAAATAGCGTAGCTAATAGCAGTGTAATTATCGCTCTCATAACATCTATTTTATTATAAAGTTAAACTTCTCTATCTCGGCCATGGCAAGCTGCATGTTATCCGCCACACCGCCCAAAATCTTGTTTGCCTGGTTGCAGGCTACAATATCGTTGGTCACCCTTTTGCCATTGATGTGACATATCAACTTTGGAGTCTCCACAGCCCTACTACCATGCTCCATTGCAGAGCTATCAATGTTTGCGGCTGGAGGTATGAGCATAACAATCAGGCAGGCTGCCGCCGCAGCAATGGTCGTAGCACCACTTATCAGCCACCATCTGCGTCTATGTGGTCGTGCCTTCTTGTCGTTTGCAGATGGCACCACCTCAGGGGCATGCTGCACCTTGACATCGTCAAATACCTGGAACATAGCCCTCAGTGGCTCATACTCCTGAGGAATATCCTCACTTGTGGCGAAATACTCGGCCAACTCACGCTCCTCGTCGAGGGTGGTCTCCGCCTCCAAATATCGCTCTATAAGTATTTTTACTCTATCTAACTCCATGGTTCATCATTGTTATTAGCTCCTCTCTAACCCTCTTGCGTGCTCTTGAGAGATTCATCCTCACGCTCACCTCATCACATTCAGCAATTCGTGCTATCTCCTCGAACTCATACCCTTCAACATCGCGCAGGTGCATTATTAGTTGTTGCTTGGCAGGCAGCTCGGATATTATCTTTCGTGTTAGCGATGCCATATCTCGAATGTTCGACTCGCTATTACCATCCTCCACTGCGACACCCTCAATTGCTATGCTCCGTTCTCGTTGGCGTTGACGAACACGATCAATGGCAAGATTATGCGCCATACGGCATACATAAGCCTTGGGGTGTTCGCTATACAGAACTGCGTCGCGTGCCCTCCACACCCTCTCCGAGACATCCTGCACTATATCCTCGGCGGTGGCACTATCCACGACAATGCTCAACGCCAAACGATATAGGGTATCCCTTATCGAGGTTATTAGTTCTTTATACTCCTCAGCTCTATTCACAGCCATTTTTTCTATTTGTTTCTGCCCATATAACGATCAACCCCACGAAAATGTAACATCACAAACAAAATATTTTTGCGACACCACCCATTTGGAGCCACCACGCCATATAATCTAATGCAAAGATACTATAATATAATTTAATTCTATTGGAAGTTATCCATCCACAAACTGCGAGGCGCTTAGTGTCTCGCAGTTTTTTTAGTGTATAATTATAGTGACTGGCTTCGCTTCTAAAACAAACAAGACACCATTGCAAAACGATACGAACAACCAGGCCAAGACAAAGAGTGTAAAATCTTTTTGTTTTTTCGGAAATTTTATTATATCTTTGTAAGTGTGATATTGTCTATATGTCACGCAGTTAGAATTGAGAGAACAGAACTAACATCTTGCACTATGAAGAGATCTATTATCATCCTGCTATGTACAGCCGTTGCCGCTACATCGTGTACGCTACTAACACAGCTGACAGCCCCAACCAACTATAATGGCTCCCACAGTGGAACGGGTGTAACGGAGAGCGTGGTAACAACCAGCCTCTTCGCACCCATGTCGAACAAGCTGACAGTAACCGAGGATCGTGGCACAGGCCTCTATGGTTATCTCAACGAGTTTGGCATGTGGGCCATACAGCCTCAGTTCCGCAACGCCTACTCATTTAATTCAGACATAGGCATTGCCGTTGTACAGCTACAGAACTACCGCTGGGGTGCTATCAATGCCCTTGGCCAGATTGTCATAAACTTCAACTTCAGAAACTCTTCTGATGTATACTCTGCTGTAAACAGCATACAGAAGGGCAGATACTGTGGTATCGATTTGTGGGTTGTTGAGGATCCTGTTACTGAGCTCTACGGATATCTCGACTACTACGGCAACTGGTATATAGCTCCACAGTTCCCCGATGCTTACAGCATGAGTAGTGATGGCTTTGCTGTTGTTAAGGTGTCATCAGGTTGCTGGGGTGTTATAGACCGTAACTGCAACTTTGTTATTCAGCCCAACTTCAACTCGTCATCCGACGCATACTCGGCACTCAACTCACTGCTACGCAGATAGAGCACCTAAGTGATTAATCATAACAAAGCCCGCCTAACATCAATCTATTAGGTGGGCTTTATTGTCTATGTCACAAAGATAGCTATACAAACCTCTTTATAATGTTGCACATATCGTCATACTGACGCTCCATGCTACGCAAAAGTTTGTACTGCGCACGCGTGCGAACGAGGTTGTGATCGTGGTACGCTGTTTTGTAATACCTGTCGCCATCTATATAATCCATCAAGAAGCGTAGCACCTGCTCGAAGGTTATGTAGCGGGCCGAAAAGGCAAGCCACTCCTTCTCGCTCGATGTCAGCATATTGCACTGCTGCGAGAGATAACCCTCGGCATAGGCACTAAACATCTCTATGCTCATCTCCACATTTTCAAGACACTTGTCATCCTCGGCACCCGTATTGGTGTAGGAGCGTATGGCGTCGCCGAAGTCGTTGAGTGAGGTGGAGCTCATAACGGTATCGAGGTCTATGGCACACAACACCTTGCCCGAGTGCTTATCGAAAAGTATATTGCTTATCTTGGTATCGTTATGCGTCACGCGCGTAGGTATCTCGCCACACTCGACCTTCGACCAGAAGGCGAGCATCTGCTCTCTGCGTTCCTCAATCCACGCTATCTCCTCCTGCACCTCCTTAACACGACCTACAGGGTCGGCAGCGATAACATCATCCCACTGCTGAAAGCGCCAGCGTATGTTGTGAAAACCCTTGATAGTCTCGTTCAGAGGCTCAGTAAAGTCGGCAAGCAGAGCTTGAAAACGCCCAATGCCCACACCACCCTGATATGCGAGCTTGGCTGTGTCGGCACGCTCATATGTTACAGTATCGGGGATGTAGAGAGATACTGCCCAAAAGTTCTCGCCCTCCTGCACATATAGTTTGCCATCCTTAGCAGGCACCACAGTGAGAGTCTCGCGCATGGGATCGGCAACCTTAGCCTTGATATGCTCGGTGACAGCCTTGATATTCTGCATCATACCTGGCACATCGGGGAAGACTATATGGTTTTTGCGCTGTAGTATATAGTCGGGAGCATCACCCGCAGTAGTGACGATGTATGTGTCGTTAATAAAGCCCTCGCCCAATGCCTCAATGGCAACAACCTCGCCCTCGATAGCAAACTGCGAGGCGATATTTAGAAGTCTTTCGTGTGTCATAATTAATTTATTACCTTCCACAAAGTTAACAATTATTTCTATTCATGCATCACGAGTAAATCAAAAATCTACCCAAAGTACTACTCAACATATCTCATAATGGTTTCAGCGTACAAAATCAATCTTACGGCGCATAATAAACACCATAATTGGCTAAAAGATATTATCTTTGTAACTTAGTAGAGATAACTAAAACCGCAAAATATATGAAGGTAGCAATAATCGGAGCTGGCAATATGGGTGGTGCACTCGCTCGTGGTCTTGCGCAGGGTAGCCTTGTAGCGACATCGGATATATATGTCTCCAACCCATCGACAACAAAGCTCGAAAGGCTCAGAAGCGAGTTCCCCGAGATTAACACAACCAACAACAACCGCAGCGCTGTAGCCTCGGCCGATATAGTCGTGCTTGCCGTAAAGCCATGGAAGGTGGTCGAGGTTGTCGAGGAGCTAAAGCCCCACCTCGACTACTCACACCAAGCAGTAGCTTCAATGGTTGGAGGTTTGAGTATAGCGCAGCTCACCGAGTGGCTCGACAAGGGTGACGGAGTGCTACCAGCGACATACATAATAATCCCGAACACCGCCATAGCTACAATGAGTAGCATGACATTCATATCATCGGCACGCTCCACCTCAGCACAAGATAGTCTCCTTCTTGATATCTTCAACGAGCTGGGCAAGGCGATGCTTATCGACGAGGGTCAGATGGCAGCCGCCACATCACTTGCGAGCTGCGGCATAGCCTACGCACTGCGCTATATACGCGCTGCTATGGAGGGTGGCGTGGAACTTGGCATACGCGCCGATGATGCCAAGCATATAGTTATGCAGACTCTACGCGGTGCTGTCGATGTGTTGGAGGCTAATGATACCCACCCCGAGGCTGAGATTGACCGAGTGACCACACCTGGTGGACTCACAATCAGAGGCCTTAACGCCATGGAGGCAGCAGGCTTCACCCATAGTGTCATCGAGGGTCTAAGAGCCTCGACAAAGAGATAGCGCACCTCACCTCCTATCAGCAAACGCTACACCTGCACTCAGTTCAAGCACAGCCCATCGTTGGCCTAAAACGAAACTGGGGGCAACATAAAAATAGCCTGCCTAACAGTTGTTAGGCAGGCTTCTCTCTATAGTAGCGTTGATGCCTACTTAATAGCGATAGCGTCGATCTCAACAAGTGCGCCCATAGGCAATGCTGCAACCTGATAGCAGATGCGTGCAGGCTTCTCACCCTGGAAGTACTCAGCGTAGATAGCGTTCATAGCTGCGAAGTCAGCAATAGAAGCAAGAAGAACAGTTGTCTTAGCAACATCGTCGTAGCTGTAGCCAGCCTCGTTGAGGATGTAGCCAAGGTTCTTGAGTGCCTGGTGTGTCTGAGCCTCGATACCCTCTGCCATAACGCCAGTAGCGCCGTCGATAGGAAGCTGACCAGAGATGTAGAGTGTAGCGTCGTGAGCGATAGCCTGTGAGTATGGACCTACAGCCTTAGGTGCCAAAGGTGATGCAATAACTTTTTTCATTTTTCTATTAGTTTTAAGTGATTTGTACTATCTTTGCCCACAAAGATAGAGTATAATTTCGACTTTTGGTATGAAACGCACAATTTTATTTTTCATAATTTCAGTAACAACCCTACTGATGACCGTTGGCTGCTGCGATTGTCGCAAGCAGGCAAAGAATGCTAAACCCCTTGTAGGCACCACATGGCAACTTGTGCAGCTCATGGGCCAGGAGGTTGCGGCCGAGGAGGATAGTTTCACCATTGTGCTCCACGACAATGGCACACTATCGACTCGTGGAGCGTGCAACAATGGCAACACCTCATATCGCATGACTACTTCACGAGAGTTCTCCGTGGGCGAGCTTGCAACAACCAAGGTCATGTGTCGCAACATAGAGCAAGAACAACAATTCTTCGACATGCTCGCTACTGTCACCCACTACGAGATAGATCGCGACATGCTACTTCTGCTTAGCAACGGCTCGCTGGTGGCGATACTACAGGCGATATAGCCTCATCTACCCACTTTTAGGGAGCTTGGCAAATACCATTTCCCCTATATTAGGGATTGTCCACCCGACACATAAGGTCTACCTTTGCAATCGTAAAAGTAGACCTTTTTGTGTATGCGTAAGACGATTGTAAAACTATCCCTATACCTTATTTATATAGCAGCAATGCTTACCTATAGCACTGTTGCTGCTAAAGCCTTTACCCTCGCCACACCCACGAAGAACCCCAATACTGTACTCCTCCAAGGCGTCGTCCTCGGCGAAGATGGAGCTCCTGTGCCCTACGCCATGGTCTCTGTACAGGGCACATCCAAGGGTACGACCACCGATGCTTTGGGGCGTTACTCCATGAAGGTGGAGTGTGGCGAGTATGATATTGCTGTTTCATCTCTTGGCTACGACGATGCTCAGCAGCGTGTCACACTACGCTGTGGTGAGTCATACACCCTTAACTTCAACCTTGAAGAGAGTGCTACAGATATTGGTGAAGTGGTGGTATCGGCATCGGGCATAGCCAGCGTCAAGCGCTCGCCATTCAATGCTGTGACCATTGATACACATCAACATAGCAATGGTGCTAAGAGTCTTAGTGACGCTCTATCGAAGGCCCCAGGCATCAAGCTCCGTGAGTCGGGAGGCGTGGGCTCCGACCTTGCAATAACCCTCGATGGCTTCACTGGTAAGCATGTAAAGGTATTTATTGACGGAGTACCCCAGGAGGGTGTGGGAAGTTCCTTCTCGCTCAATAACATACCCGCAGGCTATGCCGAGCGCATAGAGGTATATCGTGGTGTGGTACCCGTAGGCTTTGGTGCCGATGCCATAGGTGGCGTTGTCAATATTGTGACCAACAAGCGTCGCCGCAGCTGGTTTGTGGATGCATCCTACTCCTACGGCTCGTTCAATACCCACCGCTCGTCGGTGCATGCGGGTCAGACACTCGACTGCGGCCTTGTGTGGGAGGTAAACGCCTTTCAGAACTACTCGGATAATAATTACTCGGTATTAGCCCCCGTCGAGGATTTTGAGACAGGGCGCATAGATAAGAGTAATAAGCAGCGTGTAAAGCGCTTTAACGACACCTATCACAACGAGGCTGTCGTAGCCAAAATTGGTGTTGTGGACAAGTCCTGGGCCGACCGCTTGATGGTGGGTGTTGCCTACTCGCAGATGTATAAGGAGATACAGACAGGTGTACGCCAAGAGATAGTATATGGCGATAAGCATCGTCGTGGCAACTCCTTGATGCCCTCGTTGGAGTACAACAAACGCAACCTCTTTGTGCGCGGCTTGGACCTCACACTTACGGCTAACTACAATCGCAACATAACCTATAACATAGATACCGCGCAGTATAAGTACAACTGGCTGGGTGAGACCAAGCGTCTCAACTCGCCAGGCGAGCAGTCCTATCAGTATACACGCTCCAACAACGATAACTGGAGTGCTACGGCGACCCTCGGCTACCGTCTTAACGACAAGCACAGCTTTACTCTAAACCATGTATATAGCTCGTTTGTGCGCACCAACACCTCGCTTTTAAGTACTGAGGCTCAAGAGGATGCTATCGCTAAGCGCACGCATAAGAATATCACAGGTTTGCAGTATCGCCTAACGCCAAGCGATAGGTGGAATCTCTCGCTCTTTGCCAAGTATTACGCCCTCAATGTGAGTGGTCCTATGGCTGTGGATGCTAATGCCTCATCTTTTGTGGAGCATCGCCGTAGGGAGGATGCCTTGGGCTATGGTGTTGCCGCAACCTACTTCCCTTTGCCAGCACTCCAGGCAAAGTTATCCTACGAGAGGGCCTATCGCCTACCTACCATCGAGGAGATGTTCGGTGACGAGGACCTCGAAATGGGTGATATAGGCATACGCCCCGAGAGCAGCGATAACCTAAATCTCAGCCTCAGCTATGCGGGCAACTATGGTGTGGACCATAAGCATGGACTATACCTTGAGGGAGGCTTTATATGGCGCAATACCAACGACTACATACAGCGCAACATCGTGGACCTCAGTGGAGGTAAATCGGCAGCAAGCTACATAAACTATGGCCGCGTGATGACCTTTGGTGGTAACTTCACGGCACGCTACACCTTCTCACATTGGCTCTCGGTTGGTGGTAATATCACCTATATGGATGTGCGCGATAATATGCCTATAGCCATAGGCACTACCTCGATGCCTAACCTCGGCTATAAGGATCGTATGCCCAACATCCCATACCTCTTTGCCGATAGTGACATAACCTTCACATGGCGTGACTGCATATGGAAGGATAACACCCTGAGTATCACCTATGACAACAACTATCTTGCCGGCTTCTACTACTACTCGTCGCGTATAGGCTCAAACAAAAGTGACTACATGGTGCCCTCTCAGTTCTCGCACAACATAGCCATAAGCTATGCCATCAAGGGTGGCAAGTACAACATCACGGCCGAGTGTCGCAACCTTACCAACGAGGCTCTATACGATAACTTCAGCCTCCAGAAGGCAGGCAGAGCCTACTATGTGAAGCTCCGCGTACGCTTTGGCGGTAAATAACAGTGATTATAATTATTATAATTAAAGAATAAAATAGTATGAAGTATCTAAAAATCATGATTTTTGCAGCTCTCCTTGGTGCTACTGCATGTGAGAGTGCTAATGACAATCCATCGACACAGAGACCTACACCAGGCGCGCCTATGCCCTATGTCATAGCCTCGCAGGGTACATTCTCGAACACCACGACTAACGCCCTTCTCACTGCCGAGAGCCTCGATGGGGGCACCCTCGGTATGGAGCACGGCTTGGTAAACGATGGTGCGTCGTATTGGGTATTTTGGGGCGATAAGTACCTTTATGGACTGACCTACAACCAGGGTAATGCGGGTACAACACGCTCTTATGTTATGAACGAGGACTACACCCTTGAGGCTCGCCCTGCGGAGTATGCCGTGCGTCGCTTCACAACGGTAGGTGTTTACGACGATTATGTCATGACAACATCTACGGGTGATGGACCTACGGAGTTTGCCGACGAGAATGGCTATCTGCCTAAGGCGATACTCGTCTCGCTATTGGATGTCGAGGCCGAGACATATACAACAAACAACACTCTCGAGGAGCACTACATGGCCGAAAACTTCTTGGGCAATGGCGAGTTTGTCACTCTTGCCGGTATTGAGGAGGTCGATGGCAAGATATTCTCTGCTGCCGTGCCTATGGGTTTGAGCCAGTATGGCGTGAAGGCCGAGGGTGGCAAGTGGGTGCGCGAAGGCTTTGCCGACCTCATCAAGACCGAGTCGGGAGGCTCGGGTAGTGGTGCCTACAAGGAGGGTGAGCTTCAGTGGACACAGTACCCCGATGAGTGCTGGGTGGCCATCTTCGATGATGAGAGCTTGTCTACTAAGCGCCTTATCCGTAGCGACAAGATTAGCTACGCTGCGGGCCGCAACAAATCGCAATACTATCAAATGATATGGGAGAGCGAGAGTGGCGATGTCTATGTATTCTCGCCCTCGTATGCCAAGACCATGGTCGACGAGCGACAGCAGACCTCACTACCAGCAGGTGTGGTGCGTATTAAGGCGGGCACAGAGGAGTTCGACGATAGCTACTACATCAACTTCGAGGCTCTATCCAATGGCTACTCCTTCATGCGTACATGGTATGTTGGTGGCACAAAATTCCTCATGCTCATGTACGACTCGCCTCTCGCTCCAGGACAGACCATGGTGGCCAATAGGCTTGCTATCTTCGATGCTGAGAGTGCTACGCTCAACTATGTTACTGGTCTGCCCAGCTCGGATGTCGTTACCAGCTTTGGAAATGCCCCCTATGTGGAGAATGGTATAGCCTATGTGGCGGTGACAACCTCGGATAGCTACCCTGCGATATACGCCATAGATATTGATAGCGCTGTGGCTACCAAGGGTCTCACTGTGGCTGCCACACAGGTGGGCTGTGTAGGTCGCATGTCTCCACTAAGATAGAATGTTGTGGATTCCTTACAATATAATGTAGAGAATAACTATCTTTGTACTATCAAATTGTGATAACCGCTATGAAGAGTTTTATCAAACAGCTACATATCTGGCTCTCAATACCTCTAGGTGTCGTTATCTCCATAATATGCTTTACGGGAGCTATACTCGTCTTCGAGAAGGAGATTACCGCAGAGGTTCAATCGGAGTACTACTATGTCGATAGTGTGCAAGATAAGCCACTACCCATGGAGGAGCTATGTGCCAATGTCGAGGCTACGCTTGATGAAGAGCTAAGTATCATAGATGTGGAGGTTGAGGATGACCCCGAGCGCACCTACATGTTCAAGATAGCAAAGGACGACAATAAGGGTAAGAAGGCGAAGCCCGAAACGCTCTTTGTCAACCAATATACGGGTGAGGTGCTCGGCACTCCCGAACGCCTACCCTTCTTCCAAGTGACATTCCGCCTACATCGTTGGCTTATGGATGCCCCTGCCGAGAAGGGAGAGATGAGCATTGGTAAGATGGTTGTAGGCATCAGCACCCTTGCCATGGTGATACTCCTTATCTCGGGCATAGTGCTGTGGTGGCCCAAGGGCATCAAGATGCTCAAGAACCGCGTTAAGGTGGCATTGACCAAGGGCTGGCGACGCTTCAACTACGACCTACATGTATCGGCAGGTATGTATGCGACCATACTACTACTCATCATGACACTTACAGGTCTTGTATGGTCCTTCGATTGGTACAGAGATGGCTTCTACGCGCTCTTTGGCGAGGATGCTCGCGAGTGGCTCAGAGGCCTGCATACTGGAAGTATTGGAGGTATGACCACCAAGATACTATGGTGCATAGCTGCTATTATCGGAGGTACACTTCCTCTCACGGGCTACTACCTATGGATAAAGCGTAAGTTCTGTCGCAAGCAGGCGCAATAGCGTGAGAGGGGATTACATATAATAGATAAGTGCGAGGCCTACACCTCGCACTTATCTTGTCTATCTATGTTGACTTTGCGCCCTATCGTGAGGCTATGCCAAGCACACCCTTGGTGTTCTTAGCCCACTTCTGTTGTGCGCGGAGCACCTGCTCGACAATATCGCGCACAGCACCTCTGCCACCATCGAACTCCGACACATAACGCGAAGCCTCGATAACCTCCATGCAAGCATCTGCTGGACACACGGGGATGCCCACAATACGCATACACTCCAGGTCAGGGATATCATCACCCATATATATCACATTCTCGGCATTGAGTCCATACTTGGCGATAAACTCGTTAATAGCCGTAATCTTATCCATGCAGTTTAGATACATATCCTCTATGCCGAGCATCTCCAGGCGGCGGCGTAGCATCTCGCCTCTACCTCCCGAGATAACACATATCTTATACCCCTCGCGAATGGCATAGGCCAGGGCATAGCCATCCTTGGCGTAGTAGCGACGAATGAAGTCGCCATCGGGCGTAGGTATGATGCCACCATCGGTCATCACGCCATCCACATCGAAGACAAAGGCCTCGGTGCGTGCTATATCCTCTTTGAAGTTTCCCATATACTCTCACTTATTTCGTTATATATTTTTGACTCTCGACTATTATGACCAAGCATCTCAAGGTGGCGCTCGATAACACCCCTATCACCACGCACAGCAGGACCAGTCTGCATACTCTTAGGATTATCGCACGATAGAGCCTTGGCCACAGTCTCGGCAATAAGTGGCTTTAGCACATCGAAAGTAAGCCCCTGCTGAACCATCATATCACGGCCTATGGCCCACATGTGGTTGGCGAAGTTATTGACAAATACCCCTGAAAGATGTATCTTGCGGCGAAGCTCCGATGTGGCATACTCGACCCTCGGACTTAGAAGCAGGGCAAAGCTACGAATGCGCTCCTCCACCTCCTTGCTCTCGGCCTCAATGAATATGGTGACATCGCTAAGCCTCACCTTGCGACCACTACTAAAGCTCTGGAAAGCATATAGTATACCTCGGCAACCACCCCTCTTGGGAAGAACCTCAAGCGGCACGCTACCCGCAGTATGTACCACGATAGCACCCTCGGGGTAGGTGTTAGCCTTGGCAACGCTCTCCACAGCGCTATCCGATACGGCAATGATATATATGTCGGCATTAGGAAGCTCGTCGGTATGTTCACGCCACTGGGTGTTACCAAGTGACGCAAGGCTACGACCACGCTCCCTATTGCGAGCTACGATGCCCACAAGGTCAAAGTTATCGTCATCGGCGATGTTATATACTAATGCCTCGGCAACATTGCCCGAGCCTATGATGACCACCCTTACGGGTGTTGTGCTTCTACTCTTAATCATTGGTTATTTTAGTTCTATGACCCAGTTATCACCCTCGATGGTTGTTATTGCTATGGTGGCCTCGCTACCCGCCTTAGCACCTATGGCCTTACGCACACCCTCAACCGTGAGGTGCGTATCGCGCTTAAGTATCTCGATGCCACGGTTGCGCCACTCACGCTTCAGTTCTTTAGGCTGATAGCGGCGTATGCTACGAATCTCATATATGCGGCATGGTAGCTTCACCTCGGGTAACTCACACGCAAAGGCATAGCCGTTGTTACTCCATATCGAGGCGTATGGTTTAAGTGCCGCTATGGCTACGCGTCCCTTTTGAAGAGCCACATCGGGGATAAGCATATAGCGCCACTCCCCTTCGGCGAAGGACTCGCCACTTGGTGCACAGAGCATATCCTCTGGGTTGTAGCACCACTCGCCCATGCCTATAGGTGCTATGCGTAGGGTGTTCTCCTTAGCTGCGGTATATATGTTCACCTCCTTACACTCGCCACCCAGCGACACAATCTCCACCTCGGCAGGCGATAGTAGACGGAAAGCCTCGTCGCAGTCGAAGAGCGGCGATAGCTTGATAGCCACACGCGAGGCTATCTGTCTAAGGCGTGGCATGAGTTGTAGCATGTCGGGCGAGCAGTCCTCCATGCAGACCATCTTGCGTCCCTCGGCCGAGCGTCTATCGGGGTCGGCATATACCCAGTCGAAGTGCTCGGTGCAGTTTGCAACATACTCTTCGGCAGTGGTAGTGACAACCTCCACATTACTTATGCCCAGTAGTTTAAGATTATGACGAACGACATTTGCCAACTGCTCATCGCGTTCGAGAGTCACAACACGACCAAAACGCAAGGCGAAGGCTATTGCGTCGATACCCAGGCCGCATGTAAGCTCCAGAAGGCTATCTCCCGTGAGGGGCTTGCGCTCGGCAGACTCCTCGCTCGACGACTGCTCGAAGGCGCGTGGTGGGATGATGGCACGCACGGCGTAGAGCCTTGGCAGCTTGCGTCGTGAACGCTGCAAGTACTTCACCGCAGTAGCTACAGCCGAGGCGTGGGGCACGCCACGGTCGAGGGCTATTGCAGCGGGATCTCGCTCGATGTTTCTCTCAATGGCCTCACGCACCTCGGGGGTGGTGAGAAGCTCTATATCAGCTGTAGTTGTCATACTTCGACAAAGTTACCACTTTTTTTGATTCGTAGGACCATATAACGAGTGTTATCGCAATAATTATTGCATAAAAGGTTACTACACCACTCACACCAAGCCTGTAATCTATACAAGCCCACTCCAGATGTGAGGCCATCATAACAAACTCATTCTGTATTCCTGCACTCAACTCTGCCACGCGAGCAAAGGGCATACCCAGGGGTGGTGGCAACAGGAGTGTTGCCATGCTTGAGCCTATGATGATATATGCCGAGAACATCAGCAGCGGTGTGATAATCACGCCTATAAGTGCTATACGACCAAAGGCGTGGCTTATGATAGGTAGTGTCCATATAGATGCTGCCATGCCCACAATAGCCGAGGCTATGATATAGCGCGTAAAGAGCCCCGTCGTACTAAGTCGCCTAATAATGGGCACAGCCCATAGTGCAATGCCCATGACGGCTGTGACAGATAGCTGAAAACTGATGTCGTAGATATTATCGGGGCGATATATGAGCATGAGGAGGATGGCCATAGCAAGGATATTGGCGGTGTTATATCGCTGTGAGCTGTAGTAAGTAAGATAGACGATACTCACCATCATTGCTGCGCGTACCACCGAGGGCGATGCGCCACACACTGCAACATATATCCATATGGCCACAAGAGCAAGAATGTTGCGCACCAAGTGTCCTCGATGTATGAGTAGTAGGGGTATAAGAAGTATGTTGACAATTATAAGTACTATGCTAAGGTGCAGACCCGACACAGCCATAAGATGCGAGAGGCCTGTTCGTGAGTAGGCCTCGCGCAGTTCCTCGCTCTGCATGCGACGCGAGCCCGCCACCATGGCCTCTACGGTGGAGTATGCCGAGCTATCTTGAGCGTAGTAGCTGAGGTGCTCTATGGCACGAGCATGTAACGAGTAGTTATCACCATGCTCTATGCGCGATATGTCGTAGGCATTGATATCTACACGCCCTACAACACCTCGGTGATGAAGTAGGCTATTGTAGCTCTCGTTGCTGGATATCTGCTCCCTGAGGTGTGTGCATAGATGCACCCTATCACCAATGCCTATGGTGTCACACGCCGTATATAGTTGCACCCTATAGTCGCTATCATGCCATGCGTCACCATCCCTCCAGCGCTCAATCTCACCCTCAACACTATACTTCGAATAGCGCATCGTAGGGTGGTTATCGATGCTCACCACAAGCTCTATATCCTTATCATAGGGGATATCTACTCTTTCACGCCGTAGCTCAGCCACAAGGTAGCCAAAGAGTAGAAGAGCTGCAAAGCAACAGAATATGACTCCTTTTCTCTCTTTTACACACCATGCCACAATGGCGAATATGGCCATACCTGCAGCAGCTAACCATAGCGGTATGGAGTAGCTATTGGCGAGGATAATGCCCGATATAAATGGTATGAGCGCAAAAAGCATGGGCATAGAGCCAACCCTATGCCCAATATTTCGAAAATTAAACCTCCTATGCGAGTGGTCGTATGCGCACATCGCACACCTCCTTGAGGCTCTCAGCAAGTGCCTCTACATCGGTTGGCTCCTCCACCTGACCATAGTGGTAGGGATAGAAGATCTTAGGTTTGAGGGCCTTGACAGCCTCCTGAGCCTGCTCGGGCTTCATGGTGTATGGCTGGTTTACAGCGAGGAAAGCAACATCTATATCCTTGAGTGCAAGCATCTCTTCGGTAGGTTCCGAATCGCCCGACATATAGATTCGTACCGCATCGCCCAAGGTGACGATATAGCCACAATCCTCCCTCTCCTTAGGATGGAACTGCAACTGACTCTCCGAGGTATTATAGGCTGCTACGGCCTCAATCTTGATATCGGTAAATGGCTGTGCCACAGCGCCAGGAAGCATAGTATAGCACTCACCAACAAAGCCCTCGGCAGATGTTTTATCCAGAAGAATATGGCTATCGACCTTCTGGAGGTTCTCGATGGCTGCCATGTCGAAATGGTCATAGTGTGAGTGCGACACAAGGATGATGTCGGCCTTGGGTAGTCGCTCATAGTCGGCATTGTCAGATACGGGGTCGAGATATATGTGCTTGTCCATATACTCTATGGCCAACGAGGCGTGGGCAAAGAATGTAATCTTGAGTCTCTCGCCATTTATCGTTAGCTCGTCGCTTTGGTAGACGGGTGCAGATGGCTTACCGCCAAAAAGATTCTTAAATATTGACATAGTAGTATCTATTTTATGTTGTTTATAAATTCTGCGATTGTCGTCGTAACACCCTTAGTCAGAGGTGGTGTGCTATTAAGATATACCTCATAGTACTGCGCCATGCGGTCCGTAGATTTAGCATCTTTGAGCACATGCGACATATTTTCAAAAATTACATGCTGCGCCTTAGGATACGCCTCGTTTAGACTATTGCCATTATCCACCGAAATTTGTATATCTCTACCTCCTGATATTATGAGTACGGGGACCTTGCATCGTGCGATATACTCCCTGGGGTCGTACTCCATGCAGTTTATGAGAAATGGTTGCACCGAAGGATGGAATAGCCCTATTAGCTCATTGGGAATCTCCGCGATATCTACCATAGTCCCCTGTTTGAGGGTGGCTATAATCTTCTCGGCACTATCCATAAGCTTCGTGTGCATAGGCATCAGCTGCGCCGATAGTTGTGTTATTAGCACCTCGTCGATGGGATAGCCAGGGGCACAAAGTAGTATAGCTCCATCTACAATATCGGGGTGATTGGCAGCCAATATTGTTGCAATCTCACCACCCTCGCTGTGGCCAGCGAGAAATACTCTATTGAAACCCTCAGCTCTAAGATACTCAATACATGCATGCGCATCGTCAATATAGTCGTCGAATGTTAAAGTGGGAATATCGGCTGCGGGTATAGTGCTAAGACCTATGCCTCGCTTGTCGTAACGCATAACATTGAAGCCCTTGGTCACAAGTTCGTCCGATAGCATCTTGTAGCTATTTGTCATAAGCGATGGGCCCGAGTTACCATTGCGATCTGTAGCTCCCGAGCCTGCAATGATAAGTATTGCTGTGTCGCTATTGTTTGTAGCTCTATCAAGCGTAGCGCTTATCGTGCCCCAATCTCTTGGTATAGCAATGTTAGCAAGTTGTGCCGATGCCTCCACGACGCTCAACAATGCAACACTCAAGATAATATATAATATTCTGTGTATCATAATGTTATAATTCTAAATCTGTAAACGAGTCTTCTACTACCATGGTCAGATGCTTACGGTCGAGATGGGTGTATATCTCGGTTGTAACAATGCTCTCATGACCCAGTAGCTCCTGCACCTGGCGTATGTTAGCACCCCCTTCGAGAAGGTGTGTAGCATAGGAGTGGCGTAGGGTGTGGGGGCTTATCTGCTTGTCGATGCCAGCAAGTAGGGCCGCCTGCTTGATGATATTAAATATCATGATGCGCGTTAGCGGCTTACCTCTATTGTTCAAAAAGAGAGTTGCCTCCGAGGGTTTGTGAGGCTTGCGATGCTCCATATATAGCTGTATCTTATCTCTTGCCACCGAGCCTATAGGTACAAGGCGTTGCTTGTCGCCCTTGCCCAAGATGCGTATGTAACCCTCGCCAAAAAAGAGGTTGTTAACAGTTAACGCCGTAAGCTCCGAAACGCGCAGACCACACGAGTACAACACCTCAACAATGGCACTGTCACGACACCCCTTTGCTGTGCGCATATCGAATGTTGCGAGCATAGCATCTATCTCTTCCACGCTGAGGGTGTCGGGTAGCGAGCGTCCCATCTTGGGTGCTTGCACCGTGTCGGTAGGTAGCTGCTCGATACGCTCACTTAGAAGCATAAAGTTGTAGAAGCTCCTGATGCCTGAGAGACGGCGTGCCTGTGAGGCACCGCTACGCCCCTGGTTGTAGAGCCACCCCATGAAGCGCTCTATCATCTCGGGCTCTACCTCTTTGGGGAGTACGCCATAGTAGTGCATCACAAAGTTATGAAACTCGTCGAAGTCACGCATATATGCCTCAATGCTATTCTCGGTGAGTCGCTTCTCGAAGCGTATGTAGCGCGCATACTCGGTGCGAATTTTATCCCAACTTTTCGCAATATCTGCCATATTATTCCTATCTTTGTGGTAAAGATACAAAAATTTTACATAATATCATCCACAACCGCAAAATTTTGAGCCGATGAAGCGATATGTTAAACTCTCTATAGCCTGCACCTCGGAGGAGCTATCCGAGATTGTAGTGGCCTATCTCTCGGACTATGACTTTGAGTGCTTCGATACTGAGATAGAGGATAATGGCGTGACACTGCGTGCCTTTATACTTGCAGAAAGATGGGATGAGTGTCGCGACGAGGCCTTAGAGGCTATCGCTGATTACGGCTCGCTTGTAGGCGAAGAGGGTGTCGAGGATGAAAACTGGAACGAGCGTTGGGAGCAGGAGAGTTTTCATCCTGTGGATATTGACGGCAAGATGGTCATACGCGCCCCTCACCACGAGGCTGCAGAGGGCGTTATAGAGGTTATCGTAGCTCCGCAGATGTCCTTTGGTTCGGGCCACCACGAGACTACCCGAATGATGTGTCGCGCCATTATGGCTACAGCATGCCAGGGCTCAGCCGTCGATGTGGGCTGCGGCACAGGCGTGCTCTCTATTGCTGCCCTAAAGTGCGGTGCAAAGCGTGTGGATGCAGTAGATATCGATCCATGGTCGGTGGAGAGTGCTCGTAACTCGGCAGTTCTCAACGATCTCACAGAGCGTATAGATGTTGTGGAGGGCACGGTTGAAGCCTTTGTTGGACGAAGCTATGATATGGTCATGGCCAACATCAATCGCAACATAATACTCAACGACCTTGCCCACTATGTTGCTATTCTCAACAAGGGTGGCAGCATGCTACTAAGCGGTTTCCTTGCCGAGGATGTGGCCCCCATTATTGAGGCTGTGACGGGCTATGGCTTAAGCCATACTACAACACTCGAGGCTGGCGAATGGCGATGTCTAACATTCGTAAAACCATAGGCGTTATGATTATTCTACCTTCGGTATATTTCGGCTCTACGGAGTATTGGACAGCCCTTGTCAAGGGTGGCGAGGATGTTGTCTTGGACCTTGGTGAAAACTATGTTAAGCGTTCGGAGCGCAACCGCACCTCGATAATGACCTCGGGGGGTGTCATGCAGCTATCCGTGCAGCTCGCCCATGCTAACCGCCCACGCCAGCCTATAACATCCATGAAGGTTGACTACTCCAAGCGCTGGCAACACCAGCACCTGGTGGCCATAGAGTCGGCCTACCGCTCATCGCCCTATTTCGACCACTATGCCCACCGCTTCATGCCTCTCTTTGAGCGCGAGTGGCGCCACCTTGTGGACCTTAATATGGCCACTCTGGAGCAGTGCTGTGCCATTCTTAAGACACCCATGCCTCGTATCTCGGAGAGCTATTTCACCGCCTCGGAGGAGGATGTGGATATGCGTGATAAAAAAAGAGAGGGCTCGACATACGCTGCCGAGCCATACATTCAGGTATTTAGTGACAGGTTCCCGTTCGAACCCAACCTATCTATCTTGGACTTGATAATGTGCGAAGGTCCTGAGGCACGAGCCACGCTTATCGCTTCACAACTCTAATCGTTGCACTATCCCTATGTTTACCATCGGCAGAAGTAGCCACTATCTCTGCCTCACCCTCTATTGTCACCGTCGCCGTGTGCCATACATTGCGCCCCACCTCCTTGAGTTCAACGCTCAGAGCGTTAATGGTGAGCTGCGGCATACCCACACTTGAGTATATGGTGAACTGCTGCATGGGCTCATAACGCACACTCCACCCCTTGTCAGCGATGTGTAGCGTAGGTGCAACACTATTCCAAAGAGCACGATATAGGTAGAAGGCATCCTTCTTTGTGGTGTGGTTGAAGCCCACCAAGCCCGACTGATTCATGCCATAGGGACGGCGTGACGAGGCGTAGTCGAACATATTGTCGAGCCATACTCCCCAGAAGATAGCCTCACGCTCAATAATGTCAATATATCGCTCATGGTGGCGTGTCTGTCGGCGTTCGGGTAGGTGATATGTGCCACGCTTGGCACGCTCCAAAGTCTCGGTAGAGTGTGAGGGCACACCCTCCTCGCCATAGCATACTCCTGCATGTAGTTCTCCCCATCTGCTATTGGTACGCATCTGCTCACACCATATAGCCACATCATCTGCCGAGCCCCTCGACCATCCGATATCCTGACGAAGTACGATAAGGTCGGTGATGAAGTTTACATCGCCATCTGCGTTGCTACACGCCACCGTAGGACGCGTAGGGTCTATACTATGCGACAGCTCGTTTAGCTTTGTGATGAAGTCGTTAATGTCGCTACCTCGTTGCGATACGAGAGAGAATATACCCCACATAGCCACCGAGGGGTGGTTGTAGTTCTGGTATATCACCTCCTTGAGCTGCTCCATGCAGTTATGCTGAAAGGCCTCCGAGCCGTAGTAGCATATATCCGAGAAACCAATTATTGAGCGTGTGAATGGCACATCAACCCAAGTGATAATACCTCGGCGGTCGCACTCGTCGTAGAGATAGCTATCGTGTGGTCCCGAGAGCGAACGCAGAGCATTGGCGCCAAGGTCAGCGACTATAGCGAGGTCGCCATCTATATCCATGTGGTCGATAGCCGTTGCCACGCCAAAGCGGTCGTGGGCGAGGTTGACGCCACGAATATCCATTACCTTGCTATTGATGGCAAGCCTATTATCCTCAGTTATGGTGATGTTGCGGAAGCCTGTCTCGATGCGCACGATGTCTATGGGGTTGTCAACATTGCCTATGGATGCCTCAACGGTGTAGAGTACTGGGTGTTCAGGACTCCATAAATCGGGATGGCTAATCTCGTATGGCACCTTTACAACCTTCTGACCATTTATTTTTGAGGCCTTCACCGAGCGATAGCTCACCTCGTAGCCATTTGCCGCTACGATACGCAAATTAACCGTTAGATGATCCTCAGGAGTAGATAGATATATGTGAGCAACACCCGTAGCCTTATTGTCGCTATTGTGCTGCTGCTCTATAAGCACACCATCGCTTGAGTAGAATAGTGGAGATATAATGCTCTTAGGAGTCACCATAAGCTCCACCTCGCGATAGATGCCACCACATAGGTCGAGGTCCGTGGATACGGGGAGTACATCGCTACGATGTGCATTCGACACCACTACGCGTAAGTAGTTATCAGCACCATACTTCACTGCATCTGTAACCTCAAGTGTGAAGCCTGTGTAGCCACCACGATGCTCACCCACATGCGCTCCGTTGACAAATACATCAGCAACACTTTGCACACCGCCAAAACGCAGGAAGATGCGTCGTCCCTGCCACTCCGAAGGTATCCATGTTGTACGCGTATAGTTTGCCGATGTGCGCACATAGTCGGCAGCACTTCCCGAATCATGATCGTTCCATGTGTGGGGCAGTGTAACATACTCGGCATTGCTATTATCGAGCTCCTCAGCGAAGTAGAAACGCCATCCATCGTTTATGGAGTGGTACTCGCGTGTAGGCTCCGACGCCCATGATGTAAGGCTTAGAAGTAGTGTGAATACGGCAAGTAAGTATCTCATTGGGGTACGGGGTATTTCTTTAAATCAGTAAATAGTTTCTCATCTGCAGGATGCTCTATTTTGGTTGCCTTTGAGCCTACTTGAACATCACCCTCACAAAATGCTCGCACCGCGGCCTTTGGCAAGAGAGCTAAATAGTTCTCAAAATCATCGTGACTCAATTTATAGAGTTTTCCAATATTTTGTGAGGGCAAATATACGAATAAAGAAAAAAAATTACTAACTTCGTGCGGAATAACTACTATTAACAAGACTAAATTTTTCAACTATGATTGACATTATTGTTATTATCGTCATGCTATTGGCCTTTTACTTTGGCTATCGTAGAGGCTTTATCGTATCGTTGGTACGCCTTATATTACTCTATTTGGCAACGCTTTTTGCACCATCTGTAGCCGAGCCATTGGGTGCTCTATTCTTAGATAATAAGTCCCTTGCCTTCGTCGTTGGTTTCTTCATTGTTATCATCTTGGCGATGTTGGTGCTTAAACTTCTATCTCCACTCATTGACAAGTTGGCAGACCTTAGCCCATTTGAGTCCTTGGATAAGATTCTCGGTGGTGTGCTCAACTTCGGTCTTGTGTTGATGATTGTGTCGGGTCTTTTTGCAGCCTTCGACTATGCCAACATTGGTACACTCAATATCACTAAGGCTACAACATACATAGCTGATAACAACTCTGTGGGCGATGTAGCAGATATGTTAACAGACCTTGTTGAGGGTGATGTCGAGACTCGTCGCCAGATCTGTGATGCACGCTTTGTAGACTACGAGACTCTTGATGACTCATTCTTCTTCAACCCTCTTGCTGAGATGGGTCGCACTATCACTCCTACATTGGATGAGCTCGAGGAGGCCATTACCAAGGAGGCTAAGGATAGCATATTCAGCTCTATTGTCCAGTAAGTTATACCCCTATATCTATGGCAGTATCGGGTATTGAGGGTACGGTAATAAGCTCTACGGGTAGCTGGTATGAGGTGGCTACCAGTGAGGGAGTGCTCAACTGTCGCATACGCGGTCGTCTGCGCCTAAAGGGTGTGCGCTCTACAAACCCAGTGGTTGTAGGCGATAGAGTGGTCGTTGAGCCCGATGGCGAGAGTAGTGTTATTGTGGAGATTGTGCCACGCCGAAACTATGTCATCCGTCGCGCATCCAACCTATCGAAAGAGTCGCATATCATAGCTGCTAACCTCGACCATGCACTCCTTATCGTCACACTTCACTCGCCAGCCACACCTCGCGAGTTTGTCGACCGCTTCCTTGTGACATGTGAGGCCTATAAGGTTCCCGTAACCATTGTCTTGGGCAAGGCCGACACCCTCGTTGACGAGTTTGCTGCCGAGGCCGAGGACTTCGAGACCGTATATCGTGATGCGGGCTACGAGGTACTGCGCCTATCATCCCTCAAGGGTGAGGGCGTGGAGACCATTCGTGATATGCTCAAGGGTCGCACCACGCTTGTAGCTGGTAACTCGGGCGTTGGCAAATCGACACTCATTGGCACCATTGCTCCCGATATCGAGATACGCACAGGCGAAATCTCGGAGAGCCATCATAAAGGCAAGCATACAACCACCTTCTCGACAATGTACCCCATAGAGGGTGGCTACATCATAGATACACCGGGCATCAAGGGCTTCGGACTCATAGATATTGACGACAAGGAGCTATGTCGTTACTTCCCCGAGATGATGCGACTATCGCCCGACTGTCGATTCTACAACTGCACACACACCCATGAGCCTGGATGTGCCGTGGTTGAGGCCGTTAAGGAGGGCACTATCGCCTACTCACGCTATGAGAGTTACCTGAAAATATTAGACGAAGATGACAAATATCGCAAGTAGACTGCGCACCGAGGAGCATAGCGAAGAGTGGCTTCGTGAGCGTCTCGACTACATGACGCAATTCCTTACCGACGAGCGCCGCGAGGTGTTGCGTCGCACCGTGTCGCAGCGTACCCACTATATGCGTATTCTCACCGAGAATATGTTCCATCCCCAGAATGCCAGTGCCATAATGCGCCACTGCGAGGCCTTCGGCATTCAGCAGATACACACCGTTGAGGATCGTTGTAAGTTCGACCCCTCGGTAAACATTGTGCGTGGCACCCAAAAGTGGGTAGATGTGGAACATCACGACACCACAGCAGAGGCCCTTGCGGCACTCAAGGCCGAGGGCTATCGTA
Organism: Alistipes sp.; assembly: GCA_045613645.1. GTDB lineage: Bacteria > Bacteroidota > Bacteroidia > Bacteroidales > Rikenellaceae > Alistipes. Next base: position 70,570 of record JAZLBJ010000025.1, on the reverse strand, counting down.
TTGTTGCCACCACACCACATCGCTGTAGCGTAACCCCTGAGACCTTCGATGTCACCAAGGGTAAATTCGCTCTGGTCTTTGGCACAGAGCATGCTGGAATCTCGGACGAGGTTATCGAGGCTGCCGACGACTTCTTGATGATACCTATGTGTGGCATGGTCGAGAGCCTTAATGTCTCGGCCTCGGCTGCTATCCTTATATACATGCTCTCGGAGCGCATACGCCAGACCGTCGATGGTTGGCAACTTACTGATGCCGAGAGCCTCAAGCTACTCACACGCTGGACGATGTCGTCGGTGCGTGACTACGAGGGCATATTGCGTCGTGCCGAGCAGAGTGGTAAACTAACTGTGGAATATTAGCATCTATGATTCTTCGTAAGCAATTTTTGGAGCATGTGGGGCAGACCTCTCCCTCACCAATGATGGTGGAGGTGGAGCGCGCCGAGGGATCCTTCTTCTATACTCCCGAGGGTAAGCGCTATTTCGATCTTGTAGCGGGTGTCTCGGTGAGCAATGTTGGCCACGCTAATGCGGCGGTTGTCAAGGCTGTGCAGGAACAGGTGGCCAAATATATGCATGTCATGGTCTATGGCGAGATGGTCGAGCGTCCACAGGTGGAGTATGCTCGCCGTATTGCCGAGTTGTTGCCTGGCAATCTCAACTGCGTATACTTCGTAAACTCGGGTGCTGAGGCCGTGGAGGTAGCCCTTAAGCTTGTTAAACGCTATACGGGACGCACCGAACTAATATCTATGCGCCGTGCCTACCATGGCTCTACACATGGAGCAATGTCTATGATGGGAACGCCCGAGGGCGAGGAGTGGAAGGCGGAGTTTAGACCACTACTACCTGATGTCAAGTCCATAAATTTCAACTCCTACGATGACTTGCAGCATATCACCTCTCGTACCGCAGGTGTCCTTTGCGAGGTTGTGCAGGGCGAGGCTGGTGTACGACTACCCGATGTAGAGTGGTTGCACGCTCTTCGTGCACGCTGCACCGAGGTGGGAGCTCTGCTCATCTTCGATGAGATACAGACAGGCATGGGTCGCACGGGCGAGATGTTCGCCTCGTCGAAATATGGCATCCAGGCGGATGTTGTCTGCATGGCGAAGGCCTTTGGTGGTGGCATGCCTTTGGGCGGTGTAGCAGCCGATAAGAGTGTTCTTGATTCGTTTACGCATAACCCTTGCTTGGGTCACATCACAACCTTCGGTGGTCACCCTGTATGCTGTGCTGCAGGCCTTGCTGCACTTAACTACCTCGTGGATAATCGTATTGTTGAGGGCGTCGAGGCCAAGGGAGCAATGTTTGAGGATAGATTGAAGGGGCATGCCAAGGTATTGGAGATTCGTCGTTCAGGTCTTCTGCTTGCCGTAGAGCTTGGCCGCTCGGAGTATCTATATCGCCTTATGGAGATATTCAAGGAGGAGGGAATCATGAGTGATTGGTTCTTGTATTGCGATACCGCATTCCGTATCTCGCCACCGCTAACAATCTCTGAGGCAGAAATCGAGGAGTGCTGCGACATTATACGACGCTCACTCGATAGATTGTAGCACAACGAGTCGTTATAATAAGAAAGCCAGCCTAACAATTTGCTTGTTAGGCTGGCTTTCTATTATATGGTTACTCATCGCTACTCCGTAAGGATGACTGTCTCACCATTGTTCACCACACTCTCGTATAGTGACTTTAGATTACTAAAGCTCTTCTCGTAGACCTTACCATCATTGATATAGGCGAGCTTCACACTATCGTCATTCCAGGTAAACGAGTACTCAGCACGAAGGTTGAGGGCAAAGTGACCATCCGAGGTGATGTTCATCGAGCCAATGCGCACGCCTGAGCGCTCAACAGCGAAGCTAACGAACTCGCCACGCGATACATCACGCAAAGTACCACCGTCGTCATACTTAATAGCACCCTCAATAAGGATGTTGTTAACCTTAAAGCGCTTCTCAAAGAACTCGCATATCTCTCTCTGAGAGCTTATCACAATCTCACCTGCAGTGGTAATACCTGTAGTCACAAATGGCAGGCTCTTACGCTCGCCCTGCTGCGATGCTGCATGTGGGTCTGCAACCTTCACCGACTCACCGCTACCAGTCTTACGCTCCTCATCGCGTGAGGCATCCACGGTGTAGACAAAGCGACCAGGGATTGTTGCATGAGGCTTGAGCTTGGCAGCCATCTCCGCAGTTAGGCGGCTCTCGTCAATCTTGAGCATTGGGGCATCTATATACACCTCGAACGCTGTACCAAAAGGATCTGCTGAGTTGCCATCACCACCATTAAAGCTAGTAATATCGAGGTTGATATCTACCTTCTGGTTAGGGATATATGTCCACTCGAGGTAATCCACTGGATCTGGCTCCGAGAGCTTATCCTCATCGGTATTCCAAGTACCTACAGGCTCACCGCCATTGATAGCCACCTGCGCAGCAAAGCGGAAGGGACGATATGTCGAGAGCTCGAAAATGAACGAGCGGTAGGTCTGACCAGCATAGTTCACATCACCCATGTTCGGAAGTGCCGAGTAGCTTTCCGGCTGATTTGAGGCGATACGTATCATATCGTCGCTCTTAGCCTTGTTGGTCTTAAGGAATATTGAATATCTACCCTTATCATCGCCACTCTTGTCAATAACCGTAGGCTTGAACATCAACACACGGCCATTGGTGCTCTGCTGCCAATAGTTGTCATCCACAGTGTAGAAGCGGCAGTCCCACTCCCAATTATCTGGGAGGTTGAACATATCGCGATCGTGCTGGCTTGCGAGCGAATCGAGCGTACGCGAGTAGATGAAGAACTCGTCGTTAGGACCAGCATTTATACGCTCAGGGTTGTTCTCGCCATTAGCCACATTCTCCAACAATACATCGAGCTGAACAGGAGCATTAATCTTGCGGGGCACAAGACGATAGTAGATTACCTCATCCTGAACGCCGGATACGCTATATCGTCCGAGGTTCTGCACATTGATAGCATTCTGATGTCTTGCATAGTAGAACTCCTTTGTCACGGTGTGGAAGTGCTCAGCCTCGATGGTGATGTTATCCTTACCGCCATCCTCGTGTGTAAGGATGCTGTGGAAGTACAGACGCTGTGGACCTGGCTCGGTAACAGTGTACACATACTTATAGCCCAACTCGTTATCCTCGCCATACCAGCCCTCGTCGCCATTTGTTACCACAGGCAATACACGACCAGTGGTCTCGGTGCGAACATCAAGGCTATTCACCGTAACATATACATTGAATGGGAAGATAGGGAAGTCCTCAGGAACATTGAACTTGAATGTCGCAAGCTCACCGAGTTCACCGCCATAGATCTGTGTGGCTGCCCACACCGGGGTAAAGCGCTGCTTCTTGATAAGCACCACCTTGATAGTGCGCTGTAGACGACCCTTCTTAATCACAAGAGTACCCTCCAACATAGGGCTTTCGCCCATCTCCAAGAGCTGAACTGTCACCTTACCGCTACCCGTTGTGCCGTTAGCAGAGAACGAGTGGTTGAAGTTGTGTGCTGCCACGCCATTACCATCAGCCCATCTCACCTCGGCCTTGTCGTCATCGGTGAGTGTCGAAGATGATGTTATCGTATAGCCAAGCTCGAGAGCGTGGCCCGCCATCTCCTCACCAAGGACAACATTGGTCTGGTCCACTGCGAGTGTTATGCCATCGAACGACACCTCGTTCACCCAGTCCTCAACATTTACCCAGATGTTGTTTGTTGCAGGAGCAGACAACGCCTCGTCAAAGGTTGCAACACCGTATGTAAGGGCACCAGTGATATTTAGTTTGTAGTGGTGGTTACGACGAATCATAAGCTGCTCACCATCGGCATCGATGATGCTCACTCGGTAATATAGCTCGCTATCGCCACCTGCAGGACGACCCTTGATGATTACATTCACAGGGTCGAGAAGTGTGTTCTCATGCTCGAAGATATACTCCTCGGGGCGGGTGGTAACATCTATGATATTCGACATCTTAGCACGGTTGCTTGGCATAGTCACAAAGTCGTCACCTGGCCACTCGAAGGATGTGCCGTCTGTTGGGAAACCATACTCAGGGTGATATGGCGCAGTTGTGCCATAGGCCTGAATGTTGGTTACTGCCCAACCAGTAATGTCGATATATGGGCTGCTATCCATATTTACGATAGATACCTTAGCCTGGTTGCGGATGAGCTTGATACCCTCGCCATTGTTGGCTTCAGCAAGTTGCTGCTGATGGCTACCATCTCCCTGGAAGATAAAGCGGCTCCAGTAGATAATCATGCCCGAAGCACCAACCATATCATCCTGAATCTCATCCTCAGTACGATTTAGGAACATGTTCGAATCGTAGAGACTGGGGTTCTGGTTACCCACAAAGTGGATGATGCGAGTATCCTCAGGGATTATAGCCTTATAGCTACCCGAGAGCGATGGCACCTCAACCGTAGGGTTAAGCTCTGCCTCCACATGGGCGATATATAGACCATAGTCGTTGAAGCAGAAGAGCGTGAGGTTCTGCACATCGATACCGTCGGGGTCTGCAGCACGCACCGCCACCTCAGTCATTAGAGGGGTGTTGGCCTTAAACTCAATCTCTGTCCAGCCCTCAGGAGTTGTCTGCTCTGGAACAGGCACAACATCGATATCTGCCTGGCAAGCAATATTGAAGGTTGCTACAAGGGCTGCAATAATATATGAAAATCGTCGTATCATAAATCTTCTCAGATTAGGGGGTAGTTCTGTTTTTTAAGTTCTATTTCGCATCACGGATGCAACGGATAGCCCATACACTCTTGCTTGCACTGCCACCATTGCTTCGACCAGGGTTATACACCAAGCCTGAAGCTGACATGTAGTAGTCGGCATCGAGGAGGTAGTCAATAGCATCGGCACTCTGATTCTTTGTACCCTGAAGCTCGATGATGATCATCAACTCACTCTCAGTAGGCAAGCGCCAATTGTCGTAGACATTACCAGCTCTATCAACCTCGGCGTAGTTAGCACAATGGTCGCGAGCCATGGCATAGCGTCGCTCATCGCTATTGAGGTTATTACCATAGTTCTGAATATCTACCTTACCAAGACGCGATGCTGTCATGAAGGATGGCGACACAAGCAGAGCGTTATCCGCGCTATCGTCGGTATACGACTGCACACCATCGCTAACCATTCGTGGTACACCAATCTTATACTCGCCCGAGGTCGCTGTGATGCGTATGTGGTACATACGAGCGTTACCAGGGTTATCGGTATTGCTACCCAAGTTAGGCTGGGTGTTACTGTTGCCCCATGAGTAGTACTGTATGCGCGAACGACCCTTATAGCTATCGCTTGTATCCTCGCCATAATCCTCAGTTGCTACCTTCGACGACCAGAAGCCACGACCCACATTGTTGCTATACGAGTAGCTCCACTTACCATTGTTATAACTACTGAGCGATAGTGTGCTTATGCTCGAGCCCTTATGGTAGTATGTCGTTGGAGCGTTGTTTCCTGTTTTGAAGTCCTCACGATATGAGTAGTGACCCAAGATATTCACGATATATACCAACGGATACTGCTCCACCACTACCTGCTCCTGCTGACCTGTCTGGTTGGTAATCACAAGGGTGAAATAGCGTATGGTATTGTTTGTTGGCACATCGCTTCTCACGGTGATATTGCCACTAATCACGCCATTGGCCGTTGTTGCCGAGATATTGTATGCCGCAGCATTAATAGTCTGCTTGATACCAAACTTATCAATATAATGGCTATCGGTGATGGTGATAGTCACAGGCGATGATGATGAGAAGAGCAACGACGATGAGTCGATATTGGTGTTGTACATCTTCAACACATCGCGATTTACCTTGAGGTACTCAGGGCCCTCCTGACCACCAACATTGACGGTATGCTCGGTCCAAGGGTAGACGCTATACCTCAGGTCGTCAATCTCCACAGGCTCCGAGAAGTCCTCAGCACCAGGGGCGTGTACATTGGCTGTCACCTCGTAGTAGTGGTTACGCTCAAAGATGAAGTCCTTGCTTAGCGGTACCTGGTAGTAGTTATTAGGGTGCTCTGTAGTGTGCTCCACACCATCCTTAATTGTGGTGTAATACGCAGGTATATCTACAAGGAGGTTTGTGGCATGGCTAAAGCTATCGCTTGTGTCCCAGCTATGGCTGAGCACATAGAGTGTTAGCTCTACGCCGGTGATTGCACCACTGCCATTATCTACCCACTTGAAGTAGTTGCTCATAGACTCGGCTGTCGTCTCAAGCTTTTCACTCTGACGCACGATACCATCATCCATAACGCGAGTCTCGTATGGGGTATTACGCATGTAGTAGCCAGGGGTAGTATTTGCCATATTCGAGGCAAAGGTCATGTTCTCACCAGCAACGAGCTTTACAACAACCTTAGCAGCAGCACGACGCAACTTAACGCTAATCTCAACAGCATCCGTAATCTTGCTCTGGGCAAAGAGTATTGCCGAAGGCTGTGCAGGCTCCTCAGCACCCATATATGCAGCACCATCCATCAAGAAGTGTGTGTGGGTGTTATGCAAGCCTGAGGCTGTGAGGTGGACATTATACCACTCCTCGGTAAGTGAGAAGAGGCTCTCCACATCACCAATATTGGCGTATGTCGAAGCTGGATGCGTGCTGTTGGCAACAACATATACCCAATACTTACCGCCAATCTCAATATCGTTTACATCGACACCAAGGCGCACCTGACCCTGGGGACCAGCAGCCGTAACACGCTCATGGTAAAAGAGCTCGCGTGCGCTCTGCTCCACTGCGTCGTGGAAGATCATTACATCGAGGTGCTTGATAGCCGACTCACTTGCATTATCGGCCATATCCTCCGCACGGGTATCTACAGCAAGCTCGCCACCAGCGATGTTTAGCACTATGGCAGGCTCATGCAGCCCATTCACCTCCACGCTCTCCACAAACTCGTTGTGGCACGCCACAGTAGTAGCGGCGAGGAGTAGGCTCATCATATATTTTATATATCGTTTCATAGCTCTTAGTCGATATTATTAGTTAGAAACCTGCTGAATGTCGATGATGCGGGGCTCAGAGCCACTGTTAGGCCAGATAATATGACCCGCCTCACCATTGATAAGCAAGTAGCGAGAACCAGCACCCATCCAATCCTGAGTGTAGGTGATACCAAAGCGTGCAACGCCTGTGTAGGCAGGATCGGTAGGTATAACTTTAATGTTGTACCAGCCACCATATGCCATCAGCTTCGAGCCATCCTTGAGTGATGGATCGGTGACACTACTCTCGGTAGTATACACCAACTCATAGGTCATTGCATCAACCTCCTTGTACACCCTAATCTCGCAACGATCCGATGCTGAGTGAAGCGTAGGCAACCAAGTCTGACCAATTGGGCTTACCATCTGGAACCAGCAAGAGAAGGCACCCTGCTCACTTACGATGTTACCACGCTCGTTAGGTGAGGTATAGTACATCTGTGGCTGCTCGGGATAGATATCGTTCGAGCTATCGCCATCGCGTGTTGCCGAGTCGGGCAATACAGGGTTGTGGTAGTTGGGGTAGTCGAAATGCTGCACCCACTCCCAGTTATCGCTACGCTCCCAATCAGCAACCTCGTAGTTGAGGACCAAAGCACCAGAGTTAATCTTGGTGATGCGGAAGCGATAGATGGTGTTACGCACAATATTCGTTGGCTCACCAGTAGGCTTACCATCGCTATGACTACGGAACTGCAAAGCATCCACAAAGCTCATAGGCGTGCCATTGTAAACCACATTCACCGAGATTTTAGACTCGTAGTCGGCAAATAGACTATTGTTGTACTCGGGGAGGTAGATGACGAACTTTCTTCCGCTCTCAACCTCTGTAAGCTCATGACCAGTAGTGTGCAACGACTGATAGCTGCGGAAGACCATATCGCGGTCCAACGCCGAGGTTGAAGTTGCAGACTCCCAGCCTGTAGGAAGTGAGTAACCCTGACGGTTGTGGTAGTTGATGGTTGCACTCTCAAGCAAACATCCATCGAGTGCCTCGTCAACGATAACCTCAACCTTGGCTACAGCACGCAACAAAGATATTACACCAAGCTCCTGCACGCGGTTGTTCATGAGGTTTGTTATGTCGGCCTGCTTAACGCCCCACATGGGTATCGCACCTGTAGTCATGTCGATGTCGTCGAACGAGTACAACATAGATGCTATGTCACCACTCTGGCAGTTAGCAAACACCATGAACTTGTACTCTGGGTTGGTTGCCTGTGCAGCATTCTCCAACAAGGCTACGGGCACCTTGCCATGGAACTGATAACGGCTGCCATCCTCGTTGATAGGCCAATACATAAGCTCCTCAACATCGCCAATATAGCTATTATCGGTAGTATATACCGACACGCGAAGGCTCTCGGGAAGTATTCTATTCTCGAAGGTTGTACCCAACTCATCCGAAGCATCGGCATCCTCCCATGCAGCACGGGTAGTTGTTGGGTTGTCGATAGCAAGGACGAAGTTCACACTATGTGGCTCGTCGAGCGAGGGGCAGCTGCCATGCTCGTATATCGAGTTACAGGCAACCAACGACAGCCCCGCAAGTGCTATCATTATGTTGTTAATCCAATCTCTCATAGCTCTACTGCTTTAGGGTTATTAGAGAATATCCTCGTTGAGAACAACTCGCCATGAGTTGACAATGATAGATGCCGACAACCAATCGCCATCCTCGTCGAGGAAGAAGGTCATGTTGTACTCGTCCTGACGGTCGAGGTACTCCTGGTTGCTCATAGCGCTGTTATAGTTACCCTTAACAAGGAGGGCATAGTCGGCAATAGGGATAGAGAGCACCTGCTCGTTCTCCTCAATGTTCCAGATGGTGAGCACAGGGCTCTGACCGTCGATCATGCGGCTGGTGGTGAACTCAGCAACAACCACAGATACCTGGTCGGCACGAGTAACACCATTAGTACCATAGCCTGGGTCAACATCGGCAGTACCAGATGTTACGCTCCATGGCTTATAGGTGAGCATTCCATTAGCAATAACCTCGTTATTGTGGCTTAGAAGACCATTGTCAGCGGTAATCTCATAGCGGAACTTATCGGCAACAAGGCCGTCGGTCATCTGCTGCAACACCACACGCACAACATTGGTATCCTTAACCAACGACATTGTCTCGGTGTAGGTGCCAGGCTCCGATGTGTAGTCAAGGGTCATAGCGCCATGATAGAGGGGCAAGAGGTCGTTATCCACAACACCCTCGTTGTTCTTGAGAGCCACCTGCAACTCGTCGCGCTTGGTCTTACCCTCCTCGATTGTTGCCAAGAGGTCAAACGACTCCTCGTTCATAAGGCCAGCCCAGGCAACAAGCTCATACTTACCGCTCTCAAGCTCCAAGGCCATAGAGTAGCTATCTGCCGAGAGCTTCTCGCTATCCTGCTCAACGATGCTCTTAACAAGCGTATCGTTCTGATCAAAGACGAAGAGTGCCAACGAGTTTACCTCCTGAGCAAAGGCATCGGCGAACTTCATGTTGTAGTCATACTTAAACTCAATGTTGTAGTATGTGCCGCAGTCACCCTCACCCTCATAGATGAAACCTTCCTTGCATGAGCTGGTCGAGAGTGCTACGAACAAAGTGGCCAGCGTCAAACCCCACTTACAAAATTTAGCTTGGGTCTTCATTGTTTTATACTTTTTAGTTTTACTTATTTTTCACTATCTCTTGGGTTGTTGCCCTATATATATTGTCCTCCAACTAAGGAGGTATATCTATCGTTTTTGGTGGGAGTGCCTCGCTGAGGGCTCTCCGTGCGACACTACTCTTTGCACCAGTGTCGAGGTGCGCTTCGCCAGAAGCTTCAAAATGTTAATGAACAAGGTTTTTAAATAAAAGGAGTCCGCCACGGTCTCCGCACACGGCGGACTCCCAAGAGTTTAATATCGAGCTTAGTCGAGGGTTACATCGTAAGATACCACTCTCCAAGAGAGAACATTGATCTCAGCAGAGATATATGTCTCCTTGTCGGTAGGCTTAATAGGAACTACGCGGAACTCTGGATCGTAGACTGGAGTACCCCAACCCTTAACACCGTTGATAGCCACCTGATAGCTGTGGTTACGGATGATACCGTACTCACCCAAAGTACCAGCAGAGCCAAGGTGCTTAACATCAGCGAAGTAGTATGTCATACCATCCTTCCAAATCTTCGCAGGCTCAACCTTAGCAAGCTCAGCGTTAGGATCAGCAACAGCAGTGTAGTTAGCGCCATCGAACGAATACCAATTTGTAGTATCTACGCCATCAGCAAGCTGGAACATAATCTCGTAGCTCTCTGTCTCAGTATGGCGTGCCTCACACTTGAGCTGTGAGTCGTCGATAGCTGTGTAGGTGCTAACGCCGTCGAACTGAACGAGCTTAGTCTTGAGTGTAGGAGCAACAGCTGCCAAGAGAGCCGCCTCGCCTACATAGTTAGTACCATACCACTGTGCAATCTCAATAGCGTTGCCTGATGCATCCTGCAACTGAGCAGCTACAATGTATGTTGCACGCGTACCAACCTGCTCGCCAAGATACTCAACAGTTGCATCTGTGTTTGTAACCTCGCTAAACTGGAAGTCAGGAGTAACAGCGTCACTTACACTCTTCAACGCCCAGTATGAGCGGAAGTAAGGAGCATCGTTCCATACGAAACCAAGAGATGCATCTGTCCAAGATGGGTCGATAGACTTAACATAGTATGACTCTGTCTGGTTGCCGATAATATCCCAACCCAAAACCTTAGCATACACCTGAGTGTCACCAACAGCTACACCTGTATCGAAGGCAGCAGAACCAGCCACAACGCTCATCTTAGCGTTAACGCGCTCTACATACACAGTCACAGGGTTCTCCAAAGCCTTGTCTGCAGTAGTCTGGAAGTTGTCAATAGAAAGCTCAGTAGCATCTACCTGCTGACCTGCAGCATTAGCATATACCGAGTTAGTCATGATGAAGTTCTGACCTGATGTGTGACCTACAGTCTGAAGGTTGTTCTTGAGGTCGTTGAGTGAGAGGCTTGCAGTGCCCTGGTAGTTAACCACAGCAACAACCTTTGAAGGGAACTGACCCTTGTACTTCTCTACAACCAACACAGGGTCGGTCATAGACTCGATGTTAGGAGCTACAGTGCTACCATTATCTGCTACCTCAACATAGAAGTAGTTGCCATTAGCGTTGATGTTGAAGGCATTGCCCGCAGTATCGAAGAAGTAGAATGTAGCGCTTGTCACAGCCTGCTCATCAGCTGTACCATCCTCATAAACTGCGCCCTCGGCACGAGTTACATCATCAGCCGACTTGAGGTCGATAGCAATATAGCCCTTATCTGCAGTGATGCCTGCCTGTGGATCTGACTGCGGAGTCTCATACTTCTCAGCACATGCTACAACGCCCAACGCTGCCATAGCCCAAAATAGATTCTTAATCTTCATAGTTTCAAGTTTTTGTTGTTTTTGTTATAGTTTCGGTATTATTATGTTTTATCTCTTATTGCGAGTTACTTTCCAATGGTTGCTCACAGCCTCGATAACAGGAGTTGCGGCCTCCACACCTCGGCTCTCAGCACTCTGTAGGAGTGGCAACGATGCCTCATACTCCTCCTTGAGTACCTCGATGCAGCCTCGTGAATAGTCTACCTCGGGGCGATTACCTGCCTTATCCAAGTAGCGCGAAGCACGCTCGAAGTCGCCCTTGTCCATAGCTGAGTTTGCTGCATTGAAGTTGGCAATCTCATCATTAGGATACATTCTCACGGCAATCTCCCACAACTCATCGAGCTCGTCGCTACCCGCCTCGTAGGTCTCAGCAAGGATGTAGAACTCCTCCAACGAGAGCTTCTGAGGCTCGCTATTCATCACACGCTCAATCTCCTTAGGATCGCTATACTGTGTCAAGGTGTAGTGGATGGTGTAGTCCGAGTGGCGGAGTGCTGGGTAGCAGTTCTTCAATAGGTAGGCGTAATCCTCAGGATAGCCATTCTTGATAAGCCACTCCTTACGGTCGGGCTCGTCGTTCGAGCGGATGATAGCCAAGATAGCATCCTTGTGTGCAAGCTCTGATGCCACGACATATGCCTCCAAACCAGCCCAATCCTCAGGCTCGTACGATGTGGTGAAGATATCGCCATCGAAGTTATAAAGACCCTCAACATAGAGCTTCAAAGACTCTGTACGCTCACGCGCCAAACGGCTATTGTTCTCATAGGGGCTCTCAGGTGATGCGTAACCCTTGATTGTGATGGCAGTGATTGTAGCATCTGCATCGGCCTTTACCAAATCTATTGAGCTTGTAATCTTTGCAAGCTCCGCGTTGTTGTTGCGATATGTTGGGCGGATATCTACCTTGCTTACAGGGAAATCTACATATGCAGTACCACTCAACTCGCGGCTCTTAACAACCTCGCCCTCGGGACGGATGTATATAAGAGTAGGCTTGTATGGCTCCAATGGGAAGCGGTCGATAAGCATATTACCCTCCTTACCCACATTGGTGTTGTTGCAGCTATAGTCGGCACGCTCGAATATGAGCTGGCAACCGTCCATCCATGTCTCAAATGGCACTACAGCGTGGTAGCTAACCATCTCTGGAGCCTTATTGCTGCGGAATACCATATCGTCGCCAGTGGTAGGAGCGATATCGGCATTACGCTGGTAGTAGAAGTCACGATTACGACCATACACGCCCACCGACTTCAAGGCTACAGAGTTCTCCTCGCCAACGATATGAGGGGTGAGGACTACAGCCTCCGAGCCCTTAACATCGAGCTGGCTGATGTCGATATCCATATCTACTATCACGAAGCTACCGTCACGCTGCATAGTGTAGCTCTCAACAGTCACACCATTCACGGTCTGCGCATCAGCCGCCGACACACCGGCCAGCAAGGCTGCGAATATCACTATAAATCGTTTCATCGTAGTAGTCATAGCTTAAAATACATATACTAAGTTAACAGCAGCCTTCGTAGGGCCAAAGTAGTGGTGGTCACCAACACCGATGTTTCTACCACAACCCGAACAGCTGAAGATGTCGTAGTTGAAATAGGCGTAACCCACACCAATCTCAAGTTCGAGGTTCCAATGCTTGCCAAGGATGAAGGCGTAGCCATATGCCACACCAGCACCTGCGGCCCAGCCCTGATAGCGCTTGTCGGTGAGTTGCTTGAAGTTGGTACCAAGGAAGCTCACATTATTCTTTACGCCACCTATGTTGTACTGACCACCGATGGCGTGCACGCCGATGAAGTGGCGAGAGAAGCGATCGCAGAACCAGTAGCGAGCCTCAGGCTGTGCGAGCCAATGACGCCATTTGGTATCTTCGTCGATGTTCCATGCATTTAGGTTTCCCGAGATGTCGATGGTCCACTTGGGAGCAACACCCACCTCCACACCAACATTGACCGTAGCCGTAGCATCGTAGAGTAGGTTTGTCTTGATGGCAACATCCTGGGCCTTGACATTAGTGCAGAAGAGCATGCCAAGCAGTAGTGGGATGAAGAACTTTAGTTTCATAACCTTATAGTTTTTAATTTATTTAAGTCTGTCGTTGTGTTTTGTCGCACTTCAGCAACCCAAAGCGCTATCACTGTTTGCCGAGCAATAGGCTATTATATATTATAGGGCCAATGCTCAATGTTCAATTGTTTACCCTTGTTAAAGTTTCTTTATTAGTCTTAAGTATGATTATTATATTCTTTTATCGGCTGCAAACATAAATCAAAAAAATCATATCTGCAACAGGGTATAATCACTTTGTTAGAATATATCTTTTTTTTAGATATATTATATTTTTGACTTTTTTGTCTAATTTCCGTTTTTACCCCACTAAAAACCACCCGTTAATTATTTATCTTCTTTTTCATGATTTTTATTGTCTATCGTATAAATATGCCATTTCATGAGGATATATAGGGCAAAATAGCAAATAAACGACATTTTCATGAATATACATAACACAAGGCACCTTATTTTTGGCACATATGCGCAAATTGGTCAATTTGCCATATTTGTGGATAATTAATAAAAAATATTATTAATATAGTCCAAAGCATGATTTTTTTTGCTTTTAGCTTTTTTACGGAAAACCGAGCGTTATTGTAACATACTAAAATATCGTTGAAATCATAAAAATCATAGATAAAACAAGAAAAATCATATTTTGTTTTGTTTATAAAATTTTATGATTAATTGAACTTTTGAATTTTTAATTTAACATTTGACGATATAACGCTTTAAGAGTTTATTCATTCCCTCGGCCATATATACGAACCACAAGCTTATTGAAACATATTCACGCGGAATACGCCCCCATATTGCTATTGTACGCAATATTTTATATCTTTGCTACGATGATTAACCCACGCTCCCGGTCGAGGAGCAATCTACGGAGAATACTTAATATATTTATATTATGAAGATCAAATCAACATTGCAGTGCGGGACAGTGCTTCTTGCAGCAACAGCAGTAATGGTCGCTTGTGGAGGCAACGACGACAAGCGTAGCGAGACAGACGCCAAGAACAACATAGAGGCTGAGAGCGCTCCCGAGGTGGTTGAGACACACCCCGTACCAACAAAGCCTATCGAGGAGGTGAGTTACTCGGTGGATAAGACACTCTTCGAGCTATGGTCGCCAACGGCCGACAATGTAGTGGTACGCCTATACAGGGGTGACACTCTTGCCGAGGAGATAACAATGACATTGGGCGAGGATCATCTTTGGCATGCCGAGGCCTTGGGCGATAAGAAGGGTATGTACTACACCTTCCAAGTGACCATAGATGGTCAGACACTCAAGGAGACTGCGGGCATCTTCGCCCGAGCACTCGACATCAATGGCGACCGCGGTGCTATCATCAATCCCCGCGAGACCAATCCCAAGGGTTGGCAGGACGACAAGAGCCCCAAGGTGAAGCCCTCGGAGATAGTTATCTACGAGATGCACTATCGCGACATGACGGCACACCATACAGCAAATAGTAGCAACCCTGGTAAGTATATAGCAATGGCCGAGCATGGTACACGCTCTAACGATGGCCTTGCAACAGGTATTGATCACCTTGTTGAGATGGGTGTAACACATGTACACCTCCTCCCAACAGCTGACTTCGGCTCTATAGATGAGTCACGCCCAACAAGCCAGTACAACTGGGGATACGAGCCTAAGAACTACAACACCCCTGAGGGCACATACGCCACAAGCGTAACTAAGCCCGAGACACGCATCCTCGAGTTCAAGAGCCTTGTTCAGGCCCTACATAAGGCTGGCATATGCGTGGTACTCGATGTGGTGTATAACCACACCACTTCGACCGAGAACTGCGGCTTTGAGCTCACCGTACCTGGCTACTTCTACCGCATGCGTGCCGATGGTTCATTTGCAGATGGCTCGGGCTGCGGCAACGAGACAGCCAGCGAGAAGCCTATGATGCGCAAGTACATGGTAGAGTCGTTGGAGTATTGGGCTAAGGAGTATCACATTGACGGCTTCCGCTTCGACCTTATGGCCATCCACGACATTGAGACCATGAACCTCATTCGTGAGCGCCTCGAGGCTATCAACCCAGACATATTGCTCTACGGCGAGGGCTGGGCTGCAAGCGACCCTCTCTACGACGAGAGTAAGCTCGCCTTCAAGCGCTACACCTACCAGATGCCAGGCGTAGCAGCCTTCTCGGATGATATTCGCAACGCCCTCCGTGGCACGCTCGACTGCTCGAAGGGAGGTTTCATCCATGGTGTAGAGGGCAATAAGGAGGCTCTCAAGTTTGGTATCGTAGGTGGTATTCAGCACCCTGAGGTGGAGCATAGCGAGGCTGCATGGTGCGCCAACCCACGCCAGCATGTGAGCTATGTAACATGCCACGACGACCACAACCTTCGTGACCGCCTGGAGCTTCTATCGCCCACGGCCGATACTGAGGAGCTCCTAAAGATGGATAAACTCGCACAGTTTGGTGTATTCACATCACAGGGCATACCATTCTTCTTCTGCGGTGAGGAGATGTTCCGCACTAAGCTCCATGAGAAGAATACCTACAACATGTCGGACAAGTACAACGCCATAGATTGGCACAACAAGCAGGTATACAACGACCTTGTGGAGTATTATAAGGGGCTTATCGCTCTGCGCAAGGCACACCCAGCATTCTCGTTGGGCGACGCTGAGCTTGTGCGTGAGCACCTACGCTTCATCGAGAACGACAATAGCTGCGCTGTGGGCTTCTATCTCCACGACCTTGAGGGCTACGACGAGGCCAAGAGCATCGTGGTGCTCATGAATGGCTCGCGCGAGAGCGTTGAGTTCGACATCCCAGTGGGCACATATAGGTGGATTGCCGATGGCAACACCATCGTGCCACAGGGCATAGGCAGCGTAGAGATTAAGGATGGCAAGTTTAGCGTACCTGCAATCTCGGGCATCATCCTTGCGGAGTATTAGTAGACTATATAATATATAGTATAGGGGCTGTCCAAGAATATTGCTGGACAGCCCCAACTGTTATGACAAGCAACACACAGACTTTAGTTGGCCCAAAGTATATAATTTCGAATACTTTTCATCATAGTGATAGATATATGGCATTGCACCCCTCTATATATACAGAACGCTCCACAAGGGAGCGACAACACAGAGAGACAACAACCAATTAATACACTACAACTATGAAGAAGATTTTTACACTCATGATAATGGTTTCAGCAATCCTTGCATTCAATAGCGCAAGCGCAACAACCATCGAGCGAGAGAGACCTATCGACAATAAGTACTACTCGAATAACGATGAGAAAGTAGAGGGCTCAGCTAATGAGTTATACAAAATCTACTTTGATGCTAACGAGAAGGTAAATATTTCAGTTATGGGTGATGGCGACACCGACCTTGACCTCTACATCTTTGATGAGGATGAAAACCTCGTAGCGTTCGACACTGACTACACTGATAAATGCACCTGCAACTTCACTACAGAGACATCGGGAAACTACATCATAGTAGTGAAAAATTGCGGTACATTCGTAAACTACTACAGCTTGAACATCTACTAAGCAAAACGAAAACAACCATAAGTAGTACAACAATAATAGAGGCTGCCTAACCGTAAAGTTAGGCAGCCTCAACACTCTATGATGTTATTCGCTACTCCTCGCGATAGCTATACTTACCATCGGTGATATCCTCAATGTCGAAGCACTCGTAGACGATGGTATATCCGCCATAAGCGAAGTTACTCTTACCATAGGTCTCCTCCTCGTAGAGGAAGCCAAGGCGGTTATCCTTCTGCCACGCCATAGTCGAGTATGCCGAGTTGAGCGTTGTCACCTGCTTTACGCCATCCCAGTCGGCTGCAACCTCGTAGGTAGATAGGTAATCCTCCTGTGATGCAAGCTCCTTGTAGTAGATACCCACATTCTTACGATCGGGACCCAAAGGCAACGACTGCAACAAGATGTGCATAGGCTCGCCATCCACAGTGCGTGTCACGGGCAACACCATAACCTCACCATTTGTAGAGTTCTCCTTGGCCTCAACGCCATTGTTCGCTGCGCCCGAGAATATAGCGTCGTCCCAAAAGCCTGTACCCGAAGCTACATCCGTAAAGGTGAACATATTGTAGTAGCGGCCATTGTTATAGCGTGAGCTAAGCAAGAGACGGCCATCAGGCATCTCCTCGACCTTAGGCTCGTCGGCGGTGTTATACACCGCAGGGGTGTCGATGCTACCGAGCACCTTCCAGCTACCACCAAAGTCATCGGAGAAGAGGACATAGTTCATATGCTTAGCACTTCTATCACGCACCAACACAGCGCAGTATAGGCGATAGTAGCTACCCACCTTAACGGTGCTACTCTGCATGATGCGGCCCGAAGCTACGAACATCGAGCGCACAGGGCCATACTTAGAGCTATCGAACTGCGAGTAGATGGTCTCGGCAATATCCTCTGGGGCACCCCAAGTCTTACCACCATCCTCGCTATAAAAGCGAGCGATGCACTGGTGAGTCTGGCGTGTACCATTCTGGAACGATACATTACCAGCGCATGAGAGCATAAGCACACGGTCGGACTCTCTATCTGCCACAATGCAAGGGTCGCCATAACCTACGCTCATAAAGTCGGTAGCCTCAACACCCTTGCCCTCGATAAGGGGCATCACCTCGGTCCAGGTATTACCATTGTCGTACGACAAGCGATAGTGAAGGTCAATACGGCCGTAGTTGGTAACGCCAATATCTGTTCCACTATGACGGTAGTCCGCGATAGCCACAAGTGTACCATCCTTGGTCACTGCAAGGGCAGGTATTCGATAGGGGATGTCACCCTCTGTGGGGGTAGGCATCTGAAATACCTCGAAACGCTCGGCCTTGGGCGTTGCGGGCGTAGGCTCAGGCTGTGGGGTATCATCTACCTCCGTACAGCTGTAGCCCACAAAGGCCATCGCGCCCAACATAAGAGATATGATTGTCATTGTAAATCGCTTCATAATTGTCCACTGTGTTATTTACGATAGGTGTAGTACGCGCCAGCCTGGCATGTAGGCATGAGTACGATGTCGTTGACATTCATGTGTGCTGGCAACGATAGCATCCAAGCGATAGCCTCGGCGATATCCTCGCCCTGCAATGCCTCAACACCTTTGTATACGCCTGCTGCACGCTCCTTGTCGCCGTGGAAGCGCACCTCCGAGAACTCTGTCTCCACCATACCTGGGCGTACCTCGCCCACCTTAATGCCTGCGCTGAGAAGGTCGGCACGCATAGCCTGAGATATGGCGTGTACGGCGTGCTTTGATGCACAATATACCGCACCATTCTCGTATGGCTCGGTACCTGCGATAGAGCCTATGTTGATGATATGACCACCCTGACCAGCCTCAACCATAGCATGGCTGATAATCTTGGTAACATAGAGTAGACCCTTGACATTAGTGTCGATCATAGCATCCCAATCTGCCGAGTCGCCACGGTCGATGTGCTCAAGACCTGCTGCAAGACCTGCATTGTTGACAAGGACATCTACACGACCAAGTGGCTTGAGGTACTCAATGCACTCAGCCTCGGAACGCACATCGAAGTGCAGAGCAAGACACTCGGCACCCTTAGCCTCTACCTCGCTCTTGAGTGCCTCAAGGCGCTCCTTGCGACGGCCTGTGATTATAATCTCGGTGTTTGGACCAGCCAACTTAAGGGCTGTGGCACGACCGATGCCCGATGTTGCTCCTGTAATAAGAATTCTACGCTTCATAGTTTATAGTTTTAGTAATTGTCTTTCAATTATTTAGCCTCTTTACCGCACAGCTCCACAAGGTCGTTGTAGAGTATGGAGCTCACCTCCTCGATAGAGAAGCGGTTGATGACATCTTCACGCTCACTATAGTCGGGGTTACTATGCGCACGCTCCAACGCCAGTGTCATAGCGCGATATAGGCCCTCGACGCTATGATCTGAGAGGATGACGGTGTTAAGACCCGCAAAGACCTCGCGTGTTGGGGTGTCGGCACCGCACTCCGATATAATTATACGGTTTGTCTTGATGTATGTGACAATCTTGCTCGATAGGAAGGGATCTTTCTCTCTGTCGGCATTAATATCAATAAGCACTGTTGACTCCTTGAATAGCGGCTCGAGGTTGTTGGTATGTCCATATACTTCGATATGCTTAAGCTCCTCGGCCGATAGTATCGAGCGCATATTTCGAAACTTCATACCCATACCCACAAAGATAATCTTGGCCTCGGGGCACTCCTTCAACAGTCGCTTGAAGGCCATAAACAGGTAGTTGGGGTTACGCAGACCATAGAGCGAACCTGTATATAGGAAGACGGCCTTGGATGTTAGCGGCAGGTTGTACTCCTCGGCAGGGGATGGTGTTAGCAGAACATTGGAGCGTAGACCCTCCTTATGTTTGAAGGTTGTCAGCTGAAATTCCAGCATGTGTCTGTTAGACGAGGCTACATAGTCGACAGCCGATAGTGTGCGCGATATAACACGCAACTTACCACGATACTCACCAGGCTTTGTCCAGCCACCAGGAGCGGGAATAGCATCCACCGAGTATGCGGCAAACTTGATGCCTCGCTGCTGGGCGATATACTTACCGAAGACCAAGGGTGTTAGCTGCGCCGAGGTGACAAAGGCTATCACCAAGTCGTAGTCGTTGGCCACACAGTTTATGGCCTCCTTGCTCCACGCCGCAGAGAATGGCGTAGCTCCAAACCAACGCACAAACTTGCGATACCACTTACTGCGACTCTTCGAGAATGGGTGGGTATATATCCTACGCACGCCACATATATCGAGGATAGGGCTCTGGTCGCTGAGAATATCTACCTCTGCTCGCTGGGCGAGATTATTGATGATACGCTCATAGATGACAGACACACCACTACCAGCTCGAAAATATACTGCAAGGATCTTCATACCTTATTCAATAAAACAATGCCTTGCAAATATAGCAATTTTTTATCGTTTAATCAATAGCGAAGGGGGATGTCTGACAAAAAGGTCAAACATCCCCCACATATTCTCATGGACAAACTATCTCTTTAGACGCTGATAGTGGCACAACAATAGATTCTCATCATCGTCGTAGAGGTGCATGCCGCTACCCTCGCAGAACTGCCACATCTTGCAGTCGGCACACTTACCCTTCTTAGCCCAACTGCGATTACGGAACTTCTCGAAACGGTTTTGCCACACATCCCAGAAGTTATCCTTGTAGATGTTACCCTGCGTGAAGTTGGCTCTCACGCTGGTGCAGCCCGATATGTCGCCATTGACACGGATGGAGGCAACACCCACGCCAGCATGGCACTCAAATGGATTTGTGCGCACGCGCATCTCGTAGCCTGCAAGGAAGCCCTCGCAGCCATACGATGCCACCACTCTACCCTCCTTGCGACACTCCTCGATAAACTTCATAAGCGTTGTGAAGTCCTCATCGTTGAGTTGTAGTGTTGGGTCGGTAGCTGCACGACCCACAGGGAAGATGGTGAAGAGTCGCCATCGGCGCACACCAAGCGAGTAGAGGAACTCCTTGAACTCGGCAAGGCGTGGCATCAGGGCTGGGGTCACACAGGTGACCACATCCGAGGCGAGCTCCTTGTCTGCCGATATCATCTTGACGGCCTCCACCGCACGGGCGAAGCTATCCCTGTTCTGGCGTATATGGTAGTGGTGCTCCTCAAAGCCATCGAGCGACACGGTTATAGAGTGCAGACCCGCGCGGATAAGCGAGTCGAGCCTCTGACGGCTAAGGCCAAGACCATTGGTCACCATGCCCCAGGGGTAGCCACGGCGGTAGAGGTTGATGCCTATCGTCTCAAGGTCCTTGCGCACGAGTACCTCGCCACCCGAGAGTATGACAAGCACCTTATGTGGATTGACATTTGGAGTAATCTCATTGTCGAGCACACGGAAAAAGTCTTGCGCTGGCATATCCTTTAGCGTTGTATCCACCTTGCAGTCGCTACCACAATGGCGGCACTGAAGGTTACAGCGCAAGGTACACTCCCAGAAGAGTGTATTGAGAACATGCTCTTCGCGGCGTATATTACGCAACTTCTTAAATAGCTTGAGTGTCAACCACTGGCGCACTCCAAATCGTTTTCCCATAATCGCTTAAATAAAGTTTACTCCTGACCCTCGGCCGATTCATCCTCGCTTGCACTCTTAGGCTCAAGCGTGATATCACCAACCTTTACCTCGTAACAGCCTGCATACCAGCCTTCACCCTCCTCAATCTTATTTAGGCGGTAAACTGGGGCACTATGCACAAGCTCCTCAAAGTCGCCACCATTAGCCTCGCCATCTACATCCGTAAGTTTTATGTAGAGTTTATTACCTCCCGTAAAGCTAGATGTCCTACTCTCGGCAAGAGTACCATCCTCCAGAGTTGTGGTCTCAAACACTCTTCCCCATTTAGGGTTAAAATCCTCTTTTTGAGAGATAATAACCTCGATACCCTTAATTGGATTACCCTCCGAGTCGACAACACGAGCCTTTACCTCATAGGTTACTGATGGGACACCATACTCCAACATAGCATCTGACTCACAAGCCGCAGAGCCAAAGCCCAATAGGGCCATCAAAAAGTAAATTAGTCGTTTCATAAGTATCAATTTAGATGTTATAAATTATCATTCGTATCATCAGCGGCGGACTGCTCAGAAGTGGGCTCCTCCTCACCAACCCTATAGAGCACAACATCGCCAACCTTCACCTCATAGCAGCCTCTATACCAGCTGCCATCGCCCTCCTCAATCTTGTTATGGTGATTAACATTAATGCTTTGCACAAGCTCCTCAAACTCACCGCCGTTCTCCTCGCCATCGACATCCGTAAGCCTTATGTAGAGCTTGGATACACCCATCATGCCATGCACCATACTATTGGCAAGAGTGCCATCCTCCTGCGTTGTGGTCTCCAATACGTACGCCCAGCTATAGCTAAAATCATCATTTCCAGAGACAGTAACCTCAATATCCTTTATTGGATTACCCTCCGAGTCGACAACACGAGCCTTTACCTCATAGTTTACCATTGGTACACCATACTCCGCCACACCATATGACTCTGACTCACAACCCACTGAGCCAAAGCCCAATAGGGCCATCAAAAAGTAGATGAGTCGTTTCATAAATATAACTTTTTACTATTTATCCTCATTCTCTACCTTGGTCATGGTAACATCACCAAGATCGCAAACTGTCATACCATGTTCACTATCATAGTACGACTCAGCCTCTATAGTAAGGCTCTCAAACTCACCTCCATTAGCCTCACCATCAACATCATCAAAGCGTACACTTTGAAGCATACCATTGTAGCCCGTAAGCACTGCATCAACAACGCCATTCTCGTCGGTCGTACCCTGATAATCGTTGTAGTAGAAATTAGCATCAGTAACCTTAATACCAGGAATTGCCTGACCAGCCTCATCAACAACACGAGCCTTTACTGAGTAGTTGCATCGTATAGGTGCATACATTGGAGCCACATCATCAATATCGGGCCCATTAACACTACCACAGGCAGTACCAAAGCCCAATAGGGTCATCAAAAAGTAGATAAGTCGTTTCATAGCTATTACAATTATTAATTACACTAATCGATGATAGGAGGATACTCCGTAGGGTCCCAAATCTCGAGCGTGATATCGCCAATATTCACCTCATAGCAACCCTGATACATTCCCGAGCCCTCCTCAATAAGCTTGCCCTCCGCCATCTGCTTGGTAATATGAGGCGTCTCACACTTGAACTCGCCACCATTATCCTCGCCATCGACATCGAGAAGTCTCAAAGAGAGAGGATAAACAATAGGCAACGCCCTTGTTGCTGTGGTCACGACAAGCTCTCCCTTGGCATTAGTCTTGGTTTTCAAAATCTCCTTCCACTCTGTCTTGAAGTCGGGGTCCTCGCTGAATGTCACCTCGATACCCTTGATAGGATTACCCTCGGTGTCCACAACACGAAGATTAAACTTATAGGCTACATAGGGACCATCATACTCAGGTGCTGGAGGAACATCGTCGGTTTTCTCACAGGCTACACTAAAGCCCAAGAGAGCAATCATAAAAAAGAATAATCGTTTCATAAGTATCAATTTAGATGTTATAAATTATCATTCGTATCATCAGCGGCGGACTGCTCAGAAGCGGAATCCTCCTCACCAACCCTATAGAGCACAACATCGCCAATGTCTATAAATGGACTGTTTTGTGTCGTTATGGTGCGAGGCTTAAAGCTACCACCATTCTCCTCACCGTCAACATCCTGAAAGTAGATGCCAGTATTGTAGCCTCGGATAAAGAACCAACCACTCTCATCGGTAAAGGTATGACTATTAGCCACCGAAGCCTTAATGCCCGTGATGGGTTCGCCATCGCTATCAACAACGCGTCCCGATGCCGAGAAACTTTCGCGATACTCGGTATATTCAACACCGTAGCACGCCACACATGTGAGCGTCATGCCAAAAAGGGCGAATAATCGAGTGAGAACTCTTCCTAACATAGCTCTATAATATATAAGTGTTAAAACAATACTATCCTAATAGCACGACTCACCATAGCTAAGGCATACACGGCAGTCACTGAACTTACCACTCTTAACCTCTATCTCGTCACCACTCTCGCTGCGCCCCTTGAAGCTGAACTCGCCACCAAGCAGGTAGTCGTCACCATATTGCTCCATCGCGGTGAAGAGGATATAGCCATCCATAGCCTCGTAGCTATATGTCTTCCCCTCGCTGACATAGCCACCACCATCTATAGGTCTCTGCTCGCCATACTCCAAAAACTCAATTCTCGCCTGCGACTCACCATCAATAAATAGCGAATATGACTCATCCAACATAAAGGGGACATCTTCACTACTCATATTAAAGTACAGCGTCGCAATCACACCATCCACCGTTCCCATCTCACGATAGAGGCTAAACTCGAAACCTCCGTCATCCTTCACCACAATCTCGGGGTGGTTGTACGATGTGAAGTAACCCACATCGCTTGATAGCTTCTCGTTATAGAAGCCAAATCTCGAACCCGACAGCTCCATAGATATGTTAGCATCAGCATCGACACCCGATATCGAAAATATATCTTTGCGACAAGATACCGACATAAGCACCGCCACCACAAGCAACATAAGCATTACACTCTTTGACAAACCTCTCATAAGTCGAAACTTTCAGTTATTTCCTTAGTGCAAAGTTACGGATGTTTGATAGCATCACCAAATTTTTGGACCGAAATTATTTCCATAACGCCACCCAGAACATACTGACAATCAACTGATTACAAGTGTCAAATTTTCTATTTTTTCAACTATCTGATTTTCAACAAGTTACAAATAAGCGTCACAAATTGATATTATAGCACTGATAATTAAACAGTTACGATATAAGTAAATTAAAATTGGCAGCACCCTCTACAAATCATGAAAAAAGAGTTACCTTTGCATAAATAGTAACGCAAGAAGCCATGGCAACAACACTAAAATATAGCCGACAGCCAAGCCACGAGGTGTGCTTTGGCGGTGTGAAGATAGGCGCAAACAACCCCATTGCTGTGCAGTCGATGACCAACACCCCGACAGCCGACATAGCAAGCACAGTAACACAGATTGAGCGCATAGCCGACGCTGGCGCCGAGGTTGTGCGTGTGACAGCTCAGGGTAAAAAGGAGGGCGACGCACTCGCACCAATGATGGCACAGCTACGCAACGAGGGCTACAACACCGCCATAGTTGCTGACATACACTTCACCCCCGAGATAGCAATGATTGCTGCCGAGGCGGTGGACAAGGTACGCATAAACCCTGGTAACTTCCGCACAACAAACGGCGAGTTGGAGCGTCTCATAGAGATATGTAGTCGTAGAGGTGTTGCCCTGCGCATAGGCGTCAACCACGGCTCGCTTGCCAAGCGTATCTTCGACGAGTGGGGCGACACACCTGAGGGCATGGTAGCCTCGGCTCTTGAGTTCTTGGAGATGTGTCGCAAGGCCGAATTTCACAATGTGGTGGTATCAATGAAGTCGAGCAACACGCGCGTCATGGTCTACGCCTACCGCATGCTTGTGAAAGCTATGGCCGAGCGAGGCATGACATACCCACTACACCTTGGCGTTACAGAGGCGGGCGACGGTCTAGAGGGCCGCATAAAGAGCGCTGTGGGCATAGGAGCACTCCTAGCCGATGGCATAGGCGACACCATACGCGTATCGCTCACCGAAGCACCCGAGAATGAGATTGGCGTGGGCGACATGATTGTCGAGCACTTTGCATCGCGAAGTGGCGAATTTGAGCTACGCGCAGACTACGACATACTGCCAACCTCATTCGCACCACGAACAAATGCCAAGCCTATAGCACACAAAGAGATAAGCGATGAGTACGAGGTTATAACAGCTACCAGCAACAACCCCACACATGAATGGCGAGCAGCCATACTAAATAGCGAGAAACTACGCCCCGTGGTGCTACGCCGCAAGTATGACGATAGCGATATTGAGAGCGTAGCCGTAAAGGCAGCCCTCGACATGGGAGCACTACTCATAGATGGTCTTGCCGAGGGCGTATGGATAGATGCCCCCAATATCGACGAGGCGAAGATTGAGGATATAGAGCTTATGCTACTACAGGCATCACGCCTACGCTTTTCGCGTACCGAGTACATAGCCTGCCCAAGTTGTGGCCGTACGCTCTACGACATACAAACTACCTTGGCAACAATCAAGGCGCGCACCTCGCACCTCAAAGACCTCAAGATTGGCGTTATGGGATGCATAGTGAATGGCCCAGGCGAGATGGCCGATGCCGACTACGGCTATGTAGGCTCCTCGGCAGAACATATCACGCTCTATCGTGGCCGTGAGATAGTGGAGCGTAACATACATCAAAGTGAGGCTATAGACCACCTCATAGAGATTATCAAGCGCGACGGTCGTTGGCACGACCCAGAATAGAGCAAGGGAGATGAAGAGTTACAAGGCACGAGGCATAGTTCTTGGCACGCTGAAGTATGGCGACAAGGGGGTCATAGCACACATACTCACCGATGTGCATGGCCGCCAAAGCTATATGCTACAGGGTGTTAAGCCTACGGCTAAAGGTTCTAAAATGGCTCTTCTGCAACCTATGTTCACCGTTGAGTTCGAAGGCCTTACATCCTCGAAGATGACCATGCACCGCATGAAGGATCTTGTCTCGGGCATGGTGCTACACACCACACCTTACGATGTGCGCAAGTCGACCATGGCACTCTTCATGGCCGAGGTACTCTACCGCCTTGTGAGAGAGAGCGAGGCTAACGAGGGTCTCTTCGACTTTGTGTGGGGCAGCGTAGCGGCTCTCGACGCCATTGATGAGGGCATCGCCAACTTCCACCTATGGTTTTTGGCAAACCTCAGCCGTCCCTTGGGCTTCTCGCCCGACAACGAGTACAGGGATGGCGACTGGCTCGACATTAGAGATGGACATTTCACACGCACGGTGATATCATCAACTCTTGCTCTCACACCCGACAACGCCCGCATACTGCACGACATGCTGGAGTGCGACGTGCGCTACCTTGGCGAGATAGGCCTCAACCGCACGGAGAGAGTCGAATTTCTGGACTCAATGCTCAGATACTACGCCTACCACCTGGAGTCTATACGCTCGGTTGAGTCGCTCAGAATCCTCAGAGAGGTATTTTAGATAGGGAGCTTTACTAAGTGACGATGACATGAAGAAGCCCTGAATGGATAGTAGATGTGTACTATCCATTCAGGGCACTTTTTGTTAGCGGCAGTAGATGTCTGCTCTGTCACAACACAGATTAGCGAGTGGGAATTTGTTGTCAGAGTGGTGCTAATGTGGCGATGACAGGAGAAAGCCCGGATGGGACATACTTAGCGTATTTCCCATTCGGGCTTTTGACTGAAGCGTCGCAGTAGCGCCGCTATCACAACAAATTTAGAAGAAGATGCCGAAGCCGATGTACACTGACTGATCTAACTTAAGACGCGATACATCCTTCTTGGGGAATGAGAAATCACCACTCATATTGGGGCGAGGAGACATCATAAGAGCCTGATAACCGACAGTAATCTCATATTTAAGGTCGCTATCGGGGCTCTGAATACGAACACCCACACCACCCATACCAGTAGCACCAAAGCGAGGGCCATGGTCAAAGAGCACATTAGTACCAAGGTTGAGGAAGTTGAACACACATGTCTTGCGCTTGCCGTAGTAGTAGTGGAGTGTCGCCATAACAGGAACAACCGTGTAGTCGTACTGCATCTGCGCACCAAGCTCAGCACCGAGACGCCAGTGGTTATCGAAGAAGTAGCCAGCATTTAGGTTGATACTACCTCCAAGTTTTGCGTGGCTACGGTAGTCCTTAACACCAGTCTCACCAGCAATGCGGGTGTAGTTGAGGTCGTAGAATACAAGGTTAAAGCGACCTGTAGCACCCCACTCCCAACCAGAGTAGTGGCGTGTCTTGCGCTCTATCTCCTCGGGAGTCTCACGACGCTTAGCCTCAGCAGAGGGTATGATGAATGCCAAGGCAAGCAATATAAGGATAAATCTCTTCATAGTTAGATGATGTTTCTGTGTATGTCTCACTGTAAAACGCTCTGTAGAGGCGTTTATTGTTTAATGTTACGCACATGGCACTCCCAAGCCCATGCAGAGCGAAGGGTGTCGTCGAGGTCGCGCTCAGCACGCCAGCCAAGCTCGTTGTTAGCAAGAGTGGTGTCGGCCCACACGGCAGTGACATCGCCAGCACGGCGAGGCGCAACCTTATAGTTGAGTTTAAGGTTATTAGCACGCTCGAAGCTATGCACAAGCTCGAATACCGACACGGGGCGTCCTGTGCCCACATTGAAGATTTCGTAGTCCTCCTTATTGCGCCCCTCAACCAAGCGACCGATAGCCACAACATGAGCACGCGCAAGGTCCACAACATCAATATAGTCGCGCAAGCACGAGCCATCGGCTGTTGGATAATCGTCACCAAAGATGCTCAGACACTCACGAATACCAGCTGCGGTCTGCGTGATGTAGGGGACGAGGTTGTTGGGCACACCACGAGGCAACTCGCCAATGAGTGCTGATGGGTGAGCACCTATGGGGTTAAAGTAGCGCAAGGCTATACCCTTAAGGTGGTCGTATGCAGCTACGCTGTCGCGCAATATATCCTCGGCCATCTGCTTGGTATTACCATAAGGCGAGGTGGCAGGCTTGCGTGGTGTAAGCTCCGTAACGGGAAGGGTGTCGGCATCGCCATAGACGGTAGCCGAAGAGGAGAAGAGTATGTTCTCGCGGCCATACTTATGCATCAATGAGAGGATGTTGACCAACGAGGTAAGGTTGTTGTGGTAGTACTTCAATGGCTCGGCAACAGACTCACCTACAGCCTTATAAGCCGCAAAGTGAATCACCGACTGGAAGTCGTGCTCGGCGAAGATGCGCTCCATTGCCACTATATCGCAACAATCGGCCTCGATGAATAGTGGTGTCACACCCGTAATCTTGGTTATGCCCTCGATAGATGAACGGTCGCTATTCGAAAGGTTATCGACGATGACAACCTCGTAGTTGGCATTAATAAGTTCAACCACGGTGTGCGAACCTATGTAGCCAGCACCACCAGTGACAAGTACTCTTCTGTTATTCATACTCAAGAAAGACTATGTTTCAACTTACAAAGGTAGAAATTTTTTTGCTCAATGCAATAATCGTGTCAAAAAAGCGCCATATCTGCATATTACTTTGCAATTATTTTGACATTACTACTACATTGATTATCTTTGCTCTATAATAAACACAAACAACCCAAACATGGAACTAAAGAGTGGCACACTGCTGCAAGGCGGCAAGTATCGTATTATGGAGTCCATCGGCCGTGGTGGTTTTGGCATCACCTACCTTGCCGAGCAGGTCATGGCTGAGCGCAAGGTATGCATAAAGGAGTTCTTCCCTGAGGAGTACTACAACCGCGATGCTAACGGATGTAGCATATCTCTCGGCTCGCAGGGCAGTGCTAAGATTATGGAGACCTTTAAGGCTAAGTTTATCAAGGAGGCTAAGACTATCGCCAAGTTCGACCACACCAATATCATCCATATCCACGATGTCTTCGAGGAGAATGGTACGGCCTACTATGTTATGGAGTATGTCGAGGGCGAGTCGCTAAGCGCTGTTGTCAAGCGCCGTGGTGCTCTCGGCGAGGCTGCTGCGGTGGGCTACATCCGCCAGGTTGCTGATGCTTTGAGCTATATCCACGAGCAACGCATCATGCACCTCGATGTGAAGCCAGGCAATGTCATGCTCCGCTCGAGAGACGACCGTGCTATACTGATAGACTTTGGCTTGTCGAAGCACTACGATGCTGATAGTGGTGAGGCAACATCTACATCTCCTGTGGGCGTGAGCCATGGCTTTGCCCCTATGGAGCAGTATAAGTCGGGCGGTGTCAAGGAGTTTTCGCCAGCTACGGATATCTATTCGCTTGGCGCTACACTGTACTATTTGGTTACGGGCTTGGTGCCTCCCGAGGCTGCGGATGTTAGTGATGATGGACTACCCGCACTCCCTGCCCACTTGTCGCAAGGCGTGCGCACGGCTATAGAGCGCTCTATGGCCGACAAGCGCAAGGCTCGTCCACAGGATATTGCGGAGTTCTTGGCACTGCTGAGCGATGTGGATCCCTCGCCACTATCCTCTGAGACTGTGGGTGTTGTTGAGGTCGTCCCTGAGGTGTGTGAGGAGGCTACGGAGATTGATATAGAGACGGCTTTGCAACAGGAGCAGGAGGTGGTTGAACATGATGTTGATTCCCCTAAGCCAAGGCGTCGCTCTAAGCGGATATTGTTGTGGCTACTACTAATTGTTGCTGTTGTTGGGTGTATAACTTACTACATGTATGGTAAGACAAAGATTTATTATACGACATCGGATGGCAAGATGTTGCAATTATCCGGGGATAAATTTGATGCATGGATTGTCTCTCATACCTATGAGAATGGTCAGGGTGTTATCGAATTTTATGGCAATGTAACAGAGATTGGAGTTGATGCATTCAAAAATTGCGATAGTCTAACAAGTGTCACTATTCCTGATAGTGTAACGACGATTGGAGATTGGGCATTCTGTGGTTGCAATAATCTCACGAGTGTCACTATTCCTGATAGTGTAACGACGATTGGAGATGGTGCATTCTATTCTTGCCATAGTCTAACAAGTGTCACTATTCCTGATGGTGTAACGACGATTGGAAATGATACATTCTATGTTTGCAATAATCTCACAAGTGTCACTATTCCTGATAGTGTAACGACGATTGAAAATGATGCATTCTATGGTTGCCATAGTCTAACAAGTGTCACTATTCCAAATAGTGTAAAGACGATTGGGAATCAAGCATTCTCTAGTTGCTACGCCCTTAAGAGTGTCACTATTCCTGATAGTGTAATGACGATTGGAAATAATGCATTCTGGGGTTGCAGTAAATTGTCGTATGATACAAAGAAAAAGATTAGAGAAATTAATCCAAATGCGAAATTTTAACACTCTGCAGGGCTTAGGCTCCGCAGATGTTTTTTGTGTGGGGTGGGGTCTTGGGTATTCTGGTTGGGAGTTTAATGAGATTAATGAATTTAGGGAGTTTAGGGAAATTAGTGAGTAGTGTACACCTTAAATTCCTTAACCTCTCTAACCTCTTTACCCTCCCTCTCTCCAAGAAACAGCCACAACCCCCTCACTCTTGCGGGTATTATTTTTAATACCCGCGATTATTGGGGCGTTGGTGTGTGGCTGAGGATACGCTGACGACTGAGAGATTGCCACGGCTTGTGGCCAAGCCTCGCAATGACGCAGACACCCACCCCGTCATGGCGAGGTTGTTTATATGCGCCGCTGGCACCAAACTTTTTACTTTTCTCCTTTCGCTATTCACTTTTTTTTACTATCTTTACGCCGTAATGTACACATATCATAAAAGACGATGAGTTGTAACAAAAAACATAATCCGGAGATGGGTCGTGGATGCGTATTCTGCGACTGTGGTGATGAGATTGAGGCTATCGCCTCGGAGGGCTGCTACAAGCTCCACGAGGTAGACTGGCTTGAGGAGTATCCCAACAACATCCCGACAGATATATTCGAGGTGCGTTTCAAGAATACACGACGCTCCTACTACCAGAATGTCAACAACCTGGACCTCAAGCGTGGCGACATCGTTGCCGTGGAGGCATCACCAGGCCACGACATAGGCATCGTATCGCTTACAGGCGATATGGTGGCAAAGCAGATGCGCCGCGTGGGCTTCAACCCCCACAATGGCGAGTTCAAGAAGATATACCGCAAGGCTCGTCCCTACGACATCGAGAAGTGGCAGGAGGCCATAGCCCTCGAGCATGAGACGATGATTGCCTCACGACAGATTGCTGCCGACATGGGTCTCAACATGAAGATTGGCGATGTGGAGTACCAGGGCGACAAGGTGAAGGCAATATTCTACTACATCGCCGACGAGCGTGTCGACTTCCGCGAGCTTATCAAGGTCTTCGCCGACCGCTTCCGCATCCGCATCGAGATGAAGCAGATTGGTGCTCGTCAGGAGGCAGGACGCATCGGAGGTATTGGCGCGTGCGGTAGAGAGCTATGTTGTGCATCGTGGATATCGAGCTTCTCGAGCGTGACAACAAATGCTGCACGCATGCAGGAGATATCGCTCAACCCACAGAAGTTAGCGGGTCAGTGCTCGAAGTTAAAGTGCTGCCTTATGTATGAGTACGATGTGTATGCCGATGCGCGACGCACAATACCTCGCCTCAAGGATGCCCTTCAGACTCTTGACGGCGAATACTACCTTGTGAAGATCGACCCATTGGCTCAAACCATGACATTCTCAACAAGCAAGGGTGCTATGGTTAACCTCACAACACTCCCCATAAGTCGTGTTAAGGAGATTATAGCCCTCAACCGTGCAGGTCAGAAGGCCGATACACTACTGGGTAGCGATGCTAAGGAGCATGTTGAGGAGCCTACATATCGTCATGAGGAGGATAGCATCACCCGCTTTGACGGCAAGAGCAAGCGCAACAAGCGCAACAAGCGTCGTGGAGGCAAGGAGCGCGCCGAGGGAGGCGAGCAGCAGGTGGAGCGCACAACAGAGAGCCAGGAGCATGAACCACAGCCCAAGGTTGAGAAGCAGGAGCGACAGGAGAAGCAGGAGCGACAGGAGAAGACGGAGCGCAACGAAAAGCAGGAGCGCAGTGAGCGTCACGACCGACACGAGAAGCGTGAGCGACGCGGTGACAAGGGCGAGAGAGGCGAAAAGCAGGAGCGTGAGCCAAAGCCTGAGAAGCAGGAGCGCAATAACCAAGAGCGTGAGGCCAAGGGTGAGCGTAACGAGGGCGAGCGTCGTCAGCGCGACAAGGGCCGTCAGCGTCCAGGTCGCAACCGCCGTCAGGGAGAGCGCCCCAATCGTGGTGAACAGCAGGGCGAGGGAGCACAACAGCGAAACGAGACAAAGGAGTAGTCATGAGCAGTAATATAGTGCGATGGCTGATACTACCGCTGATGATGGTAGTGGTGGCGTGTGGTAGCACCGAGCGTAAGGCTGAAGCCCACGATATTGTGGGCGAGGTGTGGAGTGAAGCTGAGGAGTTTCACTACATCAACGAGGACTCGCTATCAAGGCGCGACCTCTCGATAGTTGTGCGATATAGCATGCCCTATGTTGCCGACTCGTTGCCACTACGCATACTCACCATATCGCCCGACTCAATGCTCCTTGAAGAGCCATTCACGCTACACATACCCCACCTTGCGGATATGTATCCCGAGGAGCACACCTTCGTATATCGCAGCAATGTGGTGTTGGGCCTCAAGGGTGACTATCTCTTTAGGCTAACTCCCGAGCTTCCCGTAGAGGGCATATCTGCCGTAGGCTTAGTAGTAAGCGAGAATAAGTAAGCATCAACCAAACAACCATTATGGGAAAAGATAAACTACGCAAATTTGCTGAGAACCTCACATTCAAGTGTATGGTGCAGCCCGAGTTTGACGACATATTCCACAAGGACCACCCCTTGAAGGGTCGCTGGCATGAAGATTTCTTCCACAACAACAACCCCATCATCCTTGAGTTGGGCTGTGGTCGTGGCGAGTACACCGTAGCCCTTGCCGAGCGCAACCCCGACAAGAACTATATTGGCATCGACATCAAGGGTGCTCGCATGTGGCGTGGTGCTAAGACTGCTACGGAGCGAGGCATGGATAATGTGGGCTTCGTGCGCACACGCATCGAGTTCATACGCTCCTTCTTTGCCGAGGGCGAGGTGTCGGAGATATGGATTACATTCCCCGACCCACAGCTCAAGAGCCGTCGTGCTAAGAAGCGCCTCACATCACCACTCTTCCTTGCCGACTACAAGCGTATGCTCACCAACGATGGTGTCATCAACCTCAAGACCGACTCTAAGCACCTCTATAACTACACAGCAGCGGTGATAGAGCGTCTGGGACTTAATGTAGAGGTGCAGAACGACGACATCTACGGCTCGGGATATGCCGACGAGGTGCTCTCGGTGAAGACCGCCTACGAGACCAAGTTCGTGGCTATGGGTCTGCCCATCACCTACACGCGCTTCGGCCTTGGCGACTGCACCGAGTTTGAGTACTTCGACTGGGAGGGCGACGATGTCCTTGAGAAGGATGCCGAGGAGAATAGAACAAAGGCCTTTTAGAGACCGATTATATATGCTAATATGGGAAAGAGAAGAAAGGATTACCCCTTGATTGAGGGTCTACATATTACCACCTTGGCGGCCGAGGGTAAGGCCATGGGTAAGGTGGACAACCAGGTAGTATTCGTGCCTATGACCGTGCCTGGCGATGTGGTGGATGTACAGGTACGCAAGCACCACCGTCGCTATATGGAGGCTACCGTAGTGCGCTTCGTGGAGAAGTCACCACTGCGTGTTGAGCCATTCTGCGAGCACTTTGGCGTGTGTGGTGGCTGTAAGTGGCAGAGCCTACCCTACGAGGAGCAGCTCAAGCAGAAGACCACACAGGTTGAAGATCAGCTTGTGCGTATCGGCCACCTTGAGATCCCCGAGGTGCGCCCATGCCTTGGCTCGGAGCGTACACGCGAGTACCGCAACAAGCTAGAGTTCACCTTTGCCGATAAGCGCTGGCTCACCTACGAGGAGATTGCCGAGGGTGGCGACATAGCAGCAACACCTGCTGTGGGCTTCCACATCCCTGGCTGCTTCGACAAGGTGCTCGACATCAACAAGTGTCACCTTCAGGTGGACCTCTCAAACCGCATAC
Source organism: Alistipes sp. (assembly GCA_045613645.1). Taxonomy (GTDB): domain Bacteria; phylum Bacteroidota; class Bacteroidia; order Bacteroidales; family Rikenellaceae; genus Alistipes. Next base: position 35,708 of record JAZLBJ010000025.1, on the reverse strand, counting down.
GCCTTGCCACCAAGAGTTTCTGCATCGAGCATGGCTACTCATTCCATAATGCGCGTGCACACGAGGGTCTTATGCGCACCATGGTCATCCGTACAGCATCTACGGGTGAGGTTATGGTTATTGTCGTGTTCAACGAGAACGACACCGAGCGCATAAACGCTCTCATGTCGTACCTTCAGCGTGAGTTCCCCGAGATTACCTCGCTCATATATATGATTAACGAGAAGTGGAACGACTCACTGGGCGACCGCGAGCCAATATGCTTTGCGGGCAAGGATCATATCATCGAGGAGATGGAGGGACTTAAGTTCAAGGTTGGCCCAAAGTCCTTCTACCAGACAAACTCGGAGCAGGCATACGAGCTATATAAGGTTACACGCGACTTCGCCGAGCTCAAAGAGACAGATGTCCTCTACGACCTATACACAGGTACGGGCACCATCGCCAACTTCTGCGCACGCCGCGCTGCTAAAGTTGTGGGTGTGGAGTATGTCCCCGAGGCTATCGAGGATGCTGTAATCAACTCACGCCTCAACAATATCGAGAATACGGTGTTCTACGCTGGCGACATGAAGGATGTCATGAGCGACGAGTTTATCGCGCGCAACGGCCGCCCCGATGTCATCATCCTCGACCCTCCACGCGCAGGTGTCGACGAGAGGGTGTTGGATGTCATCAAGCGTGCAGCCCCCGAGCGCATGGTGTATGTGAGCTGTAACCCATCAACACAGGCTCGCGACCTTGCACTTCTCAGCGATATGTACGAGATCTTGGCTGTGCAGCCTGTAGATATGTTCCCACACACCCACCATGTGGAGAATGTCGTAAAGCTCCGCCGCAAATAATAGATGGGGTGACAATATAGAATTAGGCCGACTAAAAATGCTTTTAGTCGGCCTAATTCGTAGTCCAATTACATGAACTTAAGCTATCTCTCTGGCTTAATATCCTTAACCCTTAGCTGCTTAGAGACAGTGCCACGATAGTGGTTCTCCACAATCTGATAGCATACCGATATTGGCTTGCCGCCACGCACCCACTCGTAGTGGGTAGGCTGCTGGAAGGCGATAGCCGGAATCGTGGTATGGGGCTTCTGTCGCTGCATAAGGTCCATACGCAGATGGTCGCACTCCACGCCCACAAGCTTGGCATCACCACGGTTGCTCGCACCACGAGTCATGAAGACAGGGGCGGAGTTACCAGGACCAAAGGGCTGGAAGTTATTGAGCTGGCGGTAGAACTCATCGGTAATCTCCGAGAAGAGCAACTCGCTATCAATATCCACCTGAGGAACGAGAATCTGTGGGTCGATATTCTCCTCCACATAGTCGTTGAAGCGCTTGGTGAAGGCCTCAACATTCTCCTCCTTCATCGTGAGACCTGCGGCATACATATGTCCACCGAAGTTCTCCAACAAATCGGAGCACGACTCAACAGCCTGGTAGAGGTCGAAGCCTGCAACCGAGCGCGCCGAACCCGTAACCAAGCCGTTAGACTTGGTGAGCACCACCGTAGGACGGTAGTAGGTCTCGATAAGGCGCGAAGCAACGATACCCACAATACCCTTCATCCACTTAGGATTGTAGATAACCGTACTCTTCAAGGCCTTGAGTTCAGGGTGCGACTCCACGTAGTCGTGGGCCTCCTGAGTGACATTGCGGTCGATGCTCTTACGGTCCTGGTTATAGGAGTCTATAACCTCACCGAACTTAGCAGCCTCCTGCTCGTTACCCTCGATAAGAAGGCTTACGGCAGCATGGCCTCCCGAAGGAGCAGCATTCTCATTGTCCTCGTCCATGCGCATGCGTCCCGCAGCATTGATGCGTGGACCAATCTTGAAGACAATGTCGTCAATGGTGATATTATGGCCCTCAAGACCACATATCTTGATTATCGACAACAGACCCTTCGAGGGCGCCGAGTTGAGTTTCTTAAGTCCATAATGTGCCAAAATACGGTTCTCATCAACCAAAGGCACAATGTCCGAGGCGATGCTCACAACCAACAAATCGAGGAGATGCTCAATCTCCGAGAATGGTATGTTGTTGCGGCGAGCATAGGCCTCAACGAGTTTAAAGCCAACGCCACAGCCTGACAACTCATCGAAAGGATAGTTGCAGTCGGTGCGCTTGGGGTCCAATACAGCCACTGCCGCGGGAATCTCCTCGGCAGGTAAATGGTGGTCGCAGATGATGAAATCTACGCCTTTCTCCTTGGCATAGGCCACCTTCTCCACGGCTTTGATGCCGCAGTCCAGAGCTATGACCAGCGTAACGCCTTTACGTACAGCATGGTCGATGCTGCGGACTGATATGCCATAACCATCGACATATCGGTCTGGAATGTAGAACAACAGATTTTTGTGTCCTATTTGGCTCAAGAACTTGTAAACAAGGGCTACTGCAGTGGTTCCATCTACATCGTAATCGCCATAGATCATCACCTTTTCGCCACTCTTTACAGCTCGCTCCACACGCTCTACGGCGCGATCCATATCCTTCATTAGGAACGGATCGTGCAAGTCGGGAAGCGCGGGCGAGAAGAACTTCTTGGCCTTCTCCACGGTGTCTATGCCCCTCTGAACTAATAGGTTGGTCAAGACTGTCGACATCCCGAGGCGTGAGGCCAAAGCCTCCACCACCGCGCGATCGCCCTGTGGCTTGACAACCCATCTCTTTTCTATGGGCATAACTTTTACTTTTTATATATTTTAACATTCAAATTTTTCGTTAGGTAATCAATAAACTTGGGCTTTACCTCCTCCATGGTGACAGTGCGTCCAGTGAGCGACGAGAGCGAACATACGCCTCTATCGGTAAAACCACAAGGGTTGATAAGGTGGAACCAGTTGAGGTCGGTCGACACATTCATTGCCAAACCATGCATAGTCACACCATGCGAAGCACGCACACCCACGGCGCATAGCTTCACCAAGCGCGCACCCTGCGTAACCCATACGCCCGAGGCGCCCTCCGAGCGGTGGCACTCAATGCCATACTCCGCTGCAAGGTCTATGACACTCTGCTCCAAAGCCTCGATATATCGTCTCACGCCCAAACCTGCGGCGTCGAGGTCAATGATGGGGTAGCATACAAGCTGCCCAGGACCGTGGAATGTTATATCTCCACCACGGTCGATATGATAGAACTCTGCGCCGAGGCTCTTGAGATACTCCTCGGTGCATAGCATATTCTCTTGATGTCCACTCTTGCCAAGTGTATATACTGCGGGGTGCTCTACGATAAGTATGGTGCCACGAGGCTCATCCTCGTTGAAACTCTTGGCAAGCTTCTTAGCACACAACGCGTCGAATAGCGAACGCTGCAACTCCCAGCACTCGCCATACGCCATACTCTGTAAATCTCTGACTTCTACTTTTTGCATACCTTTCTCACAGCTTCAAGTGCGGCATCTGCCAAATACGACGAACGCACCAAGGGTGCACTCGCGCAGTAGCTGAAACCCATCTCGAGAGCCTTGAGTCGGTACTCTTCGAACTTTTCGGGAGTGATATACGCCTTTACAGGATAGTGCTCCTTTGTCGGACGAAGATATTGACCGAGAGTGACAATGGATACTCCCACCTCGCGCAAATCACGCAAGGTCTGGAGAATCTCCTCTTCGCTCTCGCCCAATCCGACCATCAGGCCGCTCTTCGCAACAGCTCCACTATCGGCAATATGCTTAAGTGTTGCCAACGATGTGCGATACTTTGCTCTTGAACGCACCTCGGGAGTTAGTCGCTCGACGGTTTCGATGTTGTGTCCCACAATGTCGGGACGCGATGCCAGCACCGTGTCTAAAAGCTCGGGGCGAGCATCCATGTCGGAAATAAGGAGCTCTATTGTTGAGTCGGGATTCTCGCGTCGCACCGCCTCTACTGTGCGCGCCCAGATAGCTGCACCATGATCTTCGAGGTCGTCACGCGTTACCGACGTAATAACAACATGCTTCAGGCCCATCTGCTTCACGCTCTCGGCAACCTTATCGGGTTCCTGCTCATCGGGTGGCAGGGGACGGCCGGTAGCTGTAGCACAGAAACGACAATTACGAGTACATATGTCACCCAAAATCATAAAGGTTGCAGTACGGCGACTCCAGCACTCCGCCTTATTGGGACACATTCCACTGCTACATATAGTATGTAGACAACGGCCCTCGACGATTTGCTCGACCTCTGCCGTATTTGCTGTACTCCTTAGGCTAATCTTGAGCCATTCGGGCTTACGCAGATACTCGTATTTCTCTTGTACCTTCGGCATTTTTAAGTTCACTTTTTTCCAATTGATGCAAATGTATAAAAAATATCAATAATGACAAAATTTTTTATAAAAATAATGCTCGCCACCCACGATAATTCCGCAAATGGCAACAAAACACCCATCCGCTACGCACTATAACCCACAATACAATTAGAATGGGGCAACGCTTCGAATATGGGTCTATTGTGATGTGGTCAAAATAAAACGAAATAATATACAATGGGCATTGTTATTCTATAAACTATAAGCGAAACTTATATATTGATAAATATTTTTGATTTGCATTATTGATTTTTTCGCTTTATATTTGCATCGAAAACAAATGAAAAAGGCTAAAAACACAGCGGCCAAAAGATGGCGAGAGTGCAATAGTGAGCGTTTGTTTAGAAATTTTAAGAGAATATTTAAGAATAGATAACAGAAAATTAGTATTAACATTTAAAAACAGAGAATAAAAGTTTGTGTAAAAGTTGAATTAGTAGTGTAAAAAGTTAATAATTGTTTGTGTCCGTGGACTGCCGATCTTGGGTCGGCAGTCTCTTTTTTTGAAAAATTAGCAAATAATAAACAAAAAAAGAGGCTGTCAACAAAAATTGTTAGACAACCTCTCCTTCACTCGAGTATTGTATTTACTTAGACTTCAGATTATCGATATATCTCGCAGCAACATCCATCTGAATTCCTGCATTTACCATCAACAGCAACGCCTTCATTTCACGACCCGCAGACAGAAGAACTACAACCTCTCTCTTTGTGGCCTCATCTATCAGTTCATCAATGCTTACCAACTCCTCCTCATTAGGCGCTTCCTCCTCAGATTCCTCATTCTTGAGCTCAATGTCATCAGCTTCGTTGTGCGCAGCAGCAGCGTCCGCCACACCTTTATCCTCTTCATTTCCAGGATTAATGATAGTATCCTCGCTATTTACAGTAGCGACATCCGCCACGCTCTCTACTACTGGAGTGACACATTGAGGCTCTGGTGCTTTGGGAAACTCTATATTGTGCTGAGCTAATAACTCTTCGAGTTCAACAAGTCGCTTTGAATTTTTATAGATTGAATATGCTGCATTTTTTGCTAACCACCAACATAAAATATAAAACGAAACACCAAGAAATACCAAAATGAGGTCAAGGTATGAGCCACGATTAACTCCCCAAATTATAAAATAGATTACAAAAGCCAGAGCATTGAGAACAAAATTAATGAAATACAAGATGTACACTGTATCATACAATCTTTTACTTTGCTTTAAATTACTCATGAGATTAAGTATTAGGGTTAGAATTTATACAAACATATACGGCACTACATGGCAGAGCCATAGGCAATGCTACTACAAATATAGGAAATTTCTTTTACTCTTGCTAAAAATACTGCGAAATATTCACAGTTACAATTTACTATTTGGAATTACATGCTTTAGGCGTGCAGTGTATAAGTGTATATTATTAGTCTAAAATGTTATTCTGAACTTTAGCGAGCGTTGAGATTGAGCTGTGAGTAGAACAAGATTTCTTGTTATGCCGAGGCGTAGCAACGAAGAGGAACTCAAAAATTTCATATACGATTACACGCTGTCGACAGATTGTTGCTTGTCGGCTTCAAGGAGATTCTTCGACTACGCTGCGCTCAGGATGACATCCAAGCATTACAAGCATAAAATATATAACTTCGTTACTATTTAAATCGTAGCACGAAAGATTCTTTGACCATTTAGCACCTCACTTTCATTTCTTTGTTGTATCTTTGCTACCGATAGATTATTAACAAACATTAGATAAGTCCATGAAGAGAGTATTTACAACGATTCTTTTTTCGCTTCTCGCCATGATTGTTTGCCTACCAACAACATCGGCGAAGTCGCCCAAGCAGCAGGGCATAATCACTGTTAAGGATGGTCAGTTTATGCGCAACGGCAAGCCCTACTACTTCGTAGGCACCAACTTCTGGTATGGCGCAATACTCGGCTCTGAGGGTGAGGGTGGCAACCGCGAGCGTCTTATTAAGGAGCTCGACTTTATGAAGGCTAACGGCATTGACAACCTCCGCATACTCATTGGCGGTGAGGGCGAGAATGGCCTTTTGGGAAAGATTGAGCCCAACCTACAGACCGAGCCAGGTGTGTACAACGATGATGTACTCCAGGGTCTCGACTTTTTGATGATGGAGCTTGGCAAGCGTAACATGACAGCCGTGCTATACTTCAACAACGCCTGGGAGTGGAGCGGTGGCTACACACAGTATGTAGCATGGGCTAACAACACACCTGTGCTTGTACCTCGTGTCGACGGCTGGTTCTCGTACAACGCCTTTGCCGGAGAGTTCGTTCGCAACGAGCGTGCTAAGGAGATATTCTATGACCATGTGCGCTACATAGTATCACGCACAAACCGATATACAGGAGTTAAGTATATTGATGACCCAGCGATCTTCTCTTGGCAAATATCTAACGAGCCACGCGCCTTCAGCAGCAAGGAGGTTAACAACCAAGAGGCCTTCGCCGAGTGGATTACAACATCGGCAAAGCTTATCCGTGAGCTCGACCCCAACCATATGATATCAACAGGCTCGGAGGGTTACTATGGCTGCGAGTGGGACATGGATCTCTGCGAGCGCATACACGCCATACCCGAGATTTCGTACATCAACTGCCATGTATGGCCCTACAACTGGAAGTGGATGCGTGGCGATGCCATGCGCGAGGACCTCGCTAAGTCGTGCGAGAATACCGAGGAGTATATAAATATGCACCTTGAGCTTGGCGAGAAGATTCAGAAACCAGTTGTTGTTGAGGAGTTCGGCATGCCTCGCGACAATATGGACTTCCACAAGGGTAGCCCCGTAACATGTCGTGACGAGTACTACACCTTTGTCTTCAACCTTATAGTAGAGTCTAAAAAGGAGGGCGGTGTCTTTGCTGGCTGTAACTTCTGGAGCTGGGGAGGATATGCCCAGACAAATGTTGAGGACCACGAGTACTGGGCTAAGGGCGACGACTACACTGGCGACCCAGCACAGGAGCAGCAGGGTCTAAATTCGATATTTGTTGAGGATAAGTCAACAATGAAGATTATACGCAAGACAAACAAGCGTCTAGGTAATCTATAGTGTGTAGTTAAGATGATAGGAGGAGTGTTCAGCAGATTTGTTGAGCACTCCTCGTTCTATATGTACCACGCCATAGATATATTTGGCACCACAAATTTATAGCATTGAGGCTATATTTACCCCCGAAGAAATATTGCGATTTCACTTTTTTTGATTATCTTTGTTTCGTATTATGCGCTGATGCGTAGCATAGGGTATGCTTACATCCCAAGCATCAGCGATTTAATGTCGATTTAGTATTGTAATTATATAAATTTGTCAACAGTGAGTAAAGAGTATAAGCGTTATCTTATCACCTCGGCACTACCCTACGCCAATGGTCCTGTACACATCGGCCACCTTGCAGGCGTATATGTGCCCTCGGACATCTACACCCGTTATCTTCGTCTAAAGGGTCACGATGTTATATCTGTATGCGGTAGCGATGAGCACGGTGTGCCCATCACTATTAAGGCCCGCAAGGAGGGTATCACACCCCAGCAGGTTGTTGACCGCTACCACGAGATTATCGAGAAGTCGTTCCGCCGTCTCGGCATGTCGTTCGACATCTACTCGCGTACATCGTCGCCCACACACCGTGTGACAGCCTCGGAGTTCTTCCGCAAGCTCTACGACGAGGGTAAGTTCATCGAGCAGACATCTATGCAGTATTACGACGAGGAGGCTAAGACATTCCTCGCTGACCGCTATATCGTGGGTACATGTCCTCGTTGCCAGAACGAGAAGGCCTATGGCGACCAGTGTGAGAAGTGCGGCTCTACACTCTCTCCTGATGAGCTTATCAACCCTAAGAGTGCAGTATCGGGTGCTGTACCCGTGAAGCGCGAGACCAAGCACTGGTATTTGCCTTTGGACAAGTATGAGGGCTTCTTGCGTGAGTGGATCTTGGAGGGTCACAAGGAGTGGAAATCTAATGTATATGGTCAGTGCAAGAGCTGGCTCGACCTCGGTCTTCAGCCTCGTGCCGTAAGCCGTGACCTCGACTGGGGTATTCCTGTACCTGTAGAGGGTGCTGACGGTAAGGTTTTGTATGTGTGGTTCGACGCTCCTATTGGCTATATCTCTGCTACTAAAGACCTTACACCAGACTGGGAGAAGTATTGGAAGTCGGAGGATACCAAGATGGTACACTTCATTGGCAAGGACAACATCGTATTCCACTGTATAGTATTCCCATCTATGCTTAAGGCTCACGGTGGCTACATACTCCCAGAGAATGTGCCTGCTAACGAGTTCCTTAACCTCGAGGGTGACAAGATATCGACATCACAGAACTGGGCAGTATGGCTCCACGAGTACCTCGACGAGTTCCCAGGCAAGGAGGATGTATTACGCTATGTGTTGTGCGCCAATGCTCCTGAGACCAAGGACAACGACTTCACATGGAAGGACTTCCAGGCTCGCAACAACTCAGAGCTTGTGGCAGTACTCGGCAACTTCGTAAACCGTGCGTTGGTACTCACCAAGAAGTACTACGACGGCGTTATTCCAGAGCGTGGCGAGCTTACAGAGTATGACGAGGCTACCATCGAGGAGTTGCAGAAGATTAAGGGCTCATTGGAGCGCAATATCGAACACTACCACTTCCGTGAGGCTCTTAAGGATGCTATGGCATACGCACGCATCGGTAACAAGTATCTTGCCGACACGGAGCCATGGAAGGTTGTTAAGACCGACCCTGAGCGCGTGAAGACCATTCTCAACATAGCACTTCAGATTACTGCCAACACAGCTATTGCCATCGAGCCATTCATGCCATTCTCGGCAGAGAAGATGCTCAAGATGCTCGCTACAGAGAAGTTCGGTTGGGAGCAGCTCGGCTCTATGGAGCTTATGCAGGCAGGCCACACTATTGGCGAGGCAGTGCTTCTCTTCGAGAAGATCGAGGATGATGTAATCCAGGCACAGCTCGACAAGCTCGATGCATCGCGCAAGGCAAAGCTCGCCGCTGAGGCTGCACAGAATATCACCGAGCAGAAGGCTGAGGTATCGTTCGAAGACTTCCAGAAGATGGATATTCGCGTATCGACAATCCTTGCAGCTGAGAAGGTGGCTAAGACAAAGAAGCTACTCAAGCTCAGCATCGACACAGGTATAGACAAGCGAACTATCGTTTCGGGCATTGCCGAGTACTACACACCAGAGCAGTTGGTGGGTCGTCAGGTGCTTGTATTGGCTAACCTCGCACCACGCGAGATTAAGGGTATCGAGTCACGAGGCATGATTCTCATGGCCGAGGATGCCTTGGGTCGCTTGGTGTTGGTACAGCCCGAAGACAAGACCATGTCGGGAGCCATGATTGGATAATAAATAATTGATTATTAATGTATTAGGCGTATAAAACAACCTAAAATACACACAAATACACACTTAAACTTTTAGCTAAACTATGGAAAACATTAAATGGGGAGAGCTTGGTTTTGCGTATTACAAGACCGCTTTCAATGTTCGCTACCACTACGCAAACGGCCAGTGGCAGCAGATGGAGGTAACAGACGACGAGTACATCAAGATGCACATGTCTGCAGCTTGCTTGCACTATGGTCTTGAGATCTTCGAGGGCTTGAAGGCCTTCCGTGGCGTTGATGGCAAGGTTCGTTTGTTCCGTCCAGATGAGAACGCTAAGCGTATGATCAACTCAGCTAACCGTCTCTGCTTGCCAGCTCCAACTGTTGAGCAGTTCGTTGAGGGTTGCGTTGAGTGCGTTCGTCGCAATGCAGACTTCATTCCTCCTTATGAGACAGGCGCATCACTCTACTTGCGTCCTACCCTTCTCGGTACTAAGCCTTGCTTGGGCGTACGCGCTGTAGACGAGGCTGACCTCATCATCTTCTGTGCACCTGTAGGTCCATACTTCAAGGGTGGTATGTCAGCTATCAAGGCCCTCATCATGCGCGATCAGGACCGTGCTGCTCCACGTGGAACAGGTGATGTAAAGGTTGGTGGTAACTATGCTTCATCAATCTGGTCACTTGAGGCAGCTCACACTAAGGGCTTCTCAAATGTTCTCTATCTTGACGCTGCAACCCACACTAAGGTTGAGGAGTTTGGCGCTGCAAACTTCTTCGGTATCAAGAACAACACTTATGTGACACCTAAGTCATCATCTATCCTTCCTTCAATCACCAACAAGAGCCTTCGTCAGATTGCTGCTGACCTTGGTCTTACTGTTGAGGAGCGTGATATTCCTGTTGAGGAGCTCGCTACATTCGAGGAGGCTGGTGCTTGCGGTACTGCAGCTGTTATCTCACCAATCGGTGCCCTCTACGACCTTGACAATGGCGTAACCTACGACTTCGGCATGAAGGTAGGTGAGACTTGCAAGAAGATGTACGATCACCTTCAGGGCATCCAGTATGGCCGTGTTGAGGATATCCACAACTGGAATGTTGAGGTAATGTAATATCTCTTGTGATGGCGACGCATGGGCGACGCATCAAACACATCCCCGAGTAGAATCTACTCGGGGATTTTTATGTTTAAAGAGATTTTAAGAAGAAGAAAAGATGTTGATAAAATAATAAGATATGACATTCTGTCAATAATAGAGCATGACAGAACTCATATTTTATACATCAGTAACACCTATCAACTAACTATAAATTACATTATCTCACAATAAATAAAGAGTTAGAGACGCCAAAAAACTAAACAAAAAAAGGTGCTCCACGTGGAACACCTTATATAATATAACAAAAAATTGGAGCGTCTACCCTACTACTATCGTCCAAACTTTACCAATAAAACATTGATATCCGCGGGCGACACACCAGGTATTCTGCTTGCCTGACCAATAGTTTGAGGTCTGATACGACTCAACTTTTGGCGGGCCTCAATAGTCAATGAGTTCATTGTATTATAATCGAAGTTATCTGGGATGGCAATACTTTCGAGACGATGCATCTTATCAGCAAAGTAACGCTCACGCTCAATATAGCCACGATACTTAATTTGAATCTCCACCTGCTCTATGACTACAGACGAAATATCATTAGCCTTGACAAATTTTGAGAGTTTGGGTACTACTCCAATAAGACCATTGAGCGTAACTCCGCTTCTCAAAACTATATCATAGAGCTTTCGTCCCTGTGTCAAAGGCTCCTCACCAACAGAAATTAAATAGCTGTCAATTTCCGATATTCTGACCGTATAGCCACGAAGGAAGGAAATAAGCGATTCTATGGCGTGATTTTTTTTGAGCAAAGTTTGGTATTTATCCTCGCCTACAAGACCAATTTTATAGCCAAGTGGAGTCAATCGCTGGTCGGCATTATCCTGTCGAAGAAGGATACGATACTCCGCACGCGAGGTAAACATACGATATGGCTCGTCGACACCCTTAGTCACAAGATCGTCGATAAGCACACCTATATACGCCTCGTCACGAGCTAGCACCAAAGGTGACTCGCCATGCAAAGACAAGTGGGCATTAATACCCGCCATAAGGCCTTGCGCTGCCGCCTCCTCATATCCGGTTGTTCCATTAACCTGACCAGCAAAGTAGAGACCCTCAACGAGCTTAGTCTCCAACGAGTGGTTGAGTTGTGTAGGTGGGAAGTAGTCGTACTCTATGGCATAACCTGGACGATAGACATGCACATTCTCGAGACCTACTATAGTGCGCAATGCCTCCAGTTGCACCTCGTACGGTAGAGATGATGAGAATCCATTGAGATAGTACTCATTGGTATTGCGACCTTCGGGCTCAAGGAACAGCTGATGCTGGCTCTTATCTGCAAAGGTGCGAAGCTTATCCTCGATACTTGGACAGTAGCGAGGACCTATACCTGAGATGGTACCATTGAAGAGTGGCGAACGATCGAAACCCGTACGCAAAATATCGTGAACACGCTCCGATGTATATACCATAAAGCATGGTAACTGATGCTTAACAACCTCTGTATCAACATCATATGAAAATTTAGAAGGCACCTCATCACCTGGCTGCTCCTCCAAAACCTCAAAGTTAATGGTACGAGCATCAAGGCGCGCGGGAGTACCTGTCTTCATACGCCCCGTCTCAAAGCCGAGTTCCACGAGGCGCTGAGTAATACCATGCGAGGCCTGATCACCAGCTCTACCACCCTCAGCCGATGCGTCACCACAATGCATAACGCCATCGAGGAATGTACCAGCGGTAAGCACTACCCTATCGCACTCTATAACCACGCCCATTCGCGTTTTAACGCCCTTTACACGCGGTTTCTCACCCTCATGGTCTATGAGTATATCCACAACAGAATCTTGCCACAGATAGAGATTTTGGGTATTTTCCAGCGTACGACGCCACAAACGCGAAAACTCCGCCTTATCACACTGGGCACGAGGGCTCCACATGGCAGCACCCTTCGAGCGATTGAGCATACGGAACTGGATAGCCGAGCCATCGGTAACACGGCCCATCATGCCACCAAGAGCATCTATCTCTCTAACAATCTGACCTTTAGCTACACCGCCAACCGCAGGATTGCACGACATGGAGGCAATCTTCTCCATATCTATGGTAATAAGTAGCGTGCGTGAGCCAAGACGCGCAGCTGCCGAGGCAGCCTCACAGCCAGCATGGCCAGCACCAATGACTACAACATCGTACTTCAGTATCATAGCATCTCCTCGCGCAAAAGTTTGAGGTAGCGATTCTCCAAGCGGCGCATATTCTTGGCCGCTGTAGGCGACTTATCAAGGTGACCGCAGAGGTGAAGTGCTCCATGTATAATCACACGACGCATCTCATTTACGGGTAACGAGTGGTATATATCAGCATTATCCTCAACGGTGGCAACATCAATATATACCTCACCAGCAACAACACCCTCCTCTACCCTACTTGCGCGATCCTCAAAGGTGATGACATCGGTATAGTAGTCGTGGCCGAGGAAGTCTCTATTCATCTGGCGATGATACTCCGACGAGCAGAATATATAGTTAATCTCACCCACGCTATAGCCCTCACGACGGATGGTCTCAGTGATCCATCTACGCAAGACTAAGCGATTTACTGGCAAGTATTTACAATCTTGGTTATAGAAATGTATCATAACTGTAAAGATCTATGATAGAGATTATTTGCTGAAGAACTTCATCACCGACTCCATCTCTCCAGTACGGTGATTATGCACCATAAACTGTATGAACGAGCGCTCGCTACCATCGTAGTCGACAAAGACTCCCGCAGTACCAATCTGCTGGTTAGCCTCAACCTTCTGACCAACACTCACGCAAACCTTACTTACATGCGTATATACAGTGAAGAAATCCTTACCATGTGCAATCTTAACGATATAGTGGTCGCCACGCGAGCGAGTAATCTCACCCACAGTGCCCGCCTCAACACAGCGCACGGCAGAGCCTCTACGGCCACTAATCTCGGCCATATTAGGCTGCAAAGGTCGTATCTTACCACCTTCGATAGGTAGCTTTAAGCCTCGTGTGTTCGATGAGAAGTTACTACCTACGGTATTCTCAGCAAGGATACGCTTGAGACGCTCATCAGCCTCGTTATATAGTTGCTGCTGCTGCTGCTGCTCCTTAAGGGCAGCCTTCTCCTGCTTAGATAGCTTCTCGTAGGCACCCTGAGCCTCTGCCTTATCGCTCTTTAACTCCTGGCGCTCGGCATCCAACGATGCAGATATAGAGTCGAGCTCCACACGGCGAACATCAAGACTATAGCGCGCAAAAGATAGCTCCTCATGCTTGATACGCGCAATATTAGCAACCTCCTTATACTGCTCAGCAAAGCGCTCAACATCGCTCATACGACGGGTAAACTCACCATACGAGGTTGAAGATAGTAGATATGTGGTATAGCTATTACGCTCTTGAAGACGATAGGCATGACGCACCATCTCGGCATAGTTCTCGCAACACCTCTCGTAGTCCCTCTCAAGGGAGTCGATGGCTAACTCAAGAGCCTCAATATCAGATGTTACAAGTTCACGCTCGTACTCCGTTTCCGAGATTAGCGAGGTACGCAGGTTTATCTGTTGGTTGAGCTCCGTAACACGCTTCGAGGCAGAGCTCTTCTCGCGCTTGAGATTCTCAACCTTCTTCTTCGACTTATCGAGGTCTTTCTTCAACTCCTCGGTACGCTTACGCTGAGCCTCAACCTCCGATGAGCGACGCTGCGCCGAGGCCTCCGTAGGCAACATAAGGAGCATGAAGAGTAGGGTAGTGAGTATAATAGATGCCTTTCGTATCATTGCAATATGACGGTTTATCATTTCGTAAGTTTGGCGCGATGCTCCTCCATAAGTTCTGCATCATAGCCATTATCAACAGCCTTCTCCCAATAGGTTTCGGCCAAGAAGTGCTCACCCAAGGCCCATAGTATATCACCATAGTGAGCCAAGATATCGGGGTCGCGCTGCGAACTTAACGATAGAGCCTGACGCATAAGAACCTTAGCCTCGTCGTCACGGCCTAAACAGTGGAGCACCCATGCGTGAGTATCAATGTATGAGTAGTTATCGGGAGCGAGATACAAAGCTCGCTGCGACATTGTTAGAGCACGCTCAAGATTACGACCAGTAAGCGAAAGGAAGTAGGCATAGTTGTTCAACACAAGCATATTATCACTATTATATCGCAACGCCTTGTCATAGGCCGCAAAGGCCCTTTTGTCGTTACCTGCCTCATGATAGGTATCTCCAATGTAACCCCATGCAGAGCTTATCTGCTCATCGTTCTGGGCTACATCAATCGACTCTTTGAACATAGCTATAGCCTCACTCCAAAGACCCTTCTCCACATAGATATATCCCACAAATGAGATAATAGCAAAGTCATTAGGATAGCGTCTTAAAGCCTCAGCGATATCCTCATTAAGGGCCTCTTGGGCATTGAGCTGCAACTCGAGTTGCATTACCGACATATAGTCAACAGCCCGTACACCATCATCCTGAAGATGACGACGCAAATAGTCAAGGGCTTGCTGCTTATCACCAGCAACAAGAAGGTGCATGGCATAGAATTCTATGACATCACGATTAGTAGGGTAGCGCAGAGCAAGAGTATTTATGAGTCGGCCCACACCAACAAAGTTGGAGATGTAGAACTGCGTGTCGCCAGTGTATGAGGATAGATAGAGTAACTTCTCCTCTACGGGCATATCATCCGAGGCAAAGAGCTGTGCATCGTATTCGAGCATCTGCTGCACATTACCGCGACGCGCATGCCACGATGATAGCATCTCAAGAGTGCTTACCGAGGTGGAGTCTATAGCCAAGGCCTGCTCAAGAGTCTGCAAAGCCATACTATCACGCCCCGAGGCCTCATAAGCATAGGCAAGGGATACATGGGCATCAATATCGTATGGTATCTCCATAATGGTGCGTCTACCCTCTTCAATAGCCCTATCATACTGTCGTGTCTCAAATAAGAGACGCTGCTTGAGAGCCGAGGTGTGGGAGTTACGACCAAGGCGCATATCTGCCGAGTCAAGAATAGATATTGCCGAGTAGTGCATCTGTTTGATGCGATAGAGATGCGCAAGACTATAATATACGGATATATCTTGCTTGTCGAGTTTTAGAAGACGACGATATACGGGCAAAGCCTCGTCATAGTTAGACGACGAGAAGAGTTTTGTGCCATAGTTCTGCACATACCACTTATTTGTGGAGTCAGCAACATAGGCACGACGAGCATACTCCAAAGCCTCGGAGCTATTTGTGCGCGAGGTGAGACTCAGATGGTATAGCGCAGGGGCATAGTCACCATCCTTCTCAATAATCTCTTGCCATATGGCTCGTGCCGCCGTAGTATCGCGATGTATGGCCAAGCGCAGCACCGCCTCGCTATGACGATAGGTGCGCCTAAGCGAATCGGGCACACCCTCATATATGGTAGCCTCAACTCCACGATGCGACGACTCCTGTGCCCATAGCGTGATGGTAGACAGGAGCATGCATAGTGTAGCTACTATATAACGAGTACGATTCAAAATGGTCCATCGTGGGTGGAACATCAACCACCATATAAAGTGTTAACAATAGCTTAAGGGGGTGTCATCCCTCTAAGATGACTTAGCACTCTTATTAGAGTGCCGAGTCAAACTGATTGAGGAAGCGCACATCATTCTCGAAGTATAGGCGAAGATCACCTACTCCATACTTGAGCATTGCAATACGCTCAATACCCATACCAAAGGCGAAGCCTGAGAACTCGTTAGGATCAATATTGTTCGAGATAAGGACATTAGGATCAACCATACCGCAACCCATAATCTCCAACCAACCAGTACCCTTACATACGCCACAGCCCTTACCACCGCAGATTGAGCACGATACATCAACCTCAGCAGATGGCTCGGTGAATGGGAAGTATGATGGACGCATACGAATCTGAGCCTGCTCGCCAAAGAGCTCCTTAGCGAAGTATAGCAACGACTGCTTCATATCAGCAAATGACACATTGCGGTCGATATAAAGACCCTCTATCTGGTGGAAGATGCAGTGTGCACGATACGAGATAGCCTCGTTACGGAATACACGACCAGGGCAGATAACACGGATAGGTGGCTTCTGACGCTCCATGGTACGCACCTGAATAGATGAGGTGTGAGTACGGAGTACCACATCGGGGTTCTGCTCGATGAAGAATGTATCCTGCATATCGCGTGCTGGGTGCTCGGGTGGGAAGTTGAGCGCCGAGAATACATGCCAGTCATCCTCAATCTCAGGACCATCAGCTACAGTATAGCCAAGACGCGAGAAGATGCTAACAATCTCATTCTTAACTATAGAGATAGGGTGGCGTGAGCCCACAGGCTCCGATGTACCGGGACGCGTCATATCGTCGATCTTCGAGGCGTTCATCGCCGCAGCATTCTGCAACTCCTCCTTGAGGGTGTTGATACGCTCGGTGGCAACATTCTTGAGGTGGTTGAGGCGCTGACCTAACTCACGCTTCTGCTCTGAAGGTACGCTCTTGAACTCCTCCATAAGGATACCGAGCTCTCCCTTCTTACCAAGTATCTTGATGCGGAAGGCCTCAACATCGGCAGCTGTAGCTGGCTGAAAGGCCTCAATCTCTTGTAAAAGTTGTTCTATCTTCTGTATCATATGATGTAATATTGTTTGCCTAAAGTTTACTATGTTTTATGCTCAATACCGTATATATATTAAACGCACAAAGTTACTAATAATTTCTGAAAACTAAGATATATAAGTTGAAAAGTATTACACAGAGAGGAGTAATTTTTGTAAATTTTGTGCGTTAAGAGTGAAAGAGTCTTTCCCAGACAAGTTCTTTGCTAAGCAGAGACTATGAGAAGTATCTCTTGTGTTTCAACATCATGTAGGCATAAATGAAAATAATTATATCATATTACCAATTTTTTCGTACCTTTGCGTAATTAGTATCTAAACTGTAGTATTATGAACTTTTGGAAGATTTTTGGTGCAACAATGGCGGCCTGTGGCAGCTGCATGGTTGTCATCATTGTAATATTCATGATATATGGCACCAGCTACTTTTCACTATTAAACATGGATATTGAACAGGAGAAGGTGGAGCCACAAACAGTGTTATGCATCGACTTTGCTGAGGATATTATTGATGCTCCATTAGTATCACCTCTAAGCTATTTAGACCCAACAACATTGGCTATATCGGAGCCATTACCACTAATACATGCTCTTTCGGCCATCGAGAACGCTGTTATTGACGAAAATATCAAGGGTCTTTGCATAAGGTTGAATGGACCAGGTATAGTAGATGCCGCAACTATAGAGGAGTTACGCAGAGCTATAGAGCGATTCAAACTATCGGGTAAATTTGTTGTTGCCTATGACGACATATATATGCAGGGCGAATACTACTTAGCCTCGGTTGCCGACCATGTTATCCTACAGAAGGAGGGTTCGTTGGAGTGGCAAGGTATAGGTTTTAACTTGATGTTCTACAAGTCTTTGATAGACAAGATAGATGCACAAGTGGAGGTTATCAAGCCTTCGAACTGCAAGTATAAGAGTGGGGCAGAGCCCTTCATACTTACGGCTATGTCGAAGGACAATCGCGAACAGATGACCTCGCTTGCCGACTCCATGTGGGATGTCATAGTCAACGATGTTGCTCAAAGCCGTAACATAGACCCAGAGAGATTAAAGAGCTGGGCTAAGAATCTCGATATATTCTATGCCGAGGAGGCTCTTGAGGCAAATCTTATAGATGAGATAGGGTATGAAGATGCCATGTTTAACTACTTCAAGAGTCAGGGTGTAGATACCAACGATGTTAACACTATAAATATGATGCCACTTGGTAGATACTCGGCCATAGTGAATAGTGGTTGGCAGTATGTTCCATTTGTGGAGGGTAGCGATAACTATCCCACACCTGCAGGCACACCTCTCATAGCTGTGGTATATGCCAATGGTGAGATTATTGATGGTAATATGCTTGTTGATAACTATGTGCATGGCTCTATGCTTGCTGCTCAACTTAGACAACTACGCCTCGATGATAACACCAAGGCTGTGGTACTCAGAGTTAACTCACCAGGAGGATCATCTCTTGCCTCGGAGGTTATATGGCACGAGATGACACTTCTACAACAGAGTAAGCCTGTGGTGGTATCCATGGGTAGCTCGGCAGCGAGTGGTGGTTACTACATATCTGTTCCTGCCGACTTCATATTCACCAATCGTCTTACTATGACAGGTTCGATAGGTGTCTTTGGTGTGATATTCAACTTTGAGAACACGCTAAAAAAACACCTCGGCATAACATTCGATAGCGCGGGTAGCTCACCTATGGCTAATGGCATAAGCATGGTAGCTCCTCTAACACCTCGACAGAGGGAGATAATCAACGAGGGTGTAGATAGTGTGTATGACACTTTTACTAGCCATGTTGCCGAGGGTCGTAACATGAGTATAGATAAGGTAAATAGCCTTGCTGAGGGTAGAATATGGAGTGGTAGTGAGGCTGTGCAGAATGGTCTTGTCGATGCTGTAGGAGGTTTGAGCGATGCCATACTCATGGCTGCCGATATGGCAGATGTTATAGACAACTTTGTGTTGTATGAATTTAACTCGATGCTCACACCTTTTGATGAGTTTTTGTACTCCAACATGGGATTCTTTGCCAAGTCGTGGGGCGTAGACCCAACACTCTATGGCGAGGATATTATCAATATATTGAGGGATAGACTTTTCATGTTTACAAATAGTGGCATACAATGCGTTATGCCTGGAAATATAAGACTTAATCTATAGAATATACATTTAGTTATGAACGAACAATTAGAGGCGTTATTACGCCGCATTATCCACCCCGAGACCGAGCAGAATATTGTAGATAGCGGTTTTGTGGATCGTGCAGATATGGGTGAGGATGGTAATATAGCCATCACCCTACGCTTTCAGAAGGCTCGTGACCCCTTTGCTCAGAAGATAAAGAGGAGTGTAGAGCAACTTATGAACGAGAACTTCCCCGATAAGGAGACCCTTGTTATCATTCGAGAGGCAGCTCCCAAGCCACGCCGCCGCGAGCAACCTACAACCACTAATGATATATGTCGCATCATTGCCGTAGCATCGGGTAAGGGTGGTGTAGGTAAGTCTACTGTTACGGCAAACCTCGCCGTAGCACTACGCCAGAGAGGCTATAATGTGGGTATTCTCGATGCTGATATATATGGTCCATCGCAGACTAAGATGTTTGGTATTGAGGGTTATGTTCCCGAGGCGGATGTTGATGATGATGGTAATCAATTCATCATCCCCGCACAGGCATTGGGTATCAAGATACAATCTATTGGCTTCTTTATTCGTCCTACCGATGCGCTTATGTGGCGTGGTGGTATGGCCGTGAATGCCCTACATCAGCTTGTTCACCAGACTATGTGGGGTAAGCTCGACTACTTGCTTATAGACCTTCCTCCTGGAACAGGTGATATTCACCTCTCTATTATCAATGAGATTAAAATATCGGGTGCTGTTATTGTATCAACACCTCAACAGGTTGCTGTTGCCGATGTTGTGCGTGGTGTTGAGATGTTCCGTCATGAGCAGGTTAACATTCCTATTTTGGGTGTTGTTGAGAATATGGCTTGGTTTACTCCTGAAGAGTTGCCCAACAACCGTTACTACATCTTTGGTAAGGGAGGAGCTAAGCGCTATGCCGAGGAGGTTGGTGTTGATATCTTGGGTGAGGTTCCCATCATTCAATCTATCATGGAGGGTAGCGATGAGGGGCGACCAGCCACAGGGTTCGATTCGCGTGTTGAGGAGTACTATTCCGAGATTGCCGCTAAGGTTGTTGATAAGTTACCTGCGGAGTGTTAATTTCGTTGTTAGTAATTGTTGGCAAAATATCAATAAAAAAATTTGCAAAATTGAGGGTGGCTGTTGTATATACGGCCACCCTCAATTTCCAAATATTTAGACTACATTTTTACAACAATCTTTTCAACCCTATTTTACCTCCTTATCAACCTCACATGTTAATATTTCATCATATATTAATATGTTAATAACCCATTTGTTCATAATGTCAACAACAATATAATTTATTAATTTCCAAATATTTAAATATATAAAATTATAAACAAAAATAATAAATAATGTTGATAGTTAGAAGTCTCTCAACTTTATTGACATTGTCAACAGCTATTATTATTTTTAGATTTTTATTAATATTTATATATAGTATAAAAAATAAAAAAGAGTTGTTGGGAACTTATGCGAAAATGGGGGAGTTCAACACCATGATGACATCCCCCATTACCATATACTATTTAATATCTATTACCAAAAGTTCACTCCTTGTGCCTATACGAAAGGGTGGTCCCCATAGTGATAGTCCCGAAGATACGAAGACATGCGTATTACTCCATTTGCGATAACCGTGACTCTGCTCAAACATAATGTCTGTAATCCAATTTAGAGGCCATACCTGGCCACGATGTGTATGTCCCGATATGTGGATATCAACAAGGTGTTTCTCGCTCTCAGAGATTGATTTTGGCTGATGGTCGAGAACTACTGTTGTAAGTGAAGGGTCGGCAACACTAAGGAGTGAGTGCAGTGTGCTACGCTGAGGCTTGAAACTATCATCTCTTCCTATGAGCTGTACTCCCGAACTTAACCTTACTACACTATCGCGTAGCAGATGTATGCTACTTGTGGCTATGTGCTCTACGCACTTATCAATACCACTTATATATTCATGGTTGCCTGGTACCATATATATACCATCCTTGGCTGTTATGCGCTCAAACTCCTTGAGCATACCATCTCTTACTACAGGCTCAATACTATTATCTATGAGATCTCCCACTATAACCACTACATCGGGATTATGGCTGTTAATAATATCTACATACCTTGCAAGATCACTTCGTGTGGTGCCAAGACCAAGATGAACATCACTTATGGCTACCATGCGATACTCTCCACCCTCGATAGGTTTGTCCACATCTATGGTTATTCGCTCCTCGCGCGGCATTTTATAGTTTATATAACCATATATCATAAGGGCAGATGTTATCATAAGGGCATACCACACCCCATTTTGGAGTGAAGGTAAAAATAGATGGGCAAAGTCGAAGAGGGCTGTAGTGAGTACCATGTATAAAACAAATACAAGCCATACGGATCCTATGTTAAAGAGTGCCCTGTTGATAGATTGCAGGGTAGCTGTGTTGCGCAGTGCAAAGGATACAAAGAGAGAGATGGCAGCAAGCCAAAATAACACAATAAAGAGGATGCGTACCCCCATAGGTGCCCACTGTATGGCTTGTAATAATCTCCAAAATATATAGAAATTACCACCCAAATATAACAACATCATAACTAACCACATCCACATCATAACTCACTATGTTTTAATATTTTTAAAAAAATTAGGGAACTCAACGAGCATAGGTTAACCACCCCATAAAACTCATTAATCTCCCTAAAATAATAATTTCTCTACGAGGCGTAATAACTTTTCTTTCTACTCTCTTTTAATCAACCCCCTCTTTGCTGCCTCAGCCTCCATAAGGGCATAGGCTGCGTCATAGTCATTGGGTATCACACCATCAAGGATAGCATTCTTTATAACCTCCTTAATCTCGCCAATGACACTCGAAGGTGGAATATCGTAGGTCTTGATTATGATATCTCCAGATATTGGGGGTTGGAAGTTACGAACCCTATCGCGCTCCTCCAAGTCCTTCATCTTGGCCCTTACGAGCTTAAAGTTATGGAGGAATCTCTGTACCTTACTATCTATTCCCGAGGTGATATCGGCCTCACAAAGTGTCATCAACTCCTCAATGTCGTCACCTGCCTCGAAGAGAAGTCTTCGTACTGCCGAGTCTGTTACCATATCCTCCGAGAGGACTATGGGGCGCATATGAAGAAAGACCATCTTCTGCACAAAGCGCATAGGCTCGTTCATAGGTAGCTTTAGACGGCGGAATAGTTGAGGTATCATCTTAGAGCCTACAGCCTCATGTTGATGGAATGTCCATCCCGTGTGTGGCTCATAGGCTTTAGTTTGAGGCTTTCCTATATCGTGGAAGAGTGCCGCCCAGCGTAACCATATATTGTCACTGCGTCTGGCAACATTATCCAATACCTTGAGCGTGTGCTCAAAGTTATCCTTATGTGCATGCTTACCTCTTCTTTCAACACCCGTCATGCGCTCAAGCTCTGGAAGTACATATTTCAATAATCCTGAGTTGTGTAAAAGGTTGAAACCCATGGATGGAACGGGTGATGCCATTATCTTATTAAGCTCGGTGGCTATACGCTCCTTGGTGATAATGTTTATACGCTCGGCCTGACGGCATATTCCTTCGAAGGTATAGTCGTCAATATCGAAGCCAAGTTGCGTAGCAAACCTTATGGCACGCATCATGCGTAGTGGATCATCCGAGAATGTGGTATCGGGGTCGCGAGGTGTGCGTATTATGCAATCCTCAAGGTCGTCTAAGCCATCAAAAGGGTCGACAAGTTCACCAAACCTATCACCATTCACACACCATGCCATGGCATTTATGGTGAAGTCGCGGCGTAGCTGGTCGTCTTGCAGTGAGCCTGGCTCAACAATAGGGTTGCGCGAATCTCGCCTATAACTCTCCTTGCGAGCACCCACAAACTCCACCTCTATACCATGCCAGCAGAGCATAGCCGTACCGTAGGTCTTGAATATTGAGACCTTGACACCCAGCTCCTTACCCAACTCCTGGGCTACATCAACACCACTACCCACAACAACGATATCAATATCTGAAGATGGGCGATGGAGATAGTAGTCTCTGACATAGCCACCCACGGCATATGCCTCGACACCCAAGCGGTCGACAACGCGTGTTATATGTTTAAAAATAGGGTTACTTAATGGCATACCTACGACGCTATTACTCCTCTGCTCCACCATTGTGGGCACGGCTTATGCAACGCTGATATATGCCCACAGTATTCTCCAAACCCCAGTACAAAGCATCGCTGATAAGTGCGTGACCTATAGATACTTCGTCAACCCATGGAATACGCTCGATGAAGTATTGCAAATTCTCGGTGTTGAGGTCGTGGCCTGCATTAAGACCCAAACCTACACGGCGAGCCTCCTCGGCAGCTGCAACATAGGGTGCTATGGCAGCCTCACGATCTTTGGCATAGCCTGCAGCATAGGCCTCGGTGTATAACTCCACGCGGTCTGCACCACACTCCTTGGCAGCTGTAACCATCTCCACAACAGGGTCTACGAAGATTGATACGCGTATACCTGCCTTGTGGAAACGCTCGGCCATGGCGCGTAGGTAATCACGATGTTTGATGGTATCCCAACCTGCCGACGAGGTGATAGCATCCTCGGCATCGGGTACGAGAGTCACCTGTGCTGGGCGTACCTCCTCAACGAGCTGGCAGAAGCTCTCTATAGGGTTACCCTCAACATTTAGCTCTGTGGTGATGTTTGCCTTTAGTTCACGCACATCCGAGTAGCGAATATGTCGAGCATCGGGGCGTGGGTGTACGGTGATGCCATCGGCACCGAAGCGCTCGATGTCGAGCGATGCCTTTAGCAAATTGGGCATATTTCCACCGCGTGAGTTGCGAACAACTGCAATCTTATTTACATTAACGCTTAATTTTGTCATAATTTTCATATCTTTGCAAAAGCAAAGTTACGATTTTTTTTCATTCCATCACAATGAAGATAATACTTTTTTCACGCAAGCAGGTAAACCACCGTGTGGAGCAACTTAGAACAATGCTTGATGTATTGTTGCGCTTAGGTGTAGATTACGCTATAAATGAGGATTTTGCCTCTGATATGGAGCGCCTATTATCTATAAGCATCGGGGGTGAGCATCGCTTTGCTGGTGCCATGCCTCTAACGGGTGATGATGTGGTTGTTACATATGGTGGTGACGGCACACTGCTTGAGGCAGTAGGACAGCTTCAAGACTACTCAACACCTGTGGTGGGCATCAACTGCGGTCGCCTGGGTTATCTCACAGCAGATGATGGCGAGGGTATAGAGGAACTTTTCGAGCGTATTGTTGAGCGTAAGCTAACCTTCGAGAATAGAACTATGCTGCGTATAGATGGTGATATTGCGTGTGAGGGTAGATGTTTGGCTCTCAACGAGATTGCCATACATCGACATGGAGCAACAATGATATCCATAGATACTCTTATCAACGGTAATCCTGTTGCAACATACCATGGCGATGGTCTTGTTATATCTACACCCACTGGCTCTACAGCATATTCGCTAAGTGCTGGAGGTCCTATTGTCGACCCATTGTGCAGATGTTTTGTGTTGTCTCCATTAGCACCACATAACCTCACCATGCGTCCTGTTGTTGTTCCCGATAATAACACCATAACCTTGCGCCTCATGTCTCGTGGTGGTGAGGCCTTTCTCTCGGCAGATAACCGCACATATATCTTGCATGATGGCGCTATTGTCACCCTTGGTTTGGCCGAGGAGCGTCTCATTTTAGCCACTCCGCATAATAATACATTCTACGATACGTTAAGAGAGAAGATGATGTGGGGGGTAGACAATAGATAAATTTTGAATAAATAGAACTCTGCATCTTATTATGTAATAACTTGAAAATCAATGTTGTGTGTGTTATATACGCGCACACACGAAGATTTTTTGAGTTTTATGAGTTGTGAAAAGTGAATTTATTGCTTACATTTGCAAGTTATTATGAGTGAAAAAAGAGCCATACCACAACATGTTGCCATAATCATGGATGGCAATGGTCGCTGGGCCAAGCAACAGGGCAAGCCACGATATGAGGGACATATCGCTGGTGTTGAGTCGGTGCGTGCCTCAGTACGCGCTTCGGTGCGTAATGGTGTTAAGTGGCTCACGCTTTATGCCTTCTCTACCGAGAATTGGGGACGCCCCGCGGCTGAGGTTGAGGCCATCATGGAGCTCTTCTGCAAGAGTGTCATGGGTGAGTGTACTGACCTTAAAAGCCAGAGTGTGAGGGTAAAGATTATTGGCGAGCGCACCCGTTTCTCGGCAAAAGTCCTTGAGATGATAGATTACATCGAGAACTATACTGCCGAGGGTGAGCGTCTTACACTCGTACTTGCTTTCAACTACTCGTCGCGCCGCGAGATAGCCTTGGCGGTGCAGCAGTTGGCAAAGCGAGTTAAGGAGGGTGAATTGTCGTATGAGGATATTGACGAAAAGAGCATAGCTGCAACTCTTATGACTTGTGACATGCCCGACCCCGACATGATTATCCGCACAAGTGGAGAATGTCGCTTGAGTAACTTCTTGCTCTGGCAGGCCTCTTATGCCGAGTTCTACTTCCCTGAGGTGTTGTGGCCCGACTTTACAGAGGCAGAGTTTGACAAGGCTATCGAAGTATTTGCCCGTCGCGAGCGTCGATATGGCTTAGTGACGGAAGAAAACAATGTATGATGAGAAACATTAAACTACTTCTTATTGCCGTTATGGCACTATTCGCTGTGATACCCTCGGTGGAGGCACAACAGCGAACAACGAGGTATAGTATTGGAGATGACGCAAACAATAGGTTTAGCGACACGATAGACTTCGACCGCTCACTACCTGTGATGACCGAGGGAGATGGCAAGCAGTACTACATTCGTGATATCAATATCCACGGTGTCAAGTATCTGAACCACGATATCCTTAAGCAGTCGGCAGGTCTTATTGAGGGTGACTCTATCTATTTGCCAAGTTCGTTTATCTCGAATGCTATGCACCGCCTATGGGCACCACGCTACTTCTCGGATATTCAGATTGGCGCAAGCATCGAGGGTGACTCATTGGATCTTGAGATATTCCTTAAGGAGCGTCCTCGCATCTTGACATGGAACTTCGAGGGTATATCAAAGGGCAAGAAGGAGGATTTGCGTGACGAGGTGCTCAAACTTCGTCGTAACACCGAACTTTCGGACTATGTCATCGACAAAAATGTAAAGCTAATCAAGGAGCACTATGCCTCTAAGGGCTTCAGAACATGTGAAGTCGATGTGCGCATCACCAACGACACTATCTATGAGCAGTGTGTAAATGTTACATTTGTCATCGACCGTGGTCCTAAGGTGAGAGTTGGTACCATCAACTTCGAGGGTAACGAGGCCTTTGATGATAAGCGCTTGCGCCGCACCTTTAAGAAGACACACCAGAAGAGCATACTCTTCTTCCAGAATAGAAAGCTCAACGAGGAGGACTATGCTGCCGACAAGGAGCTTCTTCTCGACTTCTATAACTCGCGAGGCTACCGTAATGCTACAATCGTGCGTGACTCGATATATGTCATTGATGATAAGACTTTGGGTATCGACATCGAGGTGGATGAGGGTAATCAGTTCTATATCCGCAATGTAAACTGGGTGGGTAACTCGGTTTACTCTACTGAGTATCTTAACGAACTCCTCGGCATACACACGGGTGATGTCTACGATAAGAAGTCTATGCATAAGCGTCTGGGTATCGGCAAGGAGATGAACCCCGAGGAGTACTCTATATCGTCGCTATATCAGAACAACGGCTATCTTATGTCGCAGATAGAGCCTGCCGAGATTGTTGTGGGTGCCGACTCATTAGATCTTGAGATTCGTATCTTCGAGGGTAAGCCTTTTACCATCAACAATGTAGGTATTTCGGGAAATTTGCGTGTAGATGACGAGGTTATCCGTCGTGAGCTATATGTGCGCCCTGGTGAGTTGTACAACAGAGCACTTCTTATGCAGACTATGCGTACCCTTATGGGTATGGGTCACTTCGACGAGCAGGCCATTATGCCAGATATCCAGCCCGTTAGCGACGAGCTTGTGGATGTAAACTGGCCATTGCAAGAGAAGGCCTCGGATCAGTTTAACATCGCTGGTGGTTGGGGCTCTGGTACCTTTGTAGGTTCTGTGGGTATCACCCTTAACAACCTATCTCTTCGTAACTTCTTCAAGAAGGGTGCTTGGCGTCCATATCCTTCGGGTCAGAACCAGCGCTTGCAGATATCTGGTCAGACCAATGGTACATACTATAAGGCTCTATCGTTGAGTTTCACCGATCCTTGGCTTGGTGGTCGCAGACCTAACTCTTTCTCTGTGTCGGGTTATATCTCGGAGCAGAATAACGCCTACTATGTATGGCAGAGTGCTACTATGCACTATCGCTCTATGGGTCTTGCCGTAGGTTTCGGTAAGCGTCTGCAGTGGCCCGATCCATACTTCACCTTCTATGGTGAGTTGGGCTATCAGCGCTACGACCTTAAGGGTTGGAACTCATTTATCATCAGCGACGGTGTTGCTAACACCCTTGCTCTGAAGCTCGTGTTGCAGCGCTCGTCGGTAGATGCTCCATTCTTCTCGCGCTCGGGTTCCGACTTTACCCTTTCGGTGCAGGCAACACCTCCATTCTCACTTTGGGATGGCAAGGACTATGCGGCACTCAAGAATGATGGCTCTAAGCAGGCGCAGCAGGATATGTATCGCTGGATTGAGTACCATAAGTGGTTGCTCAAGGCTCGTTGGTTCTTCCCTCTTACGCGCAACCAAAACCTTGTGCTCATGATTGGCGCCGAGATGGGTTACTTGGGTCACTACAACAAGAATAAGGTATCGCCATTCGAGCGTTTTGAGATTGGTGGTGACGGTATGACTGGCTATAATATATATGGTGTCGACATCATCGCTTTGCGTGGTTACGAGGATGGTGCTCTCGACCCATCGAGCTACTACTCTGTGGCATACAACAAGTACACCATGGAGTTGCGATACCCAATCATCCTAAAGCCTAACTCGTCGATTTATGCTTTGGCATTCATTGAGGGTGGTAACGGCTTTAACTCTTGGAAGGAGTTCTCGCCATTCAAGATTAAGCGCTCGGCAGGTGTGGGTGTGAGATTGTATCTGCCTATCGTGGGTATGCTCGGTATCGACTGGGGTTATGGTTTCGATCCAGCATACGGCAAGAGCAAGCCAAGTGGTTCTCAGTTCCACTTTGTGCTCGGTCAGCAGTTTTAATTGGTACACAACCCTTTAGGCAAAGGGTATAGCGCAAGGAACTTTGTGACGAAAAGATGGTTATTGCAATAAGTGGTGGCAATAAATTTGTGATATAAACGCTATAATATTAGAACACTAAATTTTACGACTATGAAAAAGATGATTCTTACGCTTGTATTGGCTATTATGACCGCAGGCTTTGTTTCGGCTCAGAACTATATGGTTGTTGATAGCGAGAAGGTTTTTAAGTCGATGAACGATTATAACGAGGCGTTGGCAGGCCTCGAGAAACTCGCGGAGAGCTATCAGCAGAAGGTAGATGCTAAGTTCCAGGAGGTGGAGCAGCTCTATAATAGCTATGTGCAGGTGCGTGGCTCACTATCGGATGGAGCACGCCAGCAGTATGAGCAGCGCATACTTCAGCTTGAGGCCGAGGCTACCGAGTATCAGGAGTCGCTCTTTGGTACTGAGGGTGAGCTTATGCAGCAGCGTGTAGCTCTTATCCAGCCTATCCAGGAGCGAGTGTTTGGTGTTATAGAGACCTTCTCTAAGCAGTATGGCTACGACCTTGTTATAGACATTGCGGCAAACCCAACAGTGCTCTACTACTCGTCTAAGGTGGACTTCACCGATGCTATAATCAAGGCCTTGAAATAGATATAAATATTTAATAACTATAATTTACTTATAATGAAGAATTTATTAAAACTGACCCTCGCCGTAGTATTTGTCTTTGGAGCAATGTCGGCATCAGCACAGAAGCTTGGTCGTGTTGACTTGGCTGCTATCATTCCTAATATGACTGAGTTTAAGGATGCTCAGGCTAAGCTTGAGGCTTATGGCAACGAGCTCACCTTGCAGCTTGAGCAGATGCAGGTGGAGTTCACCAACAAGTACACCGAGTATGAGAAGAATATGTCAACATATAGCGACTCTATTCGCCAGATGAAGGAGCGTGAGTTGATGGAGATGCAGCAGCGTTTCTCTGATATGCAGCAGATGGCGCAGCAGGATATTCAGCGTAAGGAGGCTGAGTTGATGGAGCCTATCTACAAGAAGGCTGATGATGCTGTTAGTAAGATTGCTGCTGCGGGTGGCTATGCTATAGTATTCAGCACTACAGGCGATATGGCTGCTTCAGCAGGTCTTGCATACTTCGATCCTAAGCAGGTTAGCGATATTACAGCAGAGGTGAAGAAGGAGCTTGGTGTTACTGAGTAATATCCAAAAGTAGCTATAGTATGGGGCGTGTCCAAAGTGTGGATGCGCCCCTATTTTTTTGCTATGTAGCTTGCATAGAGTTGTTATACACAACCATACGGAGGCCTTTATTAACATTGTCGTGTTTATAACTTGTAACAATTTGGTGAAGAAATATTATTGCTAATCGCATAAAAAATCTTAAATTTGTGGATGTTAAAAAGTGAAACTATGGCAAAGCAATATAGTAAATCATCCAAAAATAATAGCGACGCTTTTGTGCAACTTGCTGACCTTAATGGTATTGCACCACCTCAGGCCATCGAACTTGAGCAGGCAGTGTTGGGTGCGTTGCTCCTCGAAAAGGATGCCATAATCGATGTGCAGGAGTATATCAGCGTGGACACATTCTACACCGAGGAGCATAGGTTGATATTCAAGGCTATCCAGGAGCTATCGACAGAGATGAAGGCCATCGACCTCTATACTGTCACCGAGCGCCTAAAGTCGCAGAAGCTACTCACCAAGGCTGGTGGTGCGGGATACCTCGCACAGCTCACACAGCGTATTGCCTCGGCAGCCCATGTTGAGTTCCACGCTAAGATTATTGCGCAGAAGTATGTGCAGCGTGAGCTTATACGCTCGGCTACGGAGATACAGCGCCGCTCCTACGACGAAGAGGTGGATGTCACCGAACTTATTGGCTTTGCCGAGCAGGAGATATTCCGTGTGTCGGAGGGTAATGTGAAGCGCTCTGTGCAGGCCGCTTCGGATATCTTGCGTAAGGCCTTGGCCCAGATTGAGGAGGCATCGAAGAGTGCAGGTGAGTATAACGGTGTTAGGTCAGGATTCACCGATATCGATAGCGTGACCCTTGGTTGGCAGCGTTCAGACCTTATTATCATCGCTGCACGACCCTCTATGGGTAAGACGGCCTTTGTGCTTACCATGGCTCGTAATATGGCCGTTGAGTTCAAGACCCCTGTAGCCTTCTTCTCGCTTGAGATGTCATCGGTGCAGCTTATGAACCGACTTATCGTTGCTGAGACACAGCTCGACTCTAAACTACTGCGTACAGGTAATCTAACTCCCGACCAGTGGGTACACCTCGAGAAACAGACCGTGGAGCTTGGTCGTTCGCCTCTCTATGTAGATGACACCCCAGCTCTTTCTGTTTACGAATTTCGCTCAAAGGCTCGCCGTCTAAAGACGCAGCACGACATACAGCTTATCATCATCGACTACTTGCAGCTTATGACCGCAGCCTCGCCCGAGACACGAGGCAATCGTGAGCAGGAGGTGTCGCTCATATCGCGTACGCTCAAGGCAATTGCCAAGGAGCTGGATGTGCCTATTATTGCTTTGTCGCAGCTTAGCCGTAATGTTGAGAACCGTGGTGGTACCAAGCGCCCACAGCTATCAGACCTTCGTGAGTCGGGAGCTATCGAGCAGGATGCCGATGTTGTAGCTTTTATCCACCGTCCTGAGTACTATGGACTCACAACAAGTGAGAATGGTCTTCCTACAGCTGGTATGGCTGAGATTATCATCGCCAAGCACCGTAATGGTGAGGTTACCGATGTGCCTATGCGCTTTATCAAGGAGCAGGCTAAGTTTGCCGATGCCGATGCCTCGGCTGTGGCGGCCATTGCATCGGGTGGTAGGGTACAGATGCAGGAGAGCTATGACTATACCGCCTCAAGTAGCAATAGCGCGATGCCTCCTATGGGTATGGAACCTATGGGTATGCATGGTGGCATGGCTATGGGAGGTGTGCCCAGTGAGTTCGATATCCCATCATCACCTATGGGTGCACCCAACAACAATAACGACGCCCCATTTTAGGGTATAACGAATAACTAATATAGATGTTTACAAAGGTATATACAGGAGCTATCTCGGGTATAGAGGCTGTTGAGGTTACTGTTGAGGTCAATGTTGCTCAAGGTGGCCTTGGTCTCTACCTCGTGGGTCTTCCGGATAACACTATCAAGGAGAGCGAGCAGCGTATCCATGCCGCCTTCGAGAACTCAGGTTATAAGCTCTTGGCTAAGAAGACCGTTGTAAACCTCGCCCCAGCTGACCTACGCAAGGAGGGCTCGCTCTACGACCTTCCCATAGCCATGGGTATTCTTGTAGCCACCGAGCAGATAGTGACTACGATGCTCGATGACTCTATGTTTATAGGTGAGCTATCGTTGGACGGCTCGTTGCGCCCCGTAAAGGGAGTTCTACCTCTTGTGGCTATGGCGCGTGCTAAGGGTCTTAAAAGGGTGTTTATGCCCAAAGATAATGTCGCCGAAGGCGCAGTTGTCGAGGGAATAGAGATTGTAGGTGTAGGCTCGCTTGTGGAGATATGTCAGATAGCCATGGGTAACATCCCCTATAGTGTTGCTAAGAGTGTTATATCGAGTGAGGAGGCTGAGGATAGCCTCTTTGCCGAGGACTTCGCCGATGTCAAAGGCCAGGGCTATGTTAAGCGCGCCCTGGAGATTGCCGCAGCAGGAGGACATAATGTTATGATGATAGGCTCGCCAGGCTCTGGTAAGACCATGCTCGCACGCCGCATGCCTACTATCATGCCACCTATGACCCTTGAGGAGGCGTTGGAGACAACCAAGATACACTCCGTGGCAGGCAAGATTGGAGCACACCGAGGCCTTATGCGTGTGCGTCCATTTCGTGCCCCACACCACCTAACATCGCAGGTGGCTCTCATAGGCGGAGGCCAGTCGCCACAGCCTGGCGAGGTGTCGCTGGCAAATAATGGTGTGCTCTTCCTCGACGAGATGCCTGAGTTTGGGCGTAGCGTTTTGGAGGTGCTACGACAGCCTTTGGAGGATAGACGAATAACCATTTCGCGAGCTAAGTATAGCGTGGAGTACCCCGCAAACTTCACCCTTATAGCATCGATGAACCCATGTCCTTGTGGCTACTATAACCATCCTACCAAGGAGTGTACATGCTCGGCCTCGGCCGTACATCGCTATATATCGCATATCTCGGGCCCTCTAATGGATCGTATAGATATACATATAGAGGTCATCCCTGTACAGATATCGGAGATGATGGGCGATGAGCGCTCGGAGTCGAGTGCCGAGGTACGCAAGCGTGTTATTGCGGCACGCGAAATACAGTTGCGACGCTTTGAGGGTGTCGACATATACTGCAATGCTATGATGAATAGCTCAATGTTGCGACGCTTCGCTCCGTTGAGTAAGGAGTGCTCCATACTCCTGGAGCGCGCTATGATGCAGCTAAACCTCTCGGCACGCGCCTACGACCGCATCGTTAAGGTTGCGCGCACCATCGCTGACTTGGATGGTTCAGAGAATATAGAATCTAGCCATATCTCTGAGGCCATAGGCTATCGTTCGCTCGACAGGGATAACTGGGGTAGGTAGACACACATTGATACTTTGATATATAATTTGTATATTTGTCACATATAATCGTAATAAACTTATAACTATGAAATACGCAATTATCTCTACAGAGAAGGGTGATATGAAGGCGGAGCTCTACGAGAAGGAGACCCCTATCACCGTTGAGAACTTCATCAAGCTCGCTGAGAGCCATTTCTATGATGCCCTAACATTCCACCGTGTGATCCCCGATTTCGTTATTCAGGGCGGCTGTCCATTGGGTACAGGTGCGGGTGGCCCTGGTTATACCATCCCTTGCGAGACACGCGCCGAGCGTCAGTACCACGACCGTGGCGTACTCTCTATGGCACACCGAGGCCCTAACACTGGTGGCTCGCAGTTCTTCATCTGTCATAACCGTATGAATACTCAGCACCTCGATCGTGTACACACCTGCTTCGGTAAGGTTGTCGAGGGTGTAGATGTAATCGACGATATCCGCCCAGGTGATTTGATTCTCTCGATAACCATCGTTGAGGAGTAAACATATATCGTTGTGAAGGATATTAAGAGGGTTTTTGATATTGGTGCTACCGACCCGCTATACATAGCGGGTCCGTGTAGTGCTGAGAGCCGTGAGCAGGTGCTTGTGGCTGCTGAGGGCGTGCGCCGTGCTGGCATCAATATCTTCCGTGCCGGGGTGTGGAAACCCCGCACTAAGCCAGGCTCCTTCGAGGGCGTAGGTAGCGAGGCCTTGGCATGGCTTGCCGAGGTTAAGCGTACCTATGGCATGAGGGTAGTCACCGAGGTGGCTACAGCCGAACACCTCGAACAGGCTCTCAAGGCGGGAGTAGACGGTGTGTGGATAGGTGCGCGCACAACGACAAACCCCTTTGCCACACAGCTTATTGCCGATGCCTTGCATGGCGTGGACATAGCGGTCTTTGTCAAAAACCCCGTAATTCCCGATGTAGACCTCTGGCTCGGCTCCATAGAGCGTATATATAATAGTGGCGTGCGACAGATCGCTGCCGTGCATCGTGGCTTCGGCACACACAACAATAGCCGCTACCGCAACGACCCTCACTGGTCTGTGCCAATCGAGCTGCACCGCCGACTACCTAATATTGATATCCTATGCGACCCAAGCCATATAGGTGGCCGTAGAGAGCTTATAGCTCCACTCTCGCAGGAGGCCCTCGATCTTGGCTTCGCTGGCCTTATGGTGGAGTGCCACCCGACACCCGATGTAGCACTTAGCGATGCACAACAACAGGTGACACCCGAGGTCTTGAGCGATATCCTCACATCATTGAAACACCGTAGTGCTAATGCCGAGGGCGATGCCCTGGGCGAGTTCCGACAGCATATCGACTCTATAGATAGCCGTATCGTTGAGCTCTTGGCCGAAAGAATGGAGGTGGCACGCAACATTGGTAACTATAAATCGCAACGCGGTATCACCATCGTGCAGCGTAACCGCTATAACGAGTTGCTGCAGGTGGCTGAGCGTAGGGCAGAGTCTATGGGTCTATCAAAGGAGTTTATCCACCGCATATTTAGCTCTATCCATGAGGAGTCTGTGAAGAGCCAGATAGAGATCTTCGAGGGTAAGACAGATAAATAGGGGATATAGAGGGTCGAGCGAGAACGAAGAATAGAAAATCGTGGGCTGAATGGTGCTACCATTCGGCCCATGATTGTTTAAAAAAAATAGGAAAAGGCTTAATGCTGTAGGTATTTTTTGATGTAAGTGCTGATTCGGGTGTGGATAATATAGGGGAGTTGCAACTTATTTTTGCGTGATGAGCCCTAAAAATAAGTAACTATACAGCTCTCTTTACTGTGTGTTTGTTGATATTTTATGGCTGTTTGTTGAAATTTTCAAAAAAAATGCAAAAAATATTGAAAATAATTTGCAGAATAAAAAATTTGGTGTACCTTTGCACTCGCAATCGAAAAGGTTGTAGTCGTAAAATTTAAGATGTTAGTGTTGCGGAAATAGCTCAGTTGGTAGAGCACAACCTTGCCAAGGTTGGGGTCGCGAGTTCGAGTCTCGTTTTCCGCTCAAAATCAAGCAGTTACAGAAATGTAACTGCTTTTTTTGTTGTTCAAATATGTGGTAAAAACCGCTCCCCACAACACTGTGGCAAGGTTTTGCCCTACAAACAGAGCAAAAAGGGGATCACTGTAAATTTCCGGTGGGGATCAAAAATAATTACGCAAAAATAGTTTTGAGTCTGTATACAAAGAATGGTATATCCTTGACACCACGGAATTGATTTCTGAACGCCTTTACTTTAGCGTTGAAACTCTCGGCAGA
>JAZLBJ010000024.1:0-33069 GCA_045613645.1 Alistipes sp. | reverse complement strand
GCTCTCCAATGAAGAATTCTCTCTAAATACATCGTTTTCGAGAGTAATAACACCAGAGCCTATCTTGGCGGTTGTAAGATTAGAACAATAACCAAAACAGTATTGACCGAGTTTGGTAACACTATTTGGAATATCTATACTTTGCAATGACTTACAATGTGCGAATGTATATTGATTTATTGTTGTTAGGCTATTTGATAGTTTAACCTTAGTTAATTGATCACAACCACAGAATGCATATCTGCCTATTGATGTTACACTATCGGGGATATGTAACTCAGTCAATCCACGACACTCAAGGAAACAATCATAGCCAATAGAGGTAAGAGTAGAAGGTAGCGATAACTTCTCTAATGCATTACAAGTTCTAAAAGCACAATCACCAATAGTTTTAACACTATCGGGAATAGTTATCTCTTTAAGACTCGAACATCCTTCAAAAGTAGAATTGCTAATGGATGTTATTCCATAAGGTAGATCTATACTCTCCAGGCTCGTACAAAACTCAAATGCGTCGTTACCAATGGTTTTAACTGACTCAGGTATATCAATATGCTTTAAACTTTGTGAGTATCCAAATGCCCAACCGCCAATAGTCTCAAGACTATTTGGCAGAGAGATATTTTCCAAATTAGTAGTACCCGCAAAAGTACCATCGCCGAGAGATTTAACACCATCCTCTAATACAACACTCTTCAACGAGCTACAGCTCTTAAAAGAATCCGTTCCAAGAGTCTTTACACTACCAGGTATCACAATAGAGGTTAATGATGAACAATTTCTAAATGCATTCTTTCCTATAGATGTCAAAGTTGAAGGAAGTGAAACACTCTCCAATGCATAACACTGGTAAAACGCCTCATATTCTATTGATGTGATAGAATCTGGGAGAACAATACTTTTAAGCAGTTCATCGCTTTTAAATTCTCTAGCAAGTCTAGTAATATCCACATCGCATACAATCAAGCCAATACCACCATCATAGGTATTAGATAATACATTTGCATTACCCACCTTTTCGCCGGCCGTAGGACCAGTGATATTTTCATCAGTGGTCTCATAGTAGATGATATTGTTTCCGCCATCTACGACAAATGGTCTTGCTTCGCCATAGATATACTCATCATGGACCTTAGCATAGGCCTTGCACATATACAATTGACCTGATGTAAATGGCGACTGCGCATTAGGCTGTGGCTCGGTAGTCGTAAAAGTAAAGGCCGTATTTGGCTTAGGATCGTCATCGCTATAAGCAACCGTTTGACCCACACAATTCTCAATAGTCAACTCATAATCAGGGTTTTCAAAGGCCGATTGTGTTGTCCACACAAAACCTATATCACCACAAATCTTCTCATTCCAACCGCTAACCTCACCCGACATGGTGACCACGCCATCATCCACAATAGGATATGATGTAGTGACAGATGGATGCACTATACATAAATCTCCATCGCCAAGAAGTATAATGTTTGCTCTATCATCAAGCTTTTCCTCAGACCTATCATACGCCTCTTTTATGGTCATGCCTCCAAGCATATATCTAAATATCTCACATGCTGTATAGCCAGGCTTATATACTGTAGCATCATACCCAAGATATGTTACAACATTCATATCCTTAAAGACATCATTGTATACAGCGTGCTCTTTATCTTCCAATGATCCGCATGCTGCCGCAAAAATAAGAGTCTCATTTTCAAACGTTTTCTTAGACTCGTTGAAAAATTGATGAGAAACCATTTGGTAAGGTCCTCCATCAAACCAATGCTTCTCACCCCTAATAATACCTATATTTCCATTTATATCAGTTTCACCTGACCATCTCCACTTTCCATCATAGGGAGCACCCATATACCATCTCTGAGGAAAACCAGGAAGTTTCACACCATGTGTGTGCCATAAGATGATATCATAGTCGAAGAACTCATCGGCATAAAAATCATATGTCAAATCTTCACACTCCTTAATCTCAACCTCAAAGCCTACATCCCTAAATTCATTGGCTAATTCATTAAACTGTTTCTTAATATCATTATAATAAAAGTTAAACCAGCCTTTAGTCGTTTGGTTAAAAATACCAACCTTCAACTTACCACCAACATCCTCGCCAATATAGTTATGCTCAGCTGAGCTTCGTGTTGCAACATAATCTATTGCTGCTTGGCAAGTAGCCTCCGCATCATACTCCCCCGAGTATGGCATCTCGGCAAAGGTCCAAGCCATAACAAGGCCACTTTCAAGAACAGCGCAAACAGACTCATCATCTGCGTAAACATCAACAACTCCATACAAACCCTTAAGCTGGTCCACATATGGAGCCAACTCTTTCATTGATGTGCACGAATCGAAGATAGGGTCGAAGATATTGGCGATATACTCCACCTCGTTGCACTCGCCAACGACCTCAAAGGCCGCCATAGGCTGGATGGTGTTACGCTCGATAACGACGGGTTTATTTGTAGACTTCTCGAAGACCTCATCACTTGTGCTTGTTATGGTGACAGTGATACCCTCGGCGAAGGTTGTTGGGGGCACTACAAACCAGAAGGTGGTAGCGCTCTCAGCCTTAGGACCAGTAGCTACACCATCGCCACAATCCAATAGGATGCTCTCGGCAGCCTCATCGCTCATGGTAATAGTGGGCTGCGCATCGTTAGAGGCAGTGATGGTAGCCAAGCCCGCAATCTTCTCGCCACTATTGCCCCTCAGCTCGATGCTCTTAACAAGGATATTACCGTAGAGCTTAATCTTGAGGTAGCCACAAAGGTTACTAAAGTAGAGCTCTGTATCATCGACACTCTCAGTAGCAGCGACCATAGTATTAGCGCCCACACCAAAACTATCCTTAGCATAGCTCTGTGTAGCTGCCAAGAGGTAGTCTATCTCGCCCGATGAAGAGATAGTGGCATCAGCATCGTAGGGGTAGATGGCGTATATCCTATCGAGTGGGGTTGTAGCATCAGATGTACCACCATCAACAACAGTGAATGTGCCACCATTGTCTCCAGTCTCTCCATCAAACTTATACTTATTATTTATATCATCACCATAGAAGACCGTAAGGAGGTCCTCCTCATGCCAAAGTATATACTTGTCATGCTCTACATATGTGCGTGTCTCCTCACCAAAGTGGGCAGTTAACGCCTTATATGGCGATGGCTTAGGAGTACTTGACTCATAGCGCACCTCGGTAGAACAGCCAATAATGATAGCCGATATGATAGCCGCAATAGCTAAAAACTTTCTCATAACACCACAATTGATATTTACCACTCTTGATCGGGTTCTTCACCCACTATATTCTCTGTGTTAGAGTACACATATCCTCCCTCTACCTCAACATACAACACCTCAATCTGAGGCGATACATAACCATACAACCCTATCTGCTCTTGCTGAGACACCATAGCTACTACATTTATTTCATTGTTTGCCACATATACCCCTAAGGTGGCTATATATACAACAGTAGGTGTGGGGCACTTCGCAGCGACCCGAGATATTGGGCTGAGCTGAAGACACCTTTGCAGTAAAACGCTTATTATTGATAAGATATTACAAAATTAGAAAAAAAATCCCTATAAAACAATAGCTAATACCCAAATAATCACTATATTTCTTAAGACAACAAGGGCTGTCCTTTCGGACAGCCCTTGCCGTATCTAAAATTATCTCTATCGAATGCGGTCTAGTGAGCGTACGAGAACCTCGTCCTTGAAGATGGCACGAGCTGCAAGTACGACAAGGATGAGCGTCAAGATAGGCATAATAGCACCCATGCCAAAATACTCGTTCTGAACATCGAGGCCATCGAAGATAGAGTCCGAGCAGAAAAAGAAGATCGCCATAAAGGCCAATGAGCCTACGAGCAAAACTGCCTCCACAGCACAGAGGCGAATCTGTAAGGTGCGCTTCTTAAATAGGAAGATAGTAACAAGAGGCAACGCCGTTGCAGCAGCAAGGATAGCACCCATCCATACAACTGGATAGTAGATAGTAACCGCATCGTTATGCAACGAAAAAGCTCCCAAATCATACTCAACGCCCGACACCTGGAACACAGCAACAGGCAAGATGAGCGACAATGCCATCAACAATGTGGCAACAACAAGATAGACAGTCTGAATTCTCTGAATCATAATATTTTAGTTTTAGTTATTTATCAATTGTATTATCAATGAGGTACTTATTACGCTCAGGGGCTCGACGGTTGATCATCTCACCAAGGAAT
The DNA here is from genome assembly GCA_045613645.1 of Alistipes sp. Classification (GTDB taxonomy): domain Bacteria; phylum Bacteroidota; class Bacteroidia; order Bacteroidales; family Rikenellaceae; genus Alistipes. Next base: position 28,835 of record JAZLBJ010000024.1, on the reverse strand, counting down.
CCCGCAAGGAAGAGCACAACGCCTAACACAATGGTCGTAAGCGAGAGATAGAACAATGGCTGATTGGTAATAGGCACACTCCATGCGAACTTCTCGACGATAATCCACACCATAGCCACAAAGCCCACCAAAAACATTAGCGTGCCAAGGCCACCGAAGAGGTACATGGGCGAACGACCAAAACGCGACATGAACGACACCGAGATAAGGTCGAGGTAGCCCTTGACCATACGCTCAAGGCCGAACTTTGACTTACCATACTTACGCTCATGGTGCTCGACAGCCTTCTCACCAATACGCTTGAATCCTGCATGCTTAGCAAGGATAGGGATATAGCGGTGCATCTCGCCATAGACCTCGATAGACTTAACAACCTTACGGCGATAGGCCTTAAGTCCGCAGTTGAAGTCGTGAAGTTTGATACCCGACATGAGGCGCGCAGTGAAGTTGAAGAACTTACTTGGCCAGCGTTTACCTATTGGGTCATAGCGCTTACGCTTCCAGCCCGACACAAGGTCGTAGCCCTCCTCCAATATCATACGGCGCATCTCGGGAATCTCATCTGGAGAGTCCTGCAAGTCGGCATCCATAGTGAAGACCACCTCGCCACAGGCCTTCTCAAAGCCACAATATAGCGCTGCCGACTTACCATAGTTACGCATGAAGCTAATGCCTCGAATGGCGGGATACTCCTTCTTGAGGCGCTCAACAACCTGCCATGAGCCATCGTCCGAGCCATCGTCAACCATGATAATCTCATAGGTGAGGCTATTACTCGTAGCAACAGCATCTATCCACTTAACTAATTCGGGTAACGACTCAGCCTCGTTATATAGAGGTACTACTACCGATATATCTAAGTTTTCTTTCATATTCAAGATCATTTATTTCAATGACTTACTACGCATATTGAAGCCAATGATGGTTGATAATATCAACGAGACAAATGCCGCAGAGTTAACCCTTGCAAAGACATTTTCCAATATTGATGGCTGTGTTGTCATGCGTATCTGCGCCCTCATAAGTTCAAAGTCGGCACTCATATCACCACCCATGCTATCTGCAATACCTGGGTTTTCAACCAAGTAGGCCTCCATCTGATCGATGCGAGCCAAGAAACCATCAACAAACTCATTAAAGCCCATAAGCTTAATGAACAGGGTGTGGGCAACACCCACAATAACCATGGCAAGCATTACAATCACAAATGAGTAGCTGAAGCCCTGACCGAAGGTAAACTACTCGCCCTCGAACTGCAAAGCACGACGCTTAGTAAAGCGCACAACGAGGTATATAAACAGCACTGTATATACCAAGAGCTCAATTAAATATGTGATAGCAAATGTCTCCAATGAGACAGAGCTATAATTCACCAAGTAATCTTCAAATATTGCCGATGCACTTGCTACAACGCCAAGTATAGCGCCATACTTGCAGGCATCACCCCAGAAACTATTTACCTTCATATATCTACTTTAAGTTTTTAATTGCACTGTGATATGCCTTAGCATTACGCTGATGCTCCGAATAGCTCTTTGCAAAGTTATGGCGACCATCCAACTCGGGTGTAGCGCAGAAGTATAGATAGTCGTGTTGCTCGTAGTTAAGCACCGCCTCAATGGCTGCCAAGTCGGGCATAGCGATAGGTGTCGGAGGTAGTCCCTTATGCTTATATGTGTTATATGGCGACTCCACCTCAAGATGCTCGTATAGTATGCGCTTAATAGTTGGATCCCCCAAAGCATACTTCACCGTGGGGTCAGCCTGCAATAGCATACCCTTGTTGAGTCTATTGATGTAGACACCCGCCACACGAGCCATCTCCTCCACAGCCTTTGTCTCCTCATAGACAATAGAGGCCAGCACCATGACATCGTATGAACTCTTTATAGGTGTTGTTGCAGCAAGTGCCGTGAGGCGCTCGCTATTTGCAGCCTTCGACCAAAATTTATCAGACTCACGCATAAGATAGTCCACAACCTCACGAGGAGTAATATCACTATCTACCTCATATGTATTAGGCAAGAATACCGAAAACATAGCCTCGGGTGAGTTGAAACCACACTCCTCGACGAACTCCGAATCAAGAAGAAGAGCAGTCATATCCTCCGCCGTAATATCAAGCTGCGAAGAGATTTTATCGGCAAGCGCCTGTGGTGTACGCACATTATTTATCACCAAGCGCGAGGTATTGCGCACACCTATTTTGAGCATACGGGCGATATCAATAACAGACATTCCCTCAGCTATAGTATAGCGGCCATGCTTGATTGTGCGCTCAAGATCTATGTGGTTGGCATAGAAGTCAAAGGCGAGATGATTATCCATTCCGGCCTTAACCTTGGCTATCATAGCATCATAGGTCTCACCCTCCTCAAGGAGCACCTCATACTCTTTTTCTACCGCAGAGCCATAAAACATATCCCTTCCCCAGAAGAAGCTAACTCCCGCAACAACAGACAATAAGGCTAATGTGACTACTATTTTTTTCAGCATTTTTCAAATTTATTTTGCAGAAATACTTTTTTTTACTACTTTTGTGCCCGGGTAAGTCTTATACGACCAGCTCCTACAGAATCCCCCAGGCAAGGAATTGAGCAAGGGTATGTGGTTGTAGCGGTGCGATATAAGTAGCTTACCCTCTTTTTTTTGTCCATATCTAACCCTCTCCAATATTCGCGACCTCTACACATTGAGCTGTTATATCAATGTGCCCACCATGCTATCGAGTGTCACACTCGACAACCACCACGAAAGCGACATGGCCACCATAAGGAGCAGGAACGACGCTACACCACCACGGCATGTTGCTGCATTGAATGCAAGATAGCTCCAGTAGAGATACCACACCAGCACACCAAGCACAAGGATAGACATCCATATAGAGTAGGCCATCTGACAGCCAAAGGTGACATCAAAGTCAAAGCTTGCAAGTCCACTCATGTATGTTGAGAAGGCAACCTTATCGCCAAAGATGGCTGGCAGCATAAGTATCACCACAGGCCAATGAGCAAAGAGCATGCGACCAAACAACTCCACCATCTTGGTCTTATGGTTTATCACCACAGCGAGAAGGAATGGTACGGCACACGCCGTTATCCACACCACGAGATTAACTATCACATGGTTTAATAGCGACACATAGTCTGTAGTTATAACGCCAAACGACGATGTGGGCATGATGCGGAAGAACCATCCCACAATGGCTGTTATAATAAGCCATGCGAGACCCCACAACAGCGCATTATTGGTCTTGTTGGTTGCAGGACGCTTGAGCATGTTACTAAAAAACTTACCCTTTGTCTCATGCGAATAACCTCTATATGTTCGTGCCATATACAATACTCTTAAAAGTCAATCTTAACACCTGCTCTAAAGCCTATGCCACTACGATAGTAGTATGCAAAATCGTAAATCTTGCTATTCAATAGGTTTACGCCTTCAAGATATATGTTGATATCCTGTGTTACATCGAAGCTAACACCCACACCAAGGTCAATCTTGGTCTTATCGCTATATATCGTATTGTCGACAATATTTGTCCAGCGACGCTTTCCTATGAAGTCCGATGTCAAATGGAACTTCCAACGGCGCAGGGTGTACTCTGCAAAAGCATCTGCCTCGAACATAGGTTTGTTATCCACATACTCCATAGAGCCATCGTCCCAATATCCAAATATTGATGCACCAAGGCGCAGACCACCGATGGGTGAATACTCCAATTCAGCGCCATAGATTATACGACTATTACTATCTGTAGCTGCGGCAAAGAACCCCTCGCGATTGATGTAGAATGTGAGGTAGTCGCGTACGAAGTTTGCACCCACATATGCTCGATAGGCAAAGCGAGTGTTAACATTACCCATAAAGCCAATAGTTACATTGTAGCTACTATCATTAGCCATGCTGGTAAAGCCATCTGCCATATAGCCAAAATCTATATATGGATTGCGTTTATAGAGCGACGCAACACCATTCTGTCCCACCTTAGTATCCACCTCTACATATGGGGTGAAGGCATCTAACTTAAGATCAAAGAGCACCTTAGCATGTGGCATAACAAAGTGTGATGCACGCTTGCGACCACTCACCTTATCGTACATATAACCAATGCCAACCTCCAGATTCACAAGCTTAAAACGACGAGCATAGCCCACATCTATACCCATACGCATATCGCCATATATAGCACCACCACGCCACATATCGAACGAGGCTGCGACATCTACCCTATTGTTTTTAAACATACGAGCCAGCTTCGCCGATGCACCCACATTGAACTCGCCATAACTCTTGAGGTTATCAACAGCCTCAGGTAGTCGATGACTCCAGTATCCAGCGTTGGCCTCAATAGAGAAGTTCAGACGCTTAAGGTTTGCAAAGTTATCACCAAAGCGCACACCGATATTAGCATCGTGGAAGTTAAGGCGTGCGGGGGAACCTATCTCAGCATAACGATTAAAGATGTCGTAGTCGTATGTTGCCGATGCCTCCAATATACGCTTATCGAAAAGAAGGGCTCCCGATACATCTAAGCCATTATTCATCGAGAAACTATTACCCACACTTCGCTTAACGCCATCGGCACTATATCGAGCTGCGTAGTCTCCGCTATGTGTGAAGCCCACACCCAAATAGCCAACCTTAGCACTCTGTAGGTTATAACGCACCTCTGCATTCGATGATAGTGGATAGCCAGCATCAACCTGCACATAGAGAGGTGTCGAGCGGTTGAAGTCCCAATATGTAGCCCTTACAGGCTTATAGTCGTGGGCATTGAGCACTGTACGCCATGTGTCGGGGCGTACATCATACTCTATGTCGACATCAATAGCTGGCGAGGAGTTTATCTCTGTGGGTGCAACAAGTTTTGTTGCTACAGTCACCTCTGGTGAGTAGGCCTTGCTGACCTCCACGCGTCGGGTGTTCTGCGCCGAGGCATCCGTAGCTACGGCAACGCCAAAGAGCATTAGCGACAAGGTGGTAAATATATTTAGTCCTTTCATATTCGATTATTTAAGAGAGTTAATACGCTGCTGTGCCTCCTCTACGATGCCATCATCCTTAGGTGAGTATCCATCGACAATACTCTGATATGTAGCACGAGCCTGGAAGCTGTTATCGAGTTCTACGAAGAGATCTCCAAGAATGAGGAAGCATTTTGCCTGCCAATACATCGAGCCACACTTACCCATATCGTAGACCATCTGCTCGGTAGTAGCATAGTCTCCATTTGCAAACTTATCAGCAACCAGGTAGTAGTACGCCTCAGCACCCTCAGCCGTGGTGCGGTCCTCGGCAAGACTACCATAAAGCTCCAATGCCTGCTCCATGCTACCCTCCTCGCGCAAGATGTTAGCCTTAATCAAGGTCGAACGGCGTCTTGCCCAAGCCGATGTTGTGGCCACATCCATGAGCGCAACATCGTCGGCCATGCGTATAATAGCCTCGTTATCACCCGAGAGTATCGTTGCCTCCACATAGCCCTCCGAAGCATGAATACGCTTATCACTCTCGCGAGAGAGGTCATAAAGGCGACGATATGCCTGAGCCGACTTATCGTAATGCTGCATATTGAAGGTCATAGGAGCATATACTCCAACAACACGCTCGGTGTACATGGTATTGCCATGTGACATAAGCTCCTCCATACATACCATAGCTGCCTCATAATCCTTAGCATCAAGGTGACAATCGCTAAGGTAGTATAGGGCCTCGCTACGATTGTAACCATTCTCAAAGCTATCGAGGTAGTTCTTGAGTTTTGATGTTGCTACAGCCTTATTGCCATCAAGGTAGGTATTCTTTGCCGCAGCAAAGGTCAATGAGTCGCGTGCCGCAGCACTCATATCACTCTGCACACCACTGCGCTCAGCATATGCAAAATACTCGTCGATGTTACCCTCAGCAACATATATCTCGCGAATAGAACGCATAGCCTCCAAAGCCTTTGACGACTGTGGGTCGAAGGCCACTATTTTCTCATAGCAACTACGCGCTTCACCCTTGCGGTCGAGGTTATAATAGGCAAGGCCCAAGTTTGCAAGAGCATCGACATAGTATGGCGAAAGCGTGTCGCTATTTACAAAGTCACATAGAGTAGCAGCACCGTCGTCATAACGCTGCATGCCTATATATGTACAGCCAAGCTCATACCATGCGTCATCAATATAGTCGCCCTCACCATCGTTTACTATCGACTTTAGGCGCTCTATCTTATCATCATTCTTCGACTCCACACCATCGATAACAGCAAGCTGATAGCGGGCATAGTTACGCTCCGATGTCTCGCCAGCAACAGTAATATTGTAAGCCTTGCGTGCCGAGTTATACTGTCGCATAGAGTAGCGAGCATCACCCAGACGATTATGAGCATCGTACATATAGTTATCGCGGTATGCATAATCACGCACAAAGGTCTCGAAATACTTCTCGGCCGACTTCATGTCGTTGAGCAAGAAGTAGACATAGCCCATGCCATAGTGAGCCATGATATACTCCTTCTCGGTCTTGGGTGCACGACGGATATAGTCGCCATACTTCAGCTTGGCAAGCTCCATATCGCCATTAGCACAAGCTACCTCACCCTGCCAATAGAGGGTCAATGCCGTAAACTTAGGGTCTATATTAAGTTCCTCGGCCTCGGCAAGAAGCACCTCAGCACCACTCCAGTCGCCTAACTTTATAGCCTCGACAGCACGAAATACAGACATACGCTGCAAAGCCTTCTTTATATCGCTATCGGGGTTGTTATACTCCTTGATGGCGTAGTATGCCGCATCGTAATCGTTGGCATTGTCGTATGCTGCAATAAGCAACTTCTTGACATCCGATGTGTATGGTGAGTCGGGATAGCGCTCGAGGTAGCTATTGAGAACATTGATAGCCTCGTTGAATGTACCACCACCCAACTCAAACTTAAGACGGCCATAGTTGAGCAATGAGTAGCGAGCGATACTCTCGTCGAAGCCCTCGGCAGAGGCCATAGCAAAGGCATCGGCAGCATGGCTCTTGTCACCCACCTTGAGGTAGCAGTCGCCAAGATGGTATGATGCGTTCTGTGTTAGCAAATCGCGCTTACCACAGGCTGCAGCCAAAGGTGCTATAGCCTGCTCGTGCATAGCAAGGCGGTAGAGTGAATAACCCTTGATGTAGTTCTCCTGACGCCCCATCTTCTCGGCAGGATACTCCGAGATATAGCGCACAGCTTGCGCATAGTCACCAGCCTCGAAGTACGACTCGGCCATAACACGCACAAGGTCGTCGCGCACATCGTCGGTAGCAGCACTCAACAACTCCTCGCCATTATCGGCTACATAGTCGTAGTTCTTATTGCGATACTCTATCTGCAATAAGTAGTATGGGACAAGGCGGCCATAATCGTCGTTATCCTTGAGTTTATCAAAGCCCTCGGCAGCGACATCATACTCCTGCCTGCTATAGGCAATATACGACAAGAAGTAGAGTGCATGGGGATAATATGAGCTATTGCTCTTTATACGCGCAAAGTAGGGGTAGGCATCGTTGTACTCGCCATCAGCAAAATGCACATAACCCATGCGAATATCGAAGCGCTCCTTCTGAATACCATCGAGGTGCTTATACTCTACCATAGAGTAGACCTGCTTAGCACGCTTGAGGTCGCCCTCGTCGCAGTAATAGGAGCCGAGAATGAAGAGCACACTATTGTTGTAGCGACTCTGCGGATACTTCTCCACAAAGCTCGACATCATATCATCGACATCCGATGCACCAAGTTCAACAGCACAACATATAAGCTGGTAGTCCACCCACTCAATATCGTAGCGATCTCTCACCTCGTCGAGCGTTGTGGCCAAACTCTGGAGCATGGCACGAGCCTCGCCCCAACGACGACGCTGCATAAGCTCCTCAATATGATTCTTCTCGGCACGCACCTTGGGCTGCGATGCTGTGGCAGCAAGAGGCATGAATGCAAGAAGCGATAGTGTAAGAATAAGTGTTATTTTCTTTCGCATAGTCATATCTATATATAATGCGCAAAGATAGTCATTTTTATTATATTTTCACCACTCTAAGGAACGATTATTGAGATATGGGCATGTATAAAACAACTTTTTAGCTATATGACACAGAAAATCACACTTCGCATGGGCTCCGACCATCGCTTCACACTTAGCGACAATCGTAGCATCACCGACCTAAATCCCAAGGAGTTACTGCTATACGCGACTGCAGAGTGCGCAGGACACACCATCATAGGATTACTCAAAGAGCACATAGTGAGCGTTAGCGTTATGGAGATATCCATGGAGGGCACACTCACCACACCTACAGTGGTTGCCGAAAGCAGGTATTCTCACTTTAATGTAGTCTACCGCATAGAGTGCAACACACTCAAGGATCAGGTGGTCATCAGCCGAGCTATAAACCTCACTCACGACAAATATTGCGGTATGCTGCAAATGCTACGACGCATAGCCCCACTCACGCACGAGACCTCGATAGTGGCCACAGGCAACAGCTGAGACCGCTATAAAATATAACATCCGGTGAGCCTGCAAAACTTAGTGTTATGCGGGCTCTTTTTCACACTAAAAACAGATGGTAATATCAGCAATTATTAGCCAATATTACCATCACAAAATATCATTATTTATCAGGTGTATCTACTCCCTAAAATCTCGTATATTCCACTTATCCATAATCACACCATCATCCACCACAACAACACCCACCGTAGAGCGAATAAGCGAACGAAGTGTCATTGCATCAATAGCATAGCATGGCACACCTATAACAGAACTAACACTCTCAACGCTATCCGAGGTTATAACCGCCACCTGTCCTGGATACTTTGCCAGAACTCTACGCACAGCATCAAGACAACTACCCTTAAGTGCCTTCACATCCGACACCGTAAGCCACAATACACGCCCCTCACGCTCAAGAAGCGAGAGTGTAGCATCGCCCTCGTCGGAGTATATCTTAAAGTCGGCAAACTGCATCATCTCAAACTCCCTGACCTCAGTGTAATCACCCACATACTCAAGATTATCATCCAGCCAACACCCCTTATCGTCCAACGGGAAGTTATGCAACTCTCCTGTTGTCATATCCCTAAAGGACAAGTATGTCACCACTTGGTTAGCCTCGGCATCCTGTACTCTTTGAACCTCCTCACGCAAGTCAACACCTACCTTATAGGGCAAGAAATCTACAAGAGGTTGGAAGCGCAGAGAGACAAGGTTGAGCATCAGGGCCAAGAGCGCAAAAACGACAGTTAGCTCTGCACTGTGTTGCGATGCACCATGTCTGCAAGAGAGCCTCCATGCAACTATGGATAAGGGGAGAAGCAGAAGATTCTTACCAAAGGTCTGCCAAGGGGTGAGGGTAACAGCATCACCAAAGCAACCACAATCACCAATAGGTAGAATTGTAGCACTAAGCAATGTGATAATGGTAAATATAATAAGGAAGAGCACAGCCCCTAATGAGGCCACTCTACGATATGCTCCCGATATGAGCATTAGGCCAAGCAACAACTCAACAGCGCCAAGCACCACACCAATGGTGAGCGCCGCAGGCATCAACACCTCAAGGCCATATGTAGCGAGATACTTCTCCACAAATATGGAGGTACCAACAGGATCTACCGACTTAACAAAGCCCGAGAAGATAAAGGTAAGACCAACTATCCAGCTGGCGATATGTTGCACGACAATACCCACACTACAGAGTCTCTACAAGGGGTGCTACATGCGACATTATACGCTCGAAGATAACCTCTGGAGAGGCCATAGCACCCTCCTCTGTAGAGCAATCTACAACCATAAGATTATCATCCACCTCTGCCGACTCAAGATATACACTGCGCACACGACGCTGCAAGTCGAGCGACGCCTCATGAATATCCTGACCACCCTGCAGATAGCTACGGTCGTCACCCGTACGCTGCATGGTGAGCTTACGCTCGGTAAAGGCAAAAGGGACATCAAGGAATAGTGAGATGTCGGGACGAGGGATTGCAAACTCCTGATACTCGGTATTCAGTATCCACTCACGCAGCTCCTCGCGCTTGGCATCATCCTCAATCTTGGCACACTGGTAGCCTATATTCGAGTAGACATATCTATCGGCGATGACCACCTTACCCTCCTCCATCCATCCACGGATGGTTGCCGCAAAGGCAGCCCTATCGCCAGCATAGAGCAGAGCCACGAGATAGGGATTCACCTGCTCCAACGAGCCGAGGTCGCCACGCAAGAAGCGAGCGATAAGGTCGCCGTAGACAGGCGCATCGAAGCGTGGGAAGTGGACATACTCCGACTCCACGCCACGACTTAAAAACATCTCACGGAGCTTGGCTATCTGTGTCGACTTACCAGCACCATCAAGGCCCTCTAATACTATAAACATACGCCTAAATTTATTTCAACATCCTCACAGCACGCTCCACACCCGATGCCAACAACTCCACCTCTTCGAGTGTGTTGTACATACCTATGGATGCACGGCACATACCCGTAACACTAAAGTGTGTCATCACAGGCTCAGCGCAGTGATGGCCCGTACGAATGGCCACACCCAACTTATCGAGAATCATACCCACATCATAGGGGTGAGTACCCTCAATGGTGAACGACACCAAAGGGCACTTACTGCGTGCCTTGCCGTATATTCTAAGGCCCTCGATAGCCTCAAGACGCTCAGTCATACTACCAAGCAACATCTGCTCATGGGCCTCAATATTTGCCATGCCAATACGCTCGACATAGTCGATAGCCTCAGCAAGAGCCACAGCACCTATGAAGTTAGATGTTCCCGCCTCATACTTTAAGGGCAGTGGCGCATAGGTTGTCTTGGCAAAGGTTACTTTATCGACCATATCACCGCCACCCATATACGGAGGCATGCTATCGAGTAACTCACGACGACCATACAACACACCAATACCCGTAGGGCCATATAGCTTATGTCCCGAGAAGGCGTAGAAGTCGTAGCCACGCTCAGCTACCCTACCACCGCCATGCACAATACCCTGACAGCCATCGACCATAACAACAGCACCCACAGCATGCGCCTTTGCTATGATAACATCCAACTCAGGCTGCGTACCCAGCGTATTCGAAGCCTCGGTAACAGCCACAAGGCGTGTACGCTCATTGATAAGTTCGTCGAGCATATCCACACGCAACTCGCCATTATCATCAAATGGAAGTACCCTAATCTCGGCACCATGACGCTCGGCAGCGAGCTGCCAGGGCACTATATTAGAGTGGTGCTCCATCTCGCTGATGACAATATTATCGCCCTCGCGCAAGTAGCGGGCACTCCACGACTGAGCCACAAGGTTGAGGGATGCTGTAGCACCCGCAGTAAAGATTATCTCCTCGCGATGCTCCGCGCCTATAAAGCGACGAATACGCTCGCGTGCCTGCTCATACATCTCGGTCATCACACCCGAGAGGTGGTGAACACCTCTATGGATATTGGCATTATAGTGGCGCATAAGGTCATCCATGCGATTAATCACCGCAAGGGGTTTCTGTGCTGTAGCTCCACTATCGAAGTAGACCAAGGGGCGATTATTCACCCTCTCGGCAAGAATAGGGAAGTCGTTACGAATATTTGCTACATCGTAGCCCATATACTACAATCTATTGAGTTTTTCAAAAAGAAGCTCCATCATCGCCTCACCCGAGCCATCGATGGCCGAGTGCATGACCGTATCGGCCACGAAGCCCTCAATCTGCAGACGCTTGGCATCCGCCGCCGAGAGACCACGCTGACGCATATACATGATAGCCTCAGCATCCATCTGACCTACGGTAGCACCATGGCTACATCTTACATCGTCGGCATAGATCTCCATCTGTGGCGAGGTGTTAATCACAGCATCGCCAATGGTGACATTACGGCTGAGCTGCTCGGCATCGGTATGCTGAGCATCCTCTTTGATGTAGACAAGACTCGAGAAACTACCCTTAGCAACACCAGAGGCGACACCCTTATATGTTGTGCGCGACACACAGTCACCTACCTCGTGAAGGACATTTACCGACACATCGCACTTATCGTCGTCGCACGCCACAAAGCTACCACGCAACTCGAAGCGAGCATTAGCACCCTTAAGATAACAAGTGGTCTTAACCTTAGCAGGAGCAAGCACAAGCTGTGTCATGTTGACCGTAGCACCATCAGCAACAACCAACTCCACCTCATGGTCATAGCTCTCTGTGACAATCTGAACGATGTTGATTGTAGCGCCCTGCTCGACATCAACATCGACACTCAGGCGACCAATGCTCTTGTCGTCGACAAGAAGCACGCTGGCACTGCCTCCACTTACAACATCGAGATCGGCATACTCCTTACCACGAACAAGCCAGCAGCCCTGCGACAGGCTACCATCGTTCATAGGCTGAGCACCGATGCTCTCAATAACTCTATCGACACGCATGGCTACTCCTCCTTATAGTCGTTAATAAGCCAGTCGTAACCCTCCTTCTCAAGTTTCAAGGCCAAGCTCTTGTCTCCAGTGTAGATGATGCGGCCCTTGTAGAGCACATGCACATAGTCGGGCACGATATAGTCCAAAAGACGCTGGTAGTGGGTAATAACGACCGTTGCGTTATCCTCGCGCTTAAGACGAGTAACGCCCGTAGCCACAATACGCAATGCATCAATATCGAGACCCGAGTCGGTCTCGTCGAGGATGGCGAGCTTTGGGTCAAGCATGGCCATCTGGAAGATTTCGTTCTTCTTCTTCTCACCACCCGAGAAACCCTCGTTCACAGCACGCGAGGTAAGCTTAGCATCGAGTTCCACAATAGCGCTCTTCTCGCGCATGAGCTTGAGGTACTCAGCCGCAGTTAGTGGCTCCTGGCCACGAGCCTTGCGCTGCTCGTTAACGGCAATCTTCATGAAGTTGGCCATAGTAACACCCGGAATCTCCACAGGGTACTGGAATCCGAGGAACAAGCCCTTGCGCGAACGCTCCTCTACCGATAGGGCCAAGAGGTCCTCGCCGTTGTACTTCACGCTACCCTCCGTAACATCGAACTTCTCGTTGCCCGCAAGCACCGATGCGAGGGTCGACTTACCCGAGCCGTTAGGGCCCATGATGGCATGCACCTCGCCAGCCTTGACCTCGAGGTTGATACCCTTCAATATCTCTTTATCGCCAACCTTGGCGTGTAGATTTTCAATCTTTAGCATATATTTGAATCTTTTTTCTTTTCACATATTAAACCATTAACCCACCGAGCCTTCGAGACTTATAGAGAGTAGCTTCTGCGCCTCGACAGCAAACTCCATAGGCAACTTCGACAACACCTCGCGAGCATAGCCATTGACAATAAGGCCCACAGCATCCTCTGCCGAGAGACCTCGCTGCTGACAATAGAAGAGCTGCTCCTCGGAAATCTTCGAGGTGGTAGCCTCATGCTCCAAAACGGCAGAGTTGTTCGCACACTTCATAACGGGGAAGGTGTGTGCGCCACACTTATCACCAATAAGCAACGAGTCACACTGCGAATAGTTACGCGCATTCTCAGCGCCCTTAGCCACCTGCACCAAGCCACGGTAGGCATTCTGCGAGCGACCAGCCGAGATACCCTTAGAGACGATACGCGAACGGGTATTGCGACCTATGTGTATCATCTTGGTACCAGTATCTGCCTGCTGATAGTTATTGGTCATTGCCACCGAGTAGAACTCGCCCGACGAGTTATCGCCAAGCAAGACACAACTTGGATACTTCCATGTTATTGCTGAGCCTGTCTCCACCTGTGTCCATGAGAGGTGAGCGCCCTCCTTACACATACCACGCTTGGTAACGAAGTTGTAGATACCGCCCTTACCCTCCTTATCACCAGGATACCAGTTCTGCACCGTTGAGTATTTTACATCGGCATCCTTCTCAACAACGATCTCCACCACGGCAGCATGAAGCTGATTTTCGTCACGACGGGGTGCTGTGCAACCCTCCAAATAGCTCACATACGATCCCTCGTCAGCAACGATGAGCGTACGCTCGAACTGACCTGTGCCCTCGGCATTGATACGGAAGTATGTAGATAGCTCCATGGGGCAACGCACGCCCTTGGGGATGTAGCAGAACGAGCCATCGGAGAATACCGCAGCGTTGAGTGCTGCGTAGAAGTTATCGGTGTAGGGCACCACCGAGCCAAGATACTTCTTAATAAGCTCGGGATACTCTTTGATAGCCTCCGATATAGAGCAGAAGATTATACCCTTCTCGGCAAGCGTATCGCGGAAGGTGGTCTTCACCGACACCGAGTCCAAAACAGCATCTACGGCAACACCAGCCAGAGCCATCTGCTCCTCAAGGGGTATGCCCAACTTATCGAAGGTGCGCTTCAACTCGGGATCTACCTCGTCCATAGAGTTGAGCTGCTTCTTGGGCTTTGGTGCGGCGTAGTAGATTACATCCTGGAAGTCTATCTCTGGGATGTCGAGATGCGCCCAGTTGGGGTGTTTCAATGTTAGCCAATGGCGGTAGGCCTTGAGGCGGCGCTCGAGCATCCACTCAGGCTCGCCCTTCTTTGCGGAGATAAGTCTTACGACCTCCTCCGACAGACCACGCCCAATGGTTTCGGTCTCGATATCCGAGACGAAGCCATATTTGTAGTCGCTCGTTTCGAGCTCTTGTAATATATTTTGTCTATCCTTTTCCATCTGTTTAAAAAATAATGCGCAAATATAGCAAAAAACATTCATATTAGCAACTCCCACAAAGGTCATTTAGCTATAATTATTAATTATAGTGCTATAAAGGGGTACGGAGGGAGAGGGACCAAAGAGACAGAAGAGACCGAAGAGACCAAAGTGAGGTCGAGTATCAGTGTGTGCCCGCGACTTCGTTTTGTTCTCTATGGTCTTTCAGGTCCCTATGGTCCAAAAAAAATAGTGACCGAAGAGACCTAGAGACCAAGAGACCGAAGAGAAGACGGGTATCAATAAATCGTCATTGCGAGGGCGTTAGCCCGTGGCAATCTCCTCGTTCAAGAGCGCAAGAGATTTCCACGCTCATTACATTCGCTCGTAATGACGGCTGAATGAGAGCGCGGACCATTGTAGCGGACAAGCCCCACCACCAGAACCCATGCCGCATTCACGCCATTCACGCATTCACAGGGGCGTGAATGATGTGAACGATGTTAATGACACGATAAAGAGCGGTCACGGCACTCGGTACTACTCACCACTAACTAAAAAAAAGCAGAGAGCCTAACACTGTTAAACTCTCCAAAACACAAGGCTACTACGCCCCTCTATTTGCGATATGTGATTTCAAAAACATACTGTCTTTTAGGCAAAAGCGCCCCACCAGAATACACAGTCTCCTCAATCACATTTCCCGAGGCGTCGTATTTATAAGTACTCTTCACACCCAACGAGCCGTCGGAGTTGTACCCAGCCTTCTCAATCATATTCCCCGAGGCGTCGTATTTATAAATTCTCTTCACATCCAACGAGCCGCCTAAGTTGTACCCAGCATCCTCAATCATATTTCCCGAGGCATCGTATTTATTAATATGCTTATACCACAACGAGCCGTCGGAGTTGTACCCAGCCTTCTCAATCATATTCCCCGAGGCGTCGTATTTATAAATATACTTCCAATCCAACGAGCCGTCTGACCAGTACGAAGCCTCCTCAATCTTATTTCCCGAGGCATCGTATTTATAAATATCCTTATCCATCAACGAGCCGTCTGACCAGTACGAAGCCCCCTCAATCATATTCCCCGAGGCGTCGTATTTATAAATATGCTTCTCCCTCAACGAGCCGTATGAGTTGTACACAGCCTTTTCAAACACATCTCCTGCCTTATTAAAGTAATATTTATCGCAATCCTTGACATCTCCTCGTACAACCTCTCCAAATTTATCTTCGAGCTTATATTCCACAACAACCACTGACTCAACATCGCCGTAAAGCGGAATATCTTCCAACCAACCTTGACGCACGGGAGGTTCTGGCTTGGCGGGTGCGCCACTTTGCGACGAGCCACACGAGCTGCTGCATATAGCAACAATAGCTATGGCAGATAGTAGAAATAGACGATTCATAGTTTGTGTAGTTTGTTTATTGTGCGAAATTAATTATAGCGATATACAAAGATAGTAAACATTGCAAATAAAAACAA
This sequence comes from Alistipes sp., assembly GCA_045613645.1. Taxonomy (GTDB): domain Bacteria; phylum Bacteroidota; class Bacteroidia; order Bacteroidales; family Rikenellaceae; genus Alistipes. The sequence goes on along the minus strand of JAZLBJ010000024.1, from coordinate 12,679 downwards.
ATATTTTACGCTTTTACTTGCAAATAGTTGAAATGTTTTCTAATTTTGCAAGGATATTTGCAACGCGCAACTATAAATATATTATATAAACAATTAAAACAGATTAAAACTATGGCTTTTCTTACTGATGACAAGCTCGTTATCGTTGGTGCTGCCGGCATGATCGGCTCTAACATGGTTCAGTCAGCTCTCATGATGAACCTCACATCTAACATCTGCCTCTACGATGTATTCTCTCCAGAGGGTGTTGCCGAGGAGATGCGTCAGAGCGGCTTCGACAATGTGAACATCACCGCTACAACCGATGTTGCTGAGGCATTCAAGGATGCTAAGTACATCATCTCATCTGGTGGCGCTCCTCGCAAGGAGGGTATGACTCGTGAGGACCTCCTCAAGGGCAACTGCGAGATCGCTGAGCAGGTTGGTAAGAACATCAAGACATACTGCCCAGATGTTAAGCATGTTGTTATCATCTTCAACCCTGCTGACCTCACTGGTCTTGTAACTTTGCTCTACTCTGGTTTGAAGCCTGGTCAGGTGACTACACTCGCAGGTCTCGACACTACCCGTCTTAAGAGCGCTTTGGCTAAGAAGTTCGGCGTTATGCAGTCTGAGATCGAGGGTTGCGCTACCTATGGTGGCCATGGCGAGCAGATGGCAGTATTCGGCAGCGCAGTGAAGGTTGCTGGTCGCAAGCTCACCGACATCATCGGCACCGAGGAGTTCCCAGCTGAGGAGTGGGCAGAGATGAAGAAGGCAGTATGCCAGGGTGGTGCTGCTATCATCAAGCTTCGTGGTCGTTCATCATTCCAGAGCCCATCATACCTCTCTGTTGAGATGATTCGCTCGGTGATGGGTGGCGAGGCATTCCGCTTCCCTGCAGGTACCTATGTATCAAACGAGAAGTACAACCACATCATGATGGCTATGGACACTGTTCTCGACCAGAACGGTTGCTCATACAAGATGCCTGTGGGTACTGAGGAGGAGATTGCAGCGCTCGACGCTTCATACGCACACCTCTGCAAGATGCGTGACGAGTTGGTAACTTTGGGCATCATTCCTGCTGTTGAGGAGTGGTCAACAATCAACCCTAACTTGTAATCATCGGCTGGCTCTAAGGCCGCTAGAAGATAACAAAGGCAGGCTATAGTGCCTGCCTTTATCCTTATATAATACATATATCATGAAGATTGCCGTACCAACACGCGATGGTCATATCGACGACCACTTCGGACACTGCGCCTACTACACCATATTCGAGATTGAGAATAAGGAGATTGTCGCAACATCACGCCTCGACTCCCCCGAGGGCTGTGGCTGTAAGTCGAACATAGCCTCAGTAATGGAGGAGATGGGCATCGAGCTGATGCTCGCAGGTAACATGGGCGAGGGTGCTAAGAACAAGCTCGAGAGCCACAACATCAAGGTTATTCGTGGCTGCAAGGGCGACATCGAGGCGGTAGTCAAGGGCTACCTCCTCGGCTTTGTGATGGACTCGGGCATAGCCTGCCACCACCACGAGTGCAAGTAGTCGCATCGGAAAATAAAAAAATGGGTGAGAAACTTGAATTTCTCACCCAACCTTTTTTCACTAATTAAAGAAGTTCCACTTTTGACATTAGTGGATAATTGATTAGTTTTTAGGAGTCAATGTAAACTGAGCGCTAGCAACCTGCTTCAATATCTCATCGATCTCATGGCTATACTTACCGTACTCCTTCTCCGAGAATTTAACCTGAGACTTCTTACCTGCAGCTGGAAGTGACCCAGCATCACCCATATCAAATACAACAAAACCATCCTTGTCAACCAACTCCATTTTAAGGTATGATGGAACGGCTGGCTCTGCCAAGCAAGATACATTCAAATATAGCTCAACAATTGTGCGTGGTTTATCGCTATGATCACGATACTCAGTTTCGGTTGTCCACTTCAAATCCTGTGCAGCGATTTCATAGCAACCATCTACTACAGTCTTAGCGACACTAGGACCGCTTGGAGTAGTTGGAGCCTCTTCACCACAAGCCACCATTAGACCACAAATAGCCAATAATAATAAAATCTTTTTCATAATAATTTAAATTAGTTAATAATTGATTTAAAATTGTAATACAAAGATAAGTATTAATGTTACTGACCCAAAATGCCATTTTTATCCAAATAAGCTCAAATCATTCCAATTTATTCCAAATCGTTCCAAATAGATTGTCTATTGAATTTTAGACTTCTTTTTATTAACTTTGCTCGATAATACGAATGACTTGTAGTAGACATATGGAACAAATGAACGAAATAACAGCACTGCTAAACTGTATCGACGAAAGATTGGGAAGACCCGTTAAATCCCCAACAGACTTCGATTTGTTGTCGCTGCGCATATACGAGGCAATATCTGAGCAGATATCGTCCACAACACTAAAGCGTCTTTATGGATATATATCAACAGATCATACGCCACGATACTCCACCCTATCGACACTATCTCGCTTCGTAGGCTATTGCGACTGGGATGACTTTCGCCATAGAGGGCTAAACAACCCATCGGCGGAATCTGGATTTCTGTCGTGCAAGAAGATTGACACATGCAACCTGAAAATTGGCGACCGAATAGAGATATCATGGCGACCAAATCGTCGTTGCATCGTTATATACAATGGTAATAACAACTATACCATACAAGAGGCGTATAGGACGAAGATTGTTGCTGGAGATACATTCTCGGCACTATCCTTCATGCTCGGCCATCCGCTCTACATCAACGACCTTAAACATGGTAACGAAGAGCCTCGCAGCTATGTAGCCGGGCAGAGATATGGACTAAGTGGTCTATCACTAATCAAGGGGTAATGGAGTATGACCAACTGACATCGGACTCGGGATTTATCACCAACGAGACAGCCACACCGAGTGCAAGTTATGTAGAGATCACACCTCTACATAGCAACCCAAACACCCATTCGGAGCTATACACAGCAACACGAATGGGCAAGCGTTTTGTGCTCAAGACCCTAAAGTCAGAGCATCGCAACAACGAGCTATATCGCGGTTTACTACACAACGAATTTAGCATAGGCTACAACCTCTCACACCCCAATATCGCACAAGTAGTATCATTGGAGAGCATCGAGGGTCTGGGCGAGGCTATAGTCATAGAGCACATTGATGGCATAACACTTCGTGAGGCGATAGACCAGAAGTGCATAGATAGGCAGTTGGCCGTAAAGATTATTTGTGAGCTGTGTGATGCGTTGCACTACACCCACTCGTTACAAATAGTGCATCGCGACATTAAGCCAGAGAATATCATGCTCACACACAATGGCTCAAATGTCAAGCTCATAGATTTTGGGCTATCGTGCAGCGACTCACAAACACTATACAAACAGCCTGCAGGCACACGACACTACGCCTCACCCGAACTACTTAGCGGAGAGAAGATTGACAACAGATCCGACATATATGCATTGGGCGTAATCATACCGCTCATAATGCATGATAGGCGTGCTATGCGCATCGCCAAGCGTTGTCTTGCCAAGGAGCGCAACCACAGATATGGCGACACCCTCGACATCAAAAGCGAGTTGCTGCGCCCTTCACGCTGGAGCATGGTTGCAATAGTAGTAGGTCTGCTACTATTAATTGCCACATCTTCGTACATAACATATTGGCTCACGGCAATGCACACCTCAGCCGAGATTGAGACTATAATGTCGAACAGCATCACCATACCAAACAAACAGAGCATAGACCCCGAGCAACTTAACAGTATGTACGATAGCATAGAGAAGATGGCAGACGATGAGTTCAGCCAGTACTATGCACAGTATGCGAATGTCATGACCATGAGCGAGTTAGACTCTATAACACTCATAATAGATAAACAGAGTGTTGTTGAGGAGCAGGCAGTAGCTATGCTCAACGAGGTGGTATCAAGAGATGATAGTGGCTATGCACAGTATCTAAGCATTGTGAAAGGGATACTGCAGAGCACATGGCAACACAACTACGAGGCCAACATCAACACTATTCAAGAGGCGATACATCGTGCACATCAGCACGATGATGGCAAGGTTACTACACAAATGTAAGTAGCACCACACAACTTCTACCCCTAAGTATCGCATCCACACGCTGCATCACCCTACGCGAGAGCACGGGACACCCCCAACTGCCAACCGTAGCAAATGGAAATATAGGGTATGAGGTGGTATGCTCCCAGCCATGGAGCACCACACAGCGCGAGCGTAGATTAGAGTTGGTGGCATCCAAGCCATCGAGACGATAGGCAACGCCATAGCGCCCCTCATAGCGTTCAGCAACAAGGGCACGACCTACGGATGACAAGTGCGAGCCATCATCATTTGATAGACGAGCATAGGCCGACCTCACATGAGACTCTTTAGCCCCACTGCCATGGCTCACAGGGGCAACAAGCATGGCCTCACCATGCACGAAGTCCCACACAACAAAGCGGCGGCGACCAGAGTGGCGCGCAAGGTCTACAAAGAGGGCTATATCGGTATTATACCCCTCCTTGCGACAATATGCCAAGAGTTCATCGGCACGAGCTCTAACCCTTGCAAGCAAACTCATTACGAAGCTGTTCTACAAGTTGTGGCACACCCACAGCACCACGCTCCTTGATGTGGGTCAGTGGGTTGCGGATAAGCTGTGTTTCAGGAGTACCAGGGTCAACAAGATATATCGGCACATTGCGACGCACATAGTGGACCAACGAGGCCGCAGGATATACGACAAGCGATGTACCAACGATGATGAGTATGTCTACCGTAGAGACAATCTCACACGCGGGCTCGAACATGGGCACCGACTCACCAAAGAAGACTATATGTGGTCGTAAGAGGGCACCATCCTCGGCACAAGCATCGAGACTCTGCTCCCACCCCTTGATATCGTATATAAGGTTAGGATTGCGCTCCGAGCGTAGCTTCATAAGCTCGCCATGTAGGTGTGTTACGCGAGTAGAGCCAGCCTGCTCGTGGAGGTTATCCACATTCTGAGTGACAACCTCTACATCTGCCCACTGCTCCATGCTCGCAATGGCACGATGACCCTCGTTGGGCAACTTTGTGAGCGACTCACGACGACGCAAATTATAGAACTCAACGACCTTGGCTCTATCGCGACGCAATGCCTTGGGAGTACAAACCTCCTCTATGCGATAGTTAGCCCATAGGCCATCAGCATCGCGAAAGGTGGCAATACCACTATCGGCACTTACACCCGCACCCGTAAAAACAACAATCTTTGGTCTCATAGCTAATGATATTTAATGAGTCAAAGATATGAAAAAAATCTGTCATAGATTGTTAATTGGCGGGAAGTTCGTATATTTGTTGCAAATATATTTTTGTAACGATGAAAAAATTACTTAAGAACTTAGGCATTTGGATACTTATTGCCATGGTAATAGGTATCGTCGTGGGCTACTTCATGGGACCCGACGCCTCGGTATTCAAGCCATTAGGCGACCTCTTTATTCAGTTAATCAAGATGCTCGTAGTACCTTTGGTGCTAGTATCAATCATCAGTGGTGCAGCATCGCTTGGCGAGACTAAGTCGGCAGGCCTTGTGGGTGGCATAAGCATAGCATATATGCTTGTAACCACCTTAATATCCATTGTCATTGCCATACTCCTCGGCGTGGTATTCGAGCCTGGCAAGAGCGTCGACGACAACACCTTCAACAAGACGGAGTATGAGTATTTTGTCGAAGGCAACAACAATCTATACATCGATGTAAACAACGGAGAATCAACACTTGAGAGTCTTTCATATAGCATCGAAACAAAGGGCATAGCGGAGGCTAAGTGGCTTGTCTACGCCGAGGACGACAAGCAGCCATCTATCAGCGAATTGTTAATCTTGGGTAATACCATCGACCTCACAGAGCTAGTTGCAAATGAGCCTGAGGCATGCTCAACAGAGGATAGCATGGATGCAGAGAATTGCACTACCACCAACGAGGGTGAGACCATCAACAACGAGAATAGTGAGGTTGAGAATGCCGTAGAGGATGAGGCCATCACCGTTGCCAAGTTCGCAACATTTGAGGTTAAAGAGCTTGAGGCAGGCACAAAATACAACATCGTGGTTGCTGCAATAACCGAGAGTGGCGAGACTGTTGTTACCACCCCAGTTCTTAACAACACACTTCCCCAGGCTATGGGCTTCTGGGATACTATCATAAGCATGATTCCCGAGAACCCTATCAAGGCGCTCACCGATGGTAACATCCTACAAATTATCATCTTTGGTCTCTTCCTCGGCTTTGGCATCTCGATCCTCGCCACAGAGAGACGCCGCAAGGTTGTGAGTGGTCTCAACACCATCCTTGAGGCACTGATATGGTGCATTGGTAAGGTTATGTATGTAGCTCCATTTGGCGTATTTGGACTTATCGCCGACGCAACAGGCGAATTCGGCATCAGCACCTTGGCACAGATTGCCAATGTATTGTGGTTGGACCTTATCGCTGTGGCGATAATACTCTTCGGCCTCTACCCAATGACCATTGCCATATTCTCGCGCGTACCACTCAAGACCTACTTCCGCTCAATGCTCAAGCCACAGATTGTGTCATTCTCAACAGCCTCATCGCTTGCTACCCTTCCAGTGAACATGGAGGCGTGCGACGAGATGGGCATATCGAAGCAGACATCTGGCTTTGTGTTACCTCTGGGTGCTACCATCAATATGGCAGGTAACGCCATCTACTACGCACTGCTGGCAATATTCTTTGCACAGTTCTACGATGTAGACCTCGGCATGGCTGAGTATGTGTCAATAACTGTTGTCTGCACCCTTGGAGCTATCGGACAGGCAGGTGTTCCTGGACCAACACTCTTGGCAGCAGCGGTGCTCGTAGCCGCAGACATCCCATTGGAGGGCCTACCACTATTCTATGCCCTCGACCGTATCTTCGACATGATACGCACAACACTCAACATCACGGGCGATGCTGCTTGTGCCGCCGTGGTTGACCGCTTTGTGAAGAGGTAACACCCAACTAAGATACAAAAGTAGAGCCGACTAAGTGAACCCTTAGTCGGCTTACTTTATCTAATCTTGCGAAGCCTCTCTACAGCCTCAAGGCTATATATTGCGCCAATCATCGCAACACCTCCGAAGTGCAGCCCACGCAGATAGTCTATCTTATCGAGAGTCACACCACCCAATGCCACCACCCTCTCGTCTATAACACCAGCCTCAGAGGCTCTGCGTAGCTCCTCCTCCGAAAACCCAGACCTATACCCCACCTTGGATATACTATCGAAGATGGGACTTAGGAAGAGGTAATCGTAGTCACTCTTATGGCATACAACCTCATCAAACGAGTGACAAGAGCGAGTCTTAAAACCATCGTACCCATCGGGTAGAGATGTCACATTTCGGTTTACATGAATACCCTTTAACGAGAACTCATAGTATAGCTCGGAATAGTCGTGAACTATTATCCTCGCCCTGCACTCATCGTCAAGTGTGGCCAACAGTCCCCTACACTCGCTAATATTCGATTCTGGTTTACGAAGATGTATAGTATCGACACCTCCATCAAGCAGACTCTTGATGATATAGACATCCTCATCAATGACCCTTGGCGTTGTTATAGCGATAATCTTCATTACTTCAGCTTCTCTATGATAAGGTCAGCAACCCTCTTACCCGAGAGAAGCATACCACCGAAGATAGGGCCCATGCGAGGTGTTCCACTCACGGCCGATGCTGCCATACCACAGACATAGAGACCAGGATATATCTCCTTAGTGCCGTTGACTACCTCCTGCTCTCCCGACACTACATCCAACGAACGTTCCCCAATAACAGCACCCGTATCGGTTGCGAGGCGTATGCCATTCTTGCGAGCTACCGTGCAACACATCTCACTATCGTGACCCGTACCATCAACCACGCACTTAGCCATGATGTTTAGAGGATCTACATGCATACCCTCTCTTAGGACTGGAGTCCAGTTAACAACCACTCCACTAACCACATCGTTCTTGAAGATGACATCCTCCACCGAGTAGCAATTGAAGATTGTCGCACCCGCATGAACGGCCTTGTATAGCAACGCAGCAGTACTCTCCACAGAGTCCATTACATAGAGGTCGTTGTCATACTGCTCGAAGTTGATGTCGAACTCCTTTACAATGTGCAACGCCTCCTCCTGAACAACAATCTGGTTGAACATCATAGCTCCGCCCCACATGCCACCACCAGGCGATAGCTTTCTATCGAACTGCGCAACCTTCAACCCCGCCTTAGCGAGATAGTATGCCGCAACAATACCAGATGGGCCACCGCCAACAATGGCAACATCCAAATCTAAATTCTTCTCCAACTTATTGAAATAGGTGGAGATAATACCGTGTGATACATTTCTTTCAATCATAATCTTTGTATTTAAATGTTTTGGTTGTTTACTCTTCGCATAATGTGTGGCTGATCTTCATAGCACAGAAGTTGGGGCCACACATAGTACAATATCTACCGCCTACACTATTCGAGGTTTTGTAGTACTCCAACGCCCGTTCGGGGTCGAGGCTGAGATTGAACTGATCTTTCCAGCGAAACTCATAACGCGCCTTGCTTAGTGCATTATCTCTAATCGTAGCTCCCGGGTGCTGCTTGGCAAGATCCGCAGCGTGGGCTGCCAGTTTAAAGGCGACAACACCCTCACGAACATCCTCCTTGTTGGGAAGAGCGAGATGCTCCTTGGGTGTTACATAGCAGAGCATTGCTGTGCCGTACCAACCAATCTGAGCAGCTCCAATAGCAGAGGTTATATGATCGTAGCCAGGGGCAATGTCCGTAACCAATGGACCAAGGGTATAGAACGGAGCGTTGTGACACCTCTCCATCTGTCGCTCCATGTTCTCCTTAATCTTGTGCATAGGGACATGTCCAGGGCCCTCAATAAAGACCTGAACATTTTTCGCCCAAGCCCTCTCTACAAGCTCACCCATCGTATCCAGCTCGGCAAACTGCGCCCTGTCGTTAGCATCGTAGATGCTACCTGGCCTCAGACCGTCACCCAGCGATAGAGCCACATCGTATCGCGCTGCTATGTCGCATATATCGTCGAAGTGCTCATAGAGAAAGCTCTCCCTCTGGTGTGTCTGACACCACTTGGAGATGATGCTACCACCACGACTTACGATGCCCGTAAGACGATCGGCAGCCAACATCACATTCTTGAGACGAATACCACAATGGATGGTGAAGTAGTCGACACCCTGCTCACACTGCTCGACGAGAACATCGCGGTATATCTCCCATGTAAGCTCCTCGGCCTTGCCATTAACGCGCTCCATAGCTTGATATATGGGCACTGTTCCGATGGGTACAGGACTATTGCGCAGTATCCACTCGCGTGTCTCGTGTATGTTAGGTCCTGTAGAGAGGTCCATAATAGTGTCGGCACCCCACTTACAGCTCCATATAGCCTTCTCCACCTCCTCGTCTATGCTCGATGATGTTGCCGAGTTGCCGATATTGGCGTTAATCTTAGTCAGGAAGTTACGACCAATAATCATAGGCTCAGCCTCAGGGTGGTTAATATTGGCGGGGATGACGGCACGCCCCTCGGCCACCTCCTTACGCACAAACTCTGGCGTGATATGCGTCTCGATGCCAAGCTCTTGGCAATTCATATTCTCGCGTATGGCAACATACTCCATCTCAGGAGTAATGATACCCCTTTTAGCATAGTACATCTGGCTGATGTTGGCGGCATCTTTCTCTATACGCTCCTTAATCCACGCCTCACGCAGATGAGGAAGTCCTCGCTCCAAGTCTATATCTATGGCAGGATCGCCATACGCTCCCGAAGTATCATAGATGTAGATTGATGGATTTTGCTTTTCATGTCGCTCACCATCCTTAATTGATACCGTAGGCATCTGCCTCACGCGTCGCATGGCCACGCGTAGGTCGGGGTAAATAACTCCCTCCATATATACCTTTTCCGATTCTGGATAGGAGATTTTAAGATCTGTTTTCATAGTTTTAGGTTATTTATAAGTAGGTATAGCACTCTTATTTTAGTAGTATCGCCGCCACCTCGCGCATCTGCCGAACGGGATTCTCGGCATTGATGATGCTACCACTAAGCGCAATACCCCCAACACCACACTCCAACAATTCGGGGATATCACCCTTCGTTATGCCACCAATAGCAACAAGAGGCGTAGTTATGTTGTGTTCTCGCATCTTACTAACTATGTCGCGGTAGCCATCTAAACCGAGGACGGGCGATAGATTTCTCTTCGTAGTAGTGTAACGAAAGGGACCACAACCAAAGTAGTCGGGCGTGCTACTCGTTAATATGTGCATGACATCCTCAAAGGCGTTTACCGTAGCACCGATAATGTACCCCTCGCCAAGAATCTCACGAGCCTTAGCAATGGGCATATCACACTTGCCGAGATGTACTCCGTCGGCACCTACTCTCTTGGCAAGCAAGACATTATCATCAATGATGAATGTCGCGCCATACCCCCTGCACATCTCTTGCACAACGATAGCCGTCCTCTCAAATACCCCCTCATCAACATCCTTCATACGTAGCTGAATCCACCTACAACCACCCTCTAAAGCTATTCGCGCTGAGTCGATATACGAATAGTTGGCATTGTGATGAGTGATGAACTGTAATTTGAAATTATTCGTAATCATTGGCCACCATCTTTTGAGGATTAAAACCGTGATTCACAGGACCAATGCCGTGTCCCATCTCCACATCGGCACCATAACGGATGGCCTCGGTTATAAATGCTTTTGCCTTGGCTATAGCCTCATGCATGCTACAACCTCGCGCCATGTAGGCAGCTATGGCCGACGAGAGCGTACAGCCCGTACCGTGAGTGTTACGAGTATGGATAGTGTCGGATGTAAAGATTGAGGTCTCTATTCCCGAATAGGAGTTAGTGAAAAGTATATCACTCTTTGTATCGCCATCTTCATGGCCACCCTTAAGAAGTATCGCTCGAGCGCCATAGTCGAAGAGATGCTTTGCGGCCTGCTCTTTCTGCTCATATGTAGCTATAGGGGTATTGGCAAGAGCCACCATCTCGGGGATGTTGGGAGTGACAAGCAAAGACAATGGAAGAAGTCGTTGCTTGATAATATCTTGAGCCTCTATTGATAAAAGACGATGCCCTGTGCTTGACACTATAACAGGGTCGAGAATTATGGATAGCGAGTATTTGCTCAGCGCCTCAGCAACAGCCTCGACAATACCGCGATTGGACAGCATACCAATCTTAACAACCACGGGATGCAGGTCATCTAAGACCGCAACAATCTGATCATAGACCATCTGAGGGTCTATTGCTAATTGCGCATTAACACCCTGAGTATTCTGGGCGGTGATGGCTGTGATGGCCGTTGCACCATACACACCAAGTGCAGCAAATGTCTTGACATCTGCCTGAATACCAGCCCCACCAGAGGAGTCGGAGCCTGCAATAGACAATACTACGGGATAGGTTTTTCGATTCATACCACTATTTTAAGGTTATAATATATGCTCAAAATAGTGGTACTAAGGTACCATTATAGATGACTCCAAACTTCCAGCGTCAGCATTATCTGTACTGGTGCAATGTGTATAATCTCAGCCAGAGAAACCATGCGGTATTCCCTAACACCACCATTCGAGTTCTACTGCAAAGATACGAAAAAATTGCGAACATCCTACCCTATGCCGAGATTTTTATTGCAAGATGAAGACTAACGCCTTCGAAGTAATATCCGTATATTACAAACATACAGACAAATAGCACAATTGATTAGCAGACAATATGCGAAGTATCATTAACTCACCCATGGCTATTTGACAGCCATTATGCATGTAACGCAACATTAGGCACAACTTGCAACAGATACAACGATTGCAACACACCTCAGCTACACGCCCATCTATCGATACATTATGCGACACCAAGTAGATAGACACAAAAAAACCTTGCTACAATTGCTTGTAACAAGGTTTCAGGGTGGAAGATGGGATTCGAACCCACGACCTGCTGTCGCCTATAAATCAGCCACTTAGCTACACCGTATTATCGGATGTTTGCATATTCGTTTGCACAAACAAAGATACTAACTAAAAATCAACTAAAAAACATTCCACTAAAAATCTTTCTAAAAACCTGCTATAAAGCATATTCCTGCTTCACTTTCTGCTCGTAATTCAAGGTCTTTTCTACGAGGTTATCTATAACGGCGATTAGATTGTCGAGGTAAACACCCTCAACCTTTGTCCCAGTATTAGGTAATACGACATCGAATAGGTCACTACCTATATTATAAATAACCTCAACGACTCCACTATACTTAAACCCCTCAACATTGAAACGAAGCCCTTTGTCATCTGGCAACCTCTTAGGGCTATTGAAGCCCCAAGAGAATACTACCATTAGCTGACTGCGTAGGATTGTCATTATATACTCTGCCATAGCCTTAAAACACTTGTACTAAATTCTCGTAACGCAATGAGCGATACCCGCCCTTCTCTACATCCCAATACTTAACGGTATTTACAGCATCTCCCGAAAGACCTCTGCCATTCTGTGTTGCCTTCATCAACTGACCGCTGCAAGTACCCCAAGCCTCTCTAATCTCGCCTGTACTCTGCTTCTTGTAGATG
>JAZLBJ010000023.1:0-62503 GCA_045613645.1 Alistipes sp. | reverse complement strand
TTCCGCGACCCAATTATCTACCGTGTGGTAAATCATCCTCACCACCGCACAGGTGACAAGTGGAAGGTTTATCCTATGTACGACTTCGCTCACGGTCAGAGCGACTACTTCGAGGGCGTGACACACTCTTTGTGTACCCTTGAGTTCGTGCCTCACCGTCCACTCTACGATTTGTTCGTTGATTGGGTGAAGGAGGGTGTTGACCCATCGGATAACCGTCCACGCCAGTACGAGTTCAATAAGTTGAACCTCAACTATACCCTTATGAGTAAGCGTAACCTGCTTATCCTCGTTAAGGAGGGCTTGGTGAATGGCTGGGATGATCCACGAATGCCAACATTGTGTGGTTTCCGCCGTCGTGGCTACTCGCCTGAGTCTATCCGCAACTTCGTGGATAAGATTGGCTACACAACATACGATGCATTGAACGATATGGCGTTGCTCGAGTCTGCCGTGCGTGACGACTTGAACAAGCGTGCTACACGCGTGAGCGCCGTTATCGACCCCGTAAAGCTCATCATCACCAACTACCCTGAGGGTCAGGTGGAGTCGTTCGAGGCTATCAACAACCCCGAGGACCCCAACTCGGCAACACACAACATAGAGTTCAGCCGTGAGCTATGGATGGAGCGTGAGGACTTCATGGAGGATGCTCCAAAGAACTACTTCCGTATGACTCCAGGCAAGGAGGTGCGTTTGAAGAATGCCTATATCGTGAAGTGCACAGGCTGCGAGAAGGACGAGGCTGGCAACATCACTACCGTATATGCGGAGTACGACCCCGAGACAAAGACCGGTATGCCAGGCTCTAACCGCAAGGTTAAGGGTACGCTCCACTGGGTGAGCTGCGACCACTGCATCAAGGCCGAGGTGCGTCTCTACGACCGTTTGTGGAAGGTGGAGAACCCTCGTGATGAGATGGCCGCTATCCGCAAGGAGCAGGGTTGCGAGGCTCTTGAGGCTATGAAGCAGATGATTAACGAGGACTCACTAAAGGTGCTCACCGAGTGCTATGTAGAGAAGTTCTTGGCAGATGCTAAGCCTTACGACTACTTGCAGTTCCAGCGTATTGGCTACTTCAATGTGGACAAGGACTCAACAGCCGACCACCTTGTATTCAACCGCACTGTGACATTGAAGGATACATGGGCAAAGCAGAATAAGTAATCTACTTTTGTAGTAGACCTTAGCGACGCTATAATCAAAGCCTCGGATGGATAGAGACTCCATTCGAGGCTTTTTCGTTGCTATGGTACTACAACAACAAATTTCAGCTATTCATTGAATAAACCAATATTAAAGCCCTGAATTATCGCATTAATCTCCCTTTTTTCATATCTTTGCGTTATGAAACTGACATTCTTAGGTACAGGAACATCGCAAGGTGTACCCCTAATAGGGTGCCGATGTAGGGTGTGCACATCGCAAGATAGGCGCAATAGTCGCCTACGCACCTCAGCAATGATAGAGGTCGACGATAGACGCATAGTCATAGATGCAGGCCCCGACTTCCGCCAGCAAATGCTGCGCGAGGGCGTTGCCCACCTCGACGCCATACTCCTGACACACGAGCACAAGGACCACACAGCAGGCATAGATGATGTGCGTGCCTTCAACTTCGTGGACTACCCTACGATACACACCATGCACATATATGGCAATGCCCCAACAATAGCTACGCTGCGCAAGGACTTCGACTACGCCTTTGCCGTGGATAAGTATCGTGGCGTGCCTGTCATCGAGCTACACACCATCAACGAGCAAGAGCCCTTTGATGTATGTGGCGTGGAGGTTACACCTATCGTGGGCCAACACTCCATGCGTTTCCGCTCGGTGGGCTACCGCATAGGTGAACTCGCCTATATCACCGACTTCAGCCATATAGAGCCCGAGGAGGAGGCTAAGCTACGGGGCGTAACAACCCTTGTGGTTAACGCGTTACGCTGGACAAAGCACGACTCTCACTTCTCTGTAGATGAGGCCCTGGAACTTATAGAGCGCGTAAAACCCCAACGAGCCTACCTCACACATATGTCACACGGTATAGGACTCTACGATCAGGCGCAGGAGCAGCTACCTCAGGGTGTTACACTGGCCTACGATGGTCTGGTAGTGGAGATTTAAGTTTGAAATTAAATTAGTTAGACAAGATATGAGAAATTTTCTTAACGACAAGGTTGTGGTAATCACTGGCGCATCGTCGGGCATAGGTGAGGCTATGGCCCGCGAGTATGCCAAGATGGGTGCGAAGGTCGTTATGGGCGCAAGACGCGAGGATGAGCTCAAGCGCATTGCCGACGATATAGCAGCCAAGGGTGGCAAGGTGGCATACGCTGCATGCGACGTGGTGAGCGAGGAGGAGTGCAAACACCTCATCGACACCGCCGTGGAGGCCTTTGGTGGCATTGATGTGATGATATGCAACGCAGGTCTCTCGATGCGTGCTCTGTTCGACGACTGCGACCTCAAGGTCCTACATCGCCTTATGGATGTTAACTTCTGGGGCACAGTGAACTGCACGAAGTATGCACTGCCTTGGTTACAGAGATCCAAGGGCTCGCTTGTGGGCATATCCTCAGTAGCGGGCATACATGGTCTACCTGGCCGCACGGGCTACTCGGCATCGAAATACGCCATGACAGGCTTTTTGGATACCATCCGCGTGGAGAACCTCAAGAAGGGACTGCATGTGATGACCGCCTGCCCAGGCTTCACAGCCTCAAATGTGCGCTTCTCGGCACTCACGGCCGATGGCTCGCAGCAGGGCGAGACACCACGCAATGAGAGCAAGATGATGACTCCCGAAGAGGTAGCCCACATAGTGGCTAAGGGCATACGCCGCCGCAAGAGACTATGCCTCATGGAGTGGGAGGGACGAGGTACCCACCTGCTCAAGAAGTTCTTCCCAGGCCTTGTGGACAAGCTCTTCTACAAGGTTATGGCCAAGGAACCCGACTCACCACTGAAGTGATGTAGACCACTGATAACAAATATCCCGACGATATGTTGTACCAATGAGTACGGACAATCGTCGGGATATTTATTTGTTAGCAGTAAAATATACTATAGGAATGACTTGAGGTAGTCTGCAGGCAACTCGATATTATACTTAACATCGTCATTAATATTGTATTTGAGCAATATTGAGTAGTTGTTACGAACAAGCACCTCAAGGAAGCCTCGACTAAATTTATCAGCAACAAGCGATGAGACAAACTCATTTGCAAAGTTCTTCTTTTCAGTCTCAGTAGGCACCATAAGCTCCTCCCATGGTAAAAGCACTATATTCTGATTATACTCTATAACCAAAATATCATCTTCAAGATATGTTTTTGAGCGCATAGTACCACCACCGTCATGAATCACAGCGTTCTCTGGCTTATTCATCTCGGCAATGCAACACTCAATATATACCTTATCCGATGTAAAGATTGATGCTGGATCTTCAGACATCTTATTATACATATAGAAACCACCACCCTGGATAACAACATATAGCGCCACAAGCAACCATCCGAATGGAGATTGTCTTCTCTGTGATGGTGGGAATAACAACTTGCAGTTATCGGAATTGCTAACGCTAACCATAATAGCAATGGCAACAGCCAAACCAACAATCTGTGGCATTGGGGATATATCCACAATCTGTAAATCAAAGGCAAACGAAGCTAATAAAAACAGAATTTTTGCAATAATAAATGTTGTCAAAGAGGCATAGAGCAGCGATATTGCTTTGTCGCTACGCCTAATAATTGCCACAATACTCATAATAATGAGCAGTGTGGTTACCGATGTCTCTGCAACCGATAAATATGAGATATAGCAATCAAACCACATATTCTCCGAACATGTGTAGATTGTTACACCGATGTTAATAAGTGCTCCAATTATCATCAGTGCGATGATAGCCGAAAGTCCTCCAAGACTCCTCTTACCCTCAACCTTAATGGTTCCTTCAGCCTCGACCTTAGGGTCAACATTCTGATTTAAGTTCTCCATAATGTAAAAAATTAAGCTTGTGTTTAAATTGTCTACTTTGGGTGCACCGATTTATGTGCACTGGTGTAACTAAAGAAGGATGCTAAACACCAAATCTATCATCGAAGGTAGTAAAAATTTTCCACACTACAAAATCTTTTTATTAATAACTGGGTGATACTAAGAGATTAACTACAGGGGAGGTGTTAAGGTAAGCGACGACCTCAGAGACCAACGGGGCCAAAGAGAGCTCAGCGACGACTAATTCCACAATGCTAAACAAAATATCCCGACGATGGGCTGCGAATCGCGTACTGCTCATTGTCGGGAATGTTTGTTAGCGACAGTAGATGTCTGCCTTATCTCGATAAATTCGATATCCAATATAATAACACTAAGAGGGGTGCTCATTACTATCACGAGCATCCCTCTTAGTATTTAATGGCTATGTGCAATTTTAGCAAGTTGGCATCTCCATTTTAGAAATTCTTCGCCAACCAAGAAGACTCATTAAGGCTCCCAGTACACCTACTAGGACCATGACATGAAAAACAACTTTAGAACTCACTGAAACATCAAAATTCATCACACACTCTACACCTATCATCAGAATGGTTGATGCGAGTAGGTATCTCATACCAACTACGGCTGTCTTGTCTACAACCTTCTTTGAGAAGGCTAAACCGCACATACCACAAACCGATATTACCAAACCTACATAAGATAGGGCTTTTAGAATATTCGTAATGAGGTCAAACCAAAATGGGCCTAACTCTGTCGCAAACATAAAAGTAATTAACATTCCTACAGCAATTGGGCATACAGAGAGTAATGACACCTTAAGACCATTGATATACAAAGAGAAATTCTTCTTAGTATTTCCCTTCAACATTATACTCCAAATGTCAATCTGAGCAGTCAGTTTACAAGTGATTATAAACGACAATAATACTCCTAAGATAGAAATAATCAATAGTATTACAGACACGGATGAAGGCAGTGAAGTAACATCTATTAAAATAACAATAGATAATAAAGTTAACATCGCAACGATGAATTGGGCAAGTGCCCTAAACCAAATAGAGCGAGAAGACTCTTTCCATAGCTCTGATTGACGAACAGAAAATGGTGTGTTCATACTTGTACTTTAATCTTTACGTCCGCCTCATCCCCAATAACGGAAATTACAAATAATAAAGAAAGTGTGGAGATGTTCGTTTATTTATTGAGAGGTTCTGGTATACCTTGTATCAAATAAACAATACCCCACACCTGTACAGTATGGGGTGGGCATAGAACATGCCAACTGAACATACCAATACAAGCGATGAGTGTACTCGTTACCTTGATACAATAGAAATTTACCAGATTTCTCAATAAGGTCAGCGAAACACTTTCACTATATAATATTTACAATATCAAAAGCAAGCCTTTGACAACACAAAGATATATATTTTTTTTACGGCTAACAATATATAATGGAATAAATTTTAAGAATATTCATATTTATGTCGACAATATAACAATAATGCGAATGTAGTTGTATGAATAACTATTCTATGTAAAGACACCATATAACATAATAATTAGTTTTCAGAAGGCAGCAGATACAACGCTTAGATACGACACAAAACATGAACTAATTTGTTGTCAGAGTGATGCAGTAGTGGCGATACCACGATAAATTTAGCGTCAGAAGGGTTGTAGATGTGACCTTGATATGAAAAAGCTCCGGATGGGCCGTACTTGACGTACTGCTCATTCGGAGCTTTGATTGAAAGGTCGCAGATGCGCCCTTATCACGCTAAAGACTTTAATGTTAGAAAGGGTTAGGCTTGGCCTATCGCAAAAGAAGGCCCCTCGGGATAGTACCTTGACGTACAGCCCGAGGGGTATTACTTTTTATTTACCCTTTATCACCACGAGGAATTTGTGAGTAGAAGGCTGCAGATACAACGCTCAGCAAAAATCCCGACGATGGGTTTAGCTCCCAATTTAGCGTCAGAAGGGTTGCAGGTGTGGACTTGACATGAAAAAGCTCCGGATGGGCTGTACTTGGCGTACTGCTCATTCGGAGCTTTGATTGAAAGGCCGCAAATGCGCCCTTATCACGCTAAATTAAAGCTGTGGGCCGGCTGCAACGAGTGCCTTACCCTCCTCGTTAGTTGTGAACTTAGCGAAGTTCTTAACGAAGCGACCTGCGAGGTCCTCAGCACGCTTGTTCCACTCTGCTGCGTCAGCGTAAGTGTCGCGTGGGTCGAGGATAGCTGGATCTACGCCTGGAAGAGCTGTTGGCACCTTGAAGTCGAAGATTGGAATCTGCTTAGTCTCTGCCTTGTCGATAGAGCCATCGAGGATAGCGTCGATGATACCACGAGTATCCTTGATAGAGATACGCTTGCCAGTACCGTTCCAACCAGTGTTTACGAGGTAAGCGGTAGCGCCTGATGCCTGCATACGCTTAACGAGCTCCTCACCATACTTTGTTGGGTGTAGTGAAAGGAATGCTGCACCGAAGCAAGCTGAGAAGGTAGGAGTAGGCTCAGTGATACCACGCTCTGTACCTGCAAGCTTAGCGGTGAAACCTGAGAGGAAGTAGTACTTAGTCTGCTCAGGAGTGAGGATAGATACTGGAGGCAATACACCGAAAGCATCAGCTGAGAGGAAGATAACCTTCTTTGCAGCTGGAGCCTTAGATACTGGCTCTACGATGTTGTCGATGTGGTAGATAGGGTAAGATACACGAGTGTTCTCGGTAACTGACTTATCTGCGAAGTCGATCTTGCCATTCTCGTCAACAGTTACATTCTCGAGCAAAGCATCGCGACGGATAGCGTTCCAGATGTCTGGCTCGTTCTCCTTAGAGAGGTTGATAACCTTTGCATAGCAACCACCCTCGAAGTTGAATACGCCGTCGTCATCCCAGCCGTGCTCGTCGTCACCGATAAGCTGACGCTTAGGATCTGTTGAGAGAGTTGTCTTACCTGTACCTGAGAGGCCGAAGAAGATAGCAGTCTCGCCCTTCTCGTTGGTGTTAGCAGAGCAGTGCATAGAAGCGATGCCCTTCAATGGAAGGAGGTAGTTCATGTATGAGAACATACCCTTCTTCATCTCACCACCATACCATGTGTTGATGATAACCTGCATCTTCTCAGTGAGGTTGAACACTACAGCAGTCTCAGAGTTAAGACCAAGCTCCTTATAGTTCTCAACCTTTGCCTTTGAGGCGTTGAGCACTACGAAGTCAGGCTCACCATAGTTTGCGAGCTCCTCCTCAGTAGGACGGATGAACATGTTCTTAACGAAGTGTGCCTGCCAAGCTACCTCCATGATGAAGCGGATCTTGAGGCGAGTGTTCTCGTTAGCACCGCAGAAGGTATCAACAACATAGAGCTTCTTGTTTGAGAGCTCCTTAGAAGCGATCTTCTTGAGCTCAGCCCATGCAGCCTCGGTTACAGGCTTGTTGTCGTTCTTGTACTCCTCCGAAGTCCACCAGATAGTATCCTTAGTGGTCTCGTCCATCACGAAGAACTTATCCTTAGGTGAGCGGCCAGTGTAAACGCCAGTCATTACATTCACTGCGCCCATCTCAGTTACTACACCCTTGTCGAAGCCAGTGAGACCCTCTTTGGTCTCCTCCTCAAACAAAGTCTCATATGAAGGGTTGTACACAACCTCCTCAACGCCGGTAATACCGTACTTTGATAAATCGATTGTTGCCATAGTTAAAAATGTTATTAATTAATCTTCTAATATCTTCTATATTGTATTTGCATTGTAGTGGGCTATTGTTGGTCGCCACCGAGCTATACGCCCATTTTCGACCTCAATTAGACACACCACAAAATCGGTGCAAAGTTAAGAAATAATTTTGGTCTGTGAAAATTTTAACACTACTATTTTAATTTTTTTTATTAATTCACGAGCTATGAGGTAGTTTTGCATTTCGGCATAGCCTTTCTTATGGACATTTGCAATCATCTTACCCAATATTAGCACAAAGGGTGTAGATATCACAATTTTTTATTAATTTTGTGGCGTCAATATACTTATTAGATACGACAATAACATAATTAATATTATAAAACTATTTACGATGAAAAGATTTTTTCTACTTCTAAGCGTCTCACTCTTTGCTCTTGCAGCATGTGAGACTACCTCAGACCCAAAGCCCGAGCCAAAGCCAGAGGCTAAGGGCACACTCACCGTTACAGAGAAGTCTGTAGATGTGGCATTCTATGGTGGTGAGGGTGTTGTTAACTACACTATCACCAATGGTGAGGAGGGTGCAAAGCCCACAGTAACAGTTAACGAGGAGTGGGTTAACAACATCACCGTTGCTGAGGCTATCACCTTCAATGTAGACTTTAATAACAAAGAGGAGGCGCGTGTTGCAACCCTTAACGTAGCCTATGGCGAGCAGTCGTTCGATGTATTCGTACGCCAGGCTGAGGGTATGGTTGTAGATGTAGAGTTCGAGGCAACAGCGCTCAATGGCGAGTACTTCGGCACTGCATACTCACAGGACCCCAACTACTTCATTATCTTGTCGAAGAATGGTACAACAGGTTGGAGCGACCTCTACCTCGATACATACTATCGTTTCGACATCTATTCAAAGACTTATCCTGATGCCTCTGCAACAACAACAGTACTTCCTCAGGGTGTCTATGCTTATGATTACCTAAACTCTGATATAGGTAATACCTTTAATTCTTTCTATAGCGTACGCTTTGAGACATTTGAGGATGGCACATACAAAGAGACAAAGATTGAGGATGGCGTAGTTATCGTTACAGAGAACAAAATCGAGGCTATCTTGAAGATGGCTGATGGCAAGGTACACCGCGTAGTATACGAGGGCTCTTTGGCTCTTGGCTACATCGAGGTTCCTGAGCCTGACTACTACTCAACTCTTACCAAGGACCACATCTTCAACCACCCCGATGGCACTATCCGCCTCAACTACTTTGGCGACTACTACGGCATCGGTGCAGCAAACTGGACAGTGAGCCTTGTGTTGCCTGGCACAAACATCAATGGCGACTACTTCATGATTGATATCGTAACCGATAGCGTTGAACTCAACGCATCTAACATCGTTGGCACATACAACTGTGTTGCAGAGGCTGATGTAGCAAAGAACACATTTATTGCAGGTTACTATGAGGGTGGCTTTGGTAGCTCATGGTACTTCGTAGCTGTTGACAACTACTATGGCACTGACGATGTAGCACCTATCGTTGATGGTACTATCACCATCCGTGAGGAGGGCGTTAAGTTTATCGTTGAGTTCGACTGTATGGACGACAACGGCCACAAGATTGCTGGTACATTCACTTGCTCAGGTCTTGAGATGTACGACAACTCCAAGTAATATACTGATAAGCCTGAAAAGCAAAGGGGTTGTCCACACGGACAGCCCCTTTTTAGTCAGCATACGCTATAAGCCGAGTTCTGTTCACCACTTACGTGGCGCCTCTATCATTTATCTTGGACGACAATCACTTGCCGCCTCTAGCAACCTACCCCCCGACATTGGACGAGCAGCCCTTAATTGTCGGTATACATGGTCTTGCAACCCACGAGGTGCACGGACCGAGGAGTATTGCTACCCTCGCGGTGGGCTCTTACCCCACCTTCTCACCCTTACCTCTTGCGAGGCGGTTATTTTCTTCTACACTTCTATACCCTCTCGAGTATCAAGCCGTTAACTTGCGCGGTGCTCTGCGTTGCTCGGACTTTCCTCCCCCACTTGCGTGGCAGCGATAGAGCGCATATGCGCCGCAAAGGTAGTAAAATTTCTCACCATAGATACTATATATAAATAGTTTTTCGTATCTTTGTCTATATATTTACCAAACTTACTATATTATAATGAAACGCTCAGACTTATACTTCGTGGGAGTAATGCTCGCAATCTTCCTCCCATTTGTTGTTAGCAACGACCTATACAGTTGGTATAGCAACTTCAACACTGCACACCAAATGATTATGGCATTTCTGAAGTTCGGCATACTCGCAACCCTTGGTGAGATGCTCGGCTGCCGTATATCTACAGGAAAGTATACAACACCTACATTTGGCGTCGTACCTCGCATGGTGGTATGGGGACTTCTCGGTGTGGTTATCACCATGGCGATGATGGTATTCAAATTCGGCATACCTGAGTTTATCAAGAATATGGGCGGTGTCGAGCTATATGATGCATTCTTTACCGATGGCTTGTCATGGGGTAAGTTGGCTGTGGCATTGTCAATATCTGTGATGATGAATACCTTCTTCGCGCCCGTATTCATGACCTTCCATAAGATTACCGATACGCATATCGCTGAGTGCGGTGGCTCAATCAAGGCCCTCATAACTCCTATTGATATGCGCCGCCACTTTATGAACCTTAACTGGGACCGCCAGTGGAGCTTTATCTTCAAGAAGACTATCCCACTCTTCTGGTATCCTGCACACACAATCACCTTTATGCTCCCCGAAGAGTTCCAAGTTCTCTTCGCAGCACTCTTGGGCGTTGCATTGGGCGTGATCCTCGCAATCGGCGCACGCAAGAAATAGACTGATAATCAGCATATATAAACTCCTCTTATAGCACCATAAGAAATCATTAAGGAAAATCTATTGCAGATTTAAAAATTGCCCTTATATTTGCACCAGGAAAAGAGATAAAACCTCTTAAAACAGATATAAAGAATTAACACTTAAAAAACGATAAGATTATGGCAAAGAAGTTTATATGTACAGTATGCGATTATATTCATGAGGGTGACGAGGCACCAGAGCAGTGCCCATTGTGCAAGGTAGGCCCCGAGTTGTTCGAGGAGATTGAGGAGGAGAAGTAGTCATCCCATAGCATACAACAAACCAATAACAAAGATACAAACCTAATAACTAAAAAACCTAATAAAAACTATTACGATTATGGCAAAGAAATTCATCTGTTCAGTATGTGGATATATTCATGAGGGTAACGAGGCTCCTGAGAAGTGCCCATTGTGCAAGGTAGGCGCCGACAAGTTCAACGAGATGCAGGAGGAGGGCAAGGCTCTCGAGTTCGTAACAGAGCATAAGATTGGCGACGGCAAGGTAGACAACGCCGAGATCCTCGAGGGCTTGAACAACCACTTTATGGGCGAGTGCACAGAGGTAGGTATGTACCTCGCAATGAGCCGCCAGGCAGACCGCGAGGGTTACCCAGAGATTGCTGAGGCTTTCAAGCGCTACGCATTCGAGGAGGCAGAGCACGCATCAAAGTTCGCTGAGCTCTTGGGCGACTGCGTATGGGATACCAAGACCAACCTTGAGAAGCGTATGAACGCTGAGAGCGGTGCTTGCGCCGACAAGATGCGCATCGCAGCTCTTGCTAAGCAGAACAACTACGACGCTATCCACGACACCGTACACGAGATGGCTAAGGATGAGGCTCGCCACGGTAAGGGCTTCGAGGGCTTGTACAACCGCTACTTCAAGAAGTAATAATAACAATCAAACAAAATGGGCTGTTCGTTTTGAACAGCCCATTTTGTTTATTTACATAACACAGCACCTTCATTAGTTCTTAACCATCGTCATGCGCTCCCATACCCATCGTGGTATAAGACGCCAGAAGCCAACAAGGAGCTTGTAGCGCCAGTCGAAGATAAGGATGCGCTGACGACGCTTGAACGAGCGCACGATGTAGCGCGCAGCAGTCTCTGCAGTCATGAGCATAGGATAGCGCTTCTCGGGATTGAGAATCTCGGTAGCCACGAAGCCTGGGCGTATGTCACCCACGGTTATGGGCAGGTGCTGCATACGGCTGAGCTGCGCGAGGGCCACGAGATAGGCGCTCTGCATGCTCTTGGTTGCCGAGTAGGCCGGAGCCTGACCCATACCCTTGGTGCCGGCCACAGAGGTGATAACGGCGACATGAGCCTTACGCTTAGGGGTATAATGGGGTGTGCGCTTAACATAGTTTATGAAGTGGTCGACGATGCGCACCATGCCCTCGCAGTTGGTCCTCACGGTGCGTAGCTCCATACCCTCCTCGAGGTCGGGGTTCTGACGACCTATGCCCGCAGCATATAGCATGACCTGAGGCGTTGACACCTCAGCAAGAAGCTCGTCGAGGATGGTAGCGGATGATGGGTCGGTGACATCCATGACTCGATAAACTACCCTATCGGCCCCATAGCGCTCTTGCAAAGCCACGAGACGCTCCTCACGACGACCAGCGATGGCTATGCGCCAACCCTCGTCGAGAAGTTGCACGGCGACAGCCTGACCTATGCCCGATGTCGCACCTATGATAATAGCCTGTTTTTCCATATTATGATTGTTTGTGGGTGCAAGTTAGTAATATTTTGCAAATATTTTTCAAGATATGTTGTGTAT
This sequence comes from Alistipes sp., assembly GCA_045613645.1. Taxonomy (GTDB): domain Bacteria; phylum Bacteroidota; class Bacteroidia; order Bacteroidales; family Rikenellaceae; genus Alistipes. The sequence continues at coordinate 50,143 of JAZLBJ010000023.1, read as the reverse complement.
ATTACAAAACTTTACTATCTTTGCACCGCTTTAAGATACCAGGCCAGGTATTTCGAGAAGCAAGATCCTGCGGACATGGTGTAATTGGTAGCCACGTCAGACTTAGGATCTGATGCCGAGAGGCGTGGGGGTTCGAGTCCCTTTGTCCGCACAAGGTTTTGAAGACGAACAACGAAAGTTGTTCGTCTTTTTTTTGTACCTTGTTACGGACAAAGGGGCTCGCACTGACTGTGGCGGCTCGGCACACTTATCTGCATAACTTGGCGGACTATTGCATACGCAATATGCTATGAGGAGCAATGGCTCAATTGAAACAAGATTCATCGTCCCACTGCTCCCCATAGCACCCTGCGGGTCACTCCGCCAATCTATTTCGGTATGCTCTCGCTCTGCTGACCGCAGTTCGAGTCCAAATCATGCTGAATGCAACCTATAATCTATTTATCATTTTCGTTTTTTCTTTAACTTCTTCAGTGAGTTGCTTAACTAAACTTGTAATATTTGATTTCGGATTTCCACAATATTTATTATAGAAATCTAATGCATTTATTTTCCTCTTTATTAACGATAAATCCTCAGAGGTAGATGCTTGACTTATATCTATTTGAATTTCACTAATAAATGTTTTCACTTTATATTTCTGTGTATCTTCGTCAAATTGAAGTATTAGTTTGTTGCTAAATTCTTCAAGAAGATTAGATTCTATTGGTAGCACTTCGTTTTTATCATATTGGGCATTAGAAGAAAAAGTCTCTCTTGAAAAATTTGCAAAAGGGTTTTCACCTTCAGAATACTCCTTTCTCATTATAAAATGCAACTTATGACGAGTCCATGGTGTACCATGTCTAGGTATAACAATAGTTTCATCTTTAATCCAACCATCCTCGGCAAGTGTATTCAATATTGTTCCAATAGTTCCAACTGTATTGTATATTCCATGCTTATGGATTACACTTATTTTCATGTTGTTCCAACTTCCTCTTGCATATACATCACAATATGCAACTTTAGTTTGGGCAATTGCAACAGAAGGAATGAATAGTAATACTAACAATGTAAAATTAATGTACTTCATAACTACACAATATGTTTGGTTAAACAAAAAAAGCGTGCACTTATCCTGCACGCCATCTAGGGCTACCACACCCTATACACTCCTACAGGTAAGCACACGCTAAGTGTACAAACCCAATGGAGTCATTATGCCTATTCAATATCAGTGTGGTAGTTCGATGGCGATTAGGCAAATATGTCACTACAAATATACAAATAGAATTTATATAAACCAAATATTAGTTCGATGGTCGAGCACATCTTGGCACAAAAGCGATTGTCTTAATTGACAGTCGCTTTTTTGCGTTCAAAGGGACTAGAACTACTATACGCCATCAGGAAGAGCACCCAAAGATGAATGTCATCAAATATTTCCAATAATAGAAAATCTTTATTAATTTTGTATCAACTAACAACCAAGCATAGAGACGATGAATACAATAGGGGTAATTATAATAGGTGCTCTTCTTATCGTTGCTACAATCCTCAACATTGTTCATCAGCGTAAAAAACGCAGAATAATAAGTCAGGTTACATCTCTCGAGCGTGGCGAAGAATCTGAACACGACCTAATATATCGACTAATACAAGGCGGAATACCATCTACAACAATATTTCACGATCTATACATGCCCACAAAAAGTGGACATACGCAAATTGATTTGGTGGTACCAACAAGTGTTGGCATCTTTGTCTTCGAGGTCAAAGATTACAGTGGCTGGATATTTGGCAATGGTTATCATGACAAATGGACACAGGTATTGGCACGAGGTAGAGAGAAACATCAATTCTACAACCCCATTAGGCAGAACGATGGCCACATCAAGGCCATACGCAACTCATCAAAACAACTACAAAATGTACCAATATTCTCGATAGTAGTATTCTATGGATCGAGTGTAATTAAAGAGCTAAGCAATACTCCCTATAACTGCTGGGTGGTATACCCCGATAGTGTTATTCCTCTTATTAGAAACATTATGAATGGTAGCCAACCTGCACCATACACAGACAAGTGGGAAGTTATGCGAATATTGAAGTCTGCCGTAAATAACGGAAATGATGCGTCGATAAGATATGCGCACATGCAGAAAGCTCAACGCGCAAGCTACGGCAAATATAAGTCTACATATAGATACTTCCCTCACTTCTATATCCCTCGCCTCCGTATAAGGGGGCGACGCATGAGGTTCTAAAGGGTGAGAAAAAGGCACAAAAAACGGAAGACTTTCATCTTCCGTTTAGTGCCCAGGACAAGACTCGAACTTGCACGAGCTTGCGCTCACTACCCCCTCAAAGTAGCGTGTCTACCAATTTCACCACCTGGGCTTTTTCATTAGGGTGTGCAAATGTAGTAACATTTTTGCAATCTGCAAACTTTTTGGGCAAAATTTTTCAATAAAATTAATGACTCGATAGCTAACATATTGCTATCGAGTCATTTACACTTTAGTAATTTTTCGTCCTATTTTTGTCGGTTACAAGCCAAATTCGCTCTTTAGGCGGTCTACCTCATCGAGCTTCTCCCATGAGAAGAACTCAACCTCCTTGGCGAACTCCTTACCCTTATCGCCCACAAAGCGGACAATCTCGGTATATGGGCGGCGACCGAAGTGGCCATACGATGCTGTAGCCTCGAAGATAGGGTACTTCAAGCCGAAGCGCTCCACGATAGCTGCTGGGCGAAGGTCGAACATCTTGCCAATCTTCTCTGCGATCTCGCCATCCGAGAGCTTAACATTCGCTGTGCCGTAGGTATCTACATATATAGATAGTGGCTGTGCGATACCAATAGCGTAGCTCACCTGCACGAGTACCTCACGAGCGATGCCCGCAGCGACCATGTTCTTAGCGATATGGCGCGCAGCGTATGCTGCCGAGCGGTCAACCTTAGATGAGTCCTTACCCGAGAAGGCTCCACCACCATGAGCACCACGACCACCGTAGGTATCTACGATAATCTTACGGCCTGTGAGGCCCGTATCGCCATGAGGACCACCGATAACAAACTTACCTGTAGGGTTAACATGGAGAATATAGTCATCGCCAATAAGCTCCGAGAGGCGGTCGTTAGCGCGCTCCAAGCGAGCCTTAACACGAGGGATGAGGATGTTGCGCACATCGTCGGCGATGATGCGCTGCATCTCCTGCTCTGCCTCTTTCTCACTACGGGTGTGTGTTGGGAGGATAAACTCGTCGTGCTGTGTAGAGACAACAATGGTGTGCACACGCAATGGGCGGCGGTCGTCGCCATACTCGATAGTCACCTGGCTCTTAGAGTCGGGGCGCAAGTAGCGCATAACCTCGCCCTCGCGGCGGATTACGGCAAGCTCCTTGAGGATGACATGTGAGAGAATGAGTGTTGCAGGCATGAACTCGCGAGTCTCATCTACGGCATAGCCGAACATGATACCCTGGTCGCCAGCGCCCTGCTCCTCGACAGAGCCACGCTCAACACCCTGGTTGATATCCGACGACTGCTCGTGGATAGCCGATAGCACACCGCACGATGCGGCGTCGAACTGATACTCGCTACGGTTGTAGCCTATGCGGTCGATGACACGACGTGCGACACCCTGGATGTCGACATAGCCCTCCGAGCGCACCTCGCCCGAAACGACAGCAAGACCTGTGGTACAGAGAGTCTCACAAGCGACCTTTGAGTTGAGGTCGCGACGCAAAAACTCGTCGAGAATAGCATCCGAAATCTGGTCGGCAACCTTGTCTGGGTGACCCTCAGACACCGACTCTGATGTAAATAAAAAAGCCATACGCTATATCTAATAATTTATTATTGTTAGTAAAACGCATGGAGGGTGTGGGATATTGCAGAAGTGCTGTTTTAGCAGTTTTTTATTGTGGTTGCAATCAGTCCAAATCCCTCCACATTAATTTCGGGGGCAAAGGTAGTAAAAAAATGGAATACACCACAAACATCGGCAAGATTATTTTCTTATATAGGTATAAGCGTAGGTTATTAGAAGGGGCAAGCCACCTCAAGAACATCAGAGACTCAAAGGACCTCAGCGATAAGGAGTATCGCAAGTGACTGCACCCCATGATTGTCACTCCGAGGTTGCCGAGGATTATCCTCGAAGCTGACAAACGACAACGGCGTTTATAGGGAGTAGTCGCATAGGAGATTCTTCGCTACGCTCAGAATAACATACTGCGACAATGGTACGCGCTACCCATCAGAACCCACTAGAACCCACGGACCCCAGCCCGTGACAACACTCAGCAAAAAAATACGGATGGGCAGCACTTGTGTACTGCCCATTCGCATCTATATTTGTTAGCGCCAGCAGATTGCGGCCTAATCACAACAAATTACAAGCCAAGCTCCTTGATAAGCCACTCAGCCTTACCATACTTCTCGATAACGAACAACACATAGCGGATATCTACGGCGATGGTACGCTGAAGCTCTGGCTCGAAGGCAACATCACGCGACATAGCCTCCCAGTTACCATCGAAGGCCAAACCGATAAGCTGACCCTTATTGTTCATAACAGGTGAGCCTGAGTTACCACCTGTAATATCGCAGTTCACGAGGAAGGCCACTGGAAGCTCGCCATTCTTATCAGCATAGCGGCCATAGTCCTTAGCAGCGTAGAGCTCCTTGAGGCGCTCGGGCACGGTGAACTCAACAGGGTTTGATGGATCCTCCTTAGCCATGACACCCTCAAGGGTTGTGTAGTGCTTATAGATGATACCATCAGCAGGGCTATATGGCAATACATTACCATAGGTGAGGCGGATGGTGAAGTTGGCATCCGAAGCCCACGCCTTGTTAGGCAGCATCTTCATGAGACCAGCGATATAGAGGCGGTGACCCTCGTTGAACTTCTCCTCGGCAGCAACAACAGCAGGAGCAAGCTCGTAGTAGAGTGTCGCTACCGACACAGCCAACTCATAGACAGGGTCATTCTTGAATGACTCATCATCAAGAGATGCACAAGCCTCGTAGCTTGTGTAGTTAGTATTGTCGTAGAGCCAGTCTACATATGCTGCGATGTCGCCACCAAACTCAGCATCAATCTTCTCGTAGATAGATGGGAGGATGGTGTTATTCTCGCGATAGATAGTAAGCATGCGCTTAGCTACAGCGCGGTCAACATCAGCGTTATAGTCCTTATAGAAGGCCTCGACATCACTCTGCATACCAAGAGTGAAGCCAACAACCTCGATAGACTGAATAAAGCTCTCCATGAGATACTGCATTGTTGCATTCTCCTTTACAGCCTCGGTCTGCGACTGCTCGATAAGAGCCAAAGCATCCATATAGCGCTCCTCAGGAAGGGTATTCTTATCGGCCCATGCCTGGAATGCCTCCTCCTGAGCCTGCTTCTTAGCCTTCACATTGAGCTTCTCGATGCCTCGTGACATACCTATAGAGTTCTTCCAGTAGTTAGCCGAGCGTGCATACTTAGCATCGTACTGGATGCGGATAGCCTGATCGGCATCCATAAACTCGCGCAATATCTTCTGACGCTCGCCACGAATGTAGATGCGCTGTGGGTTATCGACAGCCAACATATAGTCAATCTCGTAAGAGGTCATATAGCGCTCGGTAGTGCCTGGAAAGCCCATGATCATACCGAAGTCACCCTCCTCAATACCCTTGAGCGATACCTCAAGCCACTTATCTGCCTGGTATGGACGGTTGTTCTCAGAGTACTCTGCAGGGCGGTTATCCTGGCCAGCATATACGCGGAATACTGAGAAGTCACCTGTGTGGCGTGGCCACATCCAGTTGTCGGTGTCGCCACCAAACTTACCGATAGACGATGGAGGTGTACCTACAAGACGGATGTCGGTATAGGTCTCATATACGAAGGCGAAGAACTGGTTGTCACCAAAGAATGATGGGATGACAATGTCCATGCCTGGATACTGCTCCTCAAGCTCACAAATCTTAACGGTCTTGTTCTCCAACACCATGTTCTCATACTCCTGCTGCGATGCAGTAGATGGGATGTTGCCCACGATATCTGGGGTAACATCAAAAATGTGGCGCACAAAGCGTACTGAGAGGCCCTCAGCAGGGAGCTCCTCCTCGTAGTTCATTGCCCAGAAACCATCCTGGAGGTAGTCGTGCTCCACAGATGAAAGCTTCTGAATAGCGTCGTAGCCACAGTGGTGGTTGGTGAAGAGAAGGCCATTAGACGACACAATCTCACCAGTACAGCCTCCGCCAAAGATTACAATAGCATCCTTCAACGATGACTTCTCCGCAGAGTAGATATCCTCAGCCTTGAGCTTACAGCCGTGGGCCTTCATATCCTTCTCATTCATCTTCTTGATATATGGCAAAAGCCACATACCCTCGTCGGCAATAGCTGTGAAGCAAATGCTCACAAGCGCCAATAATGCAATTAGTCTTTTCATGTTACTCTATGTTTTGGTTTTTAGTTTTCGTCGTTGTTGGGTCGCGTAGCGACACACCAATTTCAATGTAGCAAATGTACGAAAATATTTTGAATTTGGTGCAGTTGACAGGGAAAAATTAGAGGAGAGGCGTTTAGGCGTTTTTACGGACTGGATATGGTGGGGTCTGAGGGCCGGTGGGGTCTGAGGGCCGGTGGGTTCTTGCGAGCTCTGTGGGTTCTGGTGGGGTCGGTGGGGCTGGTCTGCGACAATAGACTGCGCTTCCCATAGAACCCACGGGCCCCAGCCTGCAAAAACTATCCGCGCCACCCTCGACAACCTACATATCCACACAAAAAGACCAAATAATTACTATCACATTAATGCATAATTATTCTATAACTAAGCATAACCAAGTTAAAACAACCCCCTACAGAGGACCCTGTAGGGCCGTATATATGTAAAATATAACAATATGTTATGAATATTCGAAAATTATCCCTATATTTGCAATCGTGATAATGCGCGCACAAAAAATTAAAAGCGGACAAACAAGCACAATATAACCAAATAATTAAACTATGAAAAAACTTTCACACTACTTACTCGCGACCATCGCTTTTGTAGCGGCGTTTGCAGTAAGCGCATGTACCGAGGATCCTACCCCAACACCTGGCGGTAAGGTTGAGACCAAGGTAGAGGTGGCAGTTGCCGAGACTATGGCAAATGGTGCTGCCATCACAGTAACAACTCAGAATGTTAAGGAGTTCGCCTATGTTAAGCGCGACACCGAGATTCCTGCAACAGCAATTCTCCAGAGCGACGAGTTAAAGACGGTTATCAAGGAGACTGAGGTGTTGACAACAACAAACATCACAATCACTGGTTGCAGCGCCGGTGAGACCTACACTCTCTTCTTCGCATTCCGCCTTGCTGACGACTCTATCTACGAGGAGGTTAAGCGTGTTGAGTTCACCACTACAAGCTATGGCGACAACGTTTTGACTGTTGTTGACCGCATGTACGACGGTTTCTCTGTACACATCCAGATTCCTGAGGAGGTTAAGGAGCGTGGCAACGCTTTGCGCTACACTACTACCTCTATGGCTATGTTCAACTACATGAAGTCTATGGGTAAGGGTTCGTACGACAACTTGCTCTACAACGCTGCACAGTGGACTACAACCGACAAGACCGTTATCTGCGACGACTACCACAGCGTAGAGCGTGACGAGGATGGCGAGGTCATCTACGATGAGGAGGGTAACATTGCAGGTGCAAGCTTCTACGACCCTAAAGTTCCTGGCGAGCCTGGTTACTTCTTGGTAGGTGAGTTCGAGTATATGACCGACACCGAGGAACGTACAGTCCTCTACATCGACGAGGAGAGTGGCGAGATCAAGTCTAAGCGAGTTAACGACGACTCATACTGGGAGAGCACCGTATGGTGGTACCCTGCAGGTTGGCAGCCTGGCTACTACAACCCATTGTACGACTGGGTAGCATGGTACAACGACAAGGAGAACGACCCCGATAACTTCGACACAGAGAACTACTGGACAGGTTACTACGAGCGTCTCTATGTTGAGACTCTTCCTGCTGAGACTCTCGAGGGTAACGTTGAGATCAAGGTTACTGACGTAACTCCTATCGATGCTTGCTTGTCATTCACACCATCTGACGACGTATTGCAGTACTGCATCCTTGTATGTACAGAGTCTGAGTTCGAGACACAGATTCTCCCACTTCTTGAGAACAACGAGGAGCACTTGCGCTGGTTCACTGGCTCATACTTCGCCATGATGAGCTTCGGTATCCAGATGGGTCAGGGTCCTACTGATGTATGGCTCTCTGACTGGTTCATAGATACTAAGGGTATGGCAGGTCAGGAGATTCGTGTTCTTGTATCTGGTATTGGTGACAGTGAGGGTAAGAAGCAGAGCTTCGCAACAACAACTTTCACACTTCCTGAGGTAACTCTTCCAAAGCCTGAGGTTGTTGTAACTCCTATTAAGAGCGACGATCCTTACTCAGTTACATTCAACATCAAGAATCCTAACCCTGATAACGAGATTACTGAGGCTTACTTCGCATGTAACTACGAGCGTGAGTTTGACGCTATCCTCAAGGAGTACAGCTACACATCACTCCTCAAGGGTATGGGTAACGCTCTCGACGCTACTGCTGTTGGTCTTATCAACACTCCCGAGGGCTTCAACTTCACAATCTCTTCACGCGAGAATGCTACTACACGCCTTGCAGTGCTTGCATACAACTGGGAGGGCTCAAGCAACAACCCAGATGATCCTAACACAAAGGCAGTGGCTGAGTACACTACACCTAACGCTAACTTCCCTACACGCGTAAACTCTGAGCTCTTCACCAAGCTCCAGGGCGAGTGGGAGGCATCAGCATCTATGAAGAACTATGTTGCTGTAACCGACTCTGAGGGTAACGCTACTGGCGAGTACAAGTATGAGGATGCTGGTACCTACACATCAAATGTAACCATCGCTGGTGGTATCGAGTACCCAGAGACTCTCTCTGAGGAGGTATATGACCTCTACGCAGAGTGGGGCATCAGCCGCGAGAAGACCGACGAGCTCTTCGAGGAGTTCTTGGCTATGGCTGAGCAGTACAACGCACGCACACGCGGCTTCAACCGTCTCTTGTGCCTCGGCTACAACTTCGCACATCCTGACTACAACCTTGGCGTCGTGCAGACTCCTTACGACTTGTTCGTATCAAGCGAGTTCTCAGTAGCTACTGTTGCTGATATGTTCTACGACTTCGGTCCAAAGTGGAACTTTGAGATTGATGCAGATGGCAACGTATGGTTGCCTATCGACATCGAGCGTGAGTTCCCATTGTCAGCATTCTACTACGGTATCGACTACACATTCTATATGTTGGCTATTGGCGAGCGCTCATACCTTGGCGGCGACGTAATCAACAATAACGGTCAGACTATCATCGAGGCTCGTTTCCCTGTTGAGGTCTCTGACGACTACAACACAATCACCATCAAGCCTATCGTCTACAAGGATTCTACAGGTGCAACTGAGACATACTACCCAAGTGTAGCTCAGCTCCAGAATGGCTACGCTACACCTCTTAACCCACGCGTACGTGGCGAGGTAATCCTCACTCGTAAGGCTGGTGCAACTGCTTCAGTTAAGGCTAACGCAGCAACTGCTAAGGGTGCATCTCAGCGTGTTGCATCTATGGGCGAGGCTCCAGTACCTATGGAGCGTGCTGAGTTCTCAATGACCTCATTCGAGAATATCACTCCTCGCACACGCATCATCCCTGAGCGTAAGATCGAGGCTGGCGCCGAGGCATACAACAAGCGTGCTAAGGCAGCTGTTGAGGCTTACTACGGCATCGAGTTGTAATAAACTCGACCATCGATATGAGTTGGGCTGTCCCTCAGGGCAGCCCAACTTTTTGTTTTAATTGTATGCTCAGGAAGGCTACGAGCGAGCGCAGACCATTGATGTGAACAACCGCCTCACCAAAACCCACAAGAACCCGCAAGAACCCGCAAGAACCCGCAAGAACTCAGAAAAAAACGATAGGTTCTGATAGGTTCTAATGGGGTCTAATGGGGAAAAGCGCTCCCAAACCAGAACCCACAAGAACTCGCAAGAACCCACCAGAACCCACCAGAACCCACAAGCACCCGCAAGAACCCACAAGAACCCACAAACCCTCACAAGCCCCCCCACAAACAAAAAGGGCCGTCCCTAAGGACAGCCCTTGATAGCATCAGTAGCCAGAAGACTACTCAGCCAAGATCTCCATAATCTTGATAGCTGCAGTTGCAACTGGGGTACCGGGACCGAAGATTGCTGCTGCACCATCCTTATAGAGCTGGTCGTAGTCCTGTGCTGGGATAACACCACCAACAACAACTACGATATCCTCACGGCCGAGCTTCTTGAGCTCTGCGATGATCTGTGGAACGAGGGTGAGGTGACCCGCTGCGAGTGATGATACACCAACAACATGTACATCGTTCTCTACAGCCTGCTTTGCGGCCTCCTCAGGAGTCTGGAACAATGGGCCCATATCGACATCGAAGCCGATATCTGCGTAGCCAGTAGCTACAACCTTTGCACCACGGTCGTGACCATCCTGACCCAACTTAGCGATCATGATGCGTGGCTGACGACCCTCCTTCTTAGCAAAGTCAGCAACCAACTGCTTTGCCTTCTCGAATGCTGAATCTGATTTCACCTCTGCTGAATATACACCTGAGTTTAGACGAATAACTGCCTTGTAGCGACCTACAACCTCCTCGCATGCATCTGAGATCTCGCCGAGTGATGCACGAACCTTAGCAGCCTCAACTGCCAATGCGAGCAAGTTACCCTCACCAGTGCGTACACACTCGGTGATAGCAGCCAAAGCACGCTTAACAGCCTCGTTGTCGCGGTTAGCACGAAGCTCCTGCAAACGCTTAACCTGGCTCTCGCGAACAGCTGTGTTGTCTACAGCCAAGATGTCGATAGGTGCCTCCTTCTCGAGACGGTACTGGTTAACACCGATGATGGTCTCAACACCTGAGTCGATACGAGCCTGCTTACGCGCAGCAGCCTCCTCGATACGAAGCTTTGGAAGACCTGTCTCGATAGCCTTAGCCATACCGCCGAGCTCCTCGATCTCCTGGATGTGAGCCCATGCCTTGTGAGCGATCTCGTGAGTGAGAGCCTCAACATAGTATGAACCTGCCCATGGATCTGCAGAGCGGCATACATTAGTCTCCTCCTGGATGTAAATCTGAGTGTTACGAGCAATACGAGCCGAGAAGTCGGTAGGAAGGGCGATAGCCTCATCCAACGCATTGGTGTGCAATGACTGGGTGTGACCCAAAGCTGCACCCATAGCCTCGATAGCTGTACGCGCTACATTGTTGAATGGATCCTGCTCGGTAAGTGACCAACCAGATGTCTGTGAGTGAGTACGCAATGCCAATGACTTGCTGTTCTTAGGCTCGAACTGCTTAACGATCTTAGCCCACAACAAACGAGCAGCACGCATCTTAGCAATCTCCATGAAGTGGTTCATACCGATTGCCCAGAAGAATGACAAGCGTGGTGCGAAGGCGTCGATAGACATACCTGCGTTGATACCAGCGCGCAAGTACTCAAGACCGTCAGCCAAGGTGTAAGCCAACTCGATATCTGCGGTAGCACCAGCCTCCTGCATGTGGTAGCCAGAGATAGAAATAGAGTTGAACTTAGGCATGTTCTTAGATGTGTACTCGAAGATATCAGCGATAATCTTCATTGAGAACTCTGGTGGGTAGATATAGGTGTTACGCACCATGAACTCCTTGAGGATATCGTTCTGGATAGTACCAGAGAGCTGGTCGAGGGTGCAACCCTGCTCCAAACCAGCAACGATGTAGAATGCCAATACTGGAAGTACGGCACCGTTCATGGTCATAGATACTGACATCTGATCCAATGGAATACCATTGAACAACACCTTCATATCCTCAACAGAGCAGATAGACACACCAGCCTTACCTACATCACCTACTACGCGTGGGTGGTCGGCATCGTAGCCACGGTGTGTTGCAAGGTCGAAGGCTACAGAGAGACCCTTCTGACCTGCTGCGAGGTTACGGCGATAGAATGCGTTAGACTCCTCAGCAGTAGAGAAACCTGCATACTGACGGATAGTCCAAGGACGCATAACATACATTGTTGAGTAAGGACCACGCAAGAAAGGTGCAATACCTGCTGCATAGTTCAAGTGCTCCATACCCTCAAGGTCGGCAGCCGTATAGTTCTCCTTTACAGGGATACGCTCGGCAGTCAACCAATCCTCCTTGGGAGCGTTCTTCTGGGTGCAGCACTCAACGGCTGCAGCCTTATATTCTAGATCTGAAAATTTTGCTCTCATAGCTATAAACTGATTAGATGCCTAACTTCTTTAAGTAATCCTTCAAGGTCTCCAAAACGTTGCTCTTCACATTGATGAAGTTGGTGATGCCCTGTGCCTCGAGCTCAGCAGCGCAAGCTGGCGCACCTGCAACAACAAGGATAGCCTTGTCGCCCAAGAGCTCCTTAACGCGTGGAGCAACTGTAGCGTAGTCATCATCCGATGCACATACAACAACGATCTCAGCCTTTGATGCCAACGCTGCCTCAACACCCTCCTCAACTGACTTGAAGAATGTGTTATCCTCAACACGGATACCTGCGCAAGCGAAGAAGTTGCAAGAGAACTGAGCGCGCGCACGAGCCATACCCAAGGTGCCGCAAGTGAGCATGAAGGCCTTAGGAGCCTTGCCCGAACGGTCTACCTGCATACGCATAGCCTCGAATGCCATAGCGCCACGGTAAGGAACGAGTACATTGCCCTCCTGAGCCTTGCGAGTAACCTTGCACTCGCAGATAGCCTCGTCAGCAACCTCAGTGAAGTTAGGATACTGGTTAGCACCGAGAAGGATGAGACGGCGTGTAGCGATTGACTTATCCTTAGCCTCAGCAGATGCCTTAACACGACCTACTACGAAGCCCTCCTGGAAAGCAGCGATATAACCGCCCTTATCCTCAACCTCGCGGAACAATGCCCAAGCCTCGTTAGCGATGCTCTTAGTGAGCGACTCGATGTAGTATGAACCACCAGCAGGGTCGATAACCTGGTCGAAGTGTGACTCATGCTTCAACAAGAGCTGAGCGTTACGAGCGATACGCTTTGAGAACTCGGTTGGAGCCTCGAAGCAGTAGTCGAATGGAAGTACCTCCAAAGAGTGTACACCAGCAATAGCTGCTGACATAGCCTCGGTAGTACCACGCAACATGTTTACGTATGGGTCGTAAACGGTCTGGTTCCATGTAGATGTCACAGCGTGAGCGTACATCTTGCAAGAGCAATCCTTAGCAGGGTTGTAAGCCTTCACGATGTTAGCCCAGAGCATACGTGCTGCACGGAACTTAGCCATCTCAAGGAAGTAGTTAGATGTAACTGCGAAAGTGAAGCGAATCTTACGAGCAGCCTCGTCGATAGTGAGACCCTTCTCCATAAGCTTCACGAGATACTCGTGAGCAACTGCGAGGGTGAAACCGAGCTCCTCAACGATGGTAGAACCAGCGTTAGAGAATGTAGCGCCCGAAACATTCACAACCTTTACGCGCTTGTACTCGGCAGTAGCCTTAACGAGCTTAGCGATGGTGTCGAAAGCCTCGTCAGCCATAGCACCCTCAACAGAGAGCTCGCGTACAAGTGGGTCGATGCAGAAGTTGAGACGCAAAGCATCCTTCTCTACATCGGCATACTTAGCCAAGACCTTCTCTGCAAGCTTAGCGATACCCTCAGTGTTAGAGCCACAGAATGTGAGCTCAACAGCTGTAGGAACGATGTCCTTCAAGAGAGCATCAACATCCACCTCGCAAGCGCAAGACTTGCAGAAGCAGAAGCCGAGTGAGTCGACGCCAGAGTTGAGGAGCTTCAAAGCCTCCTCGTTGGCAGCCTTAGCGCACTCTACAGAGATTGTCTGGTGTACGCGCCATGTATTGTCCTTAGAGACACCGCGTACGAATGGGAACTCACCGGCCTCAACACCGAGATACTCAACCTCTGCGAGGTTCTCAGCGCGGTAGTAGGGACGCACATTGAATCCCTCACCGGTCTTCCATACCAATTTGCGCTCATAATCAGCGCCCTTAAGGTCAGTTGTGATGACGGCCTCCCACTGCTCGGTTGAGACTGGTGGGAACTCCGCGAACAACTTTTCTTTGGTATTAGCCATAATTGTTTTAGAGTTTTAGTTTATAAGTGTGTGATATACAATTTGTTGTCATCCAAGACTACGCACAATACGCATAGTGCACTACAAAGTTAATAAAATAATATTCAAAAAACAAATTTTCTCATCACCACTATAAAACAAATGGGGTGTCCAATGATATTTTGGACACCTCATATTGTAAAAAGTTATATAGCTAGAGCTAATTTTAGCGTTGATGTTACACTTTGAAATACGCTATCAACCTCTTTACAGGCTCATAAAGCACCGCTCAAACAAGCAACACAGCTGCACAATTCTTAATCACAATCACATCCTCAAGGCAATCCATATGTGATGGCTCAAAATCAACACTATCAAATACATTAACACTAAGGATATACAATAGTATTAGAACGATATCCACAATAAAGAGCGAGACAACGATATTGCGGCGCAAAGAGTATATAAGCATTATCATCAAAGGAATAAGCACTATACTCAAAGTATCTGGCAATAGTTTGTGGGAACGCTGTATATAAATTCACTTCGTCATGCGAGGAATTGCAACTGTTAACCTCACGGACACCGATGACCCTCCATGCAATTCCGTGGCCATCTACCATTGTGTAATAACCTTGCTGATACTGGCTCAGGTACTCTCGCGCTGACACCCCCTCACACCCCGCACCGCCCATGAACAGCGGTAGCTCCCCACTCAGGACATGAGGAACACCTCTTACAACCAACCCTTGTTCTTGCCCCTCTTTGGGATGACGAGAGGGTTTATCAGTTGTCGTTGGCGGAAGCGGAGCGTTGTTGCGGGATGGGGCACGGATAAGCGCGAACCATTGATACGGGCTAGGGTCTGTTGGGTTCTGATAGATTCTGATGGGGAGTGCGAACCATTGTCGCTGACAAGCGCCTTACCAAAACTCACAACAACCCTCAAGCCCCCCCTAACAACGAGTGAGGAACAAAAAAAGGGGCGACCTTACGGTCACCCCTAACGAATATCTGTAGCAAAAAACTACTTATTCTCCATCTGAGCCTTGAGCTCTGCAAGACCTGCGATGTCACCAAGAGTGGTCTTCTCAACCTGTGCGTTGATCTTCTTAACGCTTGCCTTAGCAGCGTCAGCATCAGCACGACGAGCAGCCTTCTCAGCAGCAACCTCAGCACGCTTAGCCTCCTCGAAGAGACGGCTGTGTGAGAGGGTGATACGCTTAGTAGCCTTAGAGAACTCCAATACCTTGAACTCAGCAGTCTCGCCTACCTTCAAAGTTGCGCCATCCTCCTTAACTGCGTGGCGTGCAGGGCAGAAGCCCTCGATGTTCTCACCCAAAGATACAACAACACCCTTGTCGTTAGCCTCAGTCACAGTACCCTCGTGTACAGAGTCAACACCGAACTGGCTCTCGAAGCCGTTCCATGGGTTCTCCTCGAGCTGCTTGTGGCCGAGTGAAAGACGACGGTTCTCCTTGTTGATCTCAAGAACAACTACCTCAAGCTCAGCGCCAATCTGAGTGAACTCTGATGGGTGCTTAACCTTCTTAGTCCATGAGAGGTCAGAGATGTGTACGAGACCCTCGATACCATCCTCGATCTCTACGAATACGCCGAAGTTAGAGAAGTTACGAACGCGTGCAGTGCACTTAGAGCCTGCAGGGTACTTCTTCTCGATCTCAGCCCATGGATCTGGAGTAAGCTGCTTGATACCCAAAGACATCTTGCGCTCCTCGCGGTCCAAAGTAAGAAGAACTGCCTCGATCTCGTCGCCCACCTTCATGAACTCCTGAGCTGAGCGCAATGGCTGGCTCCAAGACATCTCTGAAACGTGGATAAGACCCTCAACACCTGGAGCTACCTCAACGAATGCACCGTAGTCAGTAACAACAACTACCTTACCAGTAACCTTGTCACCAACCTTGAGCTCTGCGCTAAGAGCCTCCCATGGGTGAGCTGTAAGCTGCTTCAAACCAAGAGCGATACGCTTCTTAGCCTCGTCGAAGTCGAGGATAACAACCTGAAGCTTCTCGTCCAAGGTAACAACCTCCTCAGGGTGGTTAACACGACCCCAAGAGAGATCAGTGATATGGATAAGACCGTCTACGCCACCAAGGTCGATGAATACACCGTAAGAGGTGATATTCTTAACAGTACCCTCAAGGATCTGACCCTTCTCAAGCTTAGACATGATAACCTGCTTCTGAGCCTCGAGCTCTGCCTCGATAAGAGCCTTGTGAGAAACGACAACATTGCGGAACTCCTGGTTGATCTTAACAACCTTGAACTCCATAGTCTTGTCAACATAAACATCGTAATCGCGGATAGGCTTAACATCGATCTGTGAACCTGGCAAGAATGCCTCGATGCCGAATACATCAACGATCATACCACCCTTAGTGCGGCACTTAACATAACCCTTGATGATCTCGTCGTTGTTCAAAGCCTCGTTTACACGATCCCAGCTCTTGAGCTGGCGAGCCTTCTTGTGTGAGAGTGCCAACTGGCCACCCTTGTCCTCTACCGACTCAACATAAACCTCAACCTTCTCGCCTACGGTCAAGTCGGGGTTGTAACGGAACTCAGAAGAAGAGATAAGACCCTCTGACTTGTAACCGATGTTAACGGTAACCTCACGCTTGTTGATCTCGGTAACAGTACCCTCAACAACCTCGCCTACAGCTACATTAGACATGGTCTGGCCATAAGCAGCCTCGATAGCCTCCTTCGACTGGTCATATACGCCAAGGTCATTCTCGAACGCATTCCAATCGAAATTCTCGTTCGCTACAATTTTGTTCTGCTCCATAATGGAAATAGTTTTTTGCGATACAATCGCTCGTTAAAAATTAATAAATAGGTTAATTGTCTCTTGCCCATGCATCTTCGTACGCGCGCAAAGAGGGCACAAAGATAGTGATTATTTTTGAAGTTACGAAATAAGTGGGCATATTTTTGCAAAATAATGCGATGGGGCGTTTCGCGCAGTGAGCTGACAGGAGACCGCAACTCTAGATTGTAATTCTGAGCGAAGCAAAGAATCTCCTACGCGAGCACGGACCATTCAGGCTGGCTGGGTTCTGATGGGAAGCGCAGAGCACTCAGGCGGGCAAGCGCCTTAAAAGAATCCACCAAAACCCACAACAACCCACACACAACAACAACCCCCACCCGCGTCAACGCTTCAATACGCCTTTATACTTATTTTAACACACGAAAAGCCATAAAACACCAATAAAATAGTCAACTTTAACAAAATATTAATATTTTTGCATAACTATTTCAAACTATTTACAACCGCACCATCAGACTTTAGGTGCGAAAACTTTTGGTTATGAAGGAACTATTAGAGAATATCGACAACCTGCACATCGGACTTACTCAGGGCAATGTACACATCGTTAACATCATCCTCGCCTTTATCATGTTTGGCGTGGCCCTCAACCTCAAGATAAGCTCGTTTAGAGATGCGTTCAAGAACCCTAAGTCGGTACTCATGGGTATCTTCCTACAGTGGATAGCCCTCCCTGCTGTAACCTTTATTGTGACCATCATCCTCAACCCTTTCATCACACCCCCTGTGGCTATAGGCATGTTGCTAGTGGCATCGTGTCCCGGAGGTAACATCTCCAACTTCATGACCTCGCTATCGAAGGGTAATGTCGAGCTATCGGTATCTATGACCGCCTTCACGACACTCTTTGCGCCAATCATCACCCCATTCAACTTTTGGCTTTGGGGTACGCTCTACAGCCATTATGCCTCGGCACACAACGACATCCCAAGCCTCGAGATACCATTTAGCGAGATGCTCTTCTCTATAGGTATCATCCTCGGTATTCCTATCGTCCTCGGTATGATATGTGCGCGAGTATTCCCTCGCCTCTCTATACGCATGCGACGACCTACAAGCATCCTCTCTATAGTGCTCTTCTTGGGCATGGTTGCAGTGTCGCTTGCCCAGGTACTCAAGGCCATAGAGCCCGACTGGAACACCTATGCTGGCATCCTCTGCGTGCTTGTCATCGTCGTTATACACAACGCCTTTGCCCTTGGCACAGGCTACTGGGGCGCTCGCCTTGCACGCCTCCCCGAGGCTAATGTGCGCACCCTGACCATCGAGACAGGCATACAGAACTCTGGCCTCGGTTTGGCGCTACTTCTCAACCCCAACATCTTTGAGGGAGGTGCCGAGGGTGGCATGATTATAGTGACCGCATTATGGGGCATCTGGCATATTGCCTCGGGCCTTATCCTCTCACGCTACTTCCTGCGTCGCCCTCTTAGCTAAGCGACCACACTCATAAACGATTATGCGACATATTGGAGCTTTGGCCAGTATGTCGCATTATTTTTGCACAGAGGTTTGCAATTAACCCAAAAAGCAATACCTTTGTGGATATGTTTAACCGCTAATAGAATAAAGATATGAGATTTATAAGCTACCTTATGAGCGCAGCCTTGGCCCTCACCATTGCGAGCTGCGAGCCTGTAACCGAAGAGGTAAAGGTCTTCCCCGAGATTACATCCCTGGACAACACCTCGTGGTACAGCTACGACAAGAAAGAGAATATATTCTACGACATCATCTATAACGCAGGCAACAAGGGAGTTATGCTCGGCTACAGCGAGCAGGGGCGCTACAACGAGGTTGTCAACCGCCCATTCGACTACACCTTCACCCCAGCCACCAAGGATATAGATGCCATTGTGAGGGTGGACTTTGAGGATGGTCAGCACTATGGCGGACGGCTCATCCCCAAGGGCAACATTCAGATAAACTTGCAGGATGTCTACTTTATACAGCTCTACGAGACCGATGCCGAGGGTGAGGTCATCTACAACATCGACGGCACGATAAAGTCTACATTAGAGATGTGGATGGAGTCATATCCAAGGGAATAAATATAGGTATCACGCGCGTATATAACGCCTATAAAAGATAGGGTTGCTCGACAGAAGTTGTGCAACCCTTTGTCATACAAACAACTCAACGACTCGCGGATATTAGGACCAAAAAGGGCTATGGTTTTTAGCGACACATTAGCTAATTTTGTGTCACGATTTGCAAACTATTTCACTAATTAAAACTTTAATTTATTATGAAGAAGATTTTTTCTTGTGCAATGATTGTTGTAATGGCATTGGCACTAGTATCATGTGGTGGTGAGGAGAAGAAGGCTCCAGCTCCAGCAAACACTTTGGCACCAGCAAAGACAGAGATCAAGGGTGATCTAGCTGAGTACTTCACCGTAGTGGAGAAGACTTATAACTTTGCAGATTTCGAGAAGAGCATCCTTAATGAGCCTGTCATTGCAATCGAGCTTCAGAGAACCGACAAGGCATTTCCAGAGGCATACAAGAAGGGTTATGAGCCTATGGGCACTTATGGTTATGGCGTAAATGGTAACTATGGCTTTGGTATCAAGGTTAAGAATGCAGAGGGCAAGGAGGTATTTAGCGTACGCGCAGATGCAAGCGGTTTTAGTGGCGTATATTCAAGCGACGACCTTAAGAACCTTTGGGAGCTTGAGGCAGGCGAGACTGGTCAGGTTCGTTGGTCAGCAACCGAGCTTAAGGATGCTAAGGGCGAGTACAAGTTCGAGATCACAAGTATCCTTGAGTAATATACTACTATCTTAGATAGTATCCAAATCTGTTGTAGAGCTCTCCTTCGGGGGAGCTCTCTCTATTGTGGTATAGGGATATTCTCAAGCATATGCAGCAGCGAGTCGCACTTCGGCGCGGGCTGGTCAACGACCCTTGGCAGGGTGATGACTAATGAGTCGAAGTGACGCGTATGCTCAACGAAGATATCATCGGCAATAATCCTATGCTCCGAAGGCAAAGAATCACGATAATTAAAAAAGTTTATCATATATATACCTCGTGCCATGGCTGCAAACTCAGAGTATTGTTGCTCTTCAACTATATTTAACGCTGCCGCATACTCCTGATTTACCACTCTTGCTATTTCGCTACGCACCTCGGCTTGTCTGAGCCTCTCCTCAGCCTGATGGGACTCCTTGACCGCTTGGTTGATGGCGGGTAGAGCCAAGGCGAGTGTCACTGCAACCACAAAGAGCACACCCGCCACAACGAATGGTTGGCGGCGACGGCGTGTAAGGGCGTGGCGCAACTCGGCAACCGAGCCATAGCGTCGCGTAGGCACCTCATCTATACATCGACGCACGATGCGACCATAGCGACCACCCTCAAAAATTATATCTACTAATCGCCCCACCGAATAGATATCCGAGACTGCACCCTTGGCACCCTCACCACTCAATATCTCGGGTGCCGAAAATATCTCGGAGCCACCCACACAGCCAGTCCAAAGACTATCGTCGCTTGCCGAAAGGCCAAAGTCTATGATGCGGGCTGCGCCGTAGCGATTAATGATTATGTTTTGTGGTTTGAGGTCGTTGTGCAGAAGTCCACGATGATGGAGATACTCCACACCATCTAAAATATCGTTCATGATGCGCTCGCGAGCACTACGCGAGGGCTTCGATACAAGAAACTTATCGAGCGTAACACCCTCGATATACTCCATGACAATTGCTGCACCCATCTCAGTCTCCTCCTCGAAGCCGAGCGTGGCAGCGATACTGCCGTGCGAGAGTGTCGAGCCAAGTTCATACTCTCTACGCAGCATCTCCGAGTACATCGCATCGGGCGTATTTGCCACCTTGAGGGTTACAAGTTTGGTGCTACGACGAGCCTTGAGCACACTAAAGGTGCGCCCACGACTTATTGTGCCGAGCAGGGTGATTGTGTCGCGCGTAGTGCCGACAGCCTCGTCCATATCTTTGTAATCCTCCATCGAAGGCGCAAGTTACAAAAAAATGGGGAAACTTCCGAAAAAAGATGACTCGCCAAGCGATGTTTATAGTTTCTCGAGGATAGTCAAGCCGTTGTTGATACCTATTGAGTAGCGTGCGCAGTGCTCACCGCCATGCACAAGGTTGTCAACAAAGAGAGGATAGCCCTTTATCATAATGCTACACTCAAAGGTATCGTTCTCCTGCAAGGTCGAGTTCTTGCACTCTATAGCCTTGAACATGCGACCTCCGATATACTCTACGGTGCAGATGCGGTTTGGCAACCAGCCTATGCGAATACGCTCGCCAGGGACAAGTTCATTGGTCTTGATGGTTAGTCCCTGGGAAACAATTGCAGACTCTTTATGCTCGACCTCGTGAAGTGAACGACAGAAGTCCGAAAACTGCTTGTAGCCAGCGTAGCGACTCAATACATCGAGAGTGCGCACAAACACCGTGTCGTAGCCACTGATGCGCCCCCAAAGACGACGCAAGGTATTGTCGGCCAGGTGTTCGCGTGTTACGAGCTCTATATCAGAAGCAAGAAGTGAGAAGTCGGTACGAGTCTCTATCGAGCGACCAAAGCGCTTCTCTACTCTATTTTTCAGTGCTACAATCTCAACCAAGTTAGATTTTATCGCCATACCAAGTTTAGGGTTACTACCTTGGGGGTGAGTATTTGGCTCAACAAAGGACCAAACCACCCCGCCAAAATTGAGTACAAAGATATATATAAATTCATACCATCCATTTATCCCACACAGAAAAGAGCCTAAAAGGGCCACACAATCGGTTGCAGTGGTGGCAAATCACAGGAAGTTCGCTCTAACATCCTTGCTCAAGATATTAGAAAAAGGGTGCATCCATGCAGGACACACCCTTAAATTGTGTATGCGTAGCTATATACTACTTCTCCATTATAGTACCCTCAAACTCAAGCGATATGCTATCGCCATTCTCCATGTCGAAGTATGCTCGAATCTTGTGGTAGGGATACCCCGACGAGTGCTCAGCATCGGCAATCACCTCAACCCAGCCATCCGTAAAGCGGATAAGATCTGAGTTCGTATAGGGAGTAAAGTAGCTCCACTCGCGATAGACGGCATTATCATCAATGTCGGCAAGTAGATAGCGACCTGTCTCAAGCATGGTGTTGCTCTCTGAGGTGTATATATCCAAGTAGACAGCATAGCCCGTACTCTCCTGATAGAAGGTCATATAGTCATTGCGCTTACCCTCGGAGTAGCTGACATATGATGACACGGCAAGTCTTTCGTTGAGAACATATGTAGCCTCGGGCATAGGCATAGGGTCATCTATCCAAGAGTTATCCTCCTCATTACCAGAACCACCCTCGTTGCCATTCTCCTCGTTGTCTGAGCCCTCCTCGTCACCGTTCTCGTCGTTGCCCTCATTCTCGTTGCCCTCATTCTCACCATTCTCCTCCTGTGTAGGCTCATCAACAACAGGGGATGTAGTTTGCTCACAACCCATAACAATGAGAGCTGCGAGGAGCACGAGTATAGATGTCAATCGTGTAATCTTCATCGCGTTAAGCCTCATTAGTTGTGTTATGCTCCTTGAGAGCCTCGCGCAACTTCGCAGGGAAGTTACTCTTGATATCGCGCTCCATAGAGAGAATCATACTACATATTGCGCGTGATGACGAGCTTCCGTGGCCAATCATCACAGGGGCATTGATACCCATCACCTGAAGACCTCCCACGCTCTCGGCGTTCATAGCGTCCCAGAAGTCCTGCTGCCAGTAGAGCTTAGGTATGATGCGGCCAAGCACTGGACGCATGAAATTCTTGAAGCGAGGCTTGCCACCACCGAGTTTGAAGTTTATGCGGTATAGTGCCTCGGCCATCTTAAGGATGCTGTTGCCCACAAAGGCATCTGCCACCACCACATCGCTAATCTTGCTTGTGAAGATGTACGACGACTCTACATTACCCACGAAGTTGTAGCGCTTGTCGGCCTTCATAAGGTCGTATGTTGTCTTAGCCTGGGCATTACCCTTGCCCTCCTCCTCGCCGATGTTGAGGAGTGCCACACGAGGATTCTCCATGTTGAGTGCCGACTTGGCGTATATCGAGCCAAGCAGACCATACTGCGCCAACACCTCGGGCTTGGCGTCTACATTGAGGCCCACATCCATGAGTACCGCGCGCTGAATACCCTTCTCGGAAGATACTGTAGGTATGAGTGCTGCGAGCACAGGACGAATAACGCCCTCCACAGGCTTGATTACCTGCATTGAGCCCACCATCATAGCTCCTGTTGAGCCTGCGCTGGCAAAACCATCTATCTTCTTCTCCAAGAGGTAGTTAAATCCTACGGTTATGCTTGAGTCCTTCTTCGACACGAAGGCCTTTGCTGGGTGGTCGCCCATCTCGATAACCTCGGTTGTGTGTACTATGTCGAAGTTGTCTACCGAAGAGTTGTACTTGTTAATCAACTCGCGTATGCGTGGTTCGTCACCAAAGAGGACAATACGGCTATCCTTGTCGATAAACTTTAACGCCTTTACTGCACCCTCGACAGCTACCTCAGGGGCGAAGTCACCGCCCATTGCGTCGATACCAATCTTAATCATATATCAAGGTGTTAGGTTTACAAATATCAAAAAAGAGCACTACCGCATTGTGCGGTGTGCCCCTTTGTTTGATGTAGAAGACTACTCAGCTACCTTCTTCTCGATTGCGAGCTTACCGCGATAGAAGCCACACTCAGGGCAAACACGGTGGTAGAGTACTGCTGAACCGCAGTTAGAGCAAGTTACAACTGTTGGTACTACTGCTTTGTAGTGAGTTCTTCTCTTGTCGCGTCGTGTAGACGAAACTTTGTGTTTTGGATGTGCCATGTTACAATATAGTTTTTAAGTTTTATGTTTCGTTTCTGCCTTCACTCCTCGCCCGACGGATAAACGAAGTGTGCCGACCTCAATATCTCTCTCTTTTGTGCGTCTCGTTACTCTCCTTTGTGCATCTTGCTTACTCCCCTCGGTGCATATTGCTTACTTCTCCCCCTGATGCGTCTTGCTTACGCTCCTATCTTCTTTAACGCCACAGCCTCCGCTATTGCTCCTGCTCCATCTGAGCCTTTAGAGCCTCAAGAAGCGATTTGTTGTGGTCGTCGAGGGTCATCACATCGCTCTCCTCGGCCGATGCCTCGAGTGCCTCGAGCTCCTCCTCGCTTATTGTTGTGAAGGATGCCAACATCTCGGGGTTGCAGCCACCCTCCTCGTGTACACGACGGTAGGGCAACGATAACACGATGCTCTCGTAGATGTACTGTGTGAGGTCGAGAGAGCCTTCGGCAGGCGATATCCACATCACCTCGCCATCGTAGTCATCAATCTCGTCGGAGAACTTAACCACGAGCTCACCCTCGTAATCTACGCCTATTGGACAATCCTCCAAGCAGCGGTCGCACTCGCAAATTACCTCGCCCTCGATGCTCACTGAGAGCTCCAACATTGTCTCGCTGCGCTTCATCACCACATGGGCACGACAGTCGCCACCCTTGATCTCCACGCGGTCGTAGGCCTCAAACAAGGCGTCATCTACCTGAAAATCAA
Organism: Alistipes sp.; assembly: GCA_045613645.1. Taxonomy (GTDB): domain Bacteria; phylum Bacteroidota; class Bacteroidia; order Bacteroidales; family Rikenellaceae; genus Alistipes. The sequence continues at coordinate 25,566 of JAZLBJ010000023.1, read as the reverse complement.
ACTCATGGACTCCATTTTTAAGCCCTTTGTATGGTATCGAATACAACATAATTTGCTCCATTTCCGCACAATTAGTCTGCAAATTTACTACAAAAAACTAAAATGTGCAAATTATTACTATTTTTGTAGCAAAGTTTTTGTGTAAAAAGATTGTAAGCACCACGATTTATGCACCCATATACCATCGAATTTGAGTGCTCCTTCAAGGAGCTTTGGCGTTATAACATCACCATTACTGGTGGTGTATTCAAGCACGACACCCGCGAGGAGTTCATCTCCTATTGCGACGAGGTTGCCCCCGTGGGCAGCAAGCTCACCGCACCACCCTCGGGTTATAACCCCAATCGCGACATATGCCTCACCACGGCAGATGGCGATAGCCTTACCTTATATATATATGTAGTGCCCAACACCATACCCAGCCACAGCGCTGTGGGCGACGCGCCCAACTTCCAGTGCGTTATTCGCATCAGCCACGGCAGCGATATTGTCTACCACAAGAGACACAGCATAAACCAGTGGTCGGGCGACAACATCGAGATTAAGCTATAGCCCACCATCGCTAGGTAAAATATGAAGCGCACATAAGAACGACAAAAGCCTCGACTAATCGAGGCTTTTTCGTGGACCCAGAGGGGCATGATCCCACGACCTTCGGATTATGAGTCCGCTGCTCTAACCAACTGAGCTATGGGTCCATTTGGGCACTAAACCCAAACTTGCGGTGCAAAGATAGTAAAAATTTATTATCTAACGCACCTTTATATAAAAATTTTCGCTCAATTGCACTCTTTAGTGGTGCATGTAGGCTCAGGATAGGACAGGTATGCGTGGAGTAATGGAGCGTAACCCACTCGACCTATCCTCCTCAAAACACTCCACTACTCCTCCTCGCCATTCATATCTTTGCAATATTCCTCATATAGCGCATCCTCACCCAACAGCGCAAGCGTATCTATGGCAAGCTCATGACCCTGCTCGGCTGCACGCTCCAGCCATAGCATAGCCTCGTCGAAATCTGCATCGACACCGCTACCATAGAGGTAGCTGAGAGCAATAGCGAACTGCGCCTCTGCAAGGCCCTGCTCAGCAGCCTTACGACTCCACATCGCAGCCTTGGTCTCATCCATCTCCACACCGACGCCTCCATGGTAGCATGCAGCAAGCTTAAACTGCGCCTCGGCATGACCCAGGTCGGCAGCCTTGCGGAACCACCCCGCCGCCTTTATCGCATTCTCGTCGACACCAACACCTTCGAGGTAGCAGTAGGCAAGGGTAAATTGCGCCTCTGCATGGTCCTGCTTGGTAGCAAGGCGTAGCCACTTAACGGCCTCGCAAAAATCCTGATTGACGCCCTCACCACGAATATAGCACATACCCAACTGATACTGCGCCTCGCTATCACCCTCGTTGGCTGCATATAGGTATAGCTCGGCAGCCTTATCTAAGTCCACCTCGACACCCAAGCCATAGCCGTAGCAAATACCCAAAAGGGTGTATGCTGGGACAAAATCCTGCTCAACAGCCCTACTCAAGAGGTCGACAGCCGAGGTATAGTCAGCGAAGACATCATAGTAGATCTCGCCCAAGCGATACTGCGCCTCGGCAAGACCAAGGTCAGCAGCCTCAGCATCGAGCATCAAGCCCATCTCGAAGTCCTCCTCAACACCCAAACCAAAGTAGTAGCACTCAGCAAGGTTAAACTTAGCTAGCGCATCGCCTTGGTCGGCAGCAAAGGAGTACCAGCGCACAGCCTCCTCGAAGCTCTGCTCCACACCATAGCCGTGATAGTACAACAGACCCATGTTATTCTGCGCCTCTACAAGGCCCTGCTCCGCTGACATACGCCACCACTTTGAAGCCTTGTCATAGTCCTGCTCAACGCCTACGCCATCGTAGTAGCATAGACCTAAGTCGTACTGCGCATCGACATTACCCATATTGGCAGCCTTGCGGAATAGCTTTACGGCCTTATCCATCTTGCCAGCAGCAACAAACTCTAACCCTTTGTTCTTCAGTTCTAGAGCCTTACGCTCCTTGGGCGTTAGTGTTTCCTGTGCAGATAGTGCGCCCAGCATAAGGAGCATGCACGAAAGTGTTGTAAGTAGTCGTCTCATAGTAGTAGTCTTTATTAGTTATTACAAAATTACAAAAAAAATTACTCTTTGCATCCGCTTTGACAAAAAGTGTCAAAACGCAGCCATATCTTGCGCTCAAATTAAACCATTAACACCTAAGCGTATGGGAACTATTATTGTCGTAGGAGTCATACTCAATGTTTTATTCTACATTTTAGGTTTTAGCAAAAACCTATTTGATTAGCCACCATCTACACCCTAAGCCACTACGCCGCACCCTCTACCTTGGGTGTGGCGTAGGCTCTTTCATACCTACACTATAGGCTATACTCCACACCACATTATCAAAGCATCATAACTCTTTGCACTACAAAAATAATAAAAAGTAATCGTACAGCCGAACATATTAGCTCGGCTGTACGAAACACTTTATACTATGTATGAAATTGCTTATCAAAAGCAATTATACAACTAGGCCTAACACCCTACTATTGGGCTACAAGCTCTCTTAGCATATAATTAGGAAGATTGAGGTCAACGGTATCACAACCATCACAATACCTAATAACTAAACTATAACCCTCTTCTGCAATCTTAACAAGAGATATATCACCCACTCTTTCCGCATAATCAGCATATGCGCCAACCATCATTCTTATATCATAATCTGTAAGCTCTTGGAGATATTCAAGAGAGCCATATGATGGCACCTTATATACAAGATAAACCGCATCACCCTCTACATACGCATCAGTCCAAACTAAATCATCCTCACTAGTTTGTGGGAGCGTAGCCTGCATCTTTTCAACTATCATCTCAACAGAATCATCCTCAGATGGAACAACCGTTTTCACGCTATATATTGTATAAGCCAAACTTAATACGGTAATTGCAGCTACAATTGTATAGAGAATCTTATGAACTCCCCATGCGAACTTCTCCTGATATCGTCTAAAGTCCGCAGTGAATCTCTTATAAATAAGAGTTCCAAGCACAAAACCGTTAAACGCCAAAGAGACCAAAATTGATAAATCACCTGAGAGATTTAGCATCCATACTACCATAGATACATCCACTGCATAGACCAATATTCCCAATGTGTAGGCATAGGAATAACACTTTATTGCAGCAAGATACCATGTCCAAAACATGAAGGCCGTGATAAGCGCCATTATACCAAAGGCGACAATAGGATTCATCAAATTACCATCGGCAAGCGCCTGTATCATCTGCGTCGAGCCAAGACTGATGATAAACACCACACCAAGCATCGACAAGAAAATGTTGATGAATGAGAAGATAGCCAAAGTTCTAAACCAATCAGAGCCAGGTAGCGAATATCGAGGATTCTCATCCTTGAAGAAGTTGTCGTCAGCCTGTTGTTGCATATCTTCTTGTCGTCGTAGCTGAGTATCATCGGCCTCGTAGTTCTCGCACTCATCTTCGAATGTAGGCTTCTCGTTGGTCAAGGAGCATAGAACGCCACGGTTGATGTCCCTCTTGCACTTCTGGCAAGTGGCACAAATCTTAATCTTGTCGCTAAAGTTCATAGTAGTTTAGGTTACACACACCGACCCCATGATGCGTGGTTAAAAAAAGAGAGTGTGGAGTCCTCACCCAAAGCCATGATAGCCCGCCGAGACACCCTCGCAAAATATATGTCCGATAGCACAAAGTTAAAAATCATTTTGCAATAAAGCAATACCCCACGGCCAAATAACAATGGTACGAATGTTAGACATAGCCTCGCAATTAACAAAAACTTAACACATATGCAACTAACAAGAAACAATTCCCCACTATTTTTGCAATGTGATTTAAGAGGAAAAGAATTTATAAAGAAGATGTTTTATTTATGGAGAAGAGATTAACTGTAGCACTTGTTGCTCATGATGCAATGAAGCACGACCTCGCGGAGTGGGTCGCTTGGAATTGGGAGAAGTTATTATCACACCGTCTGATATGCACTGGTACCACAGGCCGTATCGTCGCCGAGACACTTATGGAGCGCCGAGGCAAGGGAGCCTCGAACACACGCTTCGACATCACAATGCTTAAGTCTGGACCATTGGGTGGCGACCAGCAGCTGGGAGCTATGATTGCCAACAATGAGATAGATGTGCTTGTATTCTTCTGGGACCCTATGTCAGCACAGCCTCACGATGTGGATGTCAAGGCACTACTTCGCTTAGCAACACTCTACAATGTACCCACAGCCATCAATCGCTCATCTGCGGATTTCATAATATCGTCAACACTTATGGCCCACGCAGACTACAAGCCCGTAATCAAGGATTACACATCCTACATTGAGCGAACAGTAAAGTAGTCGACAGAAGCCCCCAATTGGGGGTATCATTATATATAGGTAAGTTTATAGTTAGGAAATACCTCTACACGGCATCCCCTATTTATCCTCCATTAGCTTGTCAATGAGCCTATCTACCCTCTCGCCTCGTCGCTGTATCTCCTCAATAAGTTTAGAGTTGCTAGCAAGGAACTGATCAATCTGCTCGTCCTTCTTCTGACGAACAGCCTCCATCTGCGAGTATGACGAGGTGAAATTCTTACGGAAGATACCAATTATGTTGGCTGCACTGAAGTGGTCAGTAACCAGATTGAGGACTATATCTCCATACTTTGGGTTACGCGCTCTAAGCGTCATAGTGTCACCCTCGATGTACACATCGCGTATCACTCCAGCATAAGCAGGTGTATCGATGAAATATATACTTCCGCTATGAAGCTTTGCCGTCTTTGGCAAAAACTTGAGAAAGACAATATCACCCTGCGCAATATCTGGCGACATAGAATCCTTGAGTATCTCCATTGCAAACTCAGCACCCTCAACCAACGAGCGTGGGTCAATAGAGGCTAACTCCGAGCCATTATTCTGGACATACTTGCAAATATCGAGATCGCGACGACTGATTATCTCATCAGACAACACAGGAATACTATTATCATCCTTAACAATAGGCTTTGCATCCCCACTGTCAATAGCTGTTATCTCAATATCAGAGTCCTTGGTCTGCGCCACCTGACGCTCCTCTGATACCATATATTGAGATATTGTATCTTCACCAAAATACTCAATCAATCCATCAATATGTTTGCGGAGTATTCGTCGATTGGCATTGGCTATCTGCGACACCTCCGACTGCGAAGTATTCATTATCTCGGCCAATTGCCTTTGCGACAACGATTTATCAAACATCAATGCCTTAATATCTACCATAATATAATTGATATTTATTGATTATAATTGTGTGTATAAAAATTTCCAATCAATATTAATTGAAAATAATTGATATAATATTTGCAAATTATTTTCAATACACTACCTTTGCACCAACGAAACACAATAATTTGAAGCAAAATTAAACAATAATTTTTAATATTGCAAATACTTCACAATAATTATCAATATCAAAAGCATTCGATTAATAGTAATCTGCAGGACACAACGGTATGTACAACCCCTCACAACAGTCGACTATGACAAAGATTTTACTTCTCTCTGCGTCAAAAGGCATGCTCAACTCATTGCGTGAGCGCCTTAATTTCGAGAACATCGCCACCGCCGAGGCGGATAGCATTTCACAAGCGATGAACTTATGCAGCTCAGATGATTTCGATGCAGCTGTAGTTGATAGCGATCTACTATCGGAAGAGATAAAAATCCCCTCCATTGTCATCACCCATACGCCAAATATGGAATCGGCAATAGCAGCCATACGCCATAGAGCCATCGACTATCTTGCCACACCTATAGATATGAATCGCCTGCTCACCTCGCTGCGTAGCCTCCCGAACAAGAATAACGAGATATGCACAAGTGACCATCGACAGATATCAAAAAGATATAGCTCTACGGCACAGCCCATACTTGGCATATCGGAGGCTATTGAGCGTGTACGCAAGATGATATGGAGAGTAGCGCCCTCAGATGCGCGAGTGCTAATACTTGGCGAGAATGGAACAGGCAAGGAGCTTGTGGCTCAATGGTTACACCTAAAGAGCAACCGTGCGACGGCCCCCTTTGTCGAGGTTAACTGTGCAGCAATACCCTCGGAACTAATTGAGAGCGAACTATTTGGCCACGAGAAGGGTTCATTCACATCGGCCATCAAACAACGCAAAGGAAAATTCGAGCTTGCCGATGGAGGCACACTCTTCCTCGACGAGATTGGCGACATGTCGCTATCGGCACAGGCCAAGGTGCTACGCGCCCTGCAAGAGAACAAGATTACACGCATCGGCGGTGATAGGGACATTCCAGTAAATGTACGCGTTGTGGCGGCAACAAACAAGGACCTACGCAAGGAGATTCGCCTCGGCAACTTCCGCGAAGACCTATACCATCGTCTAAGCGTCATTGAGATAAATGTACCGCCTCTGCGTGAGCGACACGGCGATATTGAGCTATTGGTAGAGCACTTCATCTCTGAGATATGTGCTCGCCATAAGATGAATATCAAGCATATCGACACTGATGCCATCGACCTGCTCACACACTATGCGTGGACGGGCAACATACGCGAACTACACAATGTCGTAGAGCGACTAATAATCCTAAGCGACGAGCGCATCACTGCCGACATGGTACAATGCTACTATCACGCCTAATATCCCCCTCCGAAAAAAATATAGCTACAAAAAAGATATAGCTACAAAAACCTCACCATTAATAGTACAAAGCGATGAAAGACCTATTTACATTCAAGAAAGACTTGTGGAATAGACTCACCTCTAATGACCCCACATTGCTATCCGAGGCTACATTGCAAAAGCTCATCGCACTTACCGACTATCTCGAAAACGAGGTACAGGGCGAATATAAGTTTTCAAGTGAACTCACGGATGATATAAGAATAGCATTTACTAAAAAAGTGTGGCACTACCAAGACGACGAGGACTTTGAGCTACCTATTGATGTGATGCTCAACCTGCTTGTGGAATGTATTAAGAGCGAATGTCACAGACACAACTACTCCGAGAAGGAGATTGCATCAATGGCCAACAGCCTTAAAGAGCTTATATGTTGTATTCCCGAGACTATGAAGATACATGAATCGAAGATACGAGCTACGGTAATACGCTCCTACATCATCGAGAAGCTCATAGAAGAGGGATGCCCCGAAGAGCTCACATACCAAATTGTCCCCTCTCATAAGGAGATTGAGCGCAGATTGATGATGGATGCCTTGGAGAGCTAAGATAGCCCACTACCGCACAAAATGGGTCGATAGCTTAACACCTCGCGCTACAGGGCTTTGACTATAGAAACGCTGACACAACACTATACAAATAGTCCCGACAATGGTTATACGCAAAGTACTACCCATTGTTGGGACTATTTGTTAGCGCACCCAAGGAGCTATCACCTCAACGGTGGAAACAACCACTACTCGATAGTGAGCACAATAGGCTCACCGCGTTCAATGAGGGTGTATAGGAGGTTAAGGTCAACAGCTTTCTCCACACCATTTTCAGTGTAGTTGAAGTTATAGACAAAGCCGTCCTCATCCGTATAGTAGAAGTCTATACTATCATCCTTCCATGCGAATTGGTACTCTTCGCGCAAGTTAAGCTCAAACTTACCATTCTCACTGATAGTTACTACTCCGATGCGTGCTCCTGTGCGCAGACGCACAAAGGCCACAAAGGCATCCTTAGGGATAGCTACTCGCTGACCACCCTTCTCGTAGTATATCTTGCCAATGATGTGAGAAGTCTCCACATTGAATGTCTTATCCCAGTAGACTATCTGCTCCTTGTTGGTGGTGATGTGTATGTCGCCACCTGCGGTAATAGATTTCTTTATGAATGGCAACAACTTTCTCTCGCCCTCCTGGTTAACGGGTTCATTTGTCTCCACCTTCTGGCCAAAATTGTTGAACACTATTCGAGCGTCATCCACATTGGCCACAGGGAGATACCCTCCCGAGTTAATCTTATAGCCATACTCACGCTCGTGGTCGCGGTGACGGTCTACGGTGTAGATATATCGTCCTGGGATTGTAGGGTGGGGGCGTAGCTTGTCAACGGCTACTCCCGTGCCACCATTCGCTGAGCTTCTCCAATTTTCAGGGTAGCGGTCGTAGTCGATCTCGAGCATAGGAGCGTCGATATATACCTCGAAATGGTCACCAAAGTTCTCGCCGAATGGATGCACCGAGCAGCCATCTGTGCCTTTGAAGCTAGTGATATCGAATAGGATATCTACACGCTGACCAGGCTTATACTGTAGGTATACATCGTCGATGTTCTCTGGGGCATCGCCATGTGTACGGTTGCCTATAAGCTCGTTCGTGCGAGGTATATATCTCTCGTCTGAGCCATCGGCATTTGACACCTTCACCTGTGCCGCAAATCGGAAGGGGCGGTAGTGTGCGACATCAAAGATTACGGAACGGTACTCGTTACCGTCGTAGTTGTGGTCATATCTTTGAGAACTGTCGCGCGAGTACTCATAGGCGTGGGGACTATATGTATTATTCGATGCAATGCGCACAACATCCTTATTATTTGCACTATTTGTCAAGAAGTAGATGTTGTATGTTCCATCCTCCTGAAGACCATAAAGATACTCTGTAGATGGATGCGTTTTATAGTCCTGTGTTCGGAATGCCATAACGCGACCATTCGTACTCCAATGTTCCTCGTCAAAGAGTATCACATCACCCTCCCACGCCAAGTTCTTAATCTCCTCATAGATGTCGTCGTGGTTGTTGTAATATGTTCCATAGTCACTAAATGTCTTTGAGTATATCAAGAACTCATCACGTCCATTCTTATGCCACTGATCACTTCCTGGATTAGCTGCGTGGTTAAGCGGTGTATATGAACCATCACTCTGTCGCTCCTGCAACATGATGGTAAAGACAAGGGGGTGGGCGCGCTTCTGTGGCACAAGCATATAGTATAGCTCCTCATCATCGGCATACTGATTACCATATGATTGGAGGTTATCGACAAATATTCTGCGGTGAGTATGGTCATAACCACTGAATATCGCATTCTTGGTAATTGTCTCGAAGAAGTTTGCCTCAAGGTGGACACTCTCAATGTCTCCATCCTGGTGCTTAAGAATAGAGCGCATATGTAGACGGTGTTTTCCAGGTGCAGTTACGGTATAGGCATACTTGTAGTTGATGCCCTCCCAGTCTGCACCGAAGTAACCCTCCTCACCCTTGATATATACGGGGAGCTGCTCTCCTGAGTCGGAGCGCACGTCGAGGTGGTTTACAGATACCAACACCGTGAATGGGAAGAGTGCATCGGGGCAAGTCTCGGGAACAGAAAACATCAATGTGACGTGCTCGTCTGCCACACCGTATATTTGTGACGATATCCACGATGGCGTAAAGTGCTGTGTACGGATGATGTAAACTGAGATTTTACGCTGTAGTTTACCATGCTTAATAAGCAGTGTGCCCACCTGCTGCTCATTACCCTCGTACATGGGGTATAGTCGCAGTGTCACCGTACCTTCGCCTGTAGTGGTATTGTAGTTGTTGGTTATGTTGTTATAGGCTACATTGTTATCAATCCATGTTACCGTTGGTGCAACGCTATCACCCACACTATTCTTGGTATATTTGTAGGGGAAGGTCCAGTCGGTACCCGCATAGATGTCGCTACTAAGCACATAGCTTGTCTGCTCCACCCATAGGGTCTCCACACCATCCGAAATCTCGTTTACCCACTCGTCGATTGATATCCACGCATTGTTCGAGGCGGGTGCTGTGAGAGCCTTCTCGAAGCTATCCTGGCCATAGGTTAGCATGCCCGTAATCTTAATGTTGTAGTGGTGGTTGCGGCGTATCATGAAGTTGCTACCGTCGGGATTCTGCAAAACTACACGATAGTACTTATCGTCGGCCTCGCTCTTATCTGCGGCGTGTCCCTTGATGATTACGCTGATGAGCTTATCTCCCGAGTTTTCGCTCTCGAAGATGTAGTCTGCGGGCTTGGTGTTGATATCCGAGATGTCGGACATTAATGCCTGGTTGTTGGGCAGTGTCACAAACTCCTCGGTCTGCTCCCAGTTATTCACAAGGTCAAACTTTAGGTTTGGGTGGTGGGGGGCTACGGTGCCGAAGGCGGGTATGTTAACTGTGCGGAAGCCTGTGACTATAAAGTCATCGGTATCCCAATCATCAATCGTCACCTTGGCCTGATTTCTTATTAGCTTAATACCCTTATAGGTTTTTCCGCCTATTGTGTATGTTAGTTTAGCTAACTGGTCGTGGATAGATTTGTTGCTTGTGGCGTCTATCTCGAAGCGTGACCAATATACAAGCATACCCGAGCCACCCTCCATGTTTGCCACAACCATACTCTCGGTCTGGCCAGGGAAGTCCTTCTCGTCGTAGAGACCGCTACTATGGTTTGCAAGGAAGTGTATGATATGGGTGTGGCTTGGTACCACGGCGGTGTATTTGCCACTCTCGGAGATGCCGTCATCGTTCTTGGAGCCAGGCACGAGTGTTGCCTCCTCCGAGCTGATGTATAGACCCGACTCGTTGAAGCAGAAGAGTGTCATGTTGTTGACATCCAAGCCATCGGGGTCTACTGCGCGAGTGTCGATATTGGTTGTGGGTGATGCTATGTTTGCTGTGAAGGTAATCTTTGTATATCCTTCGGGCACCTCATCTTTCACCGGCTCTATTATCACCTCCTCCTGCACGCACGAGCTGAGCAGAAGTAGCAATAGTGAGAATATGTATATGACTCGTTTCATCTCTTCAAATGTTTAATATGCATCTCTTACGCATCGAATAGCTACATCGGTAGCTTTCCAGGGGTCGCTTAATGCAGGTAAGGTTGCACCATTGTTACCAGCGGTATTCTTTGGATTATATACAGGACCGCTTGCACTCATATAGTATTGACCATTAAGCAAGAAGTCGATAGCATCGGCATTAACACCATCACCTCCCTGGAGTTCGATGATAATATTCAACTCCGCCTCGGTAGGGAGTCGCCAGTTATCATAGACAACAACTGGATCCTTCTTGTCGTTGTTAACATCGTCAACCTCGACATAGTTTTTGCAGTGGTCGGCAAAGACTACCAATCTCTCCTTGTTGTCTAATTTAGATAAACCACTATAGGTTGAGAGCACAGCGCCCAAGCGCGATGCGATAACGAAGGATGGTGAGACGAGTTTAGCATTGTCCTCATCACCCGCTGTGTAGCCATGTTCATCCAATGCTGGACGGCCAAGCGTATAGTCGCCTGATGATGCCATCACTCGAACATGGTAGTTACGCACATTGTGTTTCTCACATGAAGTTGTACTCACAGTAGTACCCCAACTATACTGATAGTACTGTATATCGTAGTTTTGGCTATTATTTACTTTGTTGCCTCTAACCTTTGAGGCGGTCCAACCAGTACTATTTCTTGAGTTTGGATAAGCATTGCTGTAGGTATATTTTACAGTTTTATTATTGATGTCTACGCTATTTATTGTGTAGATACTTGTAATACGGTCACCTGCATATCTATATGTTGTTGGCAAATCACCACTTGTACGGTTGCTCACATTATTCCAGCTGTGTCCCCCCGTTGTGCGATAGTAGTAGTCATCACGATAGGAGTACCAGGGGAGGTTGTTGGTGATGTAGATAAGCGGATACTGCTTCACATCAATTATCTCTTCCATGCCCTCCTGGTTTCTTACCTTAAGCTTGAAGTAGCGAATGGTGTTGTTTGTTGGGTCAGGGCTGTGTACAGCTACATTTCCAGATGTAGCATCCTTATCTACAGTACCATATATGGTGTTTAATATTGCTTTATCCGTAACCTTCACCTCTTGGTTGTACTTATCATAGTAGTAGCAACTACCACTGACATAGGTAACCTCAACGGGCGATGATGACGAGTAATATAACTCATCGAGAAGCTCGTTAGTATGATACATGTATAGTTCATTCTTGTTGACCTTTAGATACTTAACTGTGTCCTCACCCGACACCTCGAGGTCGACCTTCTCCCAAGGGGCAGTGAAGTAGGTAATATCTTCGATTGTTTCGGGCTCGCTGAAGTCCTCTGCTCCTGGAGCGTTGAGATTGATTCGCAGGTCGTAGTATGTGTTACGCTTGATAAGGTGGTAGGAGTCTTCGCCCTCACCCTCACGCTTACTAAACGAAATCTGATAGTAGTTATTTATATACTCGACACCATCATAGAGCATCGGGAGCATAATAACCACTGATGTTCCTCGCTCGAAGGCCTCATCCTTCTGCCATGTATGAGAGTAACAATAGAGCGTTAGGCGCACCTTGTAGTTTGTGGTATTACCCTCACCATCCTTAATTGGTATTATCTCAAAATAGGGGCTCTGCGAGATTGTCGATGACTTCCAATAGGGGTTTGCTCCCGCATCATTAAGTGGATAGCCACCCTCAGCCGTAAGCGTAGTTCTCACGGGCATATTACGCACCATATATCCGCTTGACTTGTCCATGAGCTCCTTTGTGAGGGTCACCATATTACCTGGAGTGATTAATATCTGAACCTTGGCAGCAGCGCGACGCAGTGTAACATTTATTGTGACATCCTCATCAGTACTGGGGTCGTTGATGATGATATTACCAGCCGTTGCAGGCTCACTATCACCCATATAGGCGATGCCATCCATCAAGAACATCTGTGGATAGATAGAGTTCTGAGAGCCAAACTCTATGCCCGAAAGGTGGATATAGTTATCTGTTTGGTCGAGTTTTATGAAGGCGTCATAGCCGAGGATGTTACCACTATTATCATAGTATGCCGAACTGGGTAGTGTGCTATTGGCGATGATAAAGAATCGGTATTCGCCCATCTTAGTAAAATCCTTCTTAGTCTTGGCAATTGTAGCCTTGCCCGTAGGTGTTGCAGATACCGCTATTCGCTCATAGTGGAATGGCGTATATGTTTTGTTGCTATACTCATATATCACCACATCGATATGACTCATATAGGCTTCAAACTCATTATCTGCCACCTCACCACGCGTCTCAATGCCTGGGGTCTTAAAGTTAAGAGTTATGTAGCTATCAACATTGGGTCTTGGCTCGTCGTCGAACACAGTCGAGCATGACACCGCCATAAGCGACATCACAAACAAGGCAATTATATGTAGTATTCTATCTTTCATACTCTACCGTTACTCCTCGTTAGCAACTTGTGCAGAGGTGTGTTGGATGTTTATAATCTTAGGGTTGTTACCACTATGAGGCCACTTGATGTTATCGTACTCACCATTCACATAGAGGTTGATATACTGGTCGGTCCACTGCTGGAAATATGATATACCAAATTCAATTACCGAGCTATCAGCACCTTCGTCGCTTAGTGGGAAGACTACGATATGATACCACTCGCCAGCCTTGCAGGCTCCTATGTTACCCTGCTTGCCATCCATTCCCGAGTCGAAAATAGCCTCCTTAGCCTGAGAAAGGTCCTTGTCGACATGATACACACGAATCTGATAGTTCTCCTTAGAGCCCATAAACACAGGTTTCCACTCCACGGTTGCAGGTGCCAAAATCTGGAAGTAACAGTGGAAGCCACCCTCCTCAAGATTACCTGCACTATAGTGCATTGTAGGCCTCTCGCTAATCACATAGCTTGACTGCTGCGTGCTAGTTAAAAAGTCGTATGGCACAACAGGATTGTGGTATGTTGGGTAGGATAGGTCGTGCTCCTCATACTCCTTGCCATTGCCATCCCAATCCTCCGTAGTCCAGTCAGCTACTGTATAGTCGAGCACAAGGCTTGAGCCGGCAATGCTCAAAACCTCAAACTCGTAGATATGATTACGCACAATATTGTAGTGGCTATCAGCCTCGGGAGCTCCATCGCGGTACTGGCAGAACGATATGGCATCCTCGAAATATTTCTTCTCGCCACCCACCGTAAACTCAAGGCTTATCTTGTTACGCTCGCCCGAATAGTTAATGTTGTCGTACTCCGTAACATAGACATAGTAGTATCCCGTCTGCTCATCCTCGATAAATGGCATATTGAGGGCGGCATGACGATATATTCTAAAGCAACCCTCCTGGTCGAGGCTCAGTGTGCTACTTGCCTGCGACCAGCCACTTGGGAGCACATATCCTGTCTGGTTGTAGTATTTGAGTGTCGCCGAGTTTATGGTTGTACCCTGCTCCTTGAGTTCTTTGCATAGCTTAACCTCCACCTTGGCCGCAGCACGCAGTAGTGATATATCGCCAATATCGAGGTTGCCGCCACTATAGAGAGGTGAGATGCCTACCTCCTTAACACCCCACATAGGTATCGACGATGACTCTGCCGTGGGGTCGAGCTGTGCTTGGCTATAGGTGATATACTCCTCGCCACTCAGGTTATCGGAGCAATTGACAAGCACCATAAAACGGTAGTTCAGCCCCTCCTGGCCATTCCCCTGGCCATTCTCCTTGATATGCTTCATCACCTCGCTGGGCAACTGACCCATAAATTGGAACTCGGTGTGTGACTCGTTTATAGGCCAGTAGTCGAGGTTGTTAATCACGCCCACGCGCTCACCTGCCTCGGTAAGTACCACCATGCGTAAATCGTTGGGCTTTATGCGATAGTCGAAAGGCACGCCTACCTCCGAGGGGTACTCCTCGCCCCACGATGCTCGTGTATGCTGACCGCTGAGCGACACTGTAAACATCACACCATACTGCTTGTCGTCAGATATGAAGCACCTCTCGGCATCGAATATGCACGATGCAGATAGTATGCTCATAACAAGCAACATGATATATTTTACAGCTCCTCTCACGGGTGTTTAGTCACTTATTAGTTTAGGCCTGTGTCGTTTAGCACAATGCGCCACGAGTTGATATATATTACCGAGCTTACCCACTCACCCTCATCGAGGAAGAGTGTCAACGAGTACTCATCCTGGCGGTCGAGATACTCTTGATCGCTCATGCCTTGTCTGTAGTAGCCCTTGACGAGCAGTGCATAGTCGGCTAAGGGTAGGCGTACGAGGTCCTCACCCGTCTCGCGGCTCTTGATGTATAATATGGGAGAGGCATCGGCACGCATGCGACCCACTGTAAGCTCCGCAAGTGCCACATTCACCTCTATCACGGTGCGTGTATCCTCCTCCATCTCGGCGGAGCCAGTTGTCTGATACCATGCCGAGTATGTAATCTCCTCATCCTCGAGGAGTGTGTTGTCCCAGTCGTAAAGGCCGTTGCTGTCCTTAATCTCGAATATAAACTTGTCGGCATCCACATCGTGGCCCGACATTTCGTGCAGTAGGATGCGAACAGAATTTGTATCTTTCATCAGCGACATCGTCTCGGTGTAGGTGCCAGGGATGTCTGCCACCTCGAGAGCCATTGTGCCGTGATATAGTGGGAGCAGGTCTTTGTCGACCACCGCCTCGTTGTTGTCGTTGTGCTCGCGGTGCATCTTCACCTGTAGCTCCTCGAGCTTGGTTGTGCCAATCTTTGTGTCGGCTAACATGTCGAACGACTCCTCGTTCATTAGTCCGCCCCATGCCAAGAGCGTATAGTTTCCAGGCTCGAGCTCGAGGGGTATCTCGAATGTTCCCGATGATAGTGCCTGCTTGTCAGTGGTGGTAATCTCCTCTATGAGGGTGTTGTTTTGGTCGAAGATGTAGAGTGCAACGGAGTTCACCTCGTTGGCAAAGGCGTCAGCAAACTTTATGTTGTAGTCATACTTGAATCGTATGCGGTAGTATATGCCGCAATCGCCCTCTCCGTCGAAGATTAGTCCATCCTTACACGAAGATGCCGCAAGCATCGCCACCACCATTGTCGATGCGAGAAGTATTCTTCTGAATATATGCACTCTGTTCATTTTCTGTGTTGTTTGTAGGGGTGTTTCCCCAATGTTAATTTTATAAAGGGGTCGTCGAGCAGCCGCCAGGCGACCCCTTAAAGTTATATTACTGAACGATATCTACGCCCTGCTTAACAACCTTCCAAGAGAGAACGTTGATCTTTGCAGAAACATAAGATGCCTCATCTTCTGTAGGATACTCGGGCTTTAAGAAGCCAATCTCACCACTATAAACAGGTGAACCATAACCCTTGATTGACTGGATATCAATCTGATATACATGGTTACGAACTACGCCATACTTTGCTTTCTTAGTACCAAGGTGCTCGATATCTACAGAGTAGTATGTCATACCGTTCGCATAGAGCAATGCTGGCTCAACACCCTTAAGATATGTGTTAGTAGCAGTCTTATTTGCAGCTGAATCAAGGCTGCCCAACACCTGGTAACCACCTGCTGAGCTATACTGATACCAAGTCTTTTCAGCACCACCGTTTGAAAGCTGGAAACCAACCTCGTATGCCTCAGCACCTACATCGGCACCCTTAACACACATGATATCATCGGGCTTGATAGATACAAAATTGCTTCCATCGTTATAGTACAAAGTGTACTTAAGTGAGTTAGCAACAGCAATTCTCAAAGCCTCGTTACCAGCGTATTCGTTACCATACCAACGAGCAAGCTCAAGTGGCTTGTAGCCGCCATTGCCATCATCCTGCATAAGCTGACCCTTAAGGATTACCTTGGTATTGTTAGGATTTGGAGTTACATTGCCCTCACTGTCAATCACTACTGCCCAAGTATTCTCACCGCAGTAAGTGTGAGAGCCTACTGCAAAACCGTAAGCAGTAGGGAAGCCACTTGCATATGACCATGAGAAACTATCGTTAAGATGAGTATCCTGTGAATCTGCCCAGTAGCAACGGAAGTAGGGAGTATCATTCCAAGTAAGACCCAAGTCTTCAGTGTCCCAATTATTGATATTCTTAAGAATGTTTGATGTTGTATAGTCGTTGTAAAGCTCCCAACCATGAAGCTTCATATATACAGTGATACCGGTGCCACCAACTGGAACCAATGCGCTCTCCTCAGTAACCTGGAAGATATTTTCAGTGTTAGCAACCTTGCCGCTTGCTGTAAGCTCAACCTTAGCTGCGATACGCTCTACATAAATCTCTACTGGAGCAGCCAAAGCCTCTGCCTCAGTTGTCTTGATATTAGCAGCTGTAAGGGGCACTGCATCAACCATATTGCCTGCCTTATCCATATATACAGAGTTGCTCATTACATAGCCACCCTCAGCATCATCAACACCAACAAGACCTGTTGTATTCTCGTGTAGATACTCAAGTGAATATGTGTCCTCTGTAGGTACCCAGTTGATAACTGCAACAATCTGGCTTGGATATACACCCTTATAGGTGTTCAAAATCAAAACAGCCTCCTTGATATCTGATACATTAGGCATACCAGAAGTAGAATCCTCGCTAATAGCAACTGATAAATAGTTTTTATCACCACCTGGAGCAGATGCAGTTACATTGAATGGGTCACCATTAGCATCAAAGAAGAAGAAGTATGCAGTCTTTACTAAGCGCTCCTCAGGTGTACCATCCTGATATCCACCATCAGCTGCGCGAGTATCATTGTCGGCAGCCATAAGGTTGATGGCGATATATGACTCCTCCAACTCACCACCCTGGATAGGGCCGTTTGGAGCATCTATCGTCTCGCTACAAGCTGCAAAACCAAGGGCTGCAAGAGCTATAAATAAATACTTTTTCATGTTTGTTTTTGTTTAATTATTCGACATTATATTCGTTCTTAACAACTTTCCAAGAGAGAATGCGCACCTCGGCAGCAACATAGCTATGTACATCAGAAGGACGCTCGGGGGTCTCAATGTCGATATCTGAGTCATAGACAGGGGTGCCAAGACCCGTGATAGTCGAGATATTGACCTTATAGATGTGGTTGCGCACAACGCCATACTCCGACGCCGATTCGGCGCGTCCAAGGTGGCGGATATCTGCATAGTAGTAGGTCATGCCATCGTTGTAGACCATGGCGGGCTCAACCCCTGCAAGACGGCCATTTACAACCTCGGCAGTAGCTGCAACATAGCCCTCAGCATTAGAGTAGCTAAACCACTCCTTAGCGCGTGACGCATCAGCCAACTGAAAGATGACTTCGTAGGCCTCGGCATCTACACCCTCGGGGGCTTTGCTGCCCACAACGAGCTTTAGGTCTGCCTCGCCAATGCCCCTATACTCGCCACTCTCAAGGTAGAATAGCTCATTGGCAAGAAGCTGAGCAACCTCTGTGCGTAATGCAATCTCGCCCACATAGCTGTGGCCATACCACACGGCCACCTCCATAGGACTACCCTCACCGTCGACAAGTTGTGCCTTGATGATAACCTTCGTGCGTGGGTCAGAGGTTACATTTCCCTCACCGTCCACCTCTGCCTGGCGAGTATTCTCACCGCAGTAGGCAACATCGCTTGGGGTGAAACCATCGGCCCAGTTAAAATGGTTATCGGAAGGGAAGCTACCTGTGTAGGATGCTGCCCAGTATGAACGAAACCTATTGGGGTCGTTCCACAAGAAGCCAACCTCACTACCCATACCCCAGCTATCGGGATAGATATGCTTGAGTATGATAGATTGGTTGTAGTCGTTGTGGAGCTCCCATCTAAGCACCTTGGCATATACTGGAACATCGCCCACCTTAGTCTCGATGTCGTATGTGGCATCCATGCCATCGACATCGCCCTTTGCCTCAACCTCCACCTTTGCAGATATGCGCTCAACATATATCTCTATGGGGTTAGCCATAGCCTCCGCCTCCGTCTTACCTATATTATATATAGTAATAGGATTTGCCCTCACGACCTTGCCCTGCATATCGGCATATACCGCATTGCTCATCACAAAGTGGTTGTTGCTGTTGCGTATGTTGGCAAGAGTGTTGTAGAGGTTGTCGAGCGTATATGATGGCTGAATGTGTTGTGTATCCCAGTTCAACACCGCAACGATGTAGGCGGGATACTCTCCCTTGTAGTTGTCGAATACAAGTATCTTATCTTTAACATCAGAGACATTAGGACCCTCATTCGCATTACCCGTCTCGCCTGGCTGTGTGCCATTGCTTTCAACGGTGAAGGATAGATAGTTCTTGCCACCCACAGCATTTACTGGGAAGGCACTACCATCGCCCTTGAAGAGGAAGAAGTGCACATTCTCGACATAACGCTCTGCGGCATCGCCATACTCAAAGTCCTCATCGTCTTCGGCACGAGTAGCATCATCGGACATGATGGAAACTGCAATATACGAGCGCTCCAACTCCCCCTTGATGGGGGAATTGGGCTCGTTTATATTTTCAGTACATCCCAGCAGTCCTAATGCTGCAAGAGTTATGAATAGGTATCTTTTCATCAGTGATGTTAAAGAGTTAAAATCTTAATTAGTTGAGGTCGTAGTCACGATCAACAATACGCCAAGAGAGGATGTTGATCTGTGCAGAAACGTAGGTCTTAATATCCTTTGGCTTCTCTGGAACGATAAAGTCCTGCTCTGGATCGTAGATAGGAGTACCGAAGCCCTTGATATCAGTGATGTTAACCTTGTAAACGTGGTTACGAACGATACCATACTCAGACTGAGAACCTGCGTTACCAAGGTGCTTGATATCCAACCAGTAGTATGTCATACCGTCGTTGTAAACCAATGCAGGCTGAACCTCAGCAAGAGCTGTGTTCAATGTGTCAACAGTGATAGCATTGTAGTTGCCATTCTCATACTTATACCAGTTCTTCTGTGAACCATTGTTAGATAGCTGGAAGTAAACCTCAAATGCGTTCTCACTATCTGAGCTACGAGATACGCACTGCAAATCAGCAGCAGCAAGACCTGTGAATGTGTAACCATCACCCCAGAAATACAAAGACTTAAGAGTGTTAGCAACAACAACCTTGAGGTTGTCCTCACCGATGTAGTCCTTACCATACCAGTTTACAATCTCGACAGCCTCACCAGCGCCGTTAACCAACTTAGCCTTGATGATAACCTTTGTGCGGTTCTCCTCCTCAGGACGTGTATTCTCGCCGAGGTAGTCCCACTCGTTCAACTTAGTGTTGTCATCCTTCCAGTTGAAAGTGTTCTCGGGGAATGCAGTGCCGAGTGAAGTTGCCCAGTATGAACGGAACCAGTCAGCATCGTTCCAAGCAAAGCCAATACCATCCCATGTTGGGTCAATCTTCTTCAAAAGACGTGACTCCTCATAGTCGTTGTAAAGCTCGAAACTCTCAATCTGAGCGTAGATCTCAGTGTTCTCTACATTCTTGCCAATCATGAACTTACCATCGTTCTTTGCAGTGTAAACAACCTTAGCTGCGATACGCTCAACGTGGATAGTCACAGGGTTAGCCTCAGCCTCAGTCACAGTCTTGCCAATATTCTCAATTGTGAGAGGCACTGCGTCAATAGTCTGCTTCTTGCTGTTTGCATAAACAGAGTTGCTCATAACAAAACCGTTCGCATTGTTAACAGCAGAAGCAACCTTTGTCTGAAGCTCGCTAAGAGTGTAGCTTGACTTCTCAGGTGTCCAGTTGAGAATTGCCAACATCTGGTTAGGATACTGACCCTTGTAGTTCTGAAGAACAAGAACCTGATCCTTGATATCAGATACGTTATCCATGCCACTAGTAGAACCAGTAAGTGTAACCTCAAGCCAGTTGCAAGCGCCTGCATTTGTAGAAGTTGTACCATCAAATTTTACAGGGAAAGCAGCACCATCCTCAAAGAAGAATACATGAGCAGACTTAACGGCACGCTCCTCAGCAAGACCCTCCTCGTACACACCATCATTAGCGCGTGTCATGTCATCAGCAGCAAGTGTGATAGCCACATACGACTGCTCCAACCCTGCATTCTGAACTGGACCATTCTCCTCGCCCTTCTCTGAACAAGCAGCAAAACCTATTGCTGCAAGTGCAATAAATAGATACTTTTTCATAATACTGAAAATTAAGTTAATAAATTGATTGATTTGTTTGTTGTTGTTTATTTTGTTTGTTGATTATTGTTCGTCATCCTGTAAATATTCCTATTCTTCGCAATCTCACTAAGTGCCTCATCGGCCTGGGCTATGCCAAGTCGTTGTGCCTCCTCGAAATAGGGTCTCGCCTCAGAACTATTATCCATATAGACCTCCAAAGCTCCTCGCGTATAGACAGCCTCTGGCATGTCGCCTGCCTTATCGAGGTGGCGCAAAGCTCCCTTATAGTCACCCTTGAGTATCGCCGAGTTGGCAGCATTAAGATTGGCTACAGCATCGTTGGGGTACATCCTAACAGCAGTCTCAAACAACTCGTTAAACTTATCGCTGCCAGGCTCGTAGGTCTGGGCAAGGATGTAGAACTCCTCCAACGATAGGTTTTGTGGCGCAGTATTGAGTATCTGCTCAATCTCCACAGGATTGCTATAGCTGCGAACCTCATACTCGATAGTATAGTCGGAGTGGCGCAACGCTGGATAGCAGTTGTCCAACAGATAGCGGTACTCCTCCTTCCATGTTGACTTGATAACCCACTCCTTATTATCGGGCTCGCGGTCCGAACGGATGGTTGCCAAAATCTCCTCCTTATGAGGAAGCGACGAAGCCTCAACATAGCGCTCAAGACCCGCCCAGTCCTCAGGCTCGTAGTCGGTCTTGATGAAGCCCTCGCCAAAGTGATACATGTTCTCAACATAGACCTTCGACGCCTCGGTACGACCCTTAGCCAAGCGGGTGTTGTTGCTATAGGGGCTTTCAGGCGAGGCGTAACCCTTGATGAAGATAGACTTGATGGTCACATCCTTATCACTCTTCACCGAATCGATAGTGCCCGTAATCTTCGCAAGCTCAACAATGTTGTTGCGGTAGGTAGGGTAGATGACGGTCTGGCTTACGGGGAAGTCAACGAATGCCGAGCCATTAATCTCGCGTGTCTTGACAACCTCGTGCTGAGGGCGAAGATAGATAAGCTCAGGGTAGTATGCCTCAATTGGGAATCTATCAACAAGCTCCGTGCGATCAATAGTCGAGGGGGCGCCACAACAGCCATAGTCAGTGCGCAGTAGCTCTACACTACAACCATCCATCCACTCGGCAAAATATGTGGATGTGTTGTAGGCAACAACATCGCGTGCCTCGGCGCGAGTAAGCTCAATATCTGCATCTGATGTCGGCTTCTCGTCGCTGTTGCGCAGATAGTAGATGCGGCGATTACGGCCATACACGGCAATAGACCTAAGCTCCTCGGAGTTCTCGCCATTGACGATAATAGGGGTTAGCACCACCACCTGCGTGGTCTTGATATTTAGGTTGGTGAAATCTATGTCGATGTCAACATTAAGGTTGCCATCCTCCTTAAGCTCCAATGTAAAGTCTTTGATATTCACATCTTTTGCCTCCTGTGCATAGCCGTTGACAATGGATAGAGTGGCAATTATGATTAAGAAAATAGCTCTCATGGCAAAATGATTTAGAAGATATAGACCAAATTGATTGCTGCCTTAGTGGGGCCAATATAGTGGTGGCCTCCCTCGCCAATGCGGCGTCCGCAATAGCCACAATCGAAGACATTGTAGTCGAGGTACATGTAGCCAAAGCCCGCCTCGAGTTCGAGATTGATGTGCTCAGAAAGCATAAAGGCAAAGCCGTACGCTACACCAGCACCATAAGCATAGCCCTGGTAACGCTTGGTGCTTAGAACCGAGAAGTCGGTCCCCAGTATCGATATATTGTTTTTGATGCCACCGAGATTGAATGCTCCAGCGATGGCATGTGCGCCGATGAAGTGACGCGAGAAACGGTCGCAAAACCAGTAACGAGCTTCGGGTTGCACCATCCAGTGCTTCCACTTGGTGCTCTCATTCTTGCTCCAGCCGTTGAGGTTGCCCGAGATGTCAAGGGTCCACTTTTTGGCAAGGCCAACCTCTGCGCCAATGTTCACTGTGGCTGTCGCGTCGTATACGACATTAGTCTTTATAGCCCAATCTTGTGCACTAACTTTCGATGCACCACTACCCATAAAAAAGAGTAGCAGCAGTAAACAAAAACTATATTTGGGTTTCATAGTTTTTTATTTTTTTTAGTAGCTTTTCATACGAGGCATTTTATAGCCTCCGATTCATTAAATCACGAGTATTTTTCGCCTGTTGAGATGTAATCTCATAGTGATAGTTCCACAAAAGAACTATATCAACAAGCAAAGGTAAGTAAAAATACCTAAAAACACACATAAATAGTCAATTTTATTTCGAACCGTTCCACAAAAGAACCATCGAAAATTATCTTGATAAACAGCGATTTATTATCATGTAATCGAGATAAGCAACTGATTATTAATTTATAAAAAAAACATCTTCTTTAAAAGGAGCTAATTAGATAGAGCCAATGCTTGCAAAATAATCACGAGAGCAAGTTTTAATATATTGCCTAATCATTTCCATATTCAGTTAGTAATCAGCTCTATATATCTCTAATATAGTTCTTTTGTGGAACTCTTACTCGATTGACTCAATAATTCCTCTATTTGCCTCATCTATAACCGAATTTTCTAACATTGTTAGATAAATTCTTGTGGTCTGTTCCGAGGTGTGACCCATGCCCTGACTTATGACAGATATAGGCACATTATGATTGCGCGCAGCCGTAGCCCAGCTGTGGCGCGAAGTGTAGGAAGTGAGCTTGCAGCCACACCCTAACATCTCTGATAATCTGCCTAGTAGGCGATTGTGTCTATTCAAGGCTGCTTGATATTGCTCATACGCCTCGGTGGGGTCTGTAGATGTGATAATTGGGAAGAGATAGGACGACCCTAAACAAGCATAGCGATCTATTATTCTCTGGATGCATGATTCGACCTTTATTGAGAGAAGTTGTCCGGTCTTGCGACGGGTATATATGAGTACCCCATTTTGCAAGTTCGACCTCTTGAGATAGGCAATATCAACAAATGCCATTCCGCGTGTGCAATAGCTAAAAATAAACAGGTCGCGGCTAAGCGCTATCTGAGAATTTGGGCTCAACGGCAAACGATATAGCTGCGATATAATTGACTCGTTAACAGCGCGTTTGCGCGTCTGGTCAATTCCTGTATACACCTCAGTAAATGGGTGTTGTTGCTCTACGAGTTTCTGCCGTGCCGCCTTGTTGTAAATAGCTCGCAACACTCGCATGTAGAACGACACCGAATTACGCACCAAACCCCTTTGTATGAGAAATGCGTTGTAATCGGCAATAACCGACTCAGTGAGCGCAGAGAGAGGCAATTGCATCTCTTCTAAGAATTGACCAAAACTACACATCACCTTTTTGTAATTCTGGGCTGTTCCAAGACGATTTGTGGCACGCAGATGCTTAATTTGCGCATGCATATAATCCAATACAGCAATGTGACTGCGCGGTGATTTATAATGATTTACAATATCATCTACCGTATATTCCTGTTTGTAGTTATCAAGAGCCGAGACTATCCTTCGTAGCACAGCGACATCACTATCTATCCGTGGCTGAATCATCGTGCGATTTGATGCCGATAGAGCCAACGCACACTCCTCGACATCCCAATCTGCAAGATGGACACGCAGCTTTGTGGTAATCTGCCTTGTTTTACGATTGTGTGTGATTTGATAGTAGATAACCCCAGCCTTGCCCTTAATTCTTGATGGGCGCAGCTTGACCTTTATTGTTGCCATAACATTTACATTTAATCAGTTATTAATGATATCTGTTATAGCAATTTTAGTTCTAATATTCTATATTGCGAATAATCATAATAAAAACAAATGGATAATTCATATTTCAATAAATAAATTCTCTACCTATTTTCACACTCATGCATATATCAAAAAGGCATAAAAACAGACTGACACCTCTCATATATTTTCAGCTTATCACAAAAGTAACACATTGATATACATAGCATAATAAATATGACTAGATACTTTAGACTATCGAACAAGATAAACCACAATAACCATAAAACTTTAAAGACCAAATAAACGCAATGCAGATGCATCACACACCTACATAAAGACTAAATTAAGTCACTTTGTCGCATGCAAATACCATTTGAGTAATTTTATCACACCAATCTAACATAGCCCCAAATAGTCCACAAAACACACTCTAAACACGACCCTCAAACAACCTTCTCATAGCAATACAAAATAGGGGCAAACCTCTTGGTCTGCTCCTTTCAATGTATTATAAACCAATCAGTTTATTTAGTGTCAGAGTGGTGTAGCAGTGGCGATGACATGAAAAACCCCGGATGATAAGCGGTTGCCAATTTCTTGTCAGAAGGGGTTAGATGTGGCCTCGATAAAGAGAAAGCCCGGATGGGACATACTAAGCGTATTTCCCATTCGGGCTTTGGATTGAGAGGTCGCAGATGACCCCTTATCACAAGAAATTAGTTCATAGCCTGCTGGATAGCTACTGCAATAGCAACAGTTGCACCTACCATAGGGTTGTTACCCATACCGAGGAAGCCCATCATCTCAACATGTGCTGGAACAGATGAAGAACCTGCGAACTGCGCGTCAGAGTGCATACGACCCATGGTGTCGGTCATAAATTCCAAAGCCATCCGTGGGTATAAATATACCCA
>JAZLBJ010000022.1:0-50476 GCA_045613645.1 Alistipes sp. | reverse complement strand
ACTCTCCATTGTATAAATTTTGAATATTAATCGTTAGCTCTAATCTCAAAGGTATTGTTTGAAATTATCTCTTTAAGAGATAGATTAAACTTTAGCTGCTCAATATCTTCAAAGAACTATATTCTGTTTTATCAGAACTTCCATTTTTCGATTACCACTTTTTTAAAGCGGAAATCGGGTGCAAAGATAAATACTTATTTCGAATCTACCAAATTTTTTGGTGACTTTTTTCAAAATATTTTTCAAGAACCTTTGCTCTATACTCATCGCCATTTTAGAGGCGAAAAGCGATGCAAAGATAGAGCAAGTTTTTTAAAAAACCAAATCTTTTTAGAACTTTTTTATACACCTTATTACCAAACAGGGACTAATACTATGTATATCTGAAAGTTATGCTATGGGATATTTTTAGTCATCACAAATCAAAACGTGTATAATAGATAGATATGAGTCAATAATTGGGCTAATAAGCTCAATGAGCATTGTTGCACGCAATTAAAATCTACTGACTATACCTATATATATAATAAGGGGGATAGTGAAAAATTTAGCACTCCATATGTTGCAGCCCCACAAAAAAACCTGCCCAACCGTAACGGTCGGGCAGGTTTCAGTGTTAGAGATAGTCGTTTTACTCCATGCAACGGCATACAAGGTTACGATCGCCGTAACCATTGTCGATCTTTGTTACATATGGGAAGAACTTATTCTCTGCAATCCATGCCAATGGGAAGGCAGCCTCCTCACGGCTATATGGGTGTGACCACTCACCAGCAAGTTCCTTAGCTGTGTGAGGTGCATTAACTACTACATTATCGCCATTGCCAGATGCAGCAGCGGCCTCGCACTCACGCTTAATCTGGATGAGCGACTCGATGAAGCGATCCATCTCAGCCTTTGACTCACTCTCTGTAGGCTCAACCATCAAGGTCTCGTGCACAGGGAATGAGAGGGTTGGAGCGTGGTAGCCGTAGTCCATAAGACGGTGAGCGATATCACCACAATCGATATTATAGTCGTGCTTGAAGCGTGTGAGATCGAGAATCATCTCATGACCTACGCGGCCAGTCTCGCCAGAGTAGTATGTATTATACTCATTCTTCAAAGCTGAAGACATGTAGTTAGCATTTACGATGGCCATCTCTGTTGAGCGACGCAAACCCTCGAAGCCGAGCATGCGGATATATCCATAGGTGATAGGCAACAACATAGCAGAGCCCCATGGTGATGAAGCAACCGCAGTGATACCCTCCTCACCACCAGTCTCCATGAGTGAGTGTGTAGGCAAGAACTTAACCAAGTGCTCAGCAACACATACAGGACCTACGCCAGGACCACCACCGCCGTGAGGCATTGCGAAGGTCTTATGTAGGTTAAGGTGGCATACATCGGCACCGATATAGCCTGGGTTGGTGAGACCCACCTGTGCATTCATATTAGCACCATCCATATATACCTGACCGCCAGCGTCATGGATAGCGTCGACGATATCGCGGATACGGCTCTCGAAGACACCGTGTGTAGATGGGTATGTTACCATCAAACCACACAACTCCGATGCATGCTCCTCAGCCTTCTTCTTGAGGTCCTCAACATCGATATTACCATTCTCGTCGCAAGCAACGATAACGATCTTCATACCAGCCATAGCAGCAGATGCTGGGTTGGTACCGTGTGCTGATGATGGGATAAGGATGATGTTACGGTAGCCCTGACCACGGCTCTGGTGATATGCACGAATCATCATAAGACCCGCATACTCGCCCGCAGCACCTGAGTTAGGCTGCACGGTACAGCCAGCAAAGCCAGTGATTGTTGCGAGGTACTGCTCGAGGTTAGTGATAAGCTCACGGTAGCCCTCCACCTGGTCAGCAGGCGCAAATGGGTGTACATTCTGGAAGCCAGCGAGCGATAGTGGCTGCATGAGCTGCGCTGCGTTGAGCTTCATGGTACATGAACCGAGTGAAATCATAGAGTTCATCAACGAGATATCGCGCAACTCCAACTTCTTGATGTAGCGCATCATCTCAGTCTCGGTGCGGTATGCATTAAATATCTGCTCTGCGAAGAAGTCGCTCTTACGCGCCACCTCCTCAGCGATAACTGCCGACTCTACACGCTTAACGCTCTTTGCCTTCTTACCCTTAGCCTCGGCAAAGATCTCAACAACGCTCTGAATCTCAGCATCTGTAGTCACCTCATCGAATGACATGCGTACGCACTCATCATTAGGATAGTAGAGGTTAATCTCGCGTGCAAGAGCGATATCCTGGATTACAGAGGCCTCGGTCTCAACCTCCAAGGTATCGAAGAGAGCCTTGGTGCGTACGGTGTAGCCCATAGCCTCCAATGCTTCCTTAACAGTGAGTGCTGCGGTGTGGGCGTTAAGTGCTGCACGCTGCAAGCCCTCCTTACCATTATATATACAGTAGAAACCTACCATCGAAGCCATCAAGGCCTGAGCGGTACAAATGTTTGATGTAGCCTTCTCACGCTTGATATGCTGCACGCGCATCTGCAATGACATACGCAAAGCCTTGTTGCCAAGACGGTCAACCGATACGCCGATGATACGGCCAGGCATCTGACGCTTATAAGCATCGCGTGTAGCCATATAACCTGCGCTAGGACCACCAAAGCCCATAGGGCAGCCAAGACGCTGTGTAGTACCTACGGCGATATCTGCACCCCACTCTGCTGGCGACTTGAGTAGTGCCAATGCGAGAAGGTCGGCAACAGCAGTAACTGTCACGCCTGCCTCATGAGCCTTAGCTGCGAATGCAGCATAGTCACATACCTCGCCATTAGCTGCGGGGTACTGCAAGATAGCACCAAACTCCTTACCTGTGAACTCGTATGATGCGAAGTCGTCGCGGATGATCTCGATGCCAAATGGTTCAGAGCGTGTTACGAGCACATCGAAGGTCTGTGGGTAGATATTCTCGTCGATAAAGATCTGGTTGCGGCCCTGCTTTACAGCCTCGCGTGAGCGCAAAGCGTACATCATGAGCATAGCCTCTGCAGCAGCAGTTGCCTCGTCCAATAGTGAGCAGTTAGCCACCTCCATGCCTGTGAGCGAGAGGATAGCAGTCTGATAGTTGAGCAACGCCTCCAAACGACCCTGAGAAATCTCAGCCTGATATGGGGTGTATGATGTGTACCACGCAGGGTTCTCGAATACATTGCGTGAGACTACAGCAGGCACTACATTAGGATAGTAACCCATACCGATGAATGAGCGGAATGTGCGGTTCTTGCCAGCGAGCTCAGCGATGTGCGCTGCATACTCATACTCGCTCATGGCCTCAGGAAGGTTGAGATCCTTCTTAAGACGGATGTTCTGTGGGATGACCTGCTGCAAGAGCTCCTCTACTGAAGCTACTCCAATTGTTGCAAGCATCTGCTGTAAATCCTCCTTAGAGTTTAGACCGGTGTGACGGTCTACAAAGCTATCAAAGGTTTTCATTGGTTTGTTGTGTTTATTAGTTGTTTTAAATTGTTACTATAAAGTTTTTTTAGGTCTTAATATTTAAACGAGCTACCGCCGATAAACTCCCTAAGGAGCGATGTTGGAGGTATCTCATCGGGCTCTATGGGCACGAAGTTGTCCAAGAACTTAAGCATACGCTTGGCCTCGGCATACTCAGGTGCAGTATCGGGCACCTCGCGCAACACAGGCTCAGCAAGGGCACGCAACACCGATAACTCGTAGAAGAGCGACGAATTGAACATCACATTGGCATTCTCCTGATAGGGGAATATGTTTCGCTCCTCGCCACGACGCACCGAAGGCCACATCTCCAAAGTGCGCAAGGCGTTATTGCCGCGTGTGGCGTGGTCGCGTATGGTGCGACGCAACATACGATTGTCCGAGGTAGGTATGCGCGAGTAGTTATCCATAGCCACCGATGTGAAGCACGAAATATATATCTTGAACTTTTGTCCATCGGCAAGGCCCGGTGTTAGGCGTGGGTTAAGGGCGTGGATACCCTCCATGATAAGCACCGAGCGGTCGGTAAGCTGCAGAGGCTTCTCGTGCCACTGTCGCTTACCCGATATAAAGTCGTAGCGTGGAATCTCAACGCTCTCTCCAGCATCCAACAGCTTGAGGTGGTCGTTGAGTGTTTCGAGGTCTATGGCCTCCAATGCCTCGAAGTCGGGCTTACCATCCTCATCGAGAGGTGTCTTATCTCTATCCACAAAGTAGTTATCAAGGGCTATAAGCACGGGATCAAGACCAAGGACTCTTAGCTGTACACCAAGGCGCTTGGAGAAGGTGGTCTTACCACTCGACGATGGTCCCGAAATAAGCACCATGCGCACACCTCGCTCGCGGTTAGCCTCCTGAATAGCGCGCGCTATGGCGGCTATCTTATTCTCGTGAAAGGCCTCTGCAATCTTGATAAGTTCCGAAGCATCGCCCTCCATAACACGGCGATTGAGATCTCCAACCGTTGGGACACCCATGACATCTATCCACTGCTGATACTCGTGGAATATATCGAACATCTTGTCGAGACTAATGTTGGTCTCTACCCTATCGGGCATGGTACGCTCGGGCAAAGCAACATATATGCCGTTGTAGTAGCGCACAATGTCGAACCTATCGACATATGCCGACGATGGGGCAAGGGCTCCATAGAAGTAGCCAGGCATATCGCCCAGATAGTTTATCGTGCGATAGAGGTGTGGGCGCGTGTTGATAAGCTCCAAACGGTCGTCGAAACCGTAGGCGGCATACTCTTTGACGACATCCTCAGCGAGGCGTTTCTCGCGGCGTATGGGTAGAGCCATGTTAACTATGGCGTTCATACGCTGCTTGAGGCGTTCGATATCATCGTCACCCATCTGCCACATATCCTCGAACTCGGCATAGAAACCGCTACCCAAGGAGTGGCGTATGCGGAGTCTATGCTCCTTGAATAGCTCTGTGGTGGCCATCTGTAAGACAAACGATATGGTACGCTGATATACACGATAGCCCTCATAGTGACTCATGTCGATAAACTCCACGGTAACGGGCTTATAGACTCTATAGCTAAGGTCCTTATAGCGATTGTTTACGCGTGCAGCGAGAATGGGCAAAGGGCGTGGAAAGGCGATATCGCCGAGGATATCGCTCAGCGAAGTGCCAGCAGCTACACTTATGCGTGAGTTGCTGTTTACGCAGATAAGCTCAATGGTTTGCATAGTCACCACTTTTTTATAAAAGTTTGTGTAAAGATAGTAATTTTTTGTAACTTTGAAGCATATTACCGAAATAAGTTATGAAAAAAATTTTAATCTTTTCGACCATAGTCCTCTTTTGCCTATGTGGTCACACCTGGGCAGCAGGGCCTAAAAGCCACCATCTTTACATCATATCGACCAACGACATGCATGCCAACATAGACATGATGCCTCGCCTTGCTACCATCGTCAAGGAGTATGAGGCAAAGGGTGAGGTGTTACTTGTGGACTCAGGTGATAGGGTCACTGGTAATGCTTATGTCGATGACGATAGTCGCCCTGGAATACCCATGATTGAGCTTATGAATGTTGTTGGTTACGACATCGTTACCCTTGGCAACCACGAGTTCGACAAGGGCTCGGCAGTGCTTAGCGACATGGTGGCACACTCCGATTTTAAGTGGGTATGCTCCAACCTAAAAGTGTTGCGTGGCATGCGACAAATAAGACCGTACACGATATTTAGGTACAAGGGGGCAAAGATAGGAGTTGTGGGCGTCGTGTGCACCGGAGCTAATGGTCGACCTACAGGTGCCGAGTCATCGTATAAGGATTTCAGCTTCACGGAGGACTACACTACAGCATATAGGGTGTGTGAGCGCATTGAGGATAGATGCGACTTTGTAGTTTTGCTATCGCACATGGGCCTCGACATAGACCAGCGCCTCGTACAACTCGACCCCGAGTGCGACTGGGTGGCAGGAGGTCATACACACGATACGGTGAACACCACAATGGAGGAGGTACAAATAAGCCAAAATCGTAAGGATATACGCTATGTTACCATTGCCGACATCGAGATATATCGCGGTGATGTAGAACATGTTACATACACACAGATAGATATGCGCGAAGTGGATGCCGACAAGGATGTTGCAGCGCTTGTTGAAGAGATTAAGATGCGCGACCCCGAGCTCAATACCGTAGAGATGCATTCTCTCGCTCCTGCAACCCAGGATGGTGTTGCCAACTTTACCGTAGAGGCTCTTGCCACCTATCCTTACGACGGCAACTTTGTGCCCGAGGTTAGCTTCTACCACTTCGGTGGTGTGCGCCTATCTCACATTGATGCTGGCGATGTAAAGCGTGTTACGCTACTCAACAATGACCCATTTGTATCGACAATATACATTGGGGAGATGACCGTCGATGAGATGCGCAAGTTTATCCTCGATAAGTATAATAGTGGCACGGCCGAGAAGCCCGATAAGGAGTCACACTACCCCTACTTCCGCTCCG
Source organism: Alistipes sp. (assembly GCA_045613645.1). Classification (GTDB taxonomy): domain Bacteria; phylum Bacteroidota; class Bacteroidia; order Bacteroidales; family Rikenellaceae; genus Alistipes. Next base: position 44,008 of record JAZLBJ010000022.1, on the reverse strand, counting down.
ATGTCCCATACACCATTGTGTTGGAAAACCCTGAGGATAGGTACTCCGATGCTGTGGATGTGATATTCCCAACGCTTGAAGAGGGACGCTTATACCGTGTAGCCATGTGCAACTATATAGCAGAGAACTACATAGATAAGACTCTTGTAACTCGTCAGTTGCGCAAGACGAACATCACCGTGCGTGAGGCTATGATACGCCTTGCACGCAGTTTTCAAGAGAAGGGCTTTATGCCTGATAACATGGTGTACCAAACCGAAAAACGATAGTTCTATGCTTGAGACAACATTCCAACATGAGCTTATTGAGGTGGGATGCGACGAGGCAGGACGAGGCTGTCTTGCTGGTTCGGTGTTTGCCGCTGCGGTGATACTACCCTCCGATTTTCACCACCCACTGCTCAACGACTCTAAGCAGATGACCGAGAGGCGTCGTAACCAATTACGAGGCATCATTGAGCGTGAGGCCATCGCCTGGTCGGTGCAAGAGGTTACGGCCGAGCGCATAGATAAGATAAACATCCTCAATGCATCAATAGAGGGTATGAACTTGGCTATCAAGGCACTGAGCACAACGCCCGAATATATCATCATCGATGGCAATCGCTTTCATACCGACTTAGATATACCTTGGCGCACAATAGTCAAGGGCGATGGTAAGTATGCTAATATCGCAGCAGCCTCGGTGCTCGCCAAGACCTATCGCGACGAGTATATGATGCGCCTTGCCGAAGAGTTCCCAATGTATGGCTGGGACAAGAATAAGGGCTACCCTACGCGTGAGCACCGCCTGGCAATCCGCGAACATGGTATAACGCCCTATCACAGACTATCGTTCAACCTTACACCATCACAACTTGAGCTATTCTAAAATATATGAGGGTGTCAACAATTTGTTGGCACCCTCATATTATATTATTAGCTATTATAATTCTTCAAGTAACGACGCCATTAGCACACCAAAGTGATTACCAAGCGCATAGCCTACAATACCTGCGCTAAGGCCCGTCACCAATACCTTACGGTTGCGCATAAAGACTGCGACCATAGGGACAAAGGGTGGCGAGTTGATGAACGACACAGAGGATATAACCATGGCATCAGCATCCACGCGCGCCACACGACAGAATAAGGCGTGGAGCATAAGCGAGATAAACACAGCACACGACATAAAGGCTATCTGCGTGAGTCCACCCTCAAGGTCTATCTGCGAGAAGTCGGCCATGGAGGCCACAGATAGGCTGAAGATGTAGATAAGATACATACCTATGTCGAAGCTCATTGTCAGCTTACGCACACCCTCGATGAAGGAGCATGCTACACCAAGCGTAGTGAGCATAAGTATGAATATCACCATAAAGAGGTCGTCACCAAAGAGTAGCGCCACACCTCCCGATATGGCAGCTACAAGGAGGGTGACACCCAAGATTTTAGCGAGCTCGATGCGTCCTTCGCGCTGACGCAAGCGACCATACTGCGTCTGCTTCTGCTCGGCAATCTCGGCCTCAAGGTCACGGCGCTCGCTATCGCTAAGCAATAGTGTGGACTTCTGACCATATAGACGACGGAAGAGGCGTATGCCAAAGGTGAATAGCACAACAAAGTAGACTAGCGATATGATTATATCATAGGAGTTTATAAGCACGAAGGTCTCTGGCTTAACCGAGCATATTCCTGTCTCCTGCAACGATGCTGCATTGAGCGTGCCTCCGGTATACATTCCCGAGACTATGCCACCCACCTTGGCACCCTCGTCCATATCGTGGCCAAAGAGCATATATCCTACTACTACAGCCAGAGCTACAGAGAGGAAGCCACTTATGACCACTATAAGCTGTGTACGAGCTTCATGGCGTGTGAAGGTGCAACCAAAGAGCATCATTGGTATGGCCAAAGGTATAGCTACGCTCTGCGAGATATCCTTCACTGCAGCCATGCCCTCAAACTCTATAGGCAGGTTAGCTATAGCTATGCCTATGGCATATAATATCATTATAGGGCCAATCTTGTCGAGCCACGGATAGCTACGACAAAGCCACAATACGCCTGCGGGAATGACGCAGAAGAGAATGGCGAGAACTATACAACCAATAATAGACATCATTTTGAAGTTTATGGGTTCACTCATGTTATGCGACAGGCCCAGATTGGTAAAAGGCACCAGTTTGTGACCTATGATATCGCTAAATTTAGATTAAAAAAACCACACGAAGTTACTAAAATAAATATAAACATCCAAATATAGTGGAAAGCGAGAGCCAAAAAAGCGATAAAACAGACGAAACCAAATAATAGGATAGAGAGTTTAATGAATTTAAGGAGGTTAAGGAAATTAAAGTTTAGCACTATATTCACTAATCTCCCTAAATTCTCTATTTTTTGTATATTTGTAAAAAAGGATGGCCTATGAAAGAAGCAACTCTAATAAAGTCACAGGGAGATCATAGAAATCTAATATGTTATCGTAAGGCAGAGCTAATATACGACATAACCTGTCATTTCGCATATTCGGCATTTGAGCGTGGCAACCGAACAATAGATCAGATGGTTCAAGCAGCACGCTCAGGCAAGCAAAATATTATTGAAGGTAATGCAGATATAGAAACCTCAATCGAGATGGGTATCAAACTTATCAATGTTGCCAAAGCAAGTTTCAAGGAGCTACTGGCTGATTATGAGGACTATCTGCGTGTGAATGGTTATGAGCAGTGGTGTAATGACTCAGACAAGTTTATTGCAATGCGCAAGCTTGGCAGTGACGGTAGCAATCAATCAATTTTAGACATTGCAAAATCCCGCCTTCTTGACACGGTCGCCAATATGGCAATCATACTACTCAAGCAGGAGGACTATCTACTGCACAAACTCCTTGCTTCGCTCTCTGAACAATTCCTTGATGAGGGAGGCTTCAAAGAGAAAATGCACCGTATGCGTGTAGAGCGAAGGGCGAAATAGGATGTTTAAGGAGTATAGGGATATTAGGGAGGTTAAGGAATATAGAGAGTTTAATGCTATTAAGTTGATTTCCCTAAACTCCTTAAATTCTCTAAATTCTCTTTGGTTTCGAAATCAAAAAAGCCCTCCCAAGCGGGAAGGCTTTACTTAAAATGGTGCTTATCAGAGCATTACTTACCCATATAACCCTTAATATAGTGGTGGTGCGAGCCGTAGCGCTCGAAGGCTGCACGGTCGAGCTCCTCCTGTGCTGATGGGTGAGCAACAGAGATGATGAGGCGTGCACGCTCCTGGAGGCTCTTGCCGTAGAGGTCAACAGCACCATTCTCAGTTACAAACCAGTGGATGTGGTTACGAGTGGTAACAACACCTGAACCCTCAGTGAGGACATCAGAAATCTTAGATACACCCTTGTTAGTGATAGATGGCATAGCGATGATAGCCTTACCACCCTAAGAGAGTGATGCACCATAGATGAAGTCCACCTGACCACCTACGCCAGAGTAGAACTTGCGGCCAAGTGAGTCGGCACATACCTGACCAGTGATATCTACCTGGAGGGCAGAGTTGATAGCGGTAACCTTATCGTTCTTAGAGATGATGAATGGATCGTTAGTGTAGCCTACATCCATCATAAGTACGCCTGGGTTGTCGTCGATGAAGTCGTAAACCTTCTGTGAACCCATAAGGAATGTAGATACCATCTTACCCTTATCGATATTCTTAGCAGCACCGTTGATTACGCCCTTCTCAACAAGTGGAAGTACGCCATCGGCGAACATCTCGGTGTGAACACCAAGGTTCTTGTGGTTGCCAAGCTGTGCGAGTACAGCGTTAGGAATAGCACCGATACCCATCTGAAGAGTAGCACCATCCTCGATAAGACCTGCGCAGAGATTACCAATCTTAGTCTCCACCTCATTAGGTGTTGTGAAGTGAGCCTCCTCAAGTGGCTGGTCGTCCTCAACGAAGAAGTTAATCTTCGAGCTGTGGATCATAGCGTCACCGAATGAGCGAGGTACATACTTGTTAACAACAGCGATAACATACTCAGCACACTCAACAGCTGCGAGTGTAGCATCTACTGATGTACCAAGAGATACATAGCCATGCTTGTCAGGGCGAGACACCTGAATCATAGCTACATTACATGGCACAGCGCCAGAACGATAGAGCTTCTGAGTCTCAGAGAGGAAGATTGGAATATAGTCAGCATAGCCAGCCTGAGTCACCTTACGCACATTGCCACCTACGAAGAATGAGTCGAGCTGGAATACGCCCTCAAGCTCAGGATCTGCATATGGTGCAGGACCCTCGGTGTGAAGGTGGTGGATGTGAACATCCTTGAACTCGCCATTGCGGCCACGCTCAACCATAGCCTTGATAAGACACTGAGGAGCTGAAGCTACTGAACTAAGGTGAATATGATCACCTGACTTGATGCACTTTACGGCCTCCTCGGCTGTAGTAAACTTAATGTTGTTCATCTGTTTAAGCTTTATTTTAGGTAATTGTTTGTTTGTCCTTTAATATGTTTTGGTCATTAGCACCACGCCAATTTATTGTCAGAGTAGGTGATATTTGACACCCAAACAGTCATTAGCACCGCAACCCCGTTTTGATGTCAGAATGGTGCAGATACAACGCTCGGCAAAATTGGCTGCGATGGGCTGTACTTAGGCGTACTGCCCATTGCAGACATATTTTGTTAGCGGCAGTAGATGCGCCGTTATCACATCAAAACTACTTGCGCTTAACCTCAACCTGCTCGTAACCCTCGATAATATCACCAACCTTAATATCGTTGTAAGACTCGATGTTAAGACCACAGTCCTGACCTACGGTAACCTCCTTGACATCGTCCTTGAAGCGGCGCAATGAGCCGAGCTTACCAGTGTAGATTACGATACCATCACGAATAACACGGATAGGTGTGTTACGCTGCATCTTACCCTCGCGGACAACGCAACCAGCAACAGTACCCACCTTAGAGATCTTGAAGGTCTCAAGAACCTCGGTAGAGCATACGATCTCCTCCTTCATAACTGGCTCAAGCATACCCTCGATAGCATCCTTAATCTCGTTGATAGCATCGTAGATGATTGAGTAGAGACGGATATCAATCTGCTCCTTCTCGGCAGCCTTACGCGCAGCAGCCGAAGGACGCACCTGGAAGCCGACGATGATGGCATTAGATGCAGCAGCAAGAAGAACATCCGACTCAGAGATCTGACCTACAGCAGAGTGGATGACATTCACCTGAACAGTCTCCTTAGAGAGCTTGATAAGTGAGCCTGACATAGCCTCTACTGAGCCATCCACATCACCCTTAACGATGATGTTGAGCTCCTTGAACGAACCAATAGCGATACGACGACCAATCTCATCGAGAGTGACATGCTTCTGAGTCATGATACCCTGCATACGCTGCAACTGCTCACGCTTGTTAGCAATCTCGCGTGCTGAGCGGTCATCATCCATAACATTGAAGGTATCACCTGCCTGTGGTGCACCGTTGAGACCGAGCACCTGCACAGGTGTTGATGGACCTGCCTCAGTAACCTTGCGACCATTCTCGTCGAACATAGCCTTAACACGACCAGTATATGTACCTGAAAGGAGAACATCACCAATGCGGAGAGTACCATTCTGCACCATGATGGTGGCAACATAGCCACGACCCTTATCCAACATAGACTCAATAACTGCACCAGTAGCCTTGCGATTAGGGTTAGCCTTGAGCTCGAGCATCTCGGCCTCAAGCAACACCTTCTCAAGGAGCTTATCGAGGTTCATACCCTTCTTTGCAGATACCTCCTGGCACTGGTACTTACCACCCCAATCCTCCACGAGGTAGTTCATCTGCGAAAGCTGCTCACGGATACGCTCCGAGTTAGCCTGTGGCTTATCCATCTTGTTGATAGCAAACACCATAGGCACACCCGCAGCCGAGGCGTGGTTGATAGCCTCAATAGTCTGAGGCATCACGCTATCGTCGGCAGCAACGATGATGATGGCAACATCGGTCATCTTGGCACCACGAGCACGCATAGCTGTAAAGGCCTCGTGACCTGGGGTATCGAGGAAGGTAATCTTCTGACCATTGAGCTCCACAGAGTACGCACCGATGTGCTGGGTGATACCGCCCGCCTCACCAGCGGTTACATTTGTCTTACGGATATTATCCAAGAGCGATGTCTTACCGTGGTCTACATGACCCATTACGGTTACGATAGGTGGGCGTGGTACGAGCTCCTCGTCGCTATCCGAGTCGGTCTCGATAGCCTCCTGAATCTCTACCGATACGAACTCGACCTTAAAGCCAAACTCCTCGGCAACAACAACCAAGGCCTCAGCATCGAGACGCTGGTTAATAGATACCATAAGACCGAGGTTCATACATGCAGAGATGACCTCCATAGGCGATACACTCATCATGGTGGCGAGCTCACTCACGGTCACGAACTCCGTAACCTTGAGCACGCTGCGCTCCATCTCCTCGCGCTCCATCTCCTCGTTCATGCGCTCACGAACCTCCTCGCGCTTCTCCTTACGATACTTAGCACCCTTAGACTTAACACCCTTAGCAGTAAGACGAGCCAAAGTATCCTTAATCTGCTTCTGTACATCCTCATCCGATACCTCTGGACGCACTACTGGCTTTGGCTGTGGCTTCTGCTTCTTATTCTTCTTGTTGGCCTGCTGATTCTGCTGGTTAGGCTGGTTAGACTGATTCTGCTGACCACCCTTCTGATTAGGCTGATTCTGCTGGCCTCCCTTCTGGTTACCCTTCTCAGGCTTACCGGCATTCTTACCCTCCTTGGCGACATTCACCTTCTCCTTATCGAGGCGCTTGCGCTTGTGCTTGCCACCAGGGACCATATTCGACACATCCATGGTACCCAAAATCTTTGGGCCACCAAGCTGCGACACCTCAGGGCGATATACCGAGTCGCGCTTAGGCTCCTCAGTGGGCTTCTCCTCCACTGCGGGTGCTGCAACCTCAATCTTTGGCTCTACGGGCTTGGGCTCCTCGCGCTTAGGCTCTACAACCACAGGCTGTGGTGCAGGCTCCACCTTAGGCTCTGCAGGGACAGCCTGCGCCTTAGGCTCCTCACGCTTACCACCAAGGTCAATCTTACCCAAAATCTTTGGGCCACGAACCTCATCCTTCACGCTGATGACATTCGACTTGATTACCACCTCTTCGGCCTCCTCATCCTCCTTCTGCAAAGCATTATTGAGGCTCACGGCACCCTTCTGCTGAATGCGCTCACGCACAGCATTGCGCTCGTTGCCCGACTGACGATTACCGCCGAACTCCTTCTCAAGGAGGGCATATACCTCAGCTGACACAGGTGACGAGGGCGAGCAGTCGCTCTGAAGGCCCTTGCGCTGAAGATAGTCGGCAAGCGTATTGAAACCCACCTTAAACTCCTTTGCTACCTGTATAAGCCTTATCTTTCTATTGTTATCCATCAATATATCCTTTCTTTAATCGTTATCAACTACTACTCAAACTCCGCCTTAAGGATGGCTACCACCTGCTCTGCCTGCTCTATCTCAAGGTCTGCACGCTGTGCAATCTCCTCGATGCTGAGCTCAAGAACACTCTTTGCAGTGTCGCAACCAGCGCTCTTGAGAGCCTCGATAACCCAGCCGTCGATCTCGTCGCTAAACTCGGTGAGTGCAACATCCTCCTCCTCAATCTCACGGTATACATCAATATCGTAACCAGTGAGCATCTTTGAAAGACGAATGTTCAAACCACCCTTACCGATAGCCAACGATACCTCCTCGGGCTTCAAGTACACAGATGCTGTCTTGCGCTCCTCGTCAATGGTGATGGTAGATACCTTTGCGGGGTTCAACGAACGCTGAATCATCAACGATGTGTTAGCGGTGTAGTTCACAACATCGATATTCTCGTTGCGCAACTCCTTAACCACAGTGTAGATACGCGAACCCTTCATACCCACGCATGCACCTACTGGGTCGATACGCTCGTCATAAGACTCAACGGCAACCTTAGCACGCTCACCAGGGATGCGAGCAATCTTCTTGATGGTGATAAGACCATCATAGATCTCTGGAACCTCCTGCTCGAAGAGACGCTCCAAGAACTGGTTGTCAGTACGCGAGAGGATGATACGAGGCTGGTTGTTGTTCATCTCCACAGACTTCACAATAGCCTTGATAGCATCGCCCTTGCGATAGAAGTCGTTAGGTATCTGCTCCGACTTTGGCAATACGAGGTCGTTATCCTCGTCGTCGCGCACCAATACCTCCTTCTTCCACACCTGGTAAACCTCACCGGTGATAATCTCACCCACCTTCTCCGAGTACTTCTCGAAGAGGGCTGCCTTCTCAAGGTCGAGGATGCGTGATGCGAGGTTCTGACGCAATGACAACACTGCACGACGACCAAACATTGTGATGTCAATCTGGTCTACATACTCATCGCCCAACTCATATGATGGGTCGATAGCCTTAACCTCAGAGAGCGCAATCTCGGTGTTCTCGTCCTCCAACATCTCGTCCTCAACGACAACACGGTTACGCCAAATCTCAAGGTCACCCTTCTCAGGGTTGATAATAACATCGAAGTTCTCGTCGCTCTCGAACTGCTTCTGGAGAGCGTGACGGAATACATCCTCCAATACGCCGATAAGCGTAGAGTTGTCGATGCTCTTTAGCTCTTTGAACTCTGCAAAGTTGCTGATAAGATTAATGTACTTCATTTTGGTATATATATTTTGTTTTGTTTATATGCTTTGTCTATTGGGTTGCCCCTATCACATCTGATTACTTGAAATCCAAATATTCCTTAACATATTTGATCTCCTCCCACTTGTACTCCTTGGTCACCTCGACCACCTGCTTACGCTTCTTGCCCTCTACGGCCTGCTTCTCTTCGTACGATAGGACTATGCCATCCTCTGAGGCGTCGTCCAACTTAGCAAGAATCTTGATACCATCCTTGAGGAGCACCTCAACCGACGAGCCGAGAATCTTGCGATACTGGCGAAGGAGCTTAAGCTCCGAGCCTATACCAGCAGAGGCAACCATAAGAGAGTAATCCTCAACCTCACGGTCGAGTTCCGCCTCGATAGCACGATTTAGTGCTGCACAATCTTCCAAACGCACAGCCGTGTCGCTATCTATGAGTAGCTCAATCTCGCCCATAGGTGTCACCTTGCACTCTACAACAAACATATCGCCACCCTCGAGCTGTCGCTCTGCAATCTCTATAACTCGTTTAGCATCAATCATATTATATGTTATTTTTCTTTATTATTGTCGGATATATCTACGAAATAAGGGGACTCTCCGTCCCCTTACTTACGCTCAATTACGCCACAAATATACGACTTTTTTTTATACTACACAATATATATAGGTATTTTTTATACATAATCCCTTTCTCTGCTTAGCATCTAAAAAATCGCTCAAAAATGTAATATCACATTTTAGGTATTACAAATACCATAATTAACACCATCACAGCACTTATGAATAGTGCAAGAATTGAGACCATGATCGCCTTACGCGACGATAGCTGCTTGCCTATATATTTGAAGTCACTAAACTCCTTACGACTCCATAGCGACATGTTAACCCTAAGCCACGATGCGAAGTCTCCAAAGTCTAGAGCGCGATGCTCGATGAAGTAGCTCTCAGTAGCATTATCGAGCCGTGGGGCATCACACCACGAGAAGGCTTTGCACCACGCCACATGGTGGGGTGTGGTTGCATCTTCGGATGGCTCAATGCCGAGACATATGACAAGTTCATTCTTGTTACCACCGTGCCAGAAACGACGCTGACTATGAGCAATGGATATACCATCCGAGGCCCTGAATAGCAACACGAAGATATGTATCTGGGACTCGGCACCATAGTAGGCATTAATACGCCGCATATGCTCCTGATCACAGCCATCTATCTGCACACCATCAAGTTTGGGAGATACAAGGATGGCATCTATATCCAAATCATCGGAGTCAATAGAGGGATAGGATATAAGTCCAAGACGCGAAGCATCAAGGCGCGATAGCGGATCAAAGCGGAAGATGGAGTTAGAACCACGCACATAGTTAACATAACGACCCTTGAAGGTGGTAGTGACAAGATGGTTGTAGACTCCGTCGAAGAGTATCTCTTGACCACCACCGCCCGAAACGCAGTTACGATGCACAACATCTATCCACTCCTCTGGACTATTCCACATTTCAACAATCGAGCGATAAGAGTGCTCTGCAATATCTACATGGCCGCCGGTATTGAGCGTCACAAACCACTCATCAGGGTGGTAGACATAGCGTACAACGGGTTCTGTTTTAGGGTTGCCTCGCGAATCGGTATAGGTGCGATAATGGGCCACTCGCTCGGTCCACGCCTCATAGTGATAGGCAGCTGTAGCATAACCGCTTAGATACTCAGCAACACGCAGGGTGTGATACATCACCCAGCAGATCAACGCCTCGGTGACTATGAGCATCAGAAGGTATACATACCAGAATTGCTCAACACCCACAAAGAGATATGCAACCCCAATGACTATAATGGGGAGTATGTATATTAGGCGAAACACCTTTAGTTTTTTTACGAGAAGAGCTCTATATCGTTATCGCGGCGAGTGCGCAGAATATCGGATGTCACATCCGACGATATCACCGTATATTCAATAACACTCTTGTTGATAATAAACCATCTCTGTGGCATCGATTCAAGGAGTGTCTCACGCTCACGGATGATATCGAGCATGCGCTGCTGCGCTGCTGCGAAGTGGGCACGCTGCACCTCGATAGACTGCATCAACTTGTCGTATAGGCGTGTATCAAAGTCGGGATTCTGCTCCTGTATCATCTTAAACAACTCGTCACCACCACCAGAGTAACGCCCCGCGATAAGCTCAGGATATATCCTCTCAAAGGTCTTGCGATACTCCTCAGTAACGCCAGTCTCTTGCTTGAGAGTCTTCCACATGGTATCGTGAACACTCTCAATCTTACCTACTTGTGCTTCAGCCTCCTTGCGCAAGGATACCTCACGGTTGTTAAAACCAAAGTACATACATACGAGTATGAGCACAACAACGCCCACAATAATCAATGCGATTGTCATAATAATATCTCCTAATTAGGTTACTAAATTACACAAAGATACAAATTTTATCCTCATTACATCTTTTCTAAGATGATTTTTCTCCATCAGTCCCAAAGTACCATCTCCGTTAGGCTTGCCGCAAAGCTATCGCTCTCAGGCTCGAAGCGCTTATTACACACTGGACAGAAGAATGGTGCACTCTCGCCACCATCCTCGCCACATGTAGGACACGAACAGAAGAAACCAATACCCGCCTCATGATCAAAGCGAGTACCACAACGCTCACAACTCATTTTATAGACTACTCCCATAAGATTATCAATTAGTTATCATATCTCACTGGCAAGATATGCAACGCAAAGATACCCCTATGTTTTGACAGTTTGCGTCAATTAGTATATTTATTTGTATAATATATAGATTTATCCGATTTTGTTTTATAACATTTTTTACTACCTTTGCGTTACTAACAACAAAAATAGAAACCATTTATGTCTGTTGAAAGCACTCTTAGGGCGGTGACCACACTACGCCTTACCGAGATGAAGCAGCGTGGCGAGAAGATTGCCATGCTCACATCCTACGATTACTCCATGGCAAAGATTGTCGACCAGGCGGGCATCGATGTTATCCTTGTGGGTGACTCGGCGGCCAATGTCATGGCGGGTTTTGAGACTACCCTACCTATCACCCTCGACATGATGATATATCACGCCAAATCGGTAGTGCGTGCCGTAGAGCGCGCATTGGTTGTTGTCGACCTACCCTTCGGAACATACCAGGGTAACTCTAAGCTGGCCCTCGACTCGGCAGTACGCATCATGAAGGAGACTGAGGCAGATGCAGTGAAGATGGAGGGTGGCGAAGAGATTTTGGAGTCCGTACAACGCATCATCTCAGCAGGCATTCCTGTCATGGGACACCTCGGCTTGATGCCACAGTCGATACACAAGTTCGGCACATACAATGTACGAGCTAAGGACGAGGCAGAGGCCGAAAAGCTCATTCGCGATGCCCACCTCTTGGAAGAGGCTGGCTGCTTTGCCATCGTCTTGGAGAAGATTCCAGCAAAGCTTGGCAAGCAGGTATCCGAAGAGCTAAGCATCCCAACCATAGGCATTGGCGCTGGTAGCGCAACAGATGGTCAGGTGCTCGTAGCCCACGACATGCTCGGCATAACACAGGCATTCTCACCTCGTTTCTTGCGTCGCTATGCCGACCTTGGTACAATAATATCGGAGGCTGTAGGCCACTATGTCGACGATGTTAAGCGCCGAGACTTCCCCAACGAGAAGGAGCAATACTAAGAGAGTATATATCTAAATAGATGTGGGCGTATCCATCGTAAGATAGTGATACGCCCACACTCTTTCTACTTATCATCCTCATCTGTGCGAGACTCGTCCTTAAGTCGATGATACTCCTCGGCCAAGCAACGCCCCATGCGCAACGCCGCATCCTCAACAGATTTATAGCTCTCCACAGTGGCACTCTCAACAGCCTTATAGCCATTCACAACCCCATTTTCGATGGCGACATAGACGCCAACAACACCTTTATACCTGCCCTTCTTGCTCATACTACATAGTTTTTATTGATTACTACCACAAAGGTAGAGATGGCAGAAGCACCAGTAAAGTGCTAATGGGAGGATGGTGTGTAGTGATATGCCTACTGGGGTATTATCAACAGCCTAATTTACCTATATTTGTGGAACAATTTACCTACAGACCATAATATGACACTTGCAAAACTTATAGAGAAGTTTATCGCCAAGGATAGTAGCTCCGTGGCACACTCTCTGGATGACGACTACTCTATTATCGCGCATCCTACATTTGCCATACTTCCCAGCTCCCCCTACCACTCACCATTCACCGTAGCTATATACTGCTATAGTGGCGAGGGTAAGGGGCGCATAAATGCACAGAGCTATAACCTCAAAGCTGGCGACTTCTTCATAGTACTATCAGGCCATATCACTGAGCTAATAGCTACAAGCGATGATTTTGAGGCTACATATATAATAATGACCGACTCCTTCACAGAGAGCCTAAGTATTGGCAACACCTTCAACCTACGCCATATAATAGCTCAATCACCCCTCGTTTCACTGGGTAGACGCGAGAGGGAGTCGCTGGAGGGGTATATATCCATGGTCAGCAATATCATATCCATTGAAGAGCACCCCCACCGCATGGAGATAGTACGCCTACTTACGCGTGCCTTCTTTTTGGGTCTCGGATACTTCATACACAAGCAAGCATCAAACATTGGGAGCAATAGTCGACAACACGAAATCACGACCAAGTTTATACAACTGGTGGAACAGAACTATCGTAAACATCGCGATGTTAGTCACTATGCCAACCTCCTGTCACTCACGCCAAAATATCTATCTACGGCAGTAAAACAGTCAAGTGGCAAGAGTGCCGCGGAGTGGATAGAGCGCCATGTAACACTCGATGCCATCGCCAAACTGACATCTACACAGCTATCCATAAAAGAGATAGCCTACGACCTAAACTTCCCCTCGGCATCCTTCTTTGGCAAATACTTCAGACGCATAGTCGGCCTATCACCCTCAGAATATCGCACACAACATAAATAGAAAATCGGGCTATCCCGAAAGGACAGCCCGATTACTATATTGAAGATTTAGTACATATCATCGTAATAGTCAGATTCACGGTAGTAGCGTCTTGCATAACTATCCTCATATGCTCTCCAAGCACGGCCAGCATCCTTAACTGCATCCTCAGCTTCATCCATCCAATCAGAGAGATTAGACACATTATCACCAACACCCTCAGCTACAACAGAGACGATATTATCGCAGTTGCTAATGTAGTCCTGAACCTTATTCTTATTAATATTGCTAGAGCAAAAGGCAACAACCAATAGGCCCACGGCAATGTAATTAAGAAGGTGGTTACCACGAGACTTGCATGTAGTGATAAAGGCTGCAGCAATTGCTACGATGCATACCAAAGGTAAGTTCCACTCAACAGCTGTAGTATACATGCGATTGAGGAACGACGATGAATCGGCAAGAGCTGTAACAAAGCACAACACTGCCAAAATAGAAGCAATAGCAAGTGCCGCAATACTCCAATAGTTAAAAGATTTCTTACACTCTTGTGCATTATCACCACCACATGCTGGAGCACCACACTCAGCACAAAACTTAGCACCCTCCACAAGAGCGGTACCACATGATTTACATCTCTCCATAAATTTATGTTTAATGTGTTATTTATTATAAATGTTATTACAAATATAGTTGTTTTTTACTATATATCATAGAGTTGCACCGATAATTTTACTATATTATCCACTTTAGGTGTATAATATCCATATCATTTCGAGACAACTATAGTAACAATAGAGGTCTCACATAGTCATCACGCCTCTTCATAATAACGCGCTGACTGATTGCCACATGCGCAGTGCGTTTGAGCTTATCTTCTTGACAACATGCCCAAAGGAGACCTACCCTCAAAAAAAAATTGCCCATCACGACAGTGATAGGCAAACTATTATTACACGATAGTCGACAACTTAGTCACCCCATGGAACGACAATCTCGTTCTCGAACGAAGGATCGATACCGAAACCACCAGTACCGAACGATGTGGTAAGCATACGGCCCTCGATAACGGTCTCCATGTTACGCTTCAATGGCACGACAATACCCGACCACTGGCTAATCTGCTCACCTGTAATAACTCCCTTATCGTCAACAACAACATCACCCTTGAAGAAGTTGAAGTTAATCTTTACATTAGTCTGCTTACCATTTACAAAGACATAGTCGTAACATAGCTCCAACTCGCCATTGTCATCAATACGCGCCTTGGTGATAAATGTTCGTGTAGGCTCGAAGTAGTTAGGCTTCTGCTCCTCGACATTATAACCCGCAGATACATACTGAGTATAGGTGACCACAGAGGTGATATTCTCAGCATCATCACCGTTCTTGATATAGTCCTGCATATCGGTAGTGATACACTTGAACCTACCCTTTGGACGCTGAAGGTCAAGATCGTACACAAGGTCGAACTCACCTGTGAGATATGAGTACTCAGTGAGATCAACATCCATCATATTGGTGAATACATCCTTATCGTTGTTATCCACAACCTCTACATCAGAGTAGAGGATATGACACAAGTCGTCGGTATTGTAGTACCACGCCTCACGCACATCATCCTGCACATAGTCGCACCATACAAGGACCTTATACTTCTGTGCATCAACCGCGAAGGTTGCTATAGCCTGAGGGTTAGGGGCATCAACATCAGCAAACAACTCCTTACGCTCCACGAACTTAGAGCTTGACGCTGTCACACGGTACAAGTCAACGACATAACGCAAGCATACAGGCTCGGTAAATCGGGTACTATTAGGCTGAACACCCTGCGTACGCACAACATACGAAGTACCAGTCTCTGGGTCACACTCCACGGTAGTGAAGTACTCGGGGTGAGAGAGGTCTACAGAGCAACGCACGGTGAGCTCAATATTGTGCTCACCAGGATACTCGTGGATGGTCTTATCACAACTTGCCAAGGCAAGAAGCGACAAAATCATCACGAAAATATATTTTGCTCTCTTAATCATTCCTATATATATAATCGGCATAGGCCGATACTCATCTATTTATTACTCTTCTTAGTGTAGTCTATGCGATATGAGAAGTTAACACCAAGGCGTGTAGGGCCCCAGTAGTTTGTGCTCTCAGTACGGAGATACTTACCATTCTCCACACCCTCATATACATCGTAGACAACATTCATATAACCAACACCGATGGTAAACTCAACGCCCCACTTCTGTTTTTTACCAAGAGGCATTGCGTAACCATAGCTCACACCCACACCCCACAATGCGCGGTTGGGATCCTGATAGCGGTACTTATCATTGAGCTGAATATTGAAACCTGCCACAGGTACATGCAGACCAATGAAGTGACCCTTCACGAGCGACTCACCCCACCAGTAGCGCAACTCGGGCTGTATAGCAAATACACGAATCTTACGCGCATCGTTGAAGTAGTCGTATGGTGAGTAGTGACCCATAACATCGAATGACAAGTATGGTGTTATGCGCCACTCAAAGCCGAGGTTAGTTACCAAGGCGGCAACCTCCACAGCATTCATCTTAATATTCATCAAAGGTGTTGGTGGCTCTGGCTCAGCAATAGGCTCGGGCTCTGGTTGTGGTTCGGGCTCTGGCATTGGCTCAGGCTCTGGCATTGGTTCGGGAGCTGGTTCTGGCTGAGGCTCTGGCTTGCGCACAGTGACCATGATAAACCATGCATTACGCATCTGCACAAAGTAGCGGTTGAGGAGAGTGTTCCACAAGGCACCACCATCAATCTTCTTCAACTCGGGGATACGACCATCAATAGGCTGACCATTGTAGTCCTTAGCCTCGGGGTACTCGGCATTCAAAATCTCGAGCACACGCTCACGATGCGCCAAGGTCTTATCCGCCTCAACCATAGCGGTGAGGTGATGCCATGCGATGTAGTGGTCGTTGTGCATGATGATGCTATCGGGGATATCGTGGCGCTCGCGTACGAACTTCTCCAACGACATCATACGGGCATGACTCAAGCGTCGGTTAACCTTCGAAGGACCCTCAGGCGAGGCTGTACCACGGAACTCGATAGAGACAATCTCCACATTGCTATCCTTCGAGAGGGCCACAAAAAGTGAGTCGATGCTCTCAAGCATGAAGGCATTGTCGCGATAGCTGGGGTCGATTTTGGTGTCGTTCACACGGAAGTCAACACATATGGCGTGGCTGTCTCCCTCCTGCGAAGACTCACGACGAGGTGTATCCTGTGCTGATAGGTCAGCAGGGATGAAGACAACAAACAGCATTAGAGCTGTAAGCAGCGATATGTATCTATTTCCAAACATCAATTCTTAGAATCAGTAATAATGACCCTCAAGGCCGTTCACGGATTGTAGTTGGGCTATTATTGTGCAAGACAAGCTCACACCAAAGAAGAACTCTCTATAAGTCAACCGGTTAACCACCTTATGAATTATAGACCCTACAATCTTTGACAAAGATAGGTAATTTTTCCTAAACTACAAACAAAAAAGGGTCAAAAATTATATACCACAATAAATTACCACATTCAGCCAACAGTGCTAATCGCTTCGCAATAATTATACTTTTGGACTATTATACCACAAGCAAAATTCGTGCAAACAGGCAATTTTTCCACACAGAAACTGTGCCACAAGGCCAATTTAGGAGAGCATAAATTCACCCCACAAAGGGGCAGATAGACAAAAAAAGAGGCACGAAACACACCATTTTTGTTCCATGCCTCACTAAAACTCAGGACTCGATTAACCCTCATCTAAGCCTCCTTGCCGTTCTTGAACTTAAAAATATCGGTAAGATAGGTATCCAAGAAGAGCAGTTCAACATCATCCTGCACAACATCATTGAGGAGCATGCTCTCCTCGCTGAATAGTTTCAAAGTACGATTGTCAATTTCTCCCATAGGCACTATGTTTATGATTGTTTACACCACTAACGCAGGCCCAATGGTAATTATTGCACAAGGATTAACTTAAAACAATATTTCGCTCCTTAATCATGCGACGAAGATTTATCAGAGCATATCGCATACGCCCCAACGCTGTGTTTATGCTCACCTCGGTCTGCTCGGCAATCTCCTGAAACGACAGCTTCGAGTAGTAGCGCAGACGCACCACCTCCTGCTGCTCGTCGGGTAGCTCGTCAACAAGCTGACGCATAGTCTGCTCTATCTCGCCCAATACGATGTTATCCTCGGCCGTAGGCTCCGAGAAACGCATGGTGCCGAGCATATCATATCCTGCCTCAGCCTCGTTGACCTGACGACTCGACTTCTCTCGGCGGAAGTGGTCGAGGACACGATTATGTGCAATGCGCAAGACCCACGATAGGAACTTGCCGTTGTCGACATATCGTCCCTCATCGATGACCTTCACCGCCTTTATAAATGTCTCCTGGAAAATATCATCGGCAATGGCATCATCCTTCACCAACATACCGATGTAGTTGCGCACACGCTGTGAGTGGCGCTCTATAAGTTCGGATATAGCACACCTATCCCCTGCAAGGTAGTTATTAAGCAGCACACGATCGCTTAATGCAGTCACATTCATACTCTGTCCTCCTATATGGTTAGTTCAAGAGCAGAAATTCTTCGATAGGCAGATAGTTTTATAGGGTTAATAATTAACTTTTCGATTGCAAGATAGTGATATTTTTTCAAACTACAAAATTTTCTGCTCATTACCCCTCTCTGCGCTACGGTTGAATATATCGAGCTACCATATTACAAAAGGTGTGCCAATCAGCAAATTAGGAGACAAACTTATCGACAAACATAGGGGCACTGCCATCGGCGAAGCGACAAAATTCACAGGTGAAACGACAGAATAATTTTAGAGACTTAGCGTTAATTGATAGTTTTTTTTGGGACCATTGGGACCATTGGGACCTAAAAGACCATAAAGACCAAAACGAAGACGCGGGCATACGCTGATGCCCGACCTCACTTGGGCCTCTTGGGTCTCTCGGTCTCTCGGTCTCTCGGTCTCTTGGTCTCTACTTTTTTGGGACCATTGAGACCTAAAAGACCATAAAGACCAAAACGAAGACGCGGGCAATGCTGATAACAGACCTCTCTTGGGTCTCTTGGTCTCTCGGTCTCTTAATCTCTTGGGTCTCTCGGCCTCTTGGTCTCTCGGTCTCTCGGTCTCTTGGTCTCTTCGGTCTCTACAATAAAGGATAAACACTATAATAAAAGATGGGGCTGTCCGCGGATTCGAACAGCCCCAAGACGACACGAGATCTACAATTTAGAAAAAGCAATACACAACTCTCGTGCCGAGAAGATTTAATCTATTGCATTAGCGGATATACTCGCTTGAACCACCAGCGTAGAATAGACGAACACTGCTAAATGAGTTGTTAGCAATCAATGTTCTCAAATAAGCAAGATCAGCATCAGTTACAGCCTCCTTAGCGCGGTTAATCTCGAAAGTCACGCTACTCAACTTTGTAGTGCCGCTCATTGTCACGTTAGTCAATGGGCAAGCTGCTGCAAACATAATGTTAGGAGTCTTGTTGTTGAAGTTACAGTTTGTGAAATCCAACGATCCAGTAGCAGACAATGGGTTTAAGTATACCTGCTTCTTGTAAGGACTGCTCTTGAACTCGCAACCCTCGAACTTCATAATTGTGCTTCCACCCTCAAATGAAAGAGGCTTGGTCTGTGAACCAGAAACTGATGTCGGAGAGAACAAGCAATCCTTTGCATATAAACTTTTGCAACCGTCCTGAATTGCAAGATGACCCTCTGTAGAAAGGTTGTCAGCAACTGCACCGCTGAATTTTACATTATTGAATACAATTTCAGAATTCTTACGAGCATATACCTTACCATTGATAGTACCATTCTTGATAGTAGTCTTAGTGTGGATATTGATCATAGGCAATGTCATTGAATAGCCACCAAGGTTGAGAATTACACTCTTCTGCAACTGATAGTTTGAATCAAAAGTAATATCCGCTGTCAACTTAATATCAGTCTCGTCTGCTGCAAGCGCTGCAGTGAACTCATCCCATGAAGCTACTGGGAATGGAGCAGGGAAAATAGTGTAAGCATCAGCACCAGTCAAAGTGTAAGTACCAGTAGGCTTAACATACTCCTCGTCGTCGCTACCGTTAGTAATTACAACCTGGTACTCAGCCTCAGTTGTAAGAGTGTTTGTACCCTCCAAAGTGATAGTATTGTTAGTACCTGTCATCTTACGAACGATGAATGGCTGAGCAGCAGTTACAGTATTCTCCTTAACTGTGATACCATAGTTATCTGTGTTACCATCGAAACGGATACCGTACTCAACGGCAGTAATATTAGTACCCTCAACTACTGCGTTCTTTACCTGCTTGAAAGCAACACCATTCTTACCATTGATAGTACAGCCCTGGACCAAAACTGTCTCGTCGCAGCTCTGTGCCTGAATAAGTGAGTGCATATCGGTAGCAGTACAGTTCAACACCTTAGCGTTCTTTGAAGACTTAATCTGAACACCAACAGCAGTGTTAACAGCCGCACCAGTAGCGGTGAAAGTACACTCCTCAACAGTGATGTTTGTTGAGTAACGCTCAGCGCCATTCTCGAGAGCCTCGATGCAGTTAACATCTGCTGTTGCAGCCTCGAAGTTTACATTCTTGATAGTCAAAGCAGCATCAGCATAGTGATTAGAGTTGCTGTGTACCTTGATAGAGCCATTGTACTTACGGCCATTACCATCGATAGTAATCTTAACACCCTGCTTCTGGATAATAGTTACATCGCCATCGATGTCACGACCAAAGTAGATTGTAATCTCACCAACAGCATTATTTACTGCAGCCTGGAGCTGTGCAGCATTAGCAACATACTGCTTGCCGTCCAAGATTAGCTTACCAGTACCTGTAGCTGAATATGGAGCACCAACAAGACCGCCATAGTAGAAGTTAACCTCCTCAGTGATGTTTGGAGTAAACAACTCTCCATCGAAAGTGCAGTTAGAGAACTCTACTGTTGTACCATTCTCATTGTGCCATACACCAGCGATACCACCCATCTCGAGTGCATTCTCAACCTCATCAGTTGTAATTGTTACATTACCAGTGTAAACGCAGTTCTCGAACTGGTTGCCATAGTGTGCGATACCGAACAAACCACCAACATCGCAAGTAGAACCCTCCACATTGATGTTAGATGTAATGTTAGTAAACTTGTGGCCACCCTCGCCATTGAAACCAACTACACCACCTACATATGTGCGGTATGCAGTGCCATTCTCAACAGAGTTAGCCTTAACATAAGATGTCTCATCAACATTTACAGTGATGTTGGTCCAATCAGCGTAAGCATTCTTACCACCTACGCCACCAACATAGGCCATACCATTAATCTCTACGTGACCCTGAACAGTGATGTTAGTATACTTTGAAGTATAAGGCTGACCGCAAACAGCACCAACATTCAAGCGACCTGACACCTTTGCATTCTCAAGTGTAAAGTTCTTAAGCTCACCATCGTGTGTCACGCCAAAGAGACCCATATTGCTATTTGAGCCACCATTTACCACAAGGTTCTTAATAGTGTGACCCTGACCATCGAAAGTACCCTTGAAGATGTGCTCAGAATCACCAATAGGAGTCCAAGGCTCACCACCAAGGTCGATATCCTTAGTAAGACGGAATGTCTTACCTGCGAAGTTATTTGCCTCAACAGTTGAACGAGTGTAATCCTCATCCAATGTACCATTTACAGCCGCTGCCAACCATGCAAGCTCAGATGGACGCTCAATCTCATAAATATTGTTAGATACAGATGGCTCGTTTACAGACTCACCATCCCAAATCTCAACATCGTACTCATCCTCCTCTGGATTCCAAGCAGAACCATTCTCAAATGCACCCTCAACCTTAACAGTTACATTGTTACCGTCAGTCAAGATGTTACCCTGGATAGTAGTCAAGTGGTTACTCTGAACAGGAATATCAGTAGTGAAGTCGTTAGCCTTGATAGAAACGCCACCCTGATCAAATACATCCAAAGAGAAGTTGATAGTCTCCTGTCCCTCAGCAGCGAAGAAGTAGTCAGTAAACAATACCATTGACTTATCATCCTCATTGTCATCATATGGAGCTATAGTAAAGTTAGCATGAGACTTGTTGATCTCTTTTACCGCATTCTGACCTGCATTTACACAGCCAGCAAGGGCATTGAATGAAGCATAGTGATCAGTTGAATACACAACTGTAGCCTTAGTAGGTGTAATTACAAGGTCATTAAGAGCCTCCATATCAGTAGTAATAACACGCAACTTAGCGAATGGACGAATCAACTGAAGGTTAACAGGTGTGTTACCATAATATGTTAGGGTTTCAACATCAGTGTAAGCATCACGAGTCTCATCCATTGCAACCCAAGTTGACTTGAGTGTAATATCCCTAAGATCAGTAGTATCGTAGTGCAAATCTGTATTATCTGCATCCGTAACAATATCAGCCCAAGCTACGAAGCTATACTGACGATTAGGCACAAGGCGAACAGGGAATGTTACACTATTGCCATCCTTGCCATCCTTGTAGTCTACATAAACAGCATCAGAAACACGACCATTAGAGTCGTAAATCTTCATCTGGTAGCGAATGGTGTACTGAGCCCAATCTACATTCTTAAATGCGCCCTCTGCGCTGTTAGCACGAGTAGCATCTGGAAGCGATACGGTGACAACAGTGTCAACCTCACCACCGACATTTACATCGAGACCCTCAGGCTCTGTCTGACATGATGCCAATCCGAGCACCAATGCCGCTAAAGCTAAAAATCTTGCCTTCATAAAATGTTTGTTTAAAAGTTAATAATTGAGTATTTGTTATAATGTTGTGTTCGATAATAGGTATGCAAAAAGGGTCCAAAGCGCACAAAAAAAGCACTATGGACACAACAGATGCTGCCCACCACGAAACCGTAGCGGGTAGATGGCTATATGATAAAATGAAATGGTTGAGCCAACTAAGCTAACTTGCTGATAATCAGACGAAAATACCCCCCCCTATGGCGTAGGAGCGGGTATTCACGAGTTATATATGTAACTTTAGATAGCATTTTAATAGCTTTTTTTCAAGCGATACTCAGTGCAAATATATAAAATTATCTGAAAACGAGCAACTATCGGGGATATTTTTTTTCAACGAATGCCGCAAATTGGACGACAAACATAGTGGGACGATTGGCAAAAAAAAGCGTTAAAAAACTCACAATGACAAAACCAACACCCGAAAGCCATCACCCGAAGGCCAACACCCGAAAGCCATCACCCGAAGGCCAACACCCGAAGGCCAACACCCGAAGGCCAACACCCGAAGGCCAACATCAGAAAACCAACACCCGAAAGCCAACACCCGAAAGCCGGCACCCGAAAACTTGAGTGCCCCACACATATGCGGGTATTAAAAATAATACCTGCAAGAGGGGGGGGGCATGAGGTGTGGTGGTGGCCGTAGATGGATGGGCCATATTGTGATCTTGAGCAAAGTGAAACGAAGCAAAAGACCTCCTCAGAGCCGACAAGATACAATACATTATCTACGCTCCATCGCGTAGGAGATTCTTCGAGTTGCTCAGAATGACATTCATACGGACTAACAGACAAAACACCAACCAAGAGAACTGCCCCCACATATATGCGGGTATTAAAAGTAATACCCGCAAGAGGGAAGGAGACCGTGGGGGGGGGAGGGGGTGGCCGTGGGGGACCATGTGTGTGGGAGGAGTGAGCAGTGGAGGGGGGGGGCCGTGGATGGAGGGCCGTGGGGAGGGCGTAGTCATCTTGAGCAAAGGTAAACAGAGTGAAAGATCTCCTCATAGTCGACCAACGGCAACATATATAATATATAGTCGCGTAGGAGATTCTTCGCATTGCTCAGAATGACATTCATATACAACAAACGAGCCCATCCAACAACTGTTAGACAGGCTCGCAAAATATTGGGTGAGTACTACTACAAAGTAGACTTTGACTCTACGGCAACCTCGCGGCTAACCTTAGAAACCAAGCCCTGGAGTACATTACCTGGACCAACCTCGGTGAACTCGGTAACGCCATCAGCAATCATATTCTCTGCAATCTGTGTCCAGCGAACAGGAGCTGTGAGCTGAGCGATAAGGTTCTTCTTGATAGTCTCAGCATCAGTATATGGCTGAGCATCCACATTCTGGTACACTGGGCATGATGGAGTCATGAACTGAGCCTCAGCGATAGCTGCCTCAAGCTCCTGGCGTGCAGGCTCCATAAGTGGTGAGTGGAAAGCGCCACCCACAGGCAGACGCAAAGCACGGCGAGCACCCGCCTCCTTGAGCTTCACACAAGCCTCATCAACAGCGGCATCGGCACCCGAGATAACGAGCTGACCAGGACAGTTGTAGTTGGCAGCAACAACAGTGCCCTCAACAGCAGCACATACATCCTCGATAGTCTTGTCGTCCAAGCCGAGGACTGCGGCCATACCACCAGGCTGCTGCTCACAGCAACGCTGCATAGCCATAGCGCGCTTCGACACCAAACGCAAACCATCCTCGAAAGAGAGTGCACCTGCAACAACAAGCGCTGAAAACTCACCGAGCGAGTGACCAGCTACAGCATCGGGCTTAACACCAAGGGCCTTAGCCAATATAACTGAGTGGAGGAAAACGGCAGGCTGTGTAACCTTGGTCTGCTTGAGCTCCTCAGGAGTGCCAGCAAACATAATATCTGTAATTCTAAAACCGAGAATCTCGTTAGCCTTCTCAAAAAGCTCCTTAGCCTCGGGGACATTGTCATAAATATCCTTACCCATACCTACGGCCTGTGAGCCCTGGCCTGGAAATACATAAGCGTGCTTCATACTTTTTTTAAGCATTAGTTTGTTCTATATGTCGGGTGCAAAGGTAGCAAAAATTTATTTCCCGCCAATAGAGTGCAATAAAATATTGTCAATCACGATAAAATGTCGAACAAAACCCTAACTATACCCCCTGAAATCAAACTACCTCTCACCCTTGAAGCGATCGAGGAAGGCTATGAGCGAGACATCGCTATCCGTAAGTCCGAACTTCTGGCGCAGACGCGAACGGGCTACATTGATGCTTCCCGTACTCTGATGCGTGATGTTGGCAATCTCCTTAGTCGAGAGATTCATATGTATAAGCGTACATAGCTTACGCTCGTTCTTCGTGAGGTTAGGGAACTCCTTGAGAAGGTTATCGAAAAAGACATCATTCATACCCACAAGCGTAGTCTCCACCTCCTCCCAGTCGCCGCTACCCGAGTGTTGCTGCATCTGCCTTATAATCCTACGCAGCTCTGCACGCATCTCGCGGTTATCGGCAATGTTAACAGCATTACTGAGCACCTCCGAGAGCTGGTCCATATTCTTCTGCTCCTGATACTGCTGCAAGCGCTGAATCTTAATAATCTCATTCTTATAGTTTATATCCTGCTCAGCCTGACGGCGTTGCAACTCCCTATTCTTACGCTCCAAACGGTAGCGCGAGTAGATAAGAGCAACAACACCCACCGTAATCACAAGGCCAAAGATAAGGAAGTAGAGCATCATGCGCCCCTTCTCCTGCTGCAACTCATGGCGCTCCTCAAGAAGACGACGCTCCTCGGCAGCACGCTCAACCTCCATATCGGTGATAAGCATCGAGAGCTCAACAACATTCGAGGCACTATGCTGATAGGTGTATATCTCGGCAAACTTCATCAGTGCATCGTAGGCCTCGGCATAGAGACCCGCCGAGTAGTATATATCTTGAAGCAGGAAGTATGAGTGAACATTCTTGGAGTTAAAGTCCTCACTATCGAGCAGTTGTACCGAACGATTAAGATCCTCGATAGCCTGCTCCACACTTCCAACATTGAGGTTAAAGAAACCCAACGCCGCATAGTAGTAGCCCTCCTCCTTAAAGTTACTTGTAAGGTTCTTAACCATATCAAGATAGTGGGCCGAAGTCTCAGCATCCTGTTGCTGAAGTTTGAACATCGCCATATTGAGATAGAGGTTAACCAAAAGGTCGTTGAAGTCATACTCCTCACATATCTTCACAGCTTGCGCTACAATATCATCAATTTGCGAAACAGACTCTTGGTATATGAAATGGCTATTTAAAGCTCGCACCGTCTGATGCGCCTGTTCACGCCCCTCATAGGTGGATGCCACACGGTGATTATACTCCATGGCCATATCGTAGTCCTTATGGTAGAAGTAGATAACCTGCTCAAGAACAAGGTAGGCCTCGCGTAACGAGGTCTCATCACCATGTACTGATGTCATATCGAGCACGGCTATAGCGTGGCTATATGCCTTATGGTAGTCACCAATACGAAGATAGAGTCTACTAAGGTTTGCCTTAATCTCAATTAGCTTTGCAGTAGCGCCCGCGCGCGTATATATATCAAGGGAGTGTTCGAGCAACTCAACAGCACGCAGATAGTGATGTTGGGTCGTCTCGCTATAGGTTGCAAGGAAGTCGTAGACATCGGCAATTTCAACACTGGCCGACATAGGGTCCGTAACAGATACTATCAACTCGGCATACTCCACAGCCTTTGCCTGGTCCGCAATGCGATAGTGGGCGAACATATCGAGGTTATGCCCAAGGTTATTATCTTGCGTAGATGTTGCCAAAGCGCTATTTGGGGCTATAAACAATAGTATTCCAAGGAAGATATATGCTAAATATGTGACACGCAAGTTGTTATAATGCATAATATATTGTATATAAATAATTTAGTGTAAAATGTTATACAAATGTAATAATATTTTTTTAAAATGTTATACTAAAATAACACTATTTTGCACCGAAAAAATCAATCTTTAGTTTAATTTTGTGTAACCGAAAAACGGAAAACCTAAAAAACCAATAATTAGTATGAAAAAACTTCTATTTCCATTGTTCGCAATGTGCGCACTCGTAGCGTGCAAGAACGAGACACCAGAACCTGGGCCAGGGCCACAGCCTGAGCCTCCCATTGAAAACGAGAACGCTATTAATATCGTTGTAGACGAGGAGCAACTCACAGCCTATCAAGTTATATATAGTATATACCCCGAGGATAAGGATGCCTACTTCTACTGCGATGTAATGTCGAAGGCTCGTTGGGAGACCACCGATGTAAACGATGTAAAGGCCGAGTTCGACGAGGCATTGCGCAACTATGCACAGATGACCGAGGCATCGTATGAGGAGGTATGCGAGCAGATGCTCTTCAAGGGCGACCAGGAAGATTTCCTCAGTAACGCTGGCTACCGCGAGAATACCGACTTTGTAATCTACGCATTCTACTGGAATGATAAGGCACTCACAATGGAGGATGTATCTGTTACTGAGTTCCGCACACCTGCACATGTTGACTCTACCGAGAGTGTGGCAATCACCTTGGAGGGCGTTGACCCATACGAGATGACCGTAACATGCGCACCTACCGAGGATGTTGAGGAGTATTACTACTACTTCGCTGAGACATCTAAGGTTGAGGCTATGCTCGCACAGCTTGAGGACAAGAACGCATACATGTCATACCACGCTATGAATGTAGGTATCAAATACTCTGGCGAGCAGGTATTGTCACAGAAGGGTCTCAAGCCCGAGACATCATATACAGCTCTTGTGATGCTTATCGACAAGAAGGGCAACCGCGCACAGATATCAGCAACGGAGATAACTCCAGTAGTTCAGCAGAATGAGCTAGTGGAATCAGAGCTCTTCGAGAGCTTGCTTGGCGAGTGGACTGGTGTTCAGAACATCACCGATGGCTACTCCGAGCCTATTGCATCGGAGTTCACCGTAAATATCGTTGCCGAGGTTGAGGATTACGACTACGACTACCGCGCTAACAACCAGCTTGTAGCCTTGGTTGATGGCTGGTGCAATGTAGCATACTACAGCGTGACAGACCTTGTGGAGTACGAGATTGAGGATCCTGAGTTGAAGTGGGGTCCTAAGTGGGTGCTCGACATTGCCGAGGGCGATGTTGTAACGATTGACGGCTATGCACGCCACTCGGTTGTTGGTTGGATGTTCTTCGGCGACTGCTTCATGCTCAGCGCAGACTACACATCACAGGGTGTGACTGTTGACACCACACTCAGCGTAACACTCTCAGAGGATGGCAATACCTTGACAATCTCGTCACCTGTTGCTAACTGCTATCCATCGCTTGTCTACAACTTCGAGGGCTACGGCTGGATGGCATACTACTACGGTGCGTCGGATATCGTCCTCACACGCAAATAATCTATCAAACTAACCATTCGAATTAAATAAACTAAAAACTACATACTATGAAAAAGCTTGCATTACTTTGCTTGTCAGCCCTTAGCTTTGGCCTTATGGGTTGTGAAAATGAACCAGCTCCAACTCCAGCAGAGGAGGCTCAGCCTACTGTTACTCTTGAGGAGGGCTCGGCGAATGTTGACTCAGTGACATTCACACTTACAACTACCAACGCTACCGAGGCACGCTACATGGTACTCCTCGACGAGGAGGATGCTCCATCACTCGACACCATCATGGCAGAGGGTGTTGCTGTTGAGCTTGAGGATGGCAAGGCTGAGGTTAAGGCCGAGGGTCTTGAGGCTGAGACAAGCTATAAGGTTGTTGCAGCGGCAAAGAATGTAACCAAGGTTGCTGGCTCTAACACTCTATATGTTACTACTACTGCTCAGGCACAGGTGGAGCTTGAGGCGGAGCTTGTTCAGGTGGCACACACCTCTATCAACTTCCGCTACACAGCTACCAACGCCGAGAAGGTTGCATACCTCGTGCAGAATGCCACTAAGGAGATTCCTGAGGCTTCGGAGGTAATCCGCAAGGGCGACGAGCTTGAGCCTGAGTCAAAGGAGGCTGTTGAGGTTACTGACCTCGATCCTGTTAAGGAGTATGTTTTGTTGGTAGCTGCTGAGGGCGCTGGCCAGACTACAATGGTTGAGTTGGCCTTCACAACTAAGGATGACCCATCTAATGTTATTGAGCACAACTACACACGCGTCAAGGGTTCTAAGTATAGCTCAAACTACTACCTCATGTTCTCATACGAGGATGCTAACGAGGCTGATAACTTCGCATACAACGAGAATACTTTGTGTCTTGACTTCTACGGCGACCCAGATAAGGACTACCTCCCAGCAGGTACTTACGAGGTTAAGGAGTCTACCGAGTGGCCTTGCGTAAATAGCATGCGTTACTCTACTTATGGCTACGACAATGGTGTATTGCTAAAGAGCGGTGCAGTAGAGGTATCTATCGACCCAGACACTAAGGCTTATACATTTGACATCAACCTTCAGTTGAAGGATGGCCGCAGCTTGGTGGCTAACTACACAGGTGATGTAGACAACATGCCAGTAGTAGACAAGGTATTCGTTACTACTGATTACACATCGGCTACTGCTACAACCGCTGATAATGGTACTACTTGGGCATTGACACTTGCTGACAATGCTGGCAACATGGCTAAGATCAATCTTGTAAATGCATTCCAGGCACCATATATCGTAAACAATACCTATACTATCAGCACATCGGCTGAGGAGTTCAGCGTAAAGGCTTTGGCGGCTGAGGCAGGTCAGTTCGACAACACTACATCAACATTTGTTGTTGCAGGCGAGAACGGTGGCGAGTTCAAGTTCGCTACAGGTACTCTCACAGTAGATATCGACTGGGATAACAAGAAATACCTCATGTCGTTCTACGGCACACTCGAGAATGGCTACATCATCGAGTCGGAGTATGAGGGCGTAGTTGAGGGTTGCTCACTCGAGCAGTCTGAGGAGGTTATCGATGTTGTTATGAACCGCGCATACGCAAGCTCTTACGAGTCTGGTGCTAACTGGTACATCACACTTGCACAGGTTGAGGAGGGCGATGTTACTAACTACATGCTTAAGCTCGATGTATATTGCACTCCATCACAGTTCCTTGCAGCAGGCGTATATGAGCTTGGCGTAGGCACTGGCACTGGCTACCTTGGCGTGGATGCAACAACACTCACCGTATCGGGTCAGTCACAGTACAACTTCACTGAGGCACGCCTCACAGTTGAGACCAACCTTGCTGACAAGACATACACAATGGTAGTATCTGGTAAGGTTCAGGATGGCCGCACATTCCTTATGTCATATGTAGGTAAGGTTGACGGCATGGAGATCGTTGAGACTGAGGATACTCCTACAGACTTGACTTGGAACACATTCTCTGCAAAGAAGTGGTACTCTGACAACTGGGAGCTCACAATTAAGGACTCTACAGAGCAGTACACCATGGCATTCGATATGCGTACCGGCAACTCGGATATCAACTATATCCCAACAAATACCTACACCATCGGTGAGTCTTATGTTGACACCGTATATGTAGACAACAACTACAGCACATTCAACGGCAGCAAGAAGGCTTACGAGTCTATCACATTGGACATCGTGTACCTTGAGGCTACACAGACCTACAATGTATCGTTCGAGGTTAAGCTTGTTGACGGTCGCGAGTTCAGCGGCACCTACAACGGTGCTATCGCAGGTAGCCCAGCGGCATAGTCCCGAACAACAGATGTGTTTTACGATTAAGACTTTTTTAGTATGAAGAATATTTGGTTAATGATGTGTGCAGCTCTAACTCTTACACTCCTCGCGGGGTGTAAGAGCGATGAGCCTACCCCAGAGCCTCCTAAGGGTAACACCACTTTGGAACTTGAGACTAAGGTTGTTGACGCAACAGCTGAGGGTGGCCACTTTGAGGTTACCTACTCTCTGACAAACGCCGTTGATGGCGCAGAGCTCAAGGTTAATGCCGAGAAGGATTGGGTCTACAACATCGACACCTCGGTTGAGGGTCTTTTGACATTCGATGTAGCAACAAGCTACGAGGCTGAGGCTCGCAACTGCCGCCTGGAGCTTATCTACCCAGGCGTATATCCTAACCCCACAATCACCGTTAAGCAGGCTGTGGGCAAGGAGCACTCTATCAAACTAGAACTTGTGAATGCTGCGGCTACTACCATCACCATGAATGTAGTACCTGAGAATAAGAATATGCCTTATGTATTCATCCTCGGCACAGGTAAGTACTTCGAGGAGAATAACGGCGAGCTTATGTATAGCGACGAGGCATTGTGGGCAAGCGATATGGAGATCTTCGAGAGCTTCGGTGCAGCCTTTGGTGGCGACGCATCTACTGGCGCAGCAGCCTTCATGTACCAGGGTGATATGATGGGCCACCAGTTTACTGGCGTGACACCCAACACCACATATGTTGCATACGCCTACGGTTTCGACAAGGATAAGTTGCAGCCTACAACCGAGATTTCGCGCCTTAAGATTACCACCACAGCAGTTAGCGACTACACCCTACACTTCGACTTCAATGTTGAGGTAGATGGCCCTAATGTTGCTATCGACATCAAGCCTCAGGGCTATGATGGCTACTACTACTATGGTGTATTCTGGGCTAAGGATGTTGCTGGAGCATCGGAGGAGGAGTTGCGTAACTACTGCGAGCAGACATGGGAGAACGATAAGGCGTACTACTCGTCATTCTTCGACACCCCAGAGCAGGGCCTACACTTCATCTTCAACGAGCTTGCATTCCGTGGCGAGCAGCATCTTGATGTTGAGCTCGACGCCAACACCGAGTTTATCCTCTGGGCATTCGGCATGGACGATGAGGCGTTGATGAACACCACTCCTGAGTTCTACGAGTTCAAGACAGGCAATGTTCAGGCATCGGATAACACCTTCACACTATCTGTTACGGAGCTATACCCACGCAAGGCTACAGTCATGGTTGAGCCATCGAACGACGACTCGTATGTAGCAGCCTTGGTTGCTGGTGACCGCTTCGAGAATAATACCGAGGCTGAGATTATGGAGTATATCCTCACCAACTTCTCCGTACAGTATGTCAACGGCACTATGAGCGATACAGCTACTGGCCTTGTACCATCTACCGAGTATGAGTTGTTGGTATTTGGTGCTCAGGCAGGCGCTCCAACCACAGAGCTCTACCGCTACAAGTTCACTACCGCAGAGGTTGTATATGCCGACCTCGACTTCTCGCTCACTATCGGCAACTACTACAACGGCTCGGAGCTTGCTGCTGCAGATCCAAGCTACGAGGGCTTTGAGGATACTGTGATTGTGCCTATCACCGCCAATGTCGATGATGAGGCCGTGGCATTCTACTTCAACGCCATGAACGCTCTCGACTTCCCATACTACGAGTATGAGACAATCATCGAGGGTCTTCTTGCAGAGGGTGCTGTAGAGGATAAGGTATCGTACTACGCCTTTGAGTTCGATACAGCATACACCTTCTTTGGTGTTGCCGAGGATAAGGATGGTAACTTCACCGAGGTATGGGAATCGAAGGATACAATCTTCGAGGTTGACAAATGCTCACCTATCGAGGAGTTCCTTGCATCGCCATCGACAGCTGCTAAGCGCAGCGCAGAGACGATGAAGGCAACACGCCTAACTGTTGAATAACACACTATATTATTGGTTTTCATATTTTTAGTGTCACCCCGTCGGGACTTGTTCCGGCGGGGTAATTTTTATTATACACAAGACTCAATTTATTAAATTGCACATAAAAATTGGCAGACGATGAGTTAATTGCATATATTTGTATATATTTGCATATGGCAAAAGCCTATAAACATATATTGCAAACACTTAATTAATACCAATAATGAACTACATCGTAAGACTATTTAGCGCTATGGTAGCCCTTGTTGCTATCGTGGCGTGTGAGAAGGAGCCAGCAGCGGTAGTACCCAGCCAGATTGAGGTTGAGGCCACCGAGCTTAGCTTCGAGGAGCGAGGCGAGACCAAGAGCCTTGGCTACACAATCAAGAACGCCATAGATGGCGAAACACTATCTGCAACAACCGAGGCCGAGTGGTTGACAATCGCCGTGGAGAGCGACAAACTCAACATCACCGCTGGCGGCAACTACGACGATGACACACGCACAGCAGAGGTTATCCTCAGCTACAAGAGTGCAGCAGATGTTACGCTCACCATCACCCAGGAGCGCATCACCGCCGAGAGCCCTATAGAGGTGGAACTTATTGACTACGACGCCACAACAATCACCATCTCGGTAATCACAGCCGACCCTACAACAACATGGATTCCTATGGTTACATACAAGGAGTCGTGGGACTACTACGAGGGCAACCAGAACGACATCTTCCAGGCAGACCTCGAGTACTTCCAGTACCTTGCCGATGTTAACGATCTAACCCTTGCCGAGTTCCTCTCGACAATCGTGGGCACAGGCTCAGAGGAGAGCATACGCATCACAAAACTTACACCCGACACCGAGTTTGTGGTATATGTATATGGTATCTCGCTTGAGGGCAAGCGCACAACAGATATCATCGCCACACATGTTAAGACCGAGCCACCACACGATGGCGACATCACCTTTGAGTTCTCGGTAAATGAGGAGGACTTCGTATTGGAATACACCGTAACCCCATCGCACACGGGCGTTGACTACTTCTGCGGTATCATGTCCGAGGAAGAGATAAACTACTGGAAGCAGGCACTCGGCACCGAGGACCTCAAGACTATACTTCAGGAGGGTAGCATCAACTCAACAATTGAGCTTCTCCAGCAGTGGAACTACATCACCGACCGCACAGAGTTCTTCTCTATCTATAACCTTTCGGACATCCTTGAGGATGGTTGGTTTGAGTGTAAGGCCGACACAAAGTACTACATCATGGCGGCCAAGTGGAACAACAACTGCGATATCATTGGCGAGGTGGGCTTCATAGAGCACACATCAGCACACCTCGACCCATCGGATAACATCCTAACCCTTGAGCTTAAGAACCTCACACAGTCGTCAGTGGATGTTAAGACAACAACCACAACTAATGATCCATATATTGTTCTACCACTACGCAGCGATGTTGTCAAGGGTCTCGACGACGACGAGCTCTTCGAGCTTATCATGAGCGAGTATGACTATGTCATTAGCAGCTACACCTACGAGGGCAACAGCACAAACACCTACGGTAGTATGCGCCCCGATAGCGACTACACAATCGTAGCCTTTGGCTACAAGGCGGGCACACTTACTACCGAGAAGATATGGCGTGAGGAGTTCCACACCTTGGCTTCGGGCGACCCTCAGGAGTGCACCTTTGCGATGAACATTGTGCCAAGCGTCGATAACGCATGGATAGAGATTATCCCTTCGGACAAGGGTCATGCCTACCACTGGATGATATACCCTGCTAACTATAGTGCTGAGGATGCCATGGACTACATCCAGAATGTGATTATCAAGCGCGGCTACGACAACGACTACGCGGTATTTGCATCGTGGGAGCTTACTCAGGGCGACGAGACAACCACCGTTTGGGACTTGGCACCCGACACCGACTACAAGCTGGGCGTGGTTATCATGGACTTCGACAAGTGCGAGTTCCTCAGCGATGTACACTTTAGCGAGGTGTTCCATACCGATGCTGTGACATACGCCGACATCTCCATCAGCGTCGAGATTGACAAATACTTCAATGTAGACGAACTTGTTGCTGCGGGCTACGAGGGCTTTGCCATGTATGCTGGCAATGCTATGATTCCTGTCAAGGTGAATATCGAGGGGGACTACTCGGAGTTCTACTACGACTTCTATGGCAACGACCTCACCGACACCGAGGACTACCCCGATGATATATTCTACGAGTATCTGTGGGATGGTGCACCATACGAGAGCGCAAGTTTCTTCCTTCCATTCGATAAGGTGATGACCGTTGTGGCTGTAGCATACGACGATATGTACAACCCAAGCCCACTCTACCGCGAGGTGGTATGCTTCACCAAGGAGGGTTGCTCAACTGTTGAGGAGTATGAGGCTATGCAATCATCTGCTGTACGCAACGCTCTTGTACCATCAAGCGTGGTTATCAAAGGCATAGAGCCACTTAAGAGCGAGGTGCAGGCACCAGCCATCTACTCGGATATTAACAGCACGGCACAGCTCAACAAGGCAGCGGCTATTCGCAAGGATAGCGCCGCTAGAGAGCTCAACAAGCGCAAGGCTAATGCCCCTCAGGTAAAGTTCGCACAGCGAGCTGCAAAGGCATAAGCAACAACCCACCCACAAACAATAAACGGCGTTCCCCACAAAGGTACGCCGTTATTTATTTACGCATATCACAACGCTACATAACAAGCTGATACTCAATCTCGTTAATATAGTCGTCACCTCGACGCAACCACGCCTTGCGA
The DNA here is from genome assembly GCA_045613645.1 of Alistipes sp. Taxonomy (GTDB): domain Bacteria; phylum Bacteroidota; class Bacteroidia; order Bacteroidales; family Rikenellaceae; genus Alistipes. The sequence continues at coordinate 9,071 of JAZLBJ010000022.1, read as the reverse complement.
AGACCACAGCGTTCGAAGCCACACCTCTCAAAAAGGGCTATGCTTGCAAGATTATCCTCGGCCACCGAGGCCCATATCTGCTTTACGCCAAGCACCTCGCTGCCATACTTCACCACCGCCTCAATAGCTGCACGGGCGTAGCCTCTACGACGCTCACCCAAAGCATATATAAGTATTCCTATGCCGAAACGACGATTGTGTGGGTCAAAGTCGAAGATATCTACAGTGCCCACAGCAACACCATCAACCTCAACTACCAGACGCATCTGGCGTGAAGCGTATATATCGTAGTTCTGCTCCTCGACAAAACGCGCTATGCGCTCCAATGACACAGGGGCAAGAGTGCCACTAACACGCCACACCTCAGGATCGTTCTCCCAAAGGTAGAGCGTAGTGATATCCGAGGGCTCTAAGGCCCTCAGACGACATATATCGGCGTCGATACTAAGCATTGTTACAGACCGATAATCCTATTGCGAATAAGCATCGCCACACCCCAAGCATTGGCACTATCGGTCATCTTTGATACACGGAACTTGGTATCCTTATATACGAGGTTTAGCGAATATTTATTTGTAGATGATTTGAGCGGAAGCATGAGGTACTCGCCCGCCTGTGCGAGATTACCACCCACGATAACAGTCTCTGGGTTGAAGGTATTAATAAGGAAGGCAACAGCCTTACCCACCTTCTCGCCAGCCTCTTCAATAAGCTCTATGGCAAGATTATCGTCGTGGCGAGCAGCATTTATGATATCGTTGATATGGATGCTTTCACCACGATCATACATATCTCTAAGGCAAGTATTTACGCCATTGCGAATGAGGTACACAATCTTATCCTCGATGGCAATACCCGACACCTCGGTCTCCAAGCAACCCTTCTTACCACAGCCACAAATAATCTCATTGTCGAAGAATGGGATATGGCCAAACTCACCAGCAAAACCATTCTTGCCGTAGTAGAGTTTACCATCGATGACAATACCGATAGCCACACCACGACCCATATGTAGATAGAGGACATTACTCTCGTTCTTCGACTTACCCGTTGTGTACTCGGCATAGCAACGAGCACGGGTATCATTCTCCAAGAGTACGCGTATGCCTATGCGCGAAGAGATAATGTCGCGCAACGACTCTTCCGACGATGTGAAGTACTTATACGAACGACCCGTCTCGGGGTTTACACGACCTACAATCGATACACCAACACCCAATAGCTTCTCGCGATCTACACCACAGTCGGCAATGAAAGACTCTATATTTTGGCATATGCGCTCCAAACACTGAGGGCGGTCGACAAGCTCAAACGAGTTGTCGGTGCGCTCACTAATAACATTGTTCTGAAGGTCGGTAACGACATATGTCATCTGATCACGCCCCACATTTATACCCGCAAAATATATCGCCGTATTTGCCAAACCAAAGACATTGGGACGACGACCTCCAGGAGTCTCCACCTTACCAAGATCGATGACTATATGGTCGTCAACAAGCTCCTGCACAAGTTTGGTCATAGTAGGCACACTTATGTGCAACTCACGCGTAAGCTCCGAGAGTGTCGACTCGCCATTAAGCGCCATGTAGGCGATAATATTGCGCTTAATAATGTTATTCTTGTGGGTGATGCCCTTTAAATTTTCATTGGCATCAATATTAAAAAACTTTGCAAGTGTGCTCATCCTTCAATATTATATCGGTTTCGTAAGTACAAATATAATAAAATATTTTGTAAATTAGATATAATTTTTCAACAATATTTGAAAAAAATTATTTTACCCATCTACACAACCAGCATCAAGCTCGATTATTTTTTAGAGTATTTTTAACCAAAAGAGTTCTTAAAGTACAATTGCTAAATTTTATATTTTAACAATAAATGTTAAAAGCTCAACTATTGTTGATGGACAATAAATATTTTTTTGTAACTTTGCACGAATGTATATCTGCGCAAGCGCTATTATGAGACATTTTTTAACCATAATACTTCTACTACTCGGTAGCCTCATAGCTACGGATAGGGTCTCTGCGCAGTATTATAGCTGGGGCGTAGACCCTGTGGCCAACAAATGGCGACAGATGAAGACCAAGGAGTATCGTGTGATATATCCATCATGGACCGAGGATATTGCCCAACGCATGATGCACTACCTCTCGGGTGTCGAGGAGGACATATCATACGGCTACAAATATCCGCAGATGTCCATACCCTTTGTTGTGCATCCTGAGAATATGATGTCTAACGGCCTTGTTATGTGGCTACCCAAGCGTGTGGAGTTTCTATCCTCACCAGCCGTCAAGGGCTACTCGATGCCTTGGATCAAGCAGCTCATAGCCCACGAGTATCGCCACGCCGTACAATACAACAACCTTAACAAAGGTCTTATCAAGGGTTTGAGCTACATCCTCGGACAGCAGAGCTCGACCATCGGTCTACTCTTCATGCCTCTATGGATGATGGAGGGTGACGCCGTGATGACCGAGACCGAGATGTCAACATATGGTCGAGGCCTACAACCATCGTTCACCATGGCCTACAGAGCATATGGCGATGTGGTAGGACGATTCAAGAGTTTCGATAAGTGGTTATGCGGCTCGTACAAGGATTATATCCCCAACCACTATCATTTGGGCTACCTTGTATGCCGTCACGCCTATAACCGCTACAACACAATCATCGGCAACGATGTGGCAGAGCTTATGAAGCGCCGTCCCTACATGGTGGTATCTAACAGCTGGGCATTCAACTACCTCTACGGGGTGTCGCAACCTGAGCTCTTCACCGACACCTTCGACACTCTTTATGAGCATTGGCAGTCGCTACCTCAGGTGGAGCAGACAACCGAGCCCATAGCCATCCCCGAGGTCAAATGCTACACCGAGTACTCATACCCTATGATGTGGAACGAGGATAGGGTAATAGCCATCAAGAGCGACTTCGACAATACCGCAGCAATCGTCACCATCGAACCATCGACAGGCGAAGAGAGACGACTAGCGCATATAGGCAACCTATCGTCACGCCCCGCTATGAGCGACAAAGGCCGACTATGGTGGACAGAGTATCGTCGTAGCGCGCTATTTGAGCAGCAGGTGTTCTCAAAGATATGCTACATGGATATCGACAAAGGTAGCAAACAAACTATTCGTTCTACGCAAAATGCCCTATATGTCACACCACACAAGGGTCACGGCATAGCCTGGATAGAGTATTTCCCCGATGGACACTACGCCATCAATGTAACTGGCGAACGAACATACGATGCCAGCATAGAGATTGAGATGGGCAAGGAGATACACGGCATGGCGTGGGACAATACCACCGAGGCGTTATATGTTATTGTCACCGATGATGATGGTATGCACATAGCGCGTGTTGAGAACGATGGTCTCCACCCCGTAACACGCCCAGCATATACCACCCTCAGCGACCTTAGAGCTAAGGATGGTAAGCTATACTTCGGCTCTATAGCCTCGGGACGCGATGAATTACACTACTACGACCTTGCCACCGAGCGCGAATATCGCCTATCGAGCTCCACATACGGCTCGTTCTATCCCATGCCCGTAGATAGCACAAGGGTGGTAGCGACAAGCTACGACTATAGAGGCTACCTCCCCGTGACACAGAGTATGGAGGATGCTCAGGAGGTGGAGTATGCACCTCACCCACCACACCTACTGCTCCCCGAATCGAAACCTTGGGGTGTTGTCAACCTCGACACCATGCGCTTCGACAACCAAGTGGCAGAGCAAATTAAGGAGCGTACACCATCGAAGCATTTCAGCCGCATTGGCCACGCATTTAATGTACATAGCTGGGCTCCCGCCTCGTATGACCCTTATGACCTCACCGAGGAGTCGCACATCTCCTTCAACTTGGGTGCTACAATAATGACACAAAACCTTCTATCAACGATGGAGGGATTCGCCACATGGGGGTGGAACCATCGTGAGGGCTCAGTATTCAAGGGTAAGCTACGCTACAACGGTCTGGGTGCTACGCTATGGGTACAGGGCACATATGGCGGTAGACAACAGATATATCGCGTGGCAGCATACAACGCTGAGAAGGGGCGCGTGGAGTATTCACCGACACCCGAGCAGGGCAAATACTACTCGGTGGGCGCAGGAGTAACGCTCCCCATACTCTTCGATCGTGGCTACCATACACAACAGCTAACACTCTCTGCATCGTGGAACTTCTCAAATGGCAAGGTAGCCAACATCAAGGAGATACGCTTCAAAAATGGAAAGATAAGCAACATAGTGAATGTGGGCTACACCCAAGGTGTGCATCAGTTATCTACGAGCATATCGTTCCAGGACTTCGTGAAGATGTCGCGTCGCGACTTTATACCACCTTGGGGCGTGGTGCTCATGGGTGGCTACACACTAAACCCCACATCCAACGACATAGGCCACCTTGCCGTGGTATATGGTAAGTTATACACACCTGGTTTTGGCAAGCACAACTCACTATCGTTGGCCATGTCCTACCAGACATCTGTGGGTGGTTTCCAGTCGGACGAGGTACTCTCAGAGCTAACCTTCAAGTCGACACTGCTACTACCCCGCGGCTTCTCGACATATGACATTGTCAACGACCAATATATAGCCTCGTCACTAAACTACCAACTACCACTATGGTATCCCGACGGTGGCATCAAGGGTCTACTATACTTCAAGCGCTTACGCCTCAATGTGGGTATTGACTATGCATCATTTCGCATGAGTAACACCTTCAACGACATGGGCAAGATTGTACGCAATCGTAAACATATTGGTGCCATGGGTATAGACCTTGGCGTTGACTTCAACATATTTAACATGCCCGATGCCGCAACAATGTCAGCAACATTTTCGTTATATAGAAAATCCTCGCCCGACAAGGCGACCAACGGCAAGTTGTACTTCGGCGTTGGTCTGGGACTACCATTCTAAAGGGCGTAATGATTTAGGGAATAGATAAAACTTAGATAATATGACTGAAACAAAGAAGAAATTTTGGTTAAAGAGAATCGGCTGGAAACAGTGGGTGATTATCTTCATGTGGATATTAGCCCTATGTGGCATCATTGGTGTCTACATACTATTCAACATGGCCAAAAAAGAGAAGTTTGGCCCCATGCCAACATTCGAGGAACTGGAGAATCCTCAGACAAACCTCGCCACCGAGATTTACTCGGCAGATGGCGTGGTGCTGGGTACTTACTTCGTTGAGAATAGAACATCGCTATCCTACAAGGATCTATTCCCCAAGGAGGACTCTGAGCATAAGTGCTTGGTTGTTGATGGCCATGAGTTACCACCCATTGTAGCAGCACTTCTCGCAACCGAGGATATTCGTTTCTTCGACCATGCAGGCATCGACTTCACAGCAACGGCGCGTGTGGGTTTCAAGACCATCCTCATGGGTCAAGGTGAGCAGGGTGGTGGTAGTACCATCACACAGCAGCTTGCCAAGAACCTATTTAAGACTCGTCAGAACAACACGGGACCTAAGGGTAAGATGGGCACCATCACCGCCAAACTGCAAGAGTATGTCATAGCCGTACAGCTTGAGTATAACTACACCAAGGAAGAGATTATCGCCATGTACCTCAACACCGTGGAGTTCTCGAACTCTAACTTCGGTATTAAGTCGGCAGCCAACAACTTCTTTGGCAAGGAGCCATGTGAACTAAGCATCGAGGAGGCAGCAGCAATAGCAGGTCAGGTTAAGGCGCCAACAACCTATGCTCTGGTGCGTAATGGCAAGCCCAATGAGAAGGCTCGCGAGCGTCGCAACCTTGTGCTCAAGCGTCTTGCCGAGGCAGGAGCCATAACTCACGAGGAGGCGGAGAGACTCTCGGCATTACCCATTGACCTATCGAGATATCGCCGCTCAAACGAGGCACACAACGAGGGTACAGCAACATACTTCCGAGAGATGGTGCGTCGTACCATGACGGCGACAGAGCCCGAAGAGCCCAAGCGTAAGGACTACTCCACAAAACTCGCCTACGACGAGGCTATGTGGGACTACCAGATAGCTCTCGACGAGTGGAATACAAATCCTCTTGTAGGCTGGTGTAACAAGAATACCAAGCCAAATGGCGAGAAGTACAACATCTACCGCGATGGCCTTCGCATATACACCACCCTCGACTCACGCATGCAGAAGTATGCCGAGGAGGCTACACAGGAGCATATGGCCGAGGTTGTGCAACCACGCTTCAACGAGCAGTCAAAGCAGCGAGGCTCAATATACACAGGCCTAACAGACAAGCAGATAGACTCTAAGATTGAGAGTTTCATGCGCTACTCTGACCGTTGGTATAGAATGTCGGAGCATGGCTGCAACGAGGAGGAGATACGCCTCGCCTTCGAGACCCCTACAAAGATGCAGGTGTTTACCTACAATGGTGTGCGCGACACGGTGATGACACCTCGCGACTCTATCCTCCACCATAAGTCTATCATGCGCCCCGCCTTTGTGGCCATGGACCCCAAGACAGGACATGTAAGAGCATATGTGGGAGGTCCTGACTACCGCTACTTCAAGTTCGACGGTGCTAAGCAGGGTAAACGACAGGTGGGCTCAACAGCAAAGCCCTTCATCTACACCTTCGCTATCGACCACCTCAAGTTGGAGCCTTGCCACCCTGTGCCCAATGTTCCTGTATCTATCGAGACCGTAGCGGGCATATGGTCTCCTAAAGAGTCAGGCAATGTGGAGTACACAGGTACGCACCCGCTATACTGGGGCTTGGCAAAGAGTCGTAACAACTACTCGGCATGGATTATGAAGGAGGCCAATAACCCACAGGCCGTAGCCGACTTCATCCATCGCATGGGTGTAAAGAGCTTTATCGACCCCGTAGTATCGCTATGTCTTGGCTCATACCAGACAAACCCATACGATATGACAGCAGCATACTGCACCTTTGCGAATCAGGGTGTGCGCGTAGACCCAATATTTGTGACACGCATTGAGGATAGCCACGGCAATGTACTCGCCGAGTTTACCCCCGCCTCACACGATGTACTCTCGAAGGATGTGGCCTACGCCATGATTACCATGATGCAGCGCGTGGTACACATAGGTACTGCAGGCCGTATGCACTACGAGTTCAAGTTCAACGATGTTGAGATTGCAGCCAAGACAGGTACCACAAATGATAATGTCGACGCTTGGTTTATGTGCGCCCTTCCAAACCTCGTGATGGGCTCATGGGTAGGTGGCGAGGAGAACACCATACACTTCTCGCGTAATGCCGACGGCTCGCGCATAGCACTACCTATTGCGGGTAAGTTCCTTACCAAGGTATACGAGGATGGTACCCTTGGTGTGCTACGTACCGACAAGTTCGAGCGTTCGGAGAACATACCTTCGTATGATTGTCCAATAGATATGGAGAGCGAGATAGGTCGTTCAACGCAGCATATCGATGACGATCCATTCGACCTCTACTAACGAGGTTGGGAGAGTCACTTATATATATAATGTATAACAATAGTAAATATAGCCTATTATGAAGATAGCAATAGTTGGCGCAAGTGGCGCCGTAGGTCAGGAGTTCCTTGCAATACTTGAGAACCACCCAATGCCTATTGACGAGCTCGTACTCTTCGGCTCGAAGCGTAGCGCAGGTAGCACATATCGTTTTCGTGGCAAGGATATCGTAGTGCGTGAACTACAGCATAACGACGACTTCAAGGATATTGATGTAGCACTATGCTCAGCCGGTGGCTCAACATCGTTGGAATATGCCGAGACCATCACAAAGTATGGATGCTTCATGATTGACAACTCGTCGGCATTCCGCATGTATGACGACATTCCACTGGTCGTACCCGAGGTAAATGGCGAAGATGCCTACAATGCGCCTCGCCATATTATCGCCAACCCCAACTGCACAACAATACAGATGGTGGTAGCCCTAAACGCCATTGAGAAACTATCACATATCACACGCGTTCATGTAGCTACATACCAGTCGGCAAGTGGTGCAGGCGCAACTGCAATGCAGGAGTTCAAAGAGCAGCACCAGGCGCTTAGCGAGGGTCGTGAGCCTAAGGTTGAGAAGTTTGCTTATCAGCTGGCTTACAACCTCATACCACACATTGATGTATTCCAAGACAACGACTACACCAAGGAGGAGATGAAGATGTTCCACGAGACACGCAAGATTATGCACTCGGATATCCGCACCTCGGCAACATGTGTGCGCGTACCAGTGATGCGTGCCCACTCCGAGGCTATATGGGTGGAGACAGAGGAGCCGTTGAGCGTTGAGCAGGTGCGCGAGGCCTTTGCCACAAGTCCAGGCATTGTTCTTATCGACGAGCCACAGGATAAGCGCTACCCTATGCCTCTATTTGCCGAGGGCAGTGACCCAGTATATGTAGGCCGTGTGCGTAAGGATTTGTGCAACGAGAATGGCATCACTTTCTGGTGTGTAGCAGACCAAATTCGCAAGGGCGCAGCACTTAACGCAGTGCAGATTCTGGAGCTTCTCATCGCCGATAAAGAGTAATCTCGTTTTCTTGCGAAAGCGACGATAACGGAAGATATAAAAAATATTTCGGGCATATTGTTGCATTTGACTATATTTTTGCATATCTTTGTGGACTAAAGCGCATAGGTTAGCACATTAAAGATTCTATGCAAACAGAAAAAGAATAAATTATTAATATTATCAAATAACCTAAAAAACTACAAAAACTATGGAAATCCCATTTGCAGAAGCGTATCGCATTAAGATGGTAGAGCCTTTGAAGAAGAGCACACGCGCAGAGCGTGAGCAGTGGCTCAAGGATGCACACTACAACCTCTTCGGTTTGAAGTCAGAGCAGGTTTACATCGACTGCTTGACTGACTCAGGTACTGGTGCTATGAGCGACCGTCAGTGGGCTGCTATGATGACTGGTGACGAGGCTTACGCTGGTTCTAAGTCATTCTTCGAGCTTAAGGAGACTATCGGCAAGATCACTGGCTTCGAGTATGTTATCCCTACACACCAGGGTCGTGCTGCTGAGAATGTATTGTTCTCTCACCTTGTAAAGGCTGGCGACATCATCCCA
>JAZLBJ010000021.1:0-101023 GCA_045613645.1 Alistipes sp. | reverse complement strand
TGAGGATCTTCGTCTTAACTTGAACCTTGGTGTTGATGTATCTAAGTCTAACGGTACTGTTGATGTAGCTCCAGGTGCTGAGCAGTCTATCCACTCTACTGGTGATGCTGGTTCAGGTTCACACACTAACTACTCACAGCTTCGTCGCGACCAGACTTTGGAGTTCTACGCAGCATACGCTAAGACATGGGGCGACCACTCATTCGATGTGATGGCTGGTTACTCATGGCAGCACTACTACACTCAGTCTTTCAACGAGACTATGCGTGTAGCTGATGTTACTAAGTGGGATGTTTACAGCGATGAGCCATATGTAGCTTTGGATCCAGAGGCTGCTAACTACTACAGCTCAGAGCCTAAGGTATCTAAGTCAGAGTACTTCCTCGTATCATTCTTCGGTCGTGCTAACTACTCTTATGCAAACCGTTACTCTATCACCGCTACATTGCGTGCCGATGGTACATCTCGTTTTGCTAACAACAAGTGGGGTATCTTCCCATCAGTAGCTTTGGCATGGAACATCAAGAACGAGTCATTCTTGGAGGATGTTGACGCTATGTCTGCATTGAAGCTTCGTTTGAGCTACGGTCAGACTGGTCAGCAGGATGTAGGTGGTTTGTACGATGCCCTTCCTACATATTATAATAACCAGCTCGGTTCATACTACCCATTCGGTGGCTATGGTGATGGTAACATCGTTTATCCTATCAAGCCTGTAGGTTACAACGCCGACCTTAAGTGGGAGACTACTACTACCTACAACGCAGGTCTTGACTTCGGTTTCCTCGATGGTCGTATCACTGCAAGCGCTGACTTCTACTATCGTGAGACTAAGGACCTCTTGAACTTTACTCCCGTTCCTGCAGGTGCTAACCTTACTAACTACCTCAATGCAAACATCGGTGACTTGAAGAACCTTGGTGTTGAGGTTGAGTTGAACGCTATCGCTATCCAGACTAAGGATTGGTACTGGAACATCGGCGCTAATGTTGCTTGGAACAAGAACGAGATTACTCGTTTGACTAACGACGATGAGGCTGAGGGTTACTATGGTGTTGACACTGGTGGTTACTCAGGTGGTGTTGGTGGTACTTGTCAGGTTCAGCAGACAGGTCAGCCTACAAACTCATTCTATGTATACCAGCAGATCTACGATAAGAATGGCAACCCAATCGAGGGCTTGTATGTAGACCGCAATGGTGACGGTGTTGTTAACGAGTCAGATAAGTATGTATATAAGAAGGCTGCTCCAGATGTGACTATTGGTTTCAATACTCAGCTCTCATGGAAGGCTCTTACACTTGCTGTATCGGCACACGCTAACATCGGTAACTATGTTTACGACAACATCTCTTCAAATGGTGAGCTTTTGACCGACCTTTGGACAAATAACTTCACCAACAACCGTGTTGTTACTTCTACTACTACTAACTTCCGCTCTTCAGGTCAGTACTTGTCTGACTACTATGTGCGCAACGCATCGTTCTTGAAGCTCGATAACATCACTTTGAGCTATCGCTTCAACCTCGGTAAGGCATGTGATCGTGCTCTTGCACTCGATGTATTTGCAACCGTATCTAATGTAGCTACTTTCACTGGTTACAAGGGTATCGACCCTGAGATCTACTCTGGTATCGACAACAACATGTATCCACGTCCTCGTACCTACATCCTCGGTGTGAAGTTCAATTTCTAATCGTCTAAAATCGAATGAGTATTATGAAAAATATTAAAGTTTTAATGTTGGCTGTTGCTGGAGTCTTCGCTCTTGGCATGAGCTCTTGCGTTAACGATTTGGACGTAACTCCTATCGATCCTAATGTGCAGCTTCCCCAGGATGTCTTGAAGGACGAGGCAGCTTTTGAGGCTTTGCTTGCAAAGTGCTACCAGGGTCTTGCTTGCTCATCATCTGATGGCGCTAATGGCGGTCGCGATATTAGTGGTGTCGACGGTGGTTTCGGTCAGTACCTCCGTGCTTACTTTAACCTCCAGTGCTTGACTACCGATGAGGCTACTTGCTGCTGGAATGATACTGGTCTTCCAGATATGCACAACATGAACTGGCAGGCATCTAACCAGTTTATCGTTGCTATGTACTATCGTATTTTCTACCAGGTAGGTCTCTGCAACGAGCTTATCCGCCAGGTGAACAACAACCCTGCAGGTGTTGAGTTCCAGAACAAGGGTGCTCTCATCGCTGAGGCTCGTGCATTGCGTGCGTTGTCTTACTTCCACGCTATCGACCTCTTCGGTAACGTACCTTTCTCTACTGAGAACGATGCAGTAGGTGCTAATGGCCCACGCCAGATCAACCGCGCAGACCTCTTCGATTACATCGAGAAGGAGTGTAAGGAGCTTATCAATGGTAATGACCTTGCAGCTGAGGGTACTAACGTATATGGCCGTTGCGACAAGGGCTTCGTGAAGATGATTCTTGCTAAGTTGTACCTCAATGCTGAGGTTTACATCGGTGAGGATCGCTACGCTGAGTGTGCTGCTATCTGCGAGGACCTCATTGGCAAGTACGAGCTCCACGCTAACTTCGCTGAGTTGTTCTGCGCAGACAACCACCTCCAGACTGCTAACTCTACCTTCGGTGCTAACAACGAGATTATCTTCGCTGTTCCTCACGATGGTATCAACACTACCTCTTACGGTGGTACTAACTTCCTCATCTTCGCTGGTACAGGTGGTGATATGATTCCTGCTGGTATCTCTTCTGGTTGGGGTGGTTTGTCAGTGACTAAGCAGGTTGCTGAGCGCTACGCAGAGGGTGATGCTCGTGCAATGTTCTTCACTGACTACGGTGCTGAGATCGTTGACATCTTCACCTTCACATCAGGTGGTTACAAGTCACAGAAGTTCACTAACATTAACCACGATGGCACTGCAGCAAGCGCACAGGGTCACGTAGATACTGACTGGCCTTTGTTCCGTGTTGCTGATGCTCATCTTATGTTGGCTGAGTGTGCTGCACGTGGTAAGGCAGACAATGCTAAGGGTCTTGCATCGTTGAACGCTGTACGCCAGCGTGCTGGTCTTGCTGAGGTATCATCTTTCACAGCTCAGGATGTTCTTGACGAGCGTTCACGCGAGCTCTTGTGGGAGGGTAGCCGTCGTACCGACCTTGTTCGTTTCGGCCAGTTCACTACCGATGCTTACCTCTGGGAGTACAAGGGCTCATTGAAGGAGGGTCAGGCAGTTGCTGACCACCGCAACCTCTTCCCATTGCCACCAGCAGATGTTAACGCTAATGCTAACCTCACACAGAACGCTGGTTACTAATAGATGTAGTTAGTCCCGTAAAACGAATAAAACTAACAGGAAATGAAAAAGTTATTATATAGCATTTTGGCTCTTGCAGGTGTAGCCGCTACATCTTGTACGCAGGAGCATATCGATGTGCAGTACATTCCTGAGAATGCTGTTGCTCCAGTATTGGGCGACATCCAGGGCTGCGCACTCGAGGATGGTGGTGCTGACATCGTTGTGGAGTACACCAAGGCTGAGTTTGGTGTAGCTACAGCACAGTCACACACCCTCTACGTATCTAAGTCAGAGGATATGGCCGATATGAAGAAGGCTAAGGCTACCTTCGGCGACACTACTATCACAATGACTCAGGCTGACATCAACATCTCTGCTTTGGACTTTGCTGCTGCAGGCGAGGAGGTTGATATGTACTTCGCAATTGTTGCTAACCTTAACACTGATAAGGGTGCTGCAGTAGCAGGCACTGAGCTTCAGTCAAACGTTGTTAAGGCTACCTTCAAGTCATTCGTTGCTGACATCTTGCCTACTGAGAAGTTCGATAAGGTATGGGTTATCGGTGACTACTGTGGTTGGGCACACGACAAGACTCAGTTCCTCTTCGACTACAACGCTACAGGCACTACATATGCTGGTGTTGTAGACTTCGCAGATGCTGAGGGCGTATCTAAGGCTGCTAATGGCTTCAAGCTTACTGGTGTTGCTGGTTGGGATGACACTTGCAACTGGGGCTTGGAGGACAACACTACTGCTGCGGCTGAGGCTGCATCGCTCCAGCTTATCACAGGTGGTGGCTCACAGGATATCAAGGCTTACGCTAAGCGTTTCTACGGCTTCGAGTTCGACAAGACTACTTTGGTATTGAAGAAGTCTTGGGGTGCTGATCAGATCAGTATCATCGGTTTGAACGGCGACTGGGAGACTGATATCGTTATGGAGTACAACCCTAAGTGGACTCGCTTCTATGCTGATATCGAGGCTCCAGCTGATACTGAGATGAAGTTCCGTGCTGATGCAGCTTGGGATCTTAACTGGGGTGTTGACTGCGCTCAGGGTGGCGACAATATTCCTGTTGCTGCTGGTAACTACCGTGTATACTTCAACCCTGCAACTGGTCTTATCGAGTTCAGCGCAAGCAAGTATGGCACCGAGGAGGATACTGCTAATGGTGGTGGTACTACTCCAGAGCCAGAGCCAGAGCCAGGCATCGAGGAGAACCGTTGGGGTGTTGTAGGTACTATCAACAGCTGGGGTGGTACTCCTGACCTCTATATGAACGAGGTAGGCGAGAACCTCTACGTTCGCATGGGTGTTACCGTTACTGCTGACGACCAGTTCAAGGTACGTTTCAACAACGATTGGGCTGTTAACGCTGGTGCTGCTGGCGATGTTGAGCCTTTCGCAGTTACTGTAGGCGAGGAGTTGACACTTGTTTCAGGAGGTAAGAACCTCTCTGCTCCTGCTGGCACATACGACATCTACTTCAACATCGAGGACTACAAGATGTGGGTAATGCCAGAGGGCGAGACTCCTGGTGGCGTTGAGGTTAAGACTCTCAAGATCTATGGCGATGTTTCAGCTACTGGTTGGACAAACTGCAACGCTTGGATTTGGGATGCTGCTGGTAATAACTACACTGGTGGTACTTGGCCAGGTGAGGCTCTTTCTATGGAGGGCGATTACTATGTATGGAATGTTCCTGCATCGTTGATGGGTGCTACAGTAAATGTTATCTTCAACAATGGCTCTGAGCAGACTGTTGACATCAATGGTGTTGTTCTCTCTGACGATGTAGTTATCACTCTTACTGATAACGAGGGTGGTAAGTGGAACGCTACTATCAACGGTGAGGCTCCAGTTACTCCAGAGCCTCCCGCAGAGACTACTTACGGTCTTATCGGTGAGTTCAACGGCTGGGGTGATGATGTTGACCTCGTAGCACGTGGCGACGGCTGGTATGTAACAGAGGGCCTCTCAGTTACTGCAGGTAAGCTCCTTATCCGTTTGAACGATGCATGGGACGAGAAGTTCGGTAACGATGGCTCTACACTCGTTATTGGTGAGAACACCTTGACATACGGCGGTGCTGATATGTTGATCGAGGCAGGCACTTACGACTTCTACTTCAACCCATCATCTTCAAAGTTGTTCTTGGTTAATGCTGGCGATGAGGATCCTACAGCTGGTTTGGTAGCTTCAATCTCATACGGCTTGGTTGGTACAATCAACGGTTGGGCTGCTCCAGATGTAAAGTTTGAGGCTATTGGCGATGGTGGCTACAAGCTTCTTGGCTACACATTGGCTGCAACTGAGCAGATTAAGATTCGCGCTAATGAGGAGTGGAACGATGCTGAGAACTATGGTCTTGCATCAGCTGGTGTACTCACCACTAACGCAGCTAACACTCTTATCTGCGGCGGCGGTAGCGCTAACATGAGTGTTGCAGCAGATGGTACTTATGACTTCTACTTCTATCCTGCAGAGTTGACACTCTATGTAATGGAGGCTGGTCAGGTTCCTGCACGCTAATTCCTAAATTAATACCACGCGTACATGCGTGCGCGTGGTATCCCTTTGGTCGGGCGGCTTTGATCGGCCTCCCGACCCCTAATAAAAGAGTGAGAGTATGAAAAAGTTACTTTGGGGCATTGTGCCATTGATGATGGTGGCATTGGTGGCGTGTGGTGGCAATGATGAGCCGATCTTCCCCGATGGTCCAAATAAGGAGGAGCCTAAGCCCGAGCCAGACCCCGAGCCTGTGCCCGAGGTTGAGACTTTCTATAAAGGTACGACTATGTCGTTTGCCAACTACCTCATTGACTTCGGCTTGACATACCGCGAGAATGGCGAGGTTGCTGACCCATATAAATCGGTTAAGGCACATGGTGCAAATATCGTGCGTCTGCAGCTCGATAGGGTAGCCTTCCCGGAGATTAATGGCGTAACAATCGACTGGCAGCAGTGGGAGCGTGTGGTTGAGGATGCCAAGTGCGCAAAGGCCCAGGACCTCGACATAATGCTCACACTAAAGCCCGACTACGACAAATATACATCGTCGGGCGCTCAGCACAACAACATCCCCGAGGATTGGAAGAGTCTGGATGAGACCTCACTCGGAGGTGAACTCTACAACTGGGTATATAGCACCCTTATGGCGTTTCACAACGAGGGCATAGACCCCGCAATCGTGGCTGTGGGCAACGAGGTAAACATCGGCTTCTTGCTCAATGGCCAGCACGACGGGGCACGCACAGCGCGCCTTCTGAACTACGGTCACAACGCCGTACGCGACTATGCTCGTGATTGTGGCGTAGAGGTATTGTCGGCAGTGCATATCGCTAACCCTTCGAAGATAGGTTATGTGGATACCTACAAGCAGTCGGGTTGTACCAACTATGATATTATCGCCTTGTCGTGGTATCCTGGCTCTAACATTGGCCACTCTATGGGCTCGTATCGCAACTTCGAGACTATGGGTAAGGCTATGATTGAGAAGTATGGCAAGCGTATCATGGTGCTTGAGACTGCCCACTCATTTACCACAGGTACGGTTGGTGGTCAGTGGATGGGCGATTGGTGCGATAACTCCTACAACTATCCCGATTGGAACGATGCTACAAACGCTACGAACTACACCCCCGCCAAGCAGCGAGCATGGCTTAAGGCCTTGGCCGAGGATGTGAAGGCTGGTGGTGGCATAGGTCTTATCACCTGGGGTACCGAGTCATTACCCGACCTCCTGGAGGGTAAGGCGCAGGGCCACGGCCTCGGCTTGTACACCTATCCTGCGGCGTGGGGCTACGGCTCAACATGGGAGAACAACTCCTATTGGGACTTCACCAACCAGAACAACCTCCATGAGGGTATCGACTGGATGCTCGACATAGAGTAGTGGGGAGAAAACATCGCAGAACAAACAAAAAATACTAAAATACAAACACTATGAAATTCAAGAGTCTATCAATCTCTGTTCTTGCACTATCGCTTGTTGCAGTGAGCTGCGGCGGTGGCGATAATAAGGAGCAGGACAATGCGCAAAATGGCGCAGAGCAGACAGCAACTTCAGAGGGTGAGGGTGCTACGACCAGCGATGCTCAATCTGAGGATGTTCAGATTAAGGAGTTTGAGTTGGGTAACAAGGATCTTGTTATGCCCTTGCATGTTAAGGTGGGCACAACAACTCACTACCTCACAGACTACTACCCACAGTGGAGTGGTGCTGATAAGGTGACTACCGACGATGAGCGTCTCTCGTTGGTGCCTTTGAAGGACGACTGGTCGGAGTTCTCAGTAACTACACGCGCAAAGAACTTCGTGTCTACCATTGATGTATGGCATGGCGAGTCGAAGCTCTCTATCGTAGTTCTTGGTGGTGAGCGCAACAAGGATAACTTCATGTCTGCCTTCAGCAAGGATAAGGTGTGCGCAAACAAGAGTGTTGGCGAGGCTGTCGTAATGTGGCAGAACCAGCGTGTCGAGGGCGTTGAGGTGGAGGATGGCAATATCCGCTATACTCTTCCCGAGAATGCATACGACTATAAGCGCTCTTATGTGCGTATTTTCGCCGCTAAGGAGGATGGTCGTTTCAACGATGTCCTAATTCCACTTGACGAGGGCTCTAAGGTATCTTATGCAAACGAGCTTATGCGCCAGGATAAGCACTCACAGGTGTTGTACTCGTTGATGATCGACCGCTTCAACAATGGCAACAAGTCTAACGACTGGAAGCTTAACTCTCCAGAGGTGTTGGACAAGGTTGACTACCAGGGAGGCGATATCGCAGGTATCACCGAGAAGATCAACGATGGCTTCTTCACACGCCTCGGTATCTCAACAATCTGGATCTCGCCTATCACTCAGAATCCATATGATGCGTGGGGTCAGAATGTTAACCCCGATACCAAGTTTTCGGGCTACCATGGCTACTGCCCTATCTATAGCACCGTTGTTGACAAGCGCTTCGGTACCGATGAGGAGCTCCGCACTATGCTTGCTACGGCGCACGACAATGGCCATAATGTCATACTCGACTATGTGGCTAACCACCTACACATCAACTCTCCAGTATTGCAGGAGCACCCCGACTGGACTACAGAGCTCTACTTGCCCGATGGTCGCAAGAATATCGGTCAGTGGGATGGCGAGACACGCCTTACCACATGGTTCGATGAGCATATCCCAACTCTCGATCTTGAGCGTGTAGAGGTGTGCGACCCTATGACCGACTCGGCACTCTACTGGGTGCGTAACTTCGATTTCGATGGCTACCGCCACGACGCTTGTAAGCATATTCCTTTGGACTACTGGCGTATGCTCACACACAAGATGAAGTCAACGATGCCTAACCGCGACATCTGGCAGATTGGTGAGACCTATGGCGATACTGAGCTTATCGGCTCCTATGTCAAGACTGGTATGATTGACGCTCAGTTCGACTTCAATGTATATCACGACTCTCGTGATATCATCATCGACGAGTCACGCTCGATGCTCGACCTTGTACGCACCATTGAGCTCTCGGAGGCAGCCTATGGCTCACACCACACCATGGGTAACATCACTGGTAACCACGATAAGCCACGCTTCATCTCGTTGGCAGGTGGCGATATGGCCTTGGGTTGGTACGACGATAAGGCTGAGGGTTGGCACCGTGAGGTTGGCGTAGGCGATATGGATAAGGGCTATGCACGCATGAAGTTGCTCAAGGCCATCATCTCTACCATCCCTGGTGTCCCTTGCGTTTATCAGGGTGATGAGTATGGTGTCCCTGGTGCTAACGACCCCGATAACCGCGACATGATGAACTTCAAGGCTGAGAACGAGTATCAGGAGCGTGAGTTGGAGGCTACAAGCGAGCTCTTTAACCTCCGCCGCTCATCTATGGCGTTGATGTATGGTAACTTCAAGACCTTGTATGCTGATGACGATATATGGGTGTTTATGCGCCACTATATGGACGATGTAGCTATCGTGGCTATCAACATCCGTGGCGAGGATAGAGTATGTAACTTGACACTCGACAACTTCCTCTTCCAGGTCATCCCATCAAATATGACCACAGCTTTGTCGTCAAACGGCACAGCTAAGATTCACCGTCACCAGGATTATGGTGTGAAGATGGATGTTCCAGCATACGGCTATGCTATATATGTAAACAGAAAGTAGAAAATTAATTAATATAAAATAGTGATTATGAAGAAGATTTTATTGTTTTCATTGCTTGCTGCCTTCGCTTTGGTAGCGTGTGGCAGCGAGGAGAAGAAGGATCAGTCAGAGGCGGGCGATGAGCCTAAGGTGGAGGCAAATCAGAATGTTGCTGACGAGATAGTACCTGTGGAGGCTGCAGTTCAGTTCGACAAGTTCAACTCTGTAGTCTACGAGCTCAACATTCGTCAGGCAACCGAGGAGGGTACCTTCGCTGCTGCTGAGAAGTACTTGCCTGAGTTGAAGAACATGGGTGTAGATATCGTATGGCTTATGCCTATTAGCCCTATTGGCGTTGATGGCCGCAAGGGTACTCTTGGCTCATACTACTCAATTATCGACTATAAGGAGATTAACCCTGAGTTCGGTACTATGGAGGACTTCGACCACTTCCTTGCTACGGCTCACGACCTTGGACTCAAGGTTATCATCGACTGGGTGGCTAACCACACCTCACGCGATGCCGACTGGTGGAAAGAGGGTAAGAAGGATTGGTATGTTATGGACGAGGCTACAGGTCTTCCTATCGTAGAGTACGACTGGACAGATATCGCTAAGCTCAACTATAAGAACGAGGAGGTGCGCGTAGCTATGATCGACGCGTTGAAGTTCTGGATTGAGAAGGGTGTTGATGGCTATCGTTGCGATGTTGCTATGAATGTTCCTGGTGACTTCTGGGCTGAGGCTTGGAAGCAGGTGCGCGAGATTAACCCTGATGTATATCTCTTGGCTGAGGGTGAGGAGACATGGTTGCACGAGGCGGGCTTCGAGGCTACTTACGCATGGGAGCTCCACCACATTTTCAACGCTATGGCTAAGGGTGGTAGCGAGACTAAGAATGTTGCTGGTGATGGTACTATCAAGACCGACGCTAAGAGTGTTGCTGACCTTAAGGAGTACCTTGCTCGTGACGACGAGAAGTATCCTGCACCTGCAATGCGTCTTATGTTCACCTCTAACCACGACGAGAACTCATGGGCAGGTACCGAGTTCGAGCGTATGGGCGATGCTCACAAGACATTTGCAGCTCTCACATTCGTATTGCCTAAGAGCCAGCCATTGATCTACACTGGTCAGGAGATTGGTCTTAGCCGTCGTTTGCAGTTCTTCGAGAAGGACTCTGTTGTTGAGCTTGTTGACCTCGAGTATGGCAAGGAGTACCGCGACTTCTACAAGATGCTCTGCTCATTCCGCCACGCTAACAGCGCTCTTGCTGCTGGTGCTGAGGTTGCTCCTATCGCATTTGTTGAGGGCGCTCCTGAGACCGTTTTGGCCTTCACTCGTGAGAATGCGGAGAACAAGGTATTCTGCTTGTTCAACTTCTCGGCTGAGCCAGCATCTGTTGTTATCACCGAGGCTGAG
Organism: Alistipes sp.; assembly: GCA_045613645.1. Lineage (GTDB taxonomy): Bacteria > Bacteroidota > Bacteroidia > Bacteroidales > Rikenellaceae > Alistipes. Next base: position 90,187 of record JAZLBJ010000021.1, on the reverse strand, counting down.
GCTGGTGACTACAACTGCGCTTGTGGCATCACCAAGAGCTTCAAGGCTGGTGATGTTGTAGAGCTCGATGCTTGGGGCTTCATGCTTCTTTCAAAGTAAAATATAATATGTGGTACGCTGCCCCTATGTAGGGTGGCGTACTGCATCTATATGAGTTATCAGATGATGTATAAGAATCCAGAGTGGAGCTACTCGGCTGTACTCTACGAGCTTAATATTAGGCAGTTCACCCCTGAAGGAACCTTTCGTGCCGCTGCCGAGCGACTTCCGTTTCTGCGCTCCATAGGCGTTGACGCCTTGTGGCTTATGCCAATATATCCCATTGGTGAGGAGGGTCGCAAGGGGTCGTTAGGCTCGTATTACTCTATTAAGGACTACACGGCAGTCAACGAGGAGTTTGGCAGCGAGAAGGATCTCAAGGCATTTATCACAACGGCTCATGCTCTTGGCATGAAGGTGCTCTTGGACTGGGTGGCTAACCATACGGCGCGCGATGCCCGTTGGCTTACCGAGCGTCCTGCAGATTGGTATGAGCGTGATGAGGCGGGTGTTGCCAAGGTGCCCTGGGATTGGACCGATACGGCAAAGCTCAACTACGCTAACCACGATGTATGGCGTGGCCAAATTGATGCTATGTGCTACTGGGTCAACGAGTTCAAGGTCGATGGCTTCCGTTGCGATATGGCCATGCTTGTGCCCATAGAGTTCTGGCAGGAGGCCTCGGCGGAGCTACACCGCATAAAGAGTGATGTCTTCATGTTGGCTGAGGCCGAGGAGGATAACCTCTTCGATAGCGCCTTCAATATGAGCTATCAGTGGAATGTGCACCATATAATGTGCGACATCGCCAAGGGTGCACGCCGTGTGTGGGATTTGCGTAATGCCATCCATGCCGAGCGCGCTAAGTATCCTCGCGAGGCTATGCGCATGAGCTTCACCTCTAACCACGATGAGAACTCGTGGAGTGGTTCGGAGCAGTCGCGCTTTGGCAACGCCTTGGAGGTGATGACAGCCCTTACCTTCCTCATGCCCTCGACAATGCCTCTAATCTATACAGGCCAGGAGGTTGGCTACGACCACTCGTTCCAGTTCTTCGATCGTGACCCTATACCTACAGAGATATATAAGGAGTGTCGCACGACTGAGCTATATCGTCGCCTAACAGCACTCAAGCATAGCGAGGCAGCATTGGCCGCAGGTGAGCGTGGTGGCGAGATGATAGAGATTGAGAATAACGCCAAGGATTGCATGATGACCTTCGTGCGCGAGGTGCGTGGCAGCCGTGTGTTTGCCATCATGAACCTCTCGCCCTATGTTATCCATGCCGACTTCAATACAGGCATATATGCTGGTCGTTACTACGATGCTATGACTGGTGAGATGGTCGTGGTGGATAGCCATGTGGAGAGGGATATAGCCCCATGGCACTATCAGATATTAATACAAAAGTAAGATATGAAGAGATTTATTTTGTTCGTTGTGGCCCTTATGACCACCATCACATCGGTGGAGGCTGCCAAGCCACGACTCAAGGTTGAGCACATCGAGCCACTATCGTGGTGGGTGGGTATGTCTACACCTCTCCAGCTCATGGTGCATGGCGAGGGTGTCTCGACATACGATGTTACTATCCTTCCAGCAGATGCTGGTGTTGAGGTGACTCAGATACATAAGGCAGATAGCCCAAACTATATCTTCGTTGATGTGGCTATTGCCGAGGATGCCAAAGCGGGTGACTACACCCTCCGTTTCTCGGATGGCAAGCGCAAGTACGACTATGCCTATACTATTGCTGAGCGTCGTGATGGCTCGCGCGAGCGTGAGAGCTTCACCACTGCCGACTTCGTATATCTTATCATGCCAGACCGCTTTGCCAATGGCGATGAGAGCAACGATAGCACGGATAATACAGTAGAGAAGGCCGATCGTTCGAAGGCTGGTCGTCGCCATGGTGGCGATCTTCAGGGTATGATTGACCACCTCGACTATATCGCAGACCTTGGTGCTACGGCCATCTGGTCGACCCCCCTCTTGCTTGACGATGAGAATGGCGCGTCGTACCATGGCTACTCATGTAGCGACTACTACTTCATTGACCCACGCTTCGGTACTAACGAACTGTTCAAGAGATATGTCGAGGAGTGTCATAAGCGCGGTCTTAAGGTTATCATGGACATCGTGCCTAACCATAGCTCTACAACACACTGGTGGTACAGCGACCAGCCATTCAAGGACTGGACACACCAGTGGGATAGCTATACTCAGTCGAATTGGACCTTCTCAACAAACATGGACTTCAACGCCTCATCGGCAGACCTCTACCAGATGGAGAGTGGCTGGTTCGATCGCTCTATGGCCGATATGAACCTCGACAACACATACCTCTTGCGCTACTTCCAGCAGTGGGCTATATGGTGGATAGAGTACTCCGATTTGGATGGCTTCCGTGTTGATACTTACCCATATAACGAGAAGATGCCTATGAGTGAGTGGTGTAGGGTTGTTATGGAGGAGTACCCCAACTTCAATATCGTGGGTGAGGTATGGACAAGCTCTATCCCTCAGCTCGCTTACTGGCAGGGTGACAACTACAATAAGGATGGTTTCAACTCGCACCTCAAGTCGATCATGGACTTCCCATTACACGACGCTTTGCGTGCTGCAATGACTGAGTGTGGCGACGATGGTGGCTGGGGCCGTGGCATGACTCGTGTCTACGATGTGCTTTCTCACGACTTCGTATATCACGACTTGTCGAACATGATGATTATGGCTGCCAACCACGATACCGACCGTATTGCCGATGTTTGCGAGGGCGATCTTCGTAGTATGAAGATTGTACACTCGCTACTATGTACCATGCGCGGTATGCCTCAGATACTCTATGGCGACGAGCTTATGTTCCGTTCAACAGACCGCTCTAAGGGACACCCAACACTCCGTGTGGACTTCCCTGGTGGCTGGGATGGCGATGCTGTCAACCTCTTCAACCGCGATGAGCAGACGGGTGATGCTAAGGCTCTCTTTGACTACACACGCCACCTTATGAACTGGCGTAAGAATAAGGAGGTAATCCACAGCGGTAAGACTCTTCACTTTATCGACCGCGATAATACATATGCCTTCTTCCGCTATAATGACACCGATGTTGTCTTCGTCTATGTCAATAATAGTGGTCGCGAGCATAAGGTGCCTTGGTCACGCTATGCCGAGATATCTAACGACCTAACCGTGGGTCGCGATGTTATCACCGGCGAGGTTGTTGACATGACAAATCTTAATGTGGAGGCTCGAGGCGTGCGTATCATCGAGTTCACTAAGTAATCTTGTGAGTTAAGGGGCCTCTTCTCTGGGGCCCTTTTTTTATTGAGAGACAGAGGGGTAGAGAGGGACCAAAGAGACCGAAGGGACCGAAGAGAGGTCGAGTATCAGTGTGTGCCCGCGACTTCGTTTTGGTCCCAATGGTCTTTCAGGTCCCTATGGTCCAAAAAAATAGTGACCAACGAGACCAAGGGGCCAAAGAGAAGACGGGTGTTGATAATTCCGCGTCATTGCGAGGGCAGCCCTGTCGTCATTGCGAGGGCATCAGCCCGTGGCAATCTCCATCATGGCGCAAGGAGATTACCATGCTCGCTGCACTCGCTCGAGATGACGAAGCATTTGCAACCCCCAAGTAGATAACTCCGACAAAAAGAGCTAATTTTTTGATAATTGAAAAAAATGTGCTACATTTGTCTAAATGTAACACCTAAAAACTTAGTTGGGTATGAAGAGACTATTTCTTTTGGTTGTGCTGATGTTTGCTGTGGGCACACTATCGGCTCAGGAGCAGCATAGCGAACTTACTGCTGCTAAGATTGCTCATGATCAGGCTGTCTCGGCACAGAAGAAGGCCGTGGAGGATGCTCGTAACGAGGAGCGTCGTGTTGTGGAGGCTGCTAATGCTCGCCTTGATGAGGCTAAGGAGAGTTATGACGAGGCTAATGAGGAGTATAAGCGTATTGTCGAGGAGCAGAAGCGTCGTGTAAGTATTGCTCGTGAGAAGCGCGATGAGGTTAAGAATCGTTATAAGCAGGAGAAGACTCGCCGCAAGCAGGAGGTTGCTGCTGCCAAGGCAAAGACTCAATCTGTCGTTGAGTATCACAAGAGTAATGTAGCTCAGTCAAAGGCTGAGATTGCTCGACTCAAGAGCGAAGCACAGAAGTAGCGATAGGGTAGCTTGGTTGTCAGCTACGAATAGGGGCGCAGATTGTTGTTTGCATCTAAATAATTTGGTGCCTCGAATGTAGCGCAATTAGCGCCTATGCATGTTATGGACTCCATACTAAGGAGGGGATGTTCGATAAATATTTCGAATATTTCCTCTTTTTGTATATTGCCTACATTTGGCTGTGGCAGCTATGTGACGCGCTTAATTGAAATAAAATCATCAAGTTAGTTGTCCTTTAGAAAATTATTATTATATTTGTGAGCTAATAGCCATATTGGCTTTCGCTCTATTGTGGAATAATAGCACAAATATATTAACATTTACATTATGAAACGATTCTTTACGAACCTTAAGTCAGTTGTGGCTGTTGTGGCTACAACAGTGGCTGTGGCTCTCTCATCGGTATCATGTCAGTATGACGATACTGCGGTTTGGGGCGAAATTAATGACATCAAGCAGGAGCTTGCAGACTTGCGTGAGCAGGTGGAGAATGAGCTTAATGCTATCAGAGACATGGTTAATGGCCTTGTAACTGTTACTGATGTTAAGCAGCAGCAGGATGGTAGCAAGCAGATTATCCTCTCTGACGGTACAAAGATTAATGTCTACCCAGAGGCTGACAAGGTGCCTGCAAACCTCGTGACTACAACTATGGTTGATGGCGTACTCTGCTGGGCAGCATACGATGGCCTTGGCAATGCACAGCCTATCTATGTTGATGGCAAGGCAGTGCCTGTTGCCGAGACAGCACCTAAGACACAGATTGTCGATGGCGTTATCGAGGTATCATTCGACGGTGGTATCACCTGGATTCAGACTGGCTACACTGAGTCTGTTGCTGACAGCATCATCAAGGATGTAGAGGTTGTCTACTCTGATTGGCGCACCGACGCTGATGGTAACAGATTGGCTCTCTACTGTGTTGTTACCCTCGCTGATGGTACTGAGGTGAAGGTTGGTATGCAGAATGGCCGCATCATCCTTCCTTACGATGCAATCTTCACAGCATATGGCGAGACTACTCCATTCTCTATCGACGCTGAGGATGCTGCAGACTTCCTTACAACAACCCCTAAAGGTTGGGAGTGTGAGACCGTTCACAATGTTCAGAGTGGCAACATGATCCTCTACTTCACTGCTCCTACACTCGAGGCTATCGAGGCTGGTAATGCAGTACGCGAGGGCGTAGCAAAGCTCATGGTTACCTTCAACAATGGCGCTTCGGCTATCGCAAGCATCAAGGTATCTACTAACCCAGCTAAGGTTTACTTCACTTTGGAGGGTGCTCATGTTGAGGTCGGCTACGGTACTAACTTCATGATTTGCGGTCTCTACCCAGCAAACTCATTCACTATCGATAAGGTTAAGGACTACTCAAATAAAATTCTTGGTGGCGGTACATCAAGCTACGCTACTCAGCTCACATTCATGGAGGATACTTCAGCATACCTCCCATACAAGGAGTTGCGTTCAAACATGGCTGTTGGCACTGAGTATATCTTCTGGTATGTCGTTCCTCGCACCAATGAGGAGGGTGACCTCTATGTTTCAGACGATGAGTTCTTCACCGAGAGCTACACTCACAGCTCTGTATCGTTCAAGGTTAACTCGGAATCATTCTTCGATGCAAATGTAACATTCACTACTAAGAGCTCTGCAAACTATATGCTTGGCTATGCCAAGGCTGAGGAGTTCGACGCAGCATACATTGCTAACTACTACACCGAGAACCCTGACTACTTCTACGCTAATCACGAGAACATGGAGTACACAGGCTCATTCGTAGAGCTCTTCACCGAGGGCGCTGCTCTTGAGTATGGCACCGAGTATGTTGCATACTACCTCGCTGATAACTCTAAGCATGTATATCTTGAGGATAATGTAATCTCTTGGACATTCTCTACTCAGGACTACACTCGTGATGGTGATATGGAGGTTAACATCGTTGGTGAGCCTACTATCGCTTATGACTATATTGAGATGATTCTCAATACCAATGAGGAGCACATCATGATGTTCTACAACGCTATGCCTTCATACATGGCTTCAGCATACCCTGATGACAACTATGTTATCGACATGCTCCTTGAGGAGGGCTACCAGGTGAAGTCTAACGAGGCTGTTGTTGCTCGTTACGGTGGTGTTAAGCCAGGTACTAAGCTTACATTCTTCGCTGTAGCTGTAGATGCTGAGGGTAAGATTGGTAAGCCTTTCAAGCAGGAGTTCACAACAAAGAGCATCGAGTACAATACTAACCTCGTGCTTACTGCCGAGCTTACGGAGTACAAGATTGACAACACCCTTATCAACCTTAGCTGCGAGGGCGCAACAAACTACGCGTATATCGTTTGCAAGACATCGGATGCTGATTGGAAAGAGGTATATGGTGGTACAGTGAAGAAGGCAGGTGAGTATATTATCATGAATCACGACTCATACGATGTCTACAAGACCGAGGAGCCTTCTATCGTACTCACAGGTCTTGAGATGGATGTTGAGTATGTAGTTGTAGTTGTTGCTTACGCTGCTGATGGTACATACTCTGAGGCTACTTCTTGCTACTTCAAGCCTATCGCAAACATCGGTACTGTTGTTACTCGCGACCAGGCACAGTGGGCGGAGACTAAGCCTACAGTGACTGTCTTGATGGTTGAGGATAACCCACACCTCTTCATGTCATTCAGCTGGTCATGTCTCCCAGCACCTCACACTAAGATCTACACTGCAGCAATGTACCGCGATAACCTCATCAACGAGGAGTTGGGTACAAATGTGAATACTGTTGAGAAGCTTATTGCTGAGATTATGACATGCTGCGATACTGGCGGTATGAACGAGCAGGGTAAGAGCTTCGAGTGGCAGGAGTCTGGTATCTACCTCCGTGAGTGGGTAGAGTGGGAGGATACTGATGGTGACAACTACCTCGAGGAGGTTTACCACTCTGAGGAGCGCGATGCACCATACATCTTCTTCCCATATGGTTCATCTGAGATGACCTTCATCTATACTACATGGGTAGGTGAGGATGGTAACTTCTGCGAGCCATTTGCAATCGATCCTCTCACTGGTGAGGAGGTATCTCTCTGGTAATCCTGCAAGTTAAGGCAGTTGTCTACTGCCTCTAACAAATAGCCCCGACAATGAGTAGTACGCTTTGTACTGTCCCTTGTCGGGGCTTTTTTGCTATCACCTGCACAAAGCGTTGTCTCTGAGTTTCATCTATGTGAAACTAAAAGGTCTACCCAACGAGTGTTGGATAGACCTTTATTCATTCTGTGTGCTAAGCCTCTATCGCACGATGATGGCATTTATGAGTTGCATGCCTGCGCGTTCGTTCATGCGCTGCATGATGCTGTCGCGCTTGTAGAATATCTCCTGGCGCACAACACCTGTGGCCATACGCACATATAGTATGTTGTTTATAAGCGACATGTCGAGTGTGAGTTTGGCGATGTGTTCGCCCACTACCTCGTACCAGTAGTCGGGAATATGTCCCTCGGCGAGCTTGCGGGCAACAAACGGGCGCTTGAAAAATTCGTCAAGCACCACGCCTATGGGTTGTGTCTTGGTGCGTCTCATAGCGTTGATGTGCCGTTACTGATGTTGAACAATTTATACTCCACACCCGCATCATCGAGTGTACTCTGCAAGCGGTGTTTATTACAGTCGGTGATAAATATCTGGCCAAACATGTCGCCTCCCACAAGCCTCAATAGCTGTGCCACGCGACGCATATCGAGCTTGTCGAACAGATCGTCAAGAAGGAGTATTGGGCGCTCCTCGGCATGGCGTGCAAGGAGTGTATACTCGGCCAACTTCAGAGCCACGAGGAATGATTTCTGCTGTCCCTGTGAACCGAACTTACGCAGTGGGTGACCGCCAATGGTGAGTAGTAACTCGTCGCGGTGGACTCCCGAGGTGGTGTGTTCGTTGACAAAATCCCTCTGGCGTGAGGCGAGGAGTAGCTCATCAAGAGGTGCTCGCTGCAACTCAGAGCGGTACTCCATGTCTATGACTTCGCGCTCCTCAGAGAGCTCGGCATAGTAGCGTTCGACAAGGGGGCGCATGAGCTCTATGGTCTCGCTACGACGGCGATATATGATGTCGGCAGAGGCGGCAAGCATGGCGTCGTAGATAAGTAGTATATCCTCTGCGGGGTTACACTTGAGCAGCGAGTTACGCTCTTGCAGTGCGGTGTTATACTTGACAAGGGCTGTGAGGTAGCCTCTATCCATCTGCGATATGAGCCTATTGAGATAGCGGCGACGCTCCTCGGCTGAGTCGCTAATGAGCGAGGTGTCGGCAGGTGATACCATGACTATGGGTATGAGGCCCACATGGTCCGAGAGCTTGTCGTACTCCTTGCCATTGTGCTTTAGCATCTTGCCTGTGCGTCGAGCGTATGAGCATACCACCAGCTCCTTTTTAGCCTTGTCGCTAAGAAAGCTACCGTCGAGCATGAAGAACTCCTCACCATGTGTTATGCTCTGTGCATCTGTCATGGTGTACATCGACTTGGCGAGTGCTAAGTAGTGTATGGCGTCCAGGATATTGGTCTTGCCTGCGCCATTGTCGCCCACGAAACAGTTTATGCCCGCCGATAGTTGAAGCCTCTCGTCGCGTATATTCTTAAAGTTTAGTATCGATAGAGTGTCGAGCACCATAATTATTTCTACTCATTTAAATACATCTGCGAAGATAGCTCTTTTTTTGGTGAGTTGCAACAAAATATTACTATAGCTACATTTTTTAATAAATATGTTTTATTATTCAAACTTTTTATTGTACATTTGTAGGATGAATTGCGTAATGTGATTTGAAAAATAATAATTAAAAACTATAACTAACTATGGCAAACAAAGTTAACACACCCAACACTGACGTTATCGTTGAGGCAAAGGGTAAGTTGGAGGTATTATTCGAGAAGTATGGCAAGGCTCTTCTCTGGATTTTGGTAGTTATTGGTGTAGCTGTTGGTGGCTACTTCATCTACGACGGCTACTCTGAGGGCCAGGAGCAGGAGCGCCTTACTAAGGCAGAGACAGATCTTACATCAAAGGTTGTTGTTGAGTTCGACGCTGAGAGCGTAGCTACAGTTGCAGATAACAGCGAGCATGCTGGCACGCCATCTGCAAACCTCGCAAACTTCCTCGCTGCAGGTCGTTTCCTTTCAGAGGGCGACATGGAGAGCGCTAAGGCTTACATCGCTAAGTTCGAGGATTTCCAGGAGGGTGCTCTTGGTGCTATGATCAACGCTGCAGCTTATGGCCTTCGTGGCGATATCGCTGTTCAGGAGGGTAACATGGATGTTGCTATCGAGAACTTCAAGGCTGCTGTTAATGCAAGCGACGACAAGCACTCTTTCATTACCTATAACGAGAAGTTGGCTCGTGTTTACAGCCACCTTGGCAATGGTGAGGCTGCTATGCAGTGCTACAAGGATATCGTAGCTAAGTATCCAGACCTTGGCATCGACCCAACCAACATCCCTAACGGTGTTGATAAGTCTGCCTCTTTCGAGGTTAAGCACTCGGATATCAGCAAGCACATTTGGTAATCATCGCCCCTGGGCTCAATGACTGATTCACGACTAAATATAGGCGACATGGTCGACTTGCCGGCAACAAACATGAAGTTCGGCATTGTCGTAGTTCGTTGCTTTGAGGAGCATATCGAAAACCACCTTATGCCTCTTGTAGAGGGTTTTACGGCCTTGGGTGTGCAACCTCATAATGTCGAGATTAGAACAGTGCCCACGCTCCACGATGTAGTCATTGCAACGCACTTCTTTGCCCAGTACACCGATGTTGATGGTGTAGTTATCCTCGCCCCCGAGAATCGCGTAATGGGAACACTTTCGGTGATGAATGGCATAGTGCAGTTGGAGATGCACTGGAACATGGTTGTCCAGATAGGAGGCTCGGAGCGAGCTACCGACATCGTAGAGATGATTGCTATGCAGAACGAGATGGAGGCCAATGCCCCCGATAGGCAGGATCGCTCAAACCTCTCATAGTAGGCTTATATCACAGGGTTGAGCGTATTGACAATAGAGTCGTTATCTACTACTACTGACATGTTAACAGTAGGGTAGCTAACGGCTCTTTTTGTTTGCCCAGAGATGTGGGCCAAGCAGAAGCCTCACCTTTTTACTATATTATGTGGCAGAGAGTGTGTCCTAATAAAAAATAATTTTTACCTTTGTGCTATAATTGGTGAGTTCAACTAAAAAACATAAACAAATATGACTAAATTACTTAAGCTATTTGCCATAGCCCTATGCTCGGTGTTGGCATTTGTGGCGTGCGACACTGTTAATGGTGGAGGTCATGCGCCTACGGCAGAGATTGTTGCTGTTGATACAACTACAAATTCAATCTCGTTTGCTGTCTCGACCACCAACGCTTCGGAGTGTGCCTATATGCTCTTCGATGGTGATATTATCTCCGTAGATGAGGTCTTTGCTCAGGGTACTAAAATCACAACAAGTGGTGTGGTTAATGTTGAGGACCTCAAGAGCAATACCACTTACTATGTCGTTGTTGCGGCACGCAATGATGTTGGTGTTGCCCTCTCTAATACGCTTATTATGAAGACTAAGGCGCAGGGCGGTAGCAACGATGACGATGATAAAGAGGATAAAGAGGATGACTTCGAGCTTCCCGATATTGAGGGCGTGGAGAACATCGTAATCACCAAGACTAAGGATGGTCGTTGGTATCAGCCATACAACTACTATGTTACCTTTGTGCGTGACAATGGCGACCGCATCATCTTGGACTTCTATACCCTTGATGAGACCATGAGTCTCTACTTCCCATATGGTAATTACACCTTTGCAACCAACTATCATCCCTATACCATCCACAGCGAGACATCGGGTTATGTTCCTGCGGGCAAGAGCGCCGATGGCGAGGGCTATCTCTTCACCGATGGCTATGTTACGGTAGATGTTGTTGATGGCTACTATGCTATATATATGATGCTCACCTATGAGGAGGATGGCGTGTCAAAGAGCATCCAGGGCTACTACAATGGTATTCTCTCTGGTGCCTCAGTGCCCGAGGGTGACGATAATGGCTCTAAAGATCTTATCGAGGTGTTGGAGGTAGGTTCCACATCGTTCCAGTTTAGAATCAATGCTGAGGAGGGTCAGTATTGGCGTTGCTCGGTTGTTGATAAGCGCACCTACGATCAGACGCAGTCTAACCCTGGTGCATGGGTTGTAACCTATGGCTTTATGCTCGAGGGCCCTCTTACCTTCAACTGGGAGAATGGCAAGATATGTGAGTATGTGCCAGGCCTTCAGATGAATGTTACCTCTTCTACCGACTACCTTATCCTTGCGGCGTTGATGGACTATAGCGAGGGTCAGGAGAATAGCCTCCTTGGCGGTGTTGATGTTGTACAGGTTCGCACCAATGCCGAGGCTGAGGGTACGGGTACTGTGGATGTTGCGATTAAGGAGATTGGTGTTAACGATGTTACATTCGACTGTCTATTCGGTGACGATGTATGGTGCTGCTATGTAGCTATGATGGAGACCTCTAACCTCCAGGAGATTAAGGATGGTAAGTACCTCCAGGCGGGTTACGACAGCTATGAGGAGTGTATGCTCTCGCTTGTTCCTGGTCTTAGCCACGACTTCATGCGTCAGTTCTTAGAGTCGCAGTACGACTATAGGTGGGATGCTCTTAAGTATAACACATCCTATACTATGTGTATTAAGGTTGTCGATATGAACAATGGTGCGAAGTATATTGAGCTTGAACCATTCACAACAAAATAACCAAATATCCTTGTTTGATATAGCACCTTGTCGATTAGCATGATTGGCTATGGTGAGTACTATCGAGCGTTGATATGATACAAATTTCGCAAATTAATGCAGCCCCCTCCTAATGCGCCATAGTGCCATTTAGAGGGGGCTGTGGTATAAATGTTCATATGTTGCGACTTTTTTTAAGTATAAAATTTTGTAATATAGAGATAAAATATTATATTTGTAATCGATAAAAAATTCTTAAACTTAAAAAACATTACAATTATGAAGAAATTTTTACTTACTCTCGTAGCTGTATTGTGCGTTTCTGGCGCATTTGCACAGGATTGGAAAGTCGGTGGTCGTATCGGTTCAGGTTTGCAGGCTGTAGGTCAGTATACTCTTAACCACGATAACTATGTTGAGGGTCGTTTTGGTATGGCATGGTTGGGTGGCGTGTCTGCTGACTTTACTGCTTTGTACAACTGGCACATCCTCGATATGGACTGGACTCCAGATGCTGGTACATGGTTCTTCGACGCCGGTGTCGGTGTTAATATTGGTGGTGCTAAGGGTTTTTGCTATGTAGGCCCTGCAGGTATGGCTCGTCTTGGCTACACATTCAAGAAGGCTCCAGTATCACTCTCTGCTGACTACACTCCAGTACTTGGTGTTGTACTTCACGGTAAGAATTATGTTGGCGACGACGATGCTAAAGTTGGTTTCTTTGGTGCGGGTTGGGGTAACTTCGGTATTACTTGTACTTACAACTTCTAATTTCCCGAGATAAGGCAGACACCTACTGCCGCTATCGAAAATAAATGCGAATGGACTGTACGCCAAGTACAGTCCATTTGCTTTTTTTGCCGAGCGAAAGTATCTGCAGCCGTCTATCGAGAAATTCCATTTATTGTGATAGTGGCGTATCTGCGTCATATCCCAGAAAGTGATAACCCACGGGCTGTACTTCATGTACTATCCCGTGGGTTATTATTTTGCGATATACCACATCTGCACCACTCTGACAACAAATTACCCTCTTGCTGATTTAGGTGTGAGATATACATATGGAGTTTAGAGCGTTTAGGGGTGCGCGTTCAAAGAGTTTAGGGAGGTAGTGATCTATGTCACCAACCTCCCTAACTTCATTAAATTCTCTATCCTTAGTCTCTACTTAACCCTATCGTAGATTCTGAACTCGAAGGGATACTCATACTCCTCGCCGCGCTCGTGGCGCTCAACAGAGGTAAGCTCCCACTTTGTAAAGTCAATAGCAGGGTATGTAGTGTCGCCCTCATAGTCGCGCTCTACGCGTGTGATATACATCCTATCGGCAACATCCAAGGCTATGCCATATATCTGCGCACCGCCCATGATGAATATCTCCTCGTCGCCCTCGGCCATGGCTATAGCCTCCTCCAGGGAGTGTGCTGTGAGTGCACCCTCGAACTTAGCATCCGAGCGTGTGATGACGATGTTTGTGCGCTTGGGCAGAGGCTTCGAGCCGAGCGACTCAAAGGTCTTACGACCCATGATTACGGCGTGGCCCGAGGTGGTGGTACGGAAGAAACGCATATCCTCCTTGATGTGCCACAGTAGCGAGTTCTTATCGCCAATAGTGCCATTCTGTGCGATGGCAACGATTATGCTTACCATACAATTGGTTGTACTTTAAATTACTAAATCTTTAGAACGATAGCGGTGCCTTTATTGCTGGGTGTGGGTCGTAGCCTTCAAGGGTGAAGTCCTCGTACTTGTAGTCAAATATCGACTTTACCTCGGGATTAAGGCGCATCGTAGGTAGCTTGCGTGGCTCACGCTGCAGCTGCTCGTGGGCCTGCTCCAGGTGGTTGAGGTATAGGTGTGCATCGCCCAATGTATGCACAAATTCGCCGAGCTCCAAGCCACACTCCTTGGCTATCATCATCGTAAGTAGTGCATACGACGCGATGTTGAACGGCACACCTAAGAAGGTGTCGGCGCTACGCTGATATAGCTGGCACGATAGCTTGCCCTCGGCCACGAAGAACTGGAACATGGTGTGGCAGGGTGGTAGTGCCATGCTCTCCACATCGGCAACATTCCATGCCGACACTATCATGCGACGTGATGTAGGGTTATTCTTGAGCGTATCTATGACATTTGCTATCTGGTCGATAGTCTCGCCATTGCCCTTAGGCCAGCTACGCCACTGGTAGCCATATACATTGTTCAGGTCGCCAAAACGGTAGCCCTCGATGGGTGACTCCACGCCTGCGGCTGAGAGGAAGGTCTCCATGTCCACAGGCAACACACCATGCTTCACGCATAGCTCGTTGTAGTAGCGAAAGGCGTCGCTATCCCATATATGCACACCATTATCCACAAGGTACTTGATGTTGGTGTCGCCCTTGAGAAACCACAATAACTCGTGGACCACACCCTTCATAAAGACCTTCTTGGTTGTGAGTAGTGGAAAGCCCTCGGCGAGGTTGAAGCGCATCTGGTAGCCGAAGATGCCCTTAGTGCCAGTGCCTGTACGGTCGCCACGAACTACGCCTTCGCGGCATATCTTATCTATAAGGTCAAGATACTGTCTCATCTATTGCAAAGGTTTTAAGTTGTGCATTGCCCATACCATCAATATGGCAGTATGTAGCCTCCTCACCCGACCAGTCGCTGAGGAACAAAACCCTCAGTCCATCGTTGTCGTAGATATATGGGTAGTGCATATGTCCAAATATATAGCCCTCGATATTGGGATTCTCGGCCCTATGGCCGCGAGCATACTCCACAAGGAAGTTTAGCGACTCGGGAGTGATGGTATCGCCCGTGTGGCTCTTGCGCGACTTGCCGCTCCACCATCGTCCAAACTTCATCGCAAGGTCGGGGTGTATGAGCCAACTGAATATGAAGCGTGCCACCGACGAGCGGAAGAAACCGTTCATCGCCCTAAGCATAGGCTTATCCTTGATGTTGAGGTTGTCGCCATGAGCAAGGTGGTAGGAGCTGCCGAGGATATCTACACGCTGTGGCTTGCGAAATATCTTTATGCCGCACTCGCGCTCGAAGTAGTCGTAGCACCACATGTCGTGGTTGCCGGTGATGAATACCACATCAGTGCCTCGTCGTGTGAGCTCCGAGAGTCGCGCAAGAACCCTAACATAGCCCTTGGGGACTACATTGTGGTACTCGAACCAGAAGTCGAAGATGTCGCCAAGAAGGTATATCGCCTTGGCATCCTCGCCCACCTTGTCGAGCCAACGGCAGAAGGCATCCTCCACGCGTTGTTGCTGTGTGGCATCGCCACTACCGAGGTGTATGTCCGATACGAAGTAGTACATTACAAACGCTCCTTAATAACCCTCTCCAACTCCTTCATATCTGCCGATACGATAGGGTATCTCATGATGTCACCCTTACGGTCGATGATATAGATTGTGGGTGTTACCTCCACATTGTATGCTGTGAATACTGCAGGGTTGTCGAAGCCATATACCGATGTCCATGGGTGCTGCTGTGCTGTGACACTCTTTATCCAGTTGCTACGATTGCTATCCGTAGATACGAAGTATGCCTCCAAGCCCTTCTCGTTGTAGCGGTTATAAATCTGCTTGAACTCACCAATGAATGGTGTGCTGAATGGCTCATATACCGACCAGAAGCAGAGGAGTGTTACCTTGCCCTTGAATGTCGAGAGGGTATGTGGCTTGCGATTTATGTCGGTGAGAGTGATGTCGAAATAGGCGCTCTCCTTGGCGTTGGCAAGCATGCTGTTTAGCTCTATCTCACGATTCAGAATATCGAGGTATGGCGAAGTGGGATAGCTCTGCTCAAGACCGTCACGCACCATTTCGATGTGAACCATATTGATGCCCTGCACGCCATAGAAGTTCTCGTTGAGAGCATATATGGCAGCGAGTCTATCGGCATACTTTGTCACAAAGCCCACCTGTGCTTGTATAGGCTTTCTTGCTATTGCGCCACTCTTCGATGGCTCCTGCTCGAAGGTTGTCACAAAGTGGTTAACATCGGCAAAATATAGGTCGTTGAACTCGCATATGAGTTTAGACTCCTCAGAACCCTCGACGCTATACTGGGTGTAGAAACCATCAACCGCCTCTACATCGACCTTGATGTTGTCGCCAGCCGCTACGACGAGCTTCACGGGTGTATGCTCCTCGCCAAGGTTTAGTTGATAGTATGTCGCAGGGGCATCAGCTGGGATGTCGAGGCTGAAGCTAAACTCACCATCGGCTTTAGCTGCAAGGCTCTCAATCTGCTCTGCTGATGCAAAGTCGTTGGCTATACGCTCAAGGGTGATGCTCGCAATAGCTGTGTTGTCGAGCTTACCTGAGATGGTTGTTTTTAGGCTCTCTGAGCCACTCTCCTTTGGCTGCTCCTGGCATGCCACAAGGGTTACTAATGAAATTGCAATAGCTAAAAGGTATCTATTCATCACTATTTATGCTTGTGTTATGTTGTTGGGTTTGTCTCTATTTGTGGGCACTGTGTCGTGGCTGACTCTTGTGTGCGCTCTTATTCTGCTTACGGCCATTATTGTTGCGCTGTGGTTGCTGCTTTCGCTGCTGTTTGCGCTGTGGCTGTGCGTGGCGGTGATACTCGCTACGCATTGTGCTAATCTCGCTGAAGTCGGCATCAAACTCACCACCAGCCATTAGCTTTATATCTCGAATTATGGCCTCGTTATTGGGGTGCTCGTTGTTATACTCGAAACTCTTGCTACGCATGTAGCGTGCCACCTCCATGATTTTGGCTACGGTGTGTGGCGATTTCTGCTCCTCGGCAATGGCGCGCACCAGCTGCTGGGTGTACTTGCCGTAGTGTTTGAAGAGTATGCGCGACTGAGGGTACTTCAACTTTTGGGGTGTTATCATCAGGTCTTGGCGTGATGGTTGTGCGTATGGCGAGTCGACATCGAGTTGGAAGTCCGACATTATGAAGAGGTGATCCCAGAGCTTATGCTTGAAATCCTCGGTGTCGCGCAACATGGGGTTGAGATTACCCATTACGGCGATGACAGCCTTAGCCTGACGGGTACGCTCCACTCTATCCTCGATGAGTAGTAGCGAGTCGACCATCTCTTGGATGTGGCGACCATACTCAGGAAGGTATAGCTTACGGCGTGTATAGTTATAATTTTTTTTAATCTCCATAGGTGTATTGGAATATAGCAATGAACTATAAAAATGCAATATTGGTCAACAAATATGTTGTGTTTGGTTCAATATCCTCTTGTTGGTTTGCAACAATGAATAAAAGGGGAAATCTTTATCCAAAATTTTACTCCCATGCACCTGCATTGACAACATAGTAGGTCGTGGCAGGACGATGATAAACGGAGTTTATCTCCACAAAGTAAATGCAATTTTTTCACAAAAACAAACTATGATAAAAATTTTACTCCTCTTTCACTCTAAAAGCCTTCGCAACTCTCTGGTGGAGCGCCTTAAGTTCGAAAATTTTGTCACCCTTGAGGCTGACAACGAGCAGTCGGCTCACGAGATATGTCGCACCACGCCTTGCGATGCCCTTATCGTAGGTAGCGACATAGCACCATGTGACATAGATCTACCGAAGATTGTCATCGGCCAGGAGCCCAGCGTAGAGTCAGCTCTTGAGGCTGTGCGTGGCGGTGCTATCGACTACCTCACAACGCCCATTGACATGAATCGCCTGTTGTGGCGACTGCGTAGTCTTAGTATGTTGGATGGTGGCGATGAGGTGTGTCGCAGTCGTCCGTCGCAGCGCACCCCCTCAAGACGCACGAATTGTGCCACACAGCCAATCATAGGGTGCTCCGAGGCCATAGAGCATGTGCGTATGATGATACATCGTGTAGCTCCGTCGGATGCTCGTGTGTTGGTACTTGGAGAGAATGGCACAGGCAAGGAGCTTGTTGCTCGTTGGCTACACCTGGAGAGCAACCGCGCCCAAGCCCCTTTTGTTGAGGTCAACTGTGCTGCCATACCCTCGGAACTTATCGAGAGTGAACTCTTTGGCCACGAGAAGGGGTCGTTTACCTCTGCTGTACGACAGCGTAAGGGTAAGTTCGAGCTTGCTGATGGTGGTACGCTCTTCATGGATGAGATTGGTGATATGTCGCTATCGGCACAGGCTAAGGTGCTGCGTGCCTTGCAGGAGAATAAGATTACGCGTGTGGGTGGCGATAGGGACATCCCCGTAGATGTGCGTGTGGTGGCGGCAACAAATAAGGATATACGCCACGAGATAGAACTCGGCCACTTCCGTGAGGACCTATATCACCGCCTCAGTGTCATAGAAATAGATGTGCCACCCTTGCGTGAGCGTCAGGGCGATATAGGCCTTCTTGTCGACCACTTCATTGCCGAGATATGCTCGCGTCACGCCATGGCCATAAAGGGCATAGACAACGATGCCATAGACATACTATCGCACTGTCGTTGGACGGGTAATATTAGGGAGTTGCACAATGTTGTCGAGCGACTCATAATCCTTAGTGATGAGCGTATCACGGCCAACGAGGTGCGCCTATATTGTCATGCTTAGGGTCTCTGCTAAGCCTCGATAAATTGGCGTAGCTCCTCGGCTGTTGTGGCCACCTTGGTGGCCCCTGCGGCGTATAGCTCCTCAACGAAACGGAATCCCCAGGCTACGGCAATGACATCTATGCCCGCGGCCTGGGCCGTCTGTATGTCGATACCCGAGTCGCCAATCATCACCGCCTTCGTTGGCTCCACACCCGCAATGTTGAGTATGTTGTGTAGTATGGCAGGGTCAGGCTTGAGGGGTGCTCCCTCGCGATTACCCTCAATGGCTACAAAGTCGATGTCGCCAAAGAACTTGGCCACAAGGCGGTCGGTGCCATGCTGAAACTTGTTGGATGCCACAGCCACAGCCACGCCCTCGCGGCGTAGCGAGCATAGTAGCTCATGCATGCCCTCATATGGTAGGGTATAACGGTCTATGTTCTCTACATAGTAGCGGCGAAACTGCGTTACACACTCCTCGACATAGGCGTTGTCGCTTGCCAAATGTGGGGGTAGTGCGCGCTCCACAAGGCGCTTGATGCCTCCGCCAACCATCGCTCTATACTCTGCGTCGCTATGCTCAGGGAGGTTGCGACTACGCATGACATAGTCCACCGAAGCTGCCAAGTCACCTATGGTATTTAGCAGCGTGCCATCCAAATCGAAGATTACTAAACTATATTTCATAGTGCAAAGATAGCCAATTTTACTTTTTTTTGTTAACTTTGCAAAAATATATGTAGATCTAAAACTATGGTACGCCTCTCTCTTGTCATCCCCACATACAATCGTTCGAGTCAACTGCTGACAACACTCGAGAGTGTTGCCGCACAGCGTGTAGACTCCTCGCTATGGGAGTGCATAGTGGTGGATAACAATTCGCAGGACGATACACATCTGACTGTCGAGACCTTCATAGCCCAGCATCCCGAGGTTAATATGCGCTATGCTTTTGAGCCTAAACAGGGACTATCGCATGCCCGTAACTGTGGCATAGCTCTAAGCAAGGGAGATATTATAGCCTTTATCGACGACGATGAGAGTGTGGTTAGAGACTTCGTTCTACGCTACATAAACCTCTTCGACCGCTATCCCGAGGCTATGGCGGCTGGTGGTCGTATAGTGGCTGATTATCAGTCGGGTCGTCCTCGTTGGATGTCGCAATATGTAGCTCGCCCCATTGCCAACCCTCTCTATCTGGGCGACTATATCAAGCCTTTTCCGCGTAGTAAGTGTCCTGGTGGCGGTAATATGGCTGTGCGCAGCGTTGTCTTCGAGCAGATAGGGCTCTTCGATACCGAACTTGGACGTAAGGGTGCAACTCTCATTGGTGGTGAGGAGTGTGACCTCGTAGAGCGTATGCGTAGACGCAACCTACCTATATACTATGTACCTCGTGCCATGATTTACCACCGCATCTATGACGAGAAACTAACCGAGGAGTACACCAAAAAGCTCTTCTTTAATGTGGGTGTGTCGCAGCGTATGCGTGCTAAGAGTCGAGGTAGAGTGTTTCGCGCCTATCTTGCCGAGGTTGCCAAGTGGGGAGCAACACTCCTTCTTTGCTTAGCCTACAGACCTCAGCAGTCGCGCTATCTGCTAAAGATGCGATACAACATATCCAAGGGCCTTTTTTGCGGCAAGAAATCATAGAAACATCTATTCAAATATGAGTGTGGGGTAGTGGCATTTGATGTCACTACCCCGTATCTTTTGTGTCGAAATTGTTACACCTACATTGGTTTTGTTGCAATATTTTTTCAACGAAGTTAAATTCTTGTTACATTTTTTTTCAGCTATTGCTATTCATTTTTTTGCTATCTATATTTGCCTTGTCTTTGAGGTGTAATAGGTCTCGGAGGCGTTTTAAGACTTAGATTAAAAGACAAATTTATATATTATGATGCAAGTTTTACAACTATTGGGAGCCTTGGGTATGTTCCTCTACGGAATGAACCTTATGAGCTCAGGTTTGCAGAAGGCGGCTGGTAGCAAGATGCGAGGCCTCCTTACAGCAATGACATCTAACCCCTTCAAGGGTGTTCTGACAGGTCTGGGTATCACCTCAGTGATACAGTCCTCTTCTGCAACTACGGTGATGACTGTAGGTTTTGTTAATGCAGGTCTTCTCACCTTGTCGCAGTCTATCGGTGTTATCATGGGTGCCAACATCGGTACAACTATTACCGCATGGTTGGTGGCATGGCTTGGCTTTAAGTCAGATATTTCGGCTTTGGCCATCCCTCTTATGGCCGTAGGCTTCATCCTTAGCCTCTCGAAGCGCGATAAGCGTCGCCATGTTAGCGAGCTTGTTATTGGCTTCTCGCTCCTCTTCTTGGGTCTCTCGCTCATGAAGGAGGCTGTGCCCGATCTTCGTGAGACCCCCGAGGTGCTCGCCTTCATCCAGGATTGGACAAGCTTTGGCTTTGGCTCGGTGCTTATCTTCCTTGTCTTTGGCACACTGTTGACCCTCGTGTTGCAGTCATCGTCGGCAACCATGGCTCTCACACTTATCATGGTGAACATGGGATGGATACCATTTGAGATGGGTGCTGCAATGGTACTTGGTGAGAATATCGGTACAACAATTACTGCAAATATTGCGGCTGCAGTGGGTAATGCCAACGCACGACGCGCAGCCATGGCGCACACGCTCTTTAATGTCTTTGGTGTGATATGGGCCTTGGCACTCTTTGTTCCATTCCTAAAGCTTGTTGGTCTATCAATCACATGGATGGGCTTGCCTAACCCTATGGAGATTGTCCACGGCGCAGATATTGTCATGACCCCTGAGCAGGAGACCGCTTCACTCTATGGTATCTCAATGCTTCATACCTTGTTCAATGTCTTTAACACATGTCTCCTCATATGGTTTGTGCCATACTTCGTGAAGGCGGTGATGTTCCTCATCAAGGATAAGTCTACGGCTGATGACGATAATGTAAAGCTCAAGTATATCGCTGCTGGTCCACTCTCAACCGCAGAGCTCTCTATTGACCAGGCTCGCAACGAGATGGTTCACTTTGCTGAGATCTCAAGCCGTAGTGTGGATGTTATACGCAAGGCCCTCAAGGCAAATAACGCCAAGGATTTCGATGCTGCGTGTGATAAGCTCGTTAAGTATGAGGAGATATCGGACCGCATAGAGTATGAGATTGCACAGTTCCTAAACTCATTGCCCGAGGATAGTATCTCGGATGAGACACGCACCGAGACAAAGCATATGTATCGCATCATTGGTGAGCTTGAGAGTCTTGGTGACTCTGGTGAGTCAATCAGCCGCATACTTCGACGCCGAAATAGCCACTCTAAGAGCTTCACAGCGGAGCAGTTGTCGCAGCTCGATAGGATGCTCTCGGTGGTTGATAGGGCTTATGAGACCATGATTAAAAACCTCAAGAGTAGTGAGCTCTCGCAGTTAGATATGCGCATGGCTGTAGATATTGAGGTTGAGCTCAACGAGCTACGCAACGAGATTCGTGAGGCTGAGCTCCTGAAGATGGAGCAGGGTAATGGCTCCTACCAGTCGAGCGTGTACTTCCTCGATACACTTGCTGAGATTGAGCGTATGGGTGATTACATCATCAACATATCGCAGGCCCTCACTAAGTAGTTAGGCTACCCTCGTCTCTATAGATAGAGTTATATAGTATCCTTAACGGATAGCACTTTTCGGCGGTGAATTTAATTTCATCGCCGAACATGTCTCTATAGCCCTACTGATTATTATTACAAGCACAATAGTGTTTTTTTGTCATTTTTTTTGATATTTGCGAATATTATCTCCAATAATAGCCCCAGCGACCATAAACATCTGGGTTGCTGCTAACAGATATCAAAACTAATGCCCTGTGTCGAACACAGGGCATTGCCATTATAATGGGGTTGCTTACTCTCCTTTTTCAGCCTTAGACCACTACCATACCTCCATATTACGGATTAGGTCGTAGTCGCGCTGTAGCTGCTCCTTAAGTTCGCTGATAGAGGCAAAACGCTTCTCGTCGCGGATGCGTTCGATAAGAGTGATGCGTAGACGACGGCCATACAAATCGCCGCTGAAGCCAATAACATGGGTCTCCAACAATACATCCTTACCTCCTACAGAGGGGCGGATACCTATGTTTGACATGGCACGATAGGTTGTGCCATCTATGACTACCTCCGAGCGAAATACTCCTCGGCCAATATCTTCGTAACCCGCAATCATCATGTTTGCGGTGGGAAAGCCAAGGGCACGGCCAATCTTCTTGCCGTGGATTACCTCTGCCTCAACATTTATCATTTCCATTACTTAAACTCTCTATTACAATTAAAAGAGGATGTGTAGTGTGGCTACATCATCCCCTAATGATACTATGCGTTTGTTTTACGCTTAAGGCGTGCGATTGGTGTCTGCGAGCCAATTACTGGATCGCCAATCTCCACATAGAGCTCCGAATCCTTAGGAATAAGGATATCCACGCGTGAGCCAAACTTGATGAAGCCCAAGCGGTCGTTCTGCTTAACACGCTTGCCAGGCTTAGCGTAGGTGACAATACGGCGAGCTATGAAGCCTGCAATTTGACGCATGAGCACTCTACGGCCATCCTTGAGCTTGATGACTGTTGTAGCACGCTCGTTCTCGGTAGATGACTTTGGATGCCATGCTACAAGAAAACGACCATGGTGGTGCTTGGTGTACTCCACCTCGCCACCCACAGGGTACCAGTTCATGTGTACATTGGTCACCGACATGAAGATAGATATCTGCAACATCTCGCAGTCTACATGCTCATGCTCGTGTACCACCTCCGTAACAACAACTCGACCATCGCATGGCGAGAATACAAGTTCGTCGTCGTGAATCTGTACTCGTCGTGGCTCACGGAAGAAGGCTGCAACGAAAAACCAAAATATAATAAGGAAGAAGGCAAAGAAGAACATAAAGCCTGCGGGTGTGTTCACAAACCAGTATGCCAACAGCCAAATTACAAGACAGATAAGACCTGTGATACCTATAATCTTGTATCCCTCTTTATTAATCTTCATAGCAAATAGTATTTAGGTTAGTGTTATTAATTACATTAGATATATAAACAAATATGCGAAGGCGAAGGGCGATGAAATGAGTATAGCATCGAATCTGTCGAGCATGCCTCCATGGCCAGGAAGTATATTGCCCGAATCTTTGACGCCAGCCTCACGCTTGAACATCGACTCCACAAGGTCGCCAAAGACACCCGTGATGGCTACTACGGCTGCAAGGCCGAGCCACATAGCCATAGGACCGCCCACGACTGTAGCACCAAGTGCACCCATGCCAAGAGCTCCTATGATGCCGCCAAAGAAACCCTCCCACGACTTCTTGGGTGATATGCGCTCACACATGCGGTGCTTGCCAATAGCGACACCCACAAGATAGGCAAATACATCGTTTGCCCATACAATGAAGAGATAGAAGAGGAAGGCCTCAGCACGCCATGTGCCACCGCCAAGCATCATTGGAATGAAGAGCATCAGCGTGATAGGAAAGGCTATATACCATACGCCCATCAGTGTTGATGCAATGTTTCGCAAAGGTGTTGTTGATACCTTGAAAAGCTCGATGACGAATACTGCTGGTATAAGCAATACGAGGTATAGCAAACAACCAAGTATTAGTGCCCAGTCTGCAGCCAATGTATTCTCATATCCCAAGAAGTAGGTGAAGCCTCCGACGAAGAGCACACATCCCGCTACAAGACCCCCAATAACTTGGGGAGTACAACCACTTGCCTTAGCAAGGCGGAAGAACTCCAACATACCCAAAAAGAGTATTATAGCAAGGAGTGCTCCATAGCTATACTTACCGCCATAAGCAGCGGCAACCACCACGATAAAAAGCACTATGCCACTTAGAGCTCTAACTATTAGATTACGCATCTTATCGCTCATGACTACTCCTCCTTATCGTTTTTATCCCTTTCGGGGGTTATCTCATACTTAATCTCCACATCCTCATTGTCGACCTGCTCTACAACTATAGCCTCCTCAATATCATCAGTTGAGGTGTTCTTGTTGTCATTGTCGTCGGTACGAGCAATTATAGTCTTCTCCTCAGTGTGAAGCTCCTTCTCTATCTGCTGTGCGCTCTTACCCAAGATAGTCTCGATATCCTCCGAGAATATAGTCTCCTTGGCAATAAGCATGTCGGCAAGACGCTCGATGTTCACTCGCTCCTCGTTGATGATTCTTCGAGCCTCAACCACAGCCTCGTCTACAAGACGGCGTACCTCGCTGTCAATAAGCTCGGCAGTCTTCTCAGAGAATGGCTTGGTGAACATGTCGCGCTGACCTGTTGAGTCGTAGAAACTGATGTTACCCACCGCAGGGCTCATGCCGTAGTATGCCACCATAGCATATGCCATCTTCGAGGTGCGCTCCAAGTCGTTGATAGCGCCAGTGCTTGTGATTGACATTAGCTCCTGCTCGGCGATACGACCACCAAGCATGCCAGCCATCTTGTGCATGAAGTGCTCCACATTGTGGTTTACGCGCTCCTCGGGGAGATACCATGTAGCACCCAACGAGCGACCACGAGGTATGATTGTTACCTTGAGCACTGGATCGCAGTTCTTCAGACGCCACATGATTACAGCGTGACCCGCCTCGTGAATAGCCGTAGCGCGGCGCTCGGTAGCTGTCATAGGCATATTTCTACGCTCCAAACCACCCACAATACGGTCGATGGCAGCGAGGAAGTCCTCCTGTGTTACACACTCCTTATTGTGACGAGCTGCTATGAGCGCTGCCTCGTTACATACATTGGCAATATCTGCACCCGCGAAGCCCGGTGTCTGCTTGGCAAGGAACTCTCTATCGAGTTTGTTGTCGAGCTTTATCTTCTTGAGGTGCACATCAAAGATAGCCTTACGCTCCTTAACATCAGGAAGACCTATCTCAATCTGACGGTCGAAGCGACCAGCACGCATCAACGCCTTGTCGAGGATGTCAACACGGTTTGTTGCTGCCAAGACGATGATGCCAGTATTCGTCTGGAAACCATCCATCTCGGTGAGTAGCTGGTTGAGGGTATTCTCTCGCTCATCGTTACCCGAGAAGCCCGCATTCTTACCTCGCGCACGACCTATGGCATCAATCTCGTCGATGAAGACGATACATGGGGCCACCTTCTTTGCCTGGTCGAAGAGGTCACGCACACGCGACGCACCAACACCCACGAACATCTCCACAAAGTCGGAACCCGAAATTGAGAGGAATGGTACATTTGCCTCGCCTGCTACTGCCTTAGCAAGCAATGTCTTACCTGTTCCTGGAGGGCCTGCAAGGAGCGCACCCTTAGGTATCTTAGCACCCAATGCACGATACTTATCAGCTCGCTTGAGGAAGTCTACAATCTCCATAATCTCAATCTTGGCCTCCTCAAGACCCGCAACATCCTTGAATGTTACTCGTGCCTTATTATTCTTATCTGCCATGTGAGCACGCGCCTTACCGACATTCATAATGCCGCCACCGCCGCCACCAGCACCTCGTGTCATGCTACGCATGATGAGGAACCATACAGCAATGATAAGTATCCATGGCAAGAAGTCGAGAGCGTAGTCCCAAAAGCCCTTGTCGGTGCGACTAAACACCACCTTGACAGGCTTATAGCTCTCGGCAATCTGCTTGTATAACTCGTCGTAGCTCTTAACGCTCTCCTCTGCGGCAGGCTCACCATCAAGCTCAGCTACCTCAGTCTCATCGTTGATGTTCGCTTCATCCTTAGTCTCAGTAGCCTTGGCCTGCTCGCTTGGTATCTCGGTGTTCGCCTCCTGCTCAGCTACCTCTGTCTGCACGGCGGGTGTAGCCTCGCTGCTCTCGTCGCTCTGCTCAGTTGTAGCGCTGTTAGCACGGGCAAACTCTGCCTCGGTCAATGCCGCTATGTATAGGCTCTCTGCATCTTTAATGCGGTTGAGTGTGTACTCAGACTCACCACCAGTGTTGAAGGTGATGTGCGCTCCCGACTTAGGAAGCATTGCAAAGCGCTTGTCGCCAGCCAGCGATTTCGCACCCACCTCCGTAAGGTAGACACTCGCCTTCTCTCTATCCATAATGTCGATACGCTCGACATATCCCTTCTCAACAAGCTCATCTATCATGTTCCAATCACCAACAACAGGTCTGTCGTCGGTGTCGCCCACGAAGGAGTATCCAATGATGAATACACCCATTATGAGCCATAACCACATGAAGTTGAAACCAGGTTTCATCTGTGGTGTATTTGGTCTATTCGCCATAATTTTTCTCTCTCAATCTCACTTTATCTGTTATTACTCTCCAAACTCATAACGCTTCATAGGTGCGTCGGCCCACAACTCCTCAAGGCGGTAGAACTCGCGCAACTCCGACTGGAAGATATGTACGATGACATCGCTATAGTCCATAGCTATCCAAAACGAGTTCTGACGACCCTCAACGCGCACTGGCCACTCGCCCATAACCTCGAAGACCTTATCCTCGATGCTCTGTGAGATGGCATCTACCTGTGTTGTTGAGTCGGCGTTACACACTACAAAATGCGAGCAAATTGCGCCATCGAAGCCTGTGAGGTCGAGTGATACGATACCCTGACCCTTCTTGTCGTCAATACCCTCTACTATTGCGTTAATCAACTTTTCCAAATTTTCCATGTCTAAATATCTAAATTGTTTGTTATCAGTTTATTGTTATTGATGTTAGCTCGATTCTCTTTCGCATGCGCGTATCGTGCGTACATCTTAACCTTGCAAAGATAATAAAAAAAAGCGAAACGACAAATAACTAACGATGGTTTGTTGCGAAAATGTGGGGTGAGTAATGATGTGCATAGGGTAGAATATTGGGTTTATAAGAGTTGTAAAAGGTGTATATACGAAAAGGTCTAAAAGGTTTAAAAATGTTCTAAAAGGGAAGAGCTGATAACTCTTGATTAATTCCCTTTAGACATTATTATAACCCCTTAGACCCCTCGCAGAAGTCTTGCTATCTCAGTGATTTAAACCTTCTCCTGGTTGACGCACTTGAGGATAGTTTCTGTGAGTGCCTCGACTATAGATTGTTTAACATATGTGCGACTTACTGCCAAAGCTACACGGCGCGATGTAGCACCCTTGGCAATGCTTTTTACGCGGTTGCGACGCGAGAGTGGAATAAACTCAAGAGCCATCTCAGGGATGATGGTCATGCTCGATGTGCAGTCCACCATTCGCATAAGCGTGTCGAGTGAGCCCGACTCGAAGTAGAAGCGAGCAGGAATGTTGCGTGCCGCCTGGCATAACTCCAAAATCTGATCACGCATGCAGTTTCCTCGGCTTAGTAGAATAAGTTCCTTAAAATCAATATCTTCTATGCGGATGTTCGAGCGTTCGAATAGAGGGTGCGAGGGCGAAACATAGGCGTAGAAATGGTCGCTGAAGAGGTCATGCTCGGTGATGCCCTCGCCACATGTTCCGCTTGCCACAAGGGCTGCATCTATGCGGTCGTGCTTGAGTGCCTCGATAATGTCGGCTGTTACCATCTCGCTAATCTCGAGCTCCACCTTGGGGTACTCTTTAACAAAGGTTGGAATGAACTTGTGTAGGAGGTATGGGGCGATGGTGGGGATAACACCAAGGCGCATCTTTCCCTCGGTTTCGCCACGGTGCTCGGCCACCGACTCACGAATGTAGTTATATGCGCGGAGTGCCTCGCGAGCCTGCTCTATGACAATCTCGCCTACGGCAGTAGGTATGATGGGCTTCTTGGTGCGGTCGAGGAGTACAACATCCAACTCCTCTTCAAGAGCCTTGATCTGCATTGATAGCGATGGCTGGGTGACAAAACAGTGCTCAGCAGCCACCGAGAAACTACCATAATTTGCTACCGCAATAAGGTATTCAAGCTGTATGACGGTCATAATCTATATAAGTTGATTGGGTTTGCTATGCACAAAGTTATAATAAAAATTTATATTTTGTGCAAAATTTTGTAAAACTCGCCAAAAAAATGTTAATTTTGTCGCTCGCATACACTATATATAGTGTTTGAGTAGAAATTAACCTATCAATACGACTAAGATATTAAGAGATGAAGAAGATAATTCTTACGGGTGATCGCCCAACTGGTAAGCTCCATTTAGGACACTTTGTAGGCTCTTTGGGCCGACGCGTAGAGTTGCAGAACTCTGGCGAGTATGATAAGATTTTCATTATGATTGCCGATGCACAGGCCCTTACTGATAATGCTGATAACCCCGATAAGGTGCGTGAGAATATTATCGAGGTGGCCCTTGATTATCTATCGTGTGGCATCGACCCTACGAAGTCGACAATCTTCATTCAGTCATATGTCACCGAGCTTACCGAGCTTGCCTTCTACTATATGAACCTTGTCACTGTGCAGCGCTTGCAGCGTAACCCAACCGTAAAGGCCGAGATTCAGATGCGTGGCTTTGCCGAGAATGGTGAGGAGCATGAGAATCAGCAGCGCAAGGGAACACCTGTAGGCTTCTTCACATACCCAATATCACAGGCTGCCGACATCACCGCTTTCCGTGCCACTACCGTGCCCGTAGGCGAGGATCAGGAGCCTATGATTGAGCAGACACGCGAGATTGTGCATAAGTTCAACTCGGTGTATGGCGAGACTCTCGTAGAGCCACAGATTATGTTGCCTACTAACTCGGCATGTTTACGCCTTCCAGGTACTGATGGCAAGGCTAAGATGTCGAAGTCGTTGGGTAACTGCATCTACCTCTCGGATAGCGCTGAGGATGTCAAGAAGAAGGTTATGAGCATGTACACTGACCCTGATCACCTTAAGGTTACAGACCCAGGAAAGGTTGAGGGTAATACCGTGTTCACATACCTCGATGCCTTCTCTACTGACGAGCACTTTGCTAAGTATTGCCCCGACTACGAGAATCTTGAGGCTATGAAGGAACACTATCGTCGTGGTGGTTTGGGTGATGTTAAGTGTAAGAAGCTCCTTATCGCCGTGTTGGAGGAGATGTTGGAGCCTATTCGTGAGCGTCGTAAGCACTACGAGCAGCATATAGAGGAGGTCTACGAGATTTTGCGTCGTGGCTCCGATGAGGCGCGTGCCGCTGCTGCCGACACATTGGCTGATGTGCGTCGCTCTATGCGCATCAACTACTTCGAGGATAGAGAGCTTATCGAGCGTCAGGCTGCTGAGTATCGTAAATAGTTAACTTTTAAGATTTTTATATGAGTGAGGACACTCAAAATATCGGTGAGAAGATTTACAATGTCTTCAATGTAGCAACACGACGCTTGTCAACAGCCCAGGTTATGGCCATCTTGGCCGTTATTGTGGGTCTGCTTGCAGGTGTTGGTGCCTATGTCTTCAACACCCTGCTCCACTTTATCTCGCACTCGCTGACATCGTGGACTCCTGTTGACCAGGCACAGTGGCTATACCTTATCTACCCTGGTGTGGGTATCATCCTTGCCACGCTCTTTGTGAAGTATATCGTCAAGGATGGTATCTCGGAGGGTGTGACGCGTGTGCTCTATGCCATGTCGCGTAAGGACTCACGCATCGCGAGTCACAACTGCTGGACATCGGTGGTGGGCGGTGCTACGACCATCGGCTTTGGTGGTTCGGTGGGTCCCGAGGCTCCTATTGTGCTCACAGGTGCTGCCATAGGCTCTAATGTGGGCAAGTTAACGCGCCTAAACTACAAGAATATAACCCTGCTGCTATGCTGTGGCGCTGGTGCTGCTGTGGCCGCCATCTTCCAGGCCCCCATTACGGGTGTGGTCTTTGTCATCGAGATTCTGATGCTCGACATCACCTCGAAGTCTGTCATTCCACTACTTATGGCATCGGTAACAGCGACCATCACATCGCTGATGCTGCATGGCTTTTCGCCAATCATTGCAGTAAAGCTTAGTGAGGCAGATATGTTCCAGGTGGCGCAACTCCCTCTATTCATCCTGCTGGGATGCTTCACTGGTATTATGGCCTACTACTTCACCTCGATGAACTCGCTTGTCGGAGGTTTCTATAACTCGGTGCGTAGTCAGTGGCGTAAGTGGTTGTATGCAGCTATCACACTGGGTGTGCTTATCTTTATCTTCCCTCCCCTCTATGGTGAGGGTCACTCAAGTTTCGGCGCTCTCATGTCGGGTAATACAGGTGAATTGTTCAACAACACACTATTCCTCTCGCTTACAGAGTCCGACTGGTTCTTGATTATCTACCTCCTTGCGGTCATGTTCTTCAAGGTTATCACCATGGCAACGACAAATGCTGCTGGTGGTGTGGGCGGTACCTTTGCACCTTCGCTCTTTGTGGGTGCCTTTGCTGGTGCATCGTTGGCCGTGATATGTCGCGAGGTGTTCATGTGGGATGTATCCATCACTTCGTTCACGCTTGTCGGTATGGCGGGTGTGATGTCTGGCGTTATGAAGGCCCCCCTCACCTCTATATTCCTTATCGCCGAGCTTTCGAGGGGCTACGACCTCTTCATCCCATTGATGGTGGTTTCGGGTATCTCGTTTGCTGTGAACTATAGCTTCAATCGCGACTCCATATATACCAAGCAGCTGCGTATGCGTGGTGAGCTCCTTACCCACGATAAGGACTCTTCGGCATTCGTATTCTTGCGTCTCGACGAGCTTATGGAGACCGACTTTGTGCGTCTCAGAGAGGGTACTACTTTGGGCGATGTGGTGAATATCATCTCAATAGCTCGTCGTAACATCTTCCCTGTTGTGAATAACTCGGGTAAGCTTGTGGGTATTGTGCAGCTCGATGACCTTCGTAACGACATGTTCGACCGCGATAAGTGGGGTGAGTCGATATTGAGTTATATGGTGCAGCCACCCGATAAGATTCTTGTTGGCGAGTCGATACAGAGCATCATGCCGCGCTTCGAGCAGTGTAATACATGGATGCTTCCTGTGGTGGATAATTCGCAGAAGTACGTGGGCTTTATCTCAAAGTCGCGTATTCTCAACGCCTATCGTGAGGCGCTTGTTAATGTGTCGCAAGCAGACTAAATTAGCATTAGTGATTAAACCTTTGATTGGAGAATAACGAATAAAAATAAGATATAAGATTTATGGCATTACAATGTGGAATTGTAGGACTACCAAATGTTGGTAAGTCGACACTTTTTAACTGTTTGTCTAACGCTCGTGCGCAGGCGGCAAACTTCCCCTTCTGTACTATAGAGCCCAATGTGGGCGTTATCACCGTCCCCGATGAGCGTCTTACTAAGCTCGTTGAGATTGATAATCCTAAGCGTGTTGTGCCAACAACCATCGAGATTGTCGATATCGCTGGCTTGGTGAAGGGTGCATCTAAGGGTGAGGGCCTTGGTAATAAGTTCCTTGCCAACATCCGTAACACCAATGCTATCATCCATGTGTTGCGCTGCTTCGAGAATGAGAATATTACTCATGTTGACGGCACTGTTGACCCTGTGCGCGATAAGGGTATCATCGATACGGAGCTTCAGCTTAAAGACCTTGAGACTATCGAGAACCGCATAGGTAAGTGTCAGAAGCAGGCTACCGCAGGCGATAAGAATGCTAAGCGTCAGTATGACATCTTGTGTCGCTATAAGGAGGCTTTGGAGCAGGGCCTCTCAGCTCGTACTGTGGAGCTTAGCGCCGAGGAGCGTAAGGCCGTTTGGGATTTGAATCTCCTTACCGACAAGCCCGTGTTGTATGTTTGTAATGTAGACGAGGCTTCTGCTGTATCAGGTAATGTACACACCGAGGCTGTGCGTGCTGCTATTGCCAGCGAGCGTGCCGAGATGCTTATCGTTGCAGCCTCTGCCGAGGCCGACATCGCTGAGTTGGAGAGCTACGAGGAGCGTCAGTTGTTCTTGCAGGATATGGGCTTGGAGGAGTCAGGCGTGAGCCGTTTGATTAAGGCCGCCTACCGTCTTCTCGACCTTCAGACATTCTTCACCACTGGTGCTGATGAGAGTCGTGCATGGACATTCCGTCGCGGTATGAAGGCTCCTGAGACTGCAGGTATCATCCACACTGACTTCGAGCGTGGCTTCATCCGTGCCGAAGTTATCAAGTATGCCGACTATGTGGAGCTTGGCTCGGAGCGTGCTTGTAGAGATGTGGGTAAGATTGGCATCGAGGGTAAGGAGTATGTTGTTGAGGATGGCGACATCATGCACTTCCTCTTCAATGTATAGTCATTGATGAGCACTCTTTAGAAAATTAATTACGCTGCACAGGGTGCGGCACAATGTTATAGTTTATGAAGAATCTTTGGAAGTATGTTATCGTCTCGGTGGCTGTAATCGTATCAGCTATAATCCTATCTATGGCATACACCGAGAAGCATCGCTCGGCAGCGGGCACAATCACCGTAACGGGCTTGGGCGAGACTGAGTTTACCTCTGATTTAATTGTCATACATGGTAGCATCTCGTCGAAGAATGAGGATGCTAGTGCCTCGTATGTAAAGATGCAGGAGGATCGTCAGATGCTTGTTGACTTCCTTGCTGCTAAGGGCGTTAGTGCCGATGAGATAACCTTCAGCATGCCTTCGACACACCCTGTTGAGACTGCGCAATATGTTGATGGCGAGTGGGCAGGTTACATATTCTCGCACTATAACACCGTGCAGCCCTTTGTTATCGAGTCTACAAATGTAGATGTTGTGGAGAGCGCTAGCCGTGAGCTGCCATCGCTTATTGCCAACGGTCTTAACATTAGCGTCTATGATCCTATGTACTACTTCTCGAAGCTCGAGTCTGTGAAGCTCGACCTCTTGTCTAAGGCCGCATCAGATGCTCGTGACCGAGCCTATAACATTGCAGCTAACTCGGGTGCTAAGCTCGGTAAACTCAAGGAGTCGCGTGCGGGTGTCTTCCAGATTACCGCAGCTAAGGGTGACGAGGAGTTCTCGGCAGGAGGCTCTTTCAACCTCTCATCACGCGAGAAGAAGGCTCGTGTAACAGTACGCTCGGTATTCGAGATTGAGAAGTAACTGAACAACGGAATAACAAAAATTATATAACATAAAAAATTATAGAACATAAATATGAATCGTGAAGTAAGGGTGCGTTTCGCACCAAGTCCTACTGGACCTCTACATATTGGCGGTGTGCGTACCGCTCTTTATAACTACCTCTTTGCTCGTCGTCATGGCGGTAAGATGATTTTGCGTATCGAGGATACCGACTCGCAGCGCTTTGTGCCAGGTGCCGAGGAGTATATTATCGAGTCGCTCAAGTGGTGCGGCATCGAGATTGACGAGGGTGTTGGTGTGGGTGGTCCTCACGCTCCATATCGTCAGAGCGAGCGTCGTGAGATATACTTGAAGTATGCCAAGCAGCTTATCGATGCAGGCTGGGCATACTACGCCTTCGATACCCCTGAGGAGTTGGAGAAGTTGCGCTCAGAGGCTGAGGCTGCAGGCAAGACCTTTGCCTATAACTATGAGGTGCGCGAGAAGCTACCAACCTCGTTGAGCCTATCGGAGGAGGAGGTCAATGAGCGCATTGTGCGTGGCGACCAGTGGGTTGTGCGCTTCAAGATGCCTGAGAACGAGATTGTCAAGATGGATGACCTTATCCGTGGCCATGTGGAGGTTAACACCTCGACTTTGGATGACAAGGTGTTGTATAAGTCGGCAGATGCCCTTCCTACCTACCATCTTGCTAACATTGTTGACGACCACCTTATGGAGGTGTCGCATGTTATCCGTGGTGAGGAGTGGTTGCCATCGTTGCCTTTGCACTATCTGTTGTATCGTGCCTTTGGTTGGACCGATACTCAGCCTGAGTTCGCTCACTTGCCTTTGTTGCTAAAGCCTACAGGTAGCGGTAAGCTCTCGAAGCGCGATGGCGATAAGATGGGCTTCCCAGTATTCCCATTGTTCTGGACATCGCCTACGGGTGAGACCTCGCGAGGTTATCGTGAGGATGGTTACTTGGCTGAGGCATTCATCAATATGTTGTCTTTGCTTGGTTGGAATCCAGGTACTGAGCAGGAGATATTCTCTATGGAGCAGCTTATCGAGGCATTCTCGCTCGATCGTGTATCTAAGGCGGGTGCTCGTTTCCAGCCCGATAAGGCTAAGTGGTTCAATGCTCAGTATATGCATAACCTCTCGGATGAGGCCTTGGCAGTATATATGCAGCCAATCCTTAAGGCTAATGGTATAGAGGTGTCTGATGAGGTTGCTGGTAAGGCTGCGGGTATCATGAAGGAGCGTATGACCCTTACAACAGATATGTGGGATTTGACATCATTCTTCTTCGTAGCTCCTGAGGAGTATGAGGATAAGCTCGTTAAGAAGCAGTGGAAGGGCGATAACCCAGCTATGCTCGCTAAGTTGCGTGGTGTGTTGGAGGGTATCGAGGACTTCTCTAAGGAGAATACCGAGACCGTGGTACGCGCCTGGCTTGAGGCTGAGGGCTACTCTTTGGGTCAGGTGATGAACACCTTGCGTTTGGCACTTGTGGGTGCTGGTAAGGGCCCAGGAATGTTCGATGTTACTGAGTTCATCGGTAAGGATGAGTGCTTGAAGCGTATCGACAACCTTATTGCTAATGTGACACCACAGTTGTAGTATGGAGATTTTGCAGCATATATGGGGCTCTACACCTGAGGGTGAGGGCATCATCCTCTACACCATGCGTAATAGCCGTGGCTCGGAGGTTCAGCTATGTAACATAGGCGCATCTATTGTGAGCGTTAAGTTTGCAGACCGCAATGGTAATATCGACGATGTGGCTCTCGGCTATAAGGAGCCAACAAGCTATATCGGCGATGGCGCAGCGAGTGGAAAGAGTGTTGGTCGTGTGGCTGGTCGTATCGCTCGCGGTAAGATGGTCATCGATGGCGTGGAGTACCGCTTGGAGGTTAACAATGGCCCTAACCACCTACATGGTGGCTCTAAGGGCTTTGCTAACCGCTATTGGGAGGGTCGTGTTGAGACCAATAGGGTAGTGTTCAGCTATGTGTCGGAGGATATGGAGCAGGGCTATCCTGGTGAGTTGATTGTTGAGGCTATCTACGACTTTGACGATGAGGACAACCTAGAGATTACATATATCGCTAAGTCGAATAAGAATACCCTCTGTAACCTTACCAACCACCTATATTGGAATCTCCATGGCGAGGGCTCGGACAAGACAATCCTCGACCATGAGCTACGCCTAAACTGCTCTAAGGTGTTGGAGATGGATACTACGCTTATCCCTTCGGGCAAGCTTCTCGATGTTGAGGGCACGCCTATGGACTTCACCACATGGCGTAAGTTCGGCACAGATATAGATGCCGAGTTCAACAATATTCGCAACTATCGAGGCTACGACCACTGCTTTGTTGTGGATGGCTACGAGAAGAACATCCTTAAGGAGATTGGCGAGTTGCGTTGCGAGGCTACAGGCCGTAGGGTTACGATACTATCGTCGCAGCCAGCAGCTGTGCTCTATACGGGTAACTGGCTTTCGGGTGGATGTCCATTGACCAAGTCGGATAAGTACTACCAGGACTATGCGGGTGTGGCTATCGAGTGTCAGGGCTATAGCGATGCTGTGAACCATCCAGAGTTCCCTTCTGTAGAGCTTAAGGCCGACGAGTTGTATTGCAACAAGATAGTCTTCAAACTTGGCCAGTTCTAAACGGATAACTAAAGAGTGAAATTATGATGCGTCAAAGCGTTGTGTTTCACTCTTTTTTGTATCTTTGAGACCGATAGATGTGTGTAAAACGAGAATTATAAAACTTAAAATGAAGAGATTCTTTCTTGCATCGCTCCTTGCACTCGCTCTTACGGCCTGTGTGAATGAGCCTCTTGGCGATATTCCTCTTAATAGCACGCCAAGCGATAAGATCTACTACGCCAGCGAGAGTGCTGCTACAGGGCGTCTTCTTGTGATGCTCGATGCCGCCACCGATGAGTTTAGTATCGAGGGCATGGAGCTTAGTGTCGAGCCACTCTTTGGCGGTAAGGTCGATGAGAAGCTCGATAGATGGGTGATGGTGAGCTTCGACGAGCCCTTGACAAATGGTGTTGTTGCCGAGGCTCTTGCCAAGGATAGCCGCGTGGTGCGCGTGGAGTATGATAGACTCATGAAGCGTATCGAGGGCAAGAAGGTGCCTATGCCTGAGTCGCGCCCAGCTACTACCCGTGCAACATCCCTCCCCTTCAATGACCCTGAGTTGGAGTGGCAGTGGCACTACTATAACGATGGCTCGCTCGACCCCGAACTTTGTGTGGCAGGTGCTGATATCAACCTCCTCAATGCATGGAAGTACACCGCGGGAGATAACCGCGTGATTGTTGCGGTGTGCGATGGTGGTATCATGGCCAACCATCCCGACCTTGCCGACAATATGTGGGTGAACGAGGCTGAGAAAAATGGCGTGACGGGTGTCGATGATGATGGCAATGGCTATGTTGATGATATCCACGGCTATAACTTCGTGGCAGACAGTGGCAATGTCACTGCCGACGACCACGGTACACATGTGGCTGGTACTATCTCGGCTGTGAATAATAATGGCTATGCTGTATGTGGCATTGCTGGTGGTACGGGTAATGGCGACGGTGTCAAGCTTATGTCTATACAGATCTTCGAGGGCGAGGAGGGTTGCTATACACACCAAATTGCTAAGGGTGTGAAGTATGCGGCGGACAATGGTGCCGTTATCATCAACAACTCGTGGGGCTACGACCCACAAGATGGCGGCTATACTGGTGACAATGAGTATGAGTACTATGACTCTGTGCTCAAGGAAGCCTTTACCTACTTCAAGGAGAAAGCTCGCCTTGATGGTGTCATGGAGGGTGGCTTGGTTGTCTTTGCTGCAGGCAACGAGACATACCACGAGTCGGCATATCCAGCGGCCTATCGTGACTATATCTCCGTATCGGCAATGTCGTCGGACTATACGGCAGCGTACTACACCAACTATGGCCCAGGTGTGAATATCTGCGCTCCTGGTGGCGATGCCTACTATGGCACATATCTAACCATATCATCTGTCTCTACTACCGAGAAGGATGGCTATGAGTATATGCAGGGTACCTCTATGGCGACACCCCATGTGTCGGGTTGTGCAGCTCTTGCTGTGTCGTATGCCTTGAAGCATGGTTATACGCTTACTGCCGACGAGCTTCACCGCTTGATACTCACCTCGGTGCACGATGTTAATACTTATCAGACAGGCTTGAAGCAATACTTCGACTACAATGCTAGTCAGTATGTGAATCTCTATCTTGCCCCATATGTCGGTAAGCTCGGCTCGGGATATATTGATGCCCACCTCTTGCTTATGCAGATGGATAGCACTCCTTGTCTATATATCACTACCAATAACGAGGCTATCTTGTCGCTCGACGAGTACTTTGGTGGTGCATCAGAGAAGCTAAATTACCAGGAGTGCAGCGCCTCGAATGATGTGCGTACGCAGCTAGGCATCGAGACCCTCAAAATTGTGGATGGAATGCTTCAAATTAAGGCTACGAAGCCTGGTTCGGGTCGTATCTCCGTAAAGGCTATCGTTGGTGGTGACCATGTGGGTGGCGACTACATTGGTGGCTCATATGTGGAGCGTGAGTTTGAGGTTGTGGTGCGCGGCATGGCAGCATCTAACGGCGGTTGGTTGTAATCCTAAACGATGAGTATTATGAAGAGATTTCTATATATATTGTTTGCTGCGGTTGTAGCTTTGGTGTCATGTGAGCCTGTAATCATTGAGGAGACAAAGCCCGATGTGGTTTACTACTTTAGCACTGTGGAGGTTCAGACTACCGAGAATAGTGCTACTGTAGAGGCAGTCAAACCATACATAACTGTTGATGGCAAGAAGGTTGAAACCCCAGAGATATACCTTGAGTATTGGGTTGAGAGTAACCCCAATGATGTGACTAAGGTTGAGGAGTACAGAGACTCTAATGGCTATGTCATCTTCGAGCTTGAGGGTCTAAAGACCGGAACCAGATACCAGGCATCTATCACCGTTGGTGCAGAGTATGGCCAGGAGTCATGTGATGCCTTCCCAGTTATAACTAAGGAGCATACCCCTGTAGCTGAGTATGGCTGCGAGTGCGATATTGATGCTAAGGGTCTATATGCCGATGTTAAGCTATCGAATGTGCAATTTACGCTTGATGCTGTGGCGCAGCCAATAGAGAGCGTTGTGGTAGAGTATCGCCGTAAGTACTCTGGTAGTGGCGAGTGGATAGCTGTTGATGTTGATGGCTCAGTCCTTGAGAATGGTGCTACAACTCTACGAATACCTGCCCATGGTGAGGAGTACCTTGAGGAGTGCAGCGAGTATAGCTGTCGTGTTACAATCATACCTGAGGATGCCAACTATGATAGCTACTCAGTCACCAAGTCGTTTGAGACCAGCTATGCAGAGGTTGTGGCTGATATAGCTACACCAACCGCTGAGATAAATGGTGAAAACCTCATGCTTAGTGTTAAGAGTGTGAGGGTGTACTTCGACGGCATAGAGCTTGACGATTATTATAATCTCAGATATGGATTTATCTATCGTGAGTATGGTGATGATGAGATAATGACGGATAGAGACTTTATCGAGGTTAAGTATGATGAGGATAGCGGTATGAGCCTATCTCTGCCACTAAGTCGCTTTGAGCCGGGTGCCACCTATGAGTTCTATGGAGCAGTCATAGCGAGTGCTAAGATGCCTATCTCGGAGTGTGTCTTAGTGACAATTCCTGTTGAGGAGCCTCCAACGCCCCCAACACCTCCCGCACCCCCTGTATCGGGTGATGCCGACACTACTGCGCTTTCTGGCGAGTGGCATTTGACCGAGTGGCGTGGTACTGAGCCATCGTTCGATGTATATCTTAGCATCACTGAGGATGGCGTGGTGTCGCTCTTCCAGCGCATCGATAGTCGCTTATGGGAGACCTACTATAGCCTTGTGGCGTACGAGGATGGCATAATCGCTGGTAAGTACACCGATGGTGTAGCATGGGCACACGCCTACTATGTTACCTTGGATGGTGATACAATGACATGGACATCGACAACCGATAGTGGTGAGGTGTCTGTCTATACCCGTTGCGCACTGCCAGATGTTACTAATCCTGAGATTAGAACGACAAGTCAGTTAGCTGGTGCTCGATTCTTGTAGTCTGTTTAGGCGTATACAAATAGAAAACCCAAGGTCTGCGGCCTTGGGTTTTCTATTTATTGTTGTTACCTATAATTATATCTATAGTCTAAAATAGTGACTTGGGGAGTTGGTCAATGCTTGAGATAAAGACCACATCGATACCCTTGGGACGCTTTATGCTCTTCTCCACGAAACTCGATACCACAATGCGCTTGAAGCCTAGGCGTGCTGCCTCCGATATACGCTGCTCGGTGCGTGGTGCTGGGCGCACCTCTCCCGATAGACCTATCTCACCAGCACAACATACACCCTCCATAAGAGGACGGTCGTAGTACGACGATATGATGGCCGCAACAACGGCGAGGTCCATGCCCGTGTCGGCAATCTTGAAGCCTCCGGCGAAGTTGAGGAATACATCCTTCTGGTACATCTTCATGCCCACGCGCTTCTCCAATACCGCCAGGAGCATATTCAATCTTCGCTGGTCGAAGCCCGTTGCCGAGCGCTGAGGAGTGCCGTATGTGGCGTTGCCCACCAAGGCCTGTGCCTCGATAAGGTAGGGGCGTATGCCATCCACCGCAGCACCTACAGAACAGCCTGATAGTGGCTCGTCGTAGTGCGAGAGGAGTATCTCCGAGGGGTTGTCCACCGAGCGCAAGCCGTAGTCGCGCATCTCAAAGACACCTATCTCGTAGGTTGCACCAAAGCGATTCTTTATGCCGCGAAGTATGCGGTAGGTGTGGTTGCCGTCACCCTCGAACTGGAGGACTACATCGACGATATGCTCTAAAATCTTTGGACCAGCAATGGTGCCATCCTTGGTTATATGGCCTATGATGAAGATAGATATACCCATCATCTTGGCCACCTTAAGTAGTGTTGCTGCGCACTCGCGAATCTGTGTTACGCTACCTGCCGACGACTCCACAAGGTCGGTGTATATCGTCTGTATGGAGTCTATAATCACCACCTCGGGGCGCTGCTCCTCAATAACCGAGACGATATTCTCAAGCAGTGTCTCGGTATATACGGTACAGCACTGATTGTTGATGCCTATGCGATGTGCACGCATCTTAATCTGCTCGGCAGACTCCTCGCCAGAGACATATAGGCTCCTAAGGCCATTGTCTGTGAGAGCGAGCTGAAGCGATAGTGTCGACTTGCCAATGCCTGGCTCTCCACCCAAAAGCACCAGCGAACCTGGTACAAGACCTCCGCCAAGCACTCTGTTAATCTCGCTGTTGCCCACATCTATGCGCTGTGTGGTCTGCTCCGAAATCTCCTGCACAAGGCGTGGCTCGGCCTTGGGGGCCGAGGCTATGCGTGTGGCTACCGACGACGACTCCTTGGCTACGGTGTGCTCAGTGATGGTGCTCCACTCGCCACACGAGGGACATTTACCCAACCACTTGGGTGTCTCGTAGCCACAGGCTGTGCAGAAGAATGTGCGCTTCAACTTTGCCATAGGGCACTACCTTAGCTGAATAGTTTGAAGATGTCGTTACCGTTGGCGTAGATAAGCAATGCAAAGAGGATGATAAGACCTATCCACTGCATCACCTCCAAGAACTTATCGCTTGGCTTACGGCGTGTGATAATCTCCCAAAGGGTGAAGAGGGCGTGACCGCCATCGAGACCTGGAATTGGGAGTAGGTTCATCACTGCAAGCATGATAGATAGAAGTGCTGTGATACGCCAGAAGCTATACCAATCCCAAGTGTCGGGGAAGATGCTACCGATAGATAGGAAGCCACCCACCTCCTTGTACAACTTGGTGTCGGGGTCTACAATCATCTTGAGCTGCTCCCAGTATGACGCAATCTCTTTGCCTGCAACCATTATACCCGCAGGTATAGCCTCAAAGAAGCCGTACTCGATATGTGTCATATCAATACTATCCACGGCCTGGAACTTAACATTGGCAATCATACCCTCATTGCTAAGTGTTGTTGTTAGGGTATCGCGCACAGGTGCACCCTCCTCGTAGCGAAGTACGGTGATGGCCACCTCCTCGCCCTTATGTGCCAAGAGCTCCTCGCTGATGTTCTCACCGCTGTATAGCGCCTTGTCACCAACGGCTATAATCTGGTCGCCCTGACGGAAACCACCATCGATACCCACCTCGTTTATTACCTCCTCAACGATGTATGGCTCCTCGATAGCTGTGTATAGACCCTTGTATCCATCGTTCTCGCGCATAGCCACGAGCTTATCCAACGATATGGTGAGAGTCTGAGGCTCATTGTGTCGAATAATCTCAACCTTACGCTCGTTGTCCGAGATAAGGAGCTGCATGCCGATATTCTGTGTGTCGCCAATTGTCTTGCCATCGATGCTCACAATCTTATCGCCATCCTCGAAGCCGAGCTTCTCACCCGCCTCGCTGAACTCGTAACCATACTTAACATTGGCGTTGTCTAAGTATGTCTCGCCCCATGTGAAGAGCATACCCGAGTAGATAATCATGGCAAGGATGACATTCATAAATACACCCGCGAGCATAACTATAAGACGCTGCCATGCTGGCTTGGTGCGGAACTCCCAAGGCTGTGGCTCCTGCTGCATCTGCTCAGTGTTCATCGACTCGTCAATCATGCCCGAGAGCGATACATAACCGCCCAATGGCAACCAACCCACACCATATGTGGTGTCACCAATCTTACGCTTGTAGAGCGAGAACCATGGGTTGAAGAAAAGGTAGAACTTCTCAACACGAATCTTGAAGATGCGTGCCGTGATGTAGTGTCCAAATTCGTGAATCATCACAAGAAGTGATAGCGACACGAAGAACTGGAGAACTTTGATTAGAATTACACTCATAATTATCTGTTATTTTATTATTATCTGTTTGTTATTCAGCGGTTAATACTGATGGTCGTAGTTAATTAGTGAAGGTGCGCTATGAAACGCTCGGCAAGCCCTCGGGCCTCGCGGTTGGCGAAGTCATAATCCTCAATTGTGGGCTTGGCTATGTAGCGCGCATACTTCAGTGCATATCGTATTGCACCAATAATGTCGGGGATGGTGCACTCGCCTCTAAGGAAGGCGGCTACGGCAACCTCGTTTGCTGCGTTCATAGTACATGCTGCCGAACCACCGCGTCGCAAACATTCGTAGGCGATATCCAGAGCGGGGTACTTCTCTCTATCCACATCGTAGAAGTTGAGTGTGGGGTAGTCGAGCATCGAGAAGTTAGTCTCATTGTGGGGAGCACGCTCGGGATAGAGCATAGCATAGCTTATAGGCGTATGCATATCTGCTGTGCCAAGTTGTGCCTTCACCGCTCCATCAGTAAACTCCACCATGGAGTGAATTATTGCCTGTGGGTGTATAACAACCTTTATCTGTTCGGGCTTAAGGTCGAAGAGCCAGCGTGCCTCGATAACCTCGAAACCCTTGTTCACGAGCGTCGCCGAGTCGATGGTAATCTTCGAGCCCATCGACCACTGGGGGTGTTGCAATGCCTCGGCTGGTGTCACCTCCGCAAGACGCTCCATGGGTACATTGCGTAGTGAACCACCGCTACATGTGATGATGATGTTGCGCACGCTCTCCCTCTTCTCGCCCTCCATACACTGCATGATTGCTGAATGTTCCGAGTCTATAGGTAGAATGTCGACACCTCGCTCCTTGGCTGCTGCCATCACAAGGTCGCCCGCCACCACAAGGGTCTCCTTGTTGGCCAGAGCTATGCGCTTGCCATGCTCTATGGCGTGGAGTGTGGGGTGAAGTCCTGCGTATCCAACAAGAGCGTTGATAACCATGTCGGTATCATCAGCTGAGGCCACAGCGTTGACGGCATCCTCGCCTGATAGTATCTCTATGTTGCAATCTGCAAGTGCTTTCTCCAACTTAGGTAAGAGTTTTGCATCGCCGATGACAACCCTCTTTACATTGAACTCACGAGCTATAGCTGCGAGCTCCTTCCAGCGGCTCTGTGCTACGGCCGACACAAGGGTGAAGCGCTCAGGCATTCGTCGTATGATGTCGAGCGTCTGCTGACCTATGGAGCCTGTAGCTCCAAGCAGTGCTATGTTATAGTGTGGTGTCATGACTACTTGCTGATGCTGATATATGGTTCGGGATCTAAGAGCGCACCATCGCGCCATAGCTCGAACTTGAGCTCTGCGCTATGGTTGACAGTTTCGTCTGATATGCTGCCTACTCGACCTATGGCCGAGCCACTGCTCACTCTATTGCCTCGGCGCACGAGCAACTCGCTGAGGTTGCCATATACAGACACATAGCCACCGCTATGCTGCATGGTGACAACCACGGTGCCATCAGTCTGGTTGCTTATGCCCACTATGGTGCCCTGCTCTACGGCCATTACGGTCATATCAGAGCCCAGAGGGGTGAGTATAATGTCGCCATCAGACAGTGGGTCGTTAAAGGGGCGAGATACTACGCCGTCGATAGGTGCCGAGAATATTGGGGCCTCGTATCGTGGGCGCTTGGTATTGCTCAGTGCATAGTCGCTACCCTCGCTCTCCATCTTGATGCGGTGTAGTGAGTCGGCCTCGCTGCGAGCTACGGTAGTCTTGTCGTAGCGTGTGGCATCTGCAAGTGTTGTAGAGTGCGATGCGGGGGTACTACCATTAAGGATGGTGGTTATGGCATCGTTGAACTCGCGGATATCATCGACCTTCTGCTCCATATCTCTGATATTCATAATCTCTGCGGTGAGAATATCGTGCATGTTGTCAACCTTGGTACGATAGCTGGGGAATATCTCCAATATCGAGGTGTGAGCCATGAGTAGTAGGAGGATGATGGTGACGACTATGAGGAGTGTTATGATGCTACTCCACATGGCCAAAGGAGACACATTTATCTTCCAGTGTACCTCCTCGCCCTGACGATCACGCATCGACAGTTGTCGTTTATCTGTTAGGTATTCCCAAATATTTCGTAGCATAATTCTAAATCGTTAGATTTATATATATCGTGCAAAGATAACAAAATGGCGGGATAGTTTGCTATTTGAACATAACTTTTTTACCTTTGTGGCACAAAAAGTTAATTTTAATACAACTACTATGGTTAAACCAACTCTTTTAGTATTGGCTGCTGGCATGGGCTCACGCTATGGCTCACTCAAGCAGATGGACGGCGTAGGTCCTAATGGCGAGGCTATCATCGACTACTCGGTGTACGATGCTATTCGTGCCGGTTTCGGCAAGGTGG
This sequence comes from Alistipes sp., assembly GCA_045613645.1. Classification (GTDB taxonomy): domain Bacteria; phylum Bacteroidota; class Bacteroidia; order Bacteroidales; family Rikenellaceae; genus Alistipes. The sequence goes on along the minus strand of JAZLBJ010000021.1, from coordinate 45,430 downwards.
TTTTTGTCATTCGCCACTCTTTTGCCGAGGAGTTTGCCGAGGTGTTCAATGCCGAGCGATTCGGTAATAAGATAGAGGTTGTCTATGTATATCAGGAACTCGACTATCTCCCTGAGGGCTTCACTTTACCTGCTGAGCGTGTTAAGCCTTGGGGTACAAACCACGCTGTGATGATGGCCGCCGAGGTTATCAACGAACCATTTGCGGTTATCAATGCCGACGACTTCTATGGTCGTGATTCTTATGTGGTTATAGGTAACTACCTCTCAAGCCTTGAGGGCTCTGAGGGTAAGTATTGTATGGTGGGTTATGAGGTGTGCAAGACTCTCTCGGAGAATGGCACCGTATCGCGTGGCGTATGCACCGTAGATGCTGATGGTAATCTTACCTCTATGGTCGAGCGTACCAAGATTGAGCGTGTGAATGGTATCATCGTATTCCACGATAATGGTGACGATGAGGCTCTTGCTGAGAACACCCCTGTGTCAATGAATCTATTCGGCTTTACCCCTGACTATTTCCGCCACTCTAAGGCATTCTTCACCGAGTTCCTTAAGGCAAATATCGACAACCTCAAGTCTGAGTTCTTCATTCCTCTCATGGTTAATAAGGTTATCACCGATGGCACTGCAACAATGCGAGTGCTCTCAACTACATCTAATTGGTTTGGCGTAACTTACAAGGAGGATAAGCCTCAGCTTATGGCCAAGATTGAGGAGCTTATCGAGGCGGGTGTCTACCCTCGTCAGCTCTGGGCATAGTTTGTGGCTTAGCTGTGCATGAGTAATAGCCTCGAATGGGATAATATTTGCAAAGTTTCCCATTCGAGGCTCTCTCTTTTATCTTCAATCCTGCCACCTCGAATACTTTGCTTTGTGGATATTTGTTTTATTACAAAAAAATACCTAAATTTGCTTGATAATTTAACATCTCCAAAGACTATTTATGGCTATAGATCACGAGGCACTCAGAGCTAAGTATAATCCCGATGGTTCAAAGTTAAGAGCTGATCAGCTCGAGATGTTGCGTATGCTTAAGATATTTGCAAAGATATGCAAGGAGCATAACATCAAGTGGTGGCTGAGCTCGGGAACGCTTCTTGGAGCAGCGCGTCACCAGGGCTTCATACCATGGGACGATGACCTCGATGTGACGATGTTATACCAAGATTACAAGCGTCTTGATAGGGTTTTGCGTAATATGCAGGACGAGGAGTTTGTCCTCCACTCCATGTACACCGACATTGACTATGTCTACGCCTTTGCCAAGTTCCGCAAGCGTAAGGGAGAGGTCGAGGGTGGTCATCGCCGTGGTAAATTTTACAAGTGGCGTGGTCACTTTATCGACATCTTCACCATTGAGAAAACCAACTACTTCTCGGCACGAGCATCGAGCGTTATATGCAACAATCTGCAGCATCTAACCTCGTATGTACGATGGGCGTGGTTGCGCAGACCTTTGATTTTTATTATCAAGGTGTTATGCTATGCTATAATCATACCGCTATTGCGTCTCATTGGTCTTATCAACCCTAAGGGAGAGTATCACTATCTGTTGGGTACGGGCTTTAGTCGTAGCACCTTCTTTGTGAAGGATATCTTCCCGCTTAGCACTGCGCGCTTTGAGGATGAGGAGTTTCCTGTGCCTCACAATATGGATGCCTACCTCACGCGAGTGTATGGCGACTGGCGCAAGCTACCTACTGATGAGCAGATACGAAAGACTATCCACAATCCCGACTATATAAAAGAGATGTTCCCAAGCGACAATGGGGATTAAGATAAGTAACACAACTATTGATGCCAAGGCTCTCAAGGAGTGTGATATAACCTTGATGGCTCTAAACTTAGGAGAAACCAACTTAAACTTGTCAGGCTACTTAGTAATATTGCCAAGATATACAACTAAGGATATATATTAGTCGTTGTGTAGTGATATAGAGTATGTCAACGCCTTTGTCAATGGTTCTGTTATAGAGGTAAGCGGAGGCTATAGTTTCAAATAGTAAGTTTTATGTCAAGACCTATAACCATATCTATAATAGCACCCATCTATGGTGTGGAGAACTACATTGCTGAGTTTGCCGAGTCGGTACTCTCACAGTCCTATCCACATATAGAGTATATATTTGTTAACGATGGCACCAAGGATCGCTCGATTGAGATTCTTGAGGGTGTCATAGAGAGTAAGTATAGTCACCTCAAGCCTCGCATCAAGATTGTGCATAAGGCCAATGGCGGTCTTCCCGCAGCACGCAAGACGGGCTTGGAGCATGTTACGGGCGACTATGTATTCCATGTAGACTCCGACGACTGGGTGGAGTGTGATGCCGTAGCCAAGATTGCGGCTAAGATAGCTGAGACAGATGCCGATGTTGTCTACTTCAACCTCTTTAAGGAGTACCCTCAGCACTCGAAACCTAAGCGTGATAGATTATATGCCGAGGATGCGCAGAGCGACTATGTGCGTAATATGTATAACCATCGCTCCTACGCCAGCGTGTGGAACAAGTGCTTCCGTCACTCGCTGTACACCGAGAATACGATATATACGCCTAAGTATAGCTATGCCGAGGACTGCTATGTGACAACACAGCTTGTGGGTTACTCTAAGCGTATTGCCTACCTTGACGAGCATCTATACCACTACCGTAAGGGTAATCCCAATGCCATCACCCGTCAGCAGCGTCATAAGCGTAAGAGAGAGTATGCACTAAACTTTATTGACCTATACCTCAAGTATAAGGATGTGCCCAAGGGACAAAACCCCGTGGAGTGTATCTTCGACGATATACTCATGCAGGCGGGGTGGTACTCTATATTCTATCGCCTCGACCTCTTTAAGGAGTATCCCTGGTTAGCCAAGGCGGTGTGTGGGGCAAAGATAAGGTGTGGTGGCTCAGATGTGCCACTCGCAGCCCAGCTACTCACTAAGGTTGTAGCATGGTTTAAGAGATAGTTAAAGAGCGTCATAAGACGCTCTTTTTATTTAGAGGGGGAGGTGAAGCTATTAGCCGATATGCTGATAAACTGATTATAAACAAAAGAGCGCCATCGGCGCTCTATATTGCTAATACTATCTGCTACTTCTCGTACTTCGACTTATTGGGGAAGCGTTTCTCGAGGCTGTTTAGCAGTACCTCCTGCATCTCTTCGAAACGAGCATCGCTCATCTGAACATCGTTGATGCATACAAGACGGCGCTTTGGATTGGCGATAGCCTCCTCTAACTTACTCTTTGTCGTAATACCTACAGATATATGGCTCTTCTTCTGTCGCTTGTTTATGATGCGACCCTTGAGATACATATAGTCGGTGAAGATATACTGATTGATATTCTCGGCCGAACGAACCCGTGTTAGTGAACCAAGAATCTCGGTGCGTAGCTTGTTGTAGACCTCCTCGCACTGGCTACGAAGCATTGGAGTGCAGATATGCTGCTGTCGCATGAAACACCACGATGGCTTGAGCCCCAATGCCTTGCGTGCCATACGGTCGGAGTTGCGACAAATCTTCTTGAACATGTTGGTTGCCAAGAAGTGTCTGCTGATGCCTATGATGCCCTTGCCATTTACGAAGAACTCCTCAGGCTTGCATGGACCGATAGGGAAGATATCGTCGTTGAAATATAGATACTCCTCGTCGATGCCCTTGATGAACTGAAGGTGGGTCTCAATAGGGTTGCAATTGAAGGTTGGTAGGCACTCCTCAGGGATGATATCCTTGTGTAGCACTACATTCACTTCGTTGCGGTTTACCCACTCTGGCACCTGACTCTCACCAGATACGACAAGGTGTACCTTTCTAATGAAAGGCATATTCACCTCAATACCACGCATGAGGTAACGCAAGGTTCCCCAATCGCGGAACCTCTTCATCTCAATGGGAGCACCAGCAAAACGCTCATACTCCTTCTGCCATACGGGGTCTTGACCATTGACGTATGTGATGACTATATCCATTCAGTTTGCCTATATAAACTCTTTAATCGTGCAAAGATAATCAAAAAAAATGAATAACCAACTAAGAGGTTCTTTTTTTAACCTCCTCGCGCAGCTTTTCTTGCTTCTCGGGTGTGTGTCTCCATCTGTTGTGTGACCACAACCATAGCTCTGGCGACTCCTTAATCATGGCCTCCAACATCGCGCCATAGCGTCGTATAATCTCCTTAACATCAACTTCCTCTTTGCCATCCCAAATCTCATCGAAGCGATACTCATACTTGCCTACACCGCAGCGGCGTACATTGATGAAGTATATGGGCAACGAGAACTTGATGGCAATGTGAGCACCACCCTCGATGAAGGCCGTTGGTTGACCGAAGAAGTCGTACCACTCGGTGTCGACACTCAGGTTAGGGCTCTGGTCAGAGATAAGTCCCACTAATATGTTGTACTTGCCACGGTTACGCAAATAGAAGCGTACGGTATCCTGCATTGGTATCTGATGAATGTGTGGCGAGAATTGGCGCAGTCGGCGATAGTAACACTCAAATACATCGCTACGCAAAGTGTGGTAAACGCCCATAAAATGTATGTTGGGGTCTTGCCAGCACCATAGTAGATAGTACTCCCAGCAACCGAAGTGTGTGCACATACCAACCCAGTCTTTGCCCTCCGTGCGCTTGAGATGCTCCTCTCTATTGACCCAGTTGGCCACATCGCCCATATGCTCCTTGGTGGCTCCAGCAAGCGATATTGTGTCGACAATAATCTCTGCAAGTATCTTGTAGTAGCGTCGTGCGAGTCTCTTACGCTCCTTCTCGCTCATGTCGGGGAAGCATCGCGAAAGGTTGCGTTTAATCATCTTCATACGATAGCGCGTAAGTAGCAATAGGCAGTATATGAGAGGCTTGAAGATAGGGTATCTAAGCCATCGTGGCATGTGATGTATACCACGGCTTATGCCCCACAGCATCTCAAGACCCACTCTCTGCCAAAAGCTAAGGCTTTTCTCAGGATTTTTATCGTTAGTCATATGACTTTAGATGTCTATTGATTATTAGTTATACGCTACTAATGACTCGCTACTAATTCTTAATTTCTCTCCTCCTCGCTCCACTCGCAATAGGGGTGGGTACGAAGGTGTGAGTTGTAGAAACGCCTCTGGCCCGTGAGTTCGCGACCTATCCAGTGGGGTAGTGCCACCTGCTCGTCGCAGCTATGAAGCTCTACCTCAGCAATAATCAAGCCTTGATTGTTGCCCATGAACTCGTCGACCTCGAATGTGTGGCCTTCGTACTCAACGATGTGGCGTATTTTCTCTATCACACCGCCCTCGGCAAGCTGCATGAGTTCCATAGCCTCGCCTGCGTCAATCTCCTTTTCCCACTCATATCGCGAGAGTCCACCATCGCGTGATGGTCCCTTGATTGTGAGCCACGCTTTTTGATCGGTGATGCGCACGCGCACCGTGCGACGACCCGAAGCTATGTAGCCCTGTATCATATGTATAGAGCTGTGGGCGAGGTGTTTATACTCGCCCACAACCATGTATTTACGCTCTATCTCTTGGGCCATGCTCCTACATCTCAGGTGCGAACATAGGATCCCATGATGGAAGCATCACAGGCTTCTGCTCCAATAGTTTGAGGGTCTTAGCTGGGATGTATTTCTTGTTTACAACCACGCGGAACATATACTCCTCGAACCACTCGTCTGTCATGATGAGGTTACCCTGCCATCCAGCCTCAGGACCCCAGCTATTCTCCACCATCCACTTCTTAGGATTGCCCTCCTCGTCGAGGTCTACAGCGATAAGTGTCATGGCGTGTGAAGAACCACTTGCGAACGAGCGCACGCGCTCCTCCTTGTTCATTGGGAACTCAACGCCCATCAACGACTCATAGTCGAAGTTATTGATGTCGAGTGTGCCCTTCTTAGAGAGGAGGAACTTGCCTACATCGCATGAGAAGTACATAGCTCTGTTATCCTTGATTGATGCTATTGCCAAAGCCTTAACCTCGTCGATAGGGAGGTTTAGGTATAGCCAGTTGTCACCGTCATAGACATGGCGGTCATACTCAATCTCATATACCTTGTAGTACTCGCGTGATGGGTCGTTCATCACCATCACAAAGTCCTTCTCAAGGTCCAAGTCGCCGAAGTACTCGGCATAGAACGACTTAGGTGTGTACTTCTTGGTCTCCACAATGTTGCCATCCTTGTCGCAGCGTGTCCACTCGAACTCGGTTGGTGGTACACCATAGGCGCGAACAAGCATAGAGTATATCTCCTTAAGCATCTCCACCTTCATGGCAGCTGGTGCACGACGATCCTTCTGTGCGCGTAGCTTGAGACCATACTCGCGTAGCTTCTGTGAGAGTAGCGCCGAGAACTGCGAAGTGTTGTTCGACTGATAGTTCTCTGGCATAACCTCTGTTGGCACTACGCCATACTTCATGATAAGGTTAGACACACCAGTGTACTGACCACCATCGCTGAGTGGGTTCTTGAACAACCACTCTACCTGACGGTCATCCATAGGTAGATGCTTAGTGTCGATAACAGCCTGAAGGAAGAGGTTCGACTTCTCCAACTGGTCGTAGAAGAAGAGGTAGTTGTGTGAGAACACAAGCTTATCCAAGCCCTGCTCCTCAATCATCTGTGCGCGCAACACATTGAGACCAGTAAACATCCAGCAGCGACCCGACTGATGCTGGTCTGTCACGCCCTTGGTCTTCACGCGGTGTGAGAAGTGGGTGTCAATCATTGCAAGGTTGTCGGCATCGGTTGCGAGCTCTGTGATTGGGTTTAGAGCCAAGGCGTTGCGTGCAGCCTTCTCGGCCTGACTGTTGGTGTTGCCAAGGCGTATCTCCTGCATCATCTCCTCGGTGATGCCGCCCTTGTCCTGCTGTGCGCTGAGTGTGCCTACGGCCATTAGACCTAAGGCGAGGGTAAGGATTCGTTTCATAGTTTTGCTATTTTGTTTCGTTTATGTATGACATTTTCTGGTCATATGCTCTATAAGGGCATGCGACTCGCAAATATACAAAAAAATGTTGAATAGTCAATACTATAATCACCAAGAATATGTGGCGGTTAACCCATTATGTAGAGCTTTAGCAAAGCCCATATGACAAAACGACCACACTTGCCCACAAGCATCCATAGCGCTGCGGGGAGAAATCTCACCTTATAGAAGCCCAAGACGATGGCGAAGATGTCGCCCACGATGGGTAGCCAGGTGAGTAGAGCCAGCCATACGCCCCACCTTTCGACCTTAGCCTTGTGGCGCTCGATGGTCTCGGGTTTAACCCTAAACCATCGTTCCAGCCACTCTAACTTGCCGAGCCAGCCCAGCCAGTAGCCGGTGAGGCCTCCAAGCCAGTTGCCAAGGGTAGCAACTATAATGGTGGTGACTACATCGCCGCCTGACATAAGCATACCCACGAAGAGCACATCGGAACTTAGCGGAAAGATTGTTGCCGCCAAGAATGAGCCTAAGAATAGCCCTATGTAGCCGTAGTCGAGTAGTTCCTCCATGGTTCATGTTTGGTTTACGCAGTGCAAAGATAGTGCTTTTTTTTAACAAGTGAGGGGTTAAGGTGTAGGAAGGCGACATAACACCCTCTTACCTCGCCATATTTAACACAAAACCACCCAAGGCCTTAGCCCTGAGTGGTCTTATATGTGTCGTGCGCCAAGGCGCTACGATTGTTACTCGATAACTACAAGAGGCTGGTCAGCAGCTACGGTGTCACCCTCAGCAACCAACAGACCAAGAACCTTACCTGCGTAGTCCGAAGATATTGAGTTCTCCATCTTCATAGCCTCAAGAATCATGACCTCCTGACCCATGGTCACAGTGTCACCAGCCTTAACCTTAATCTCGATAACGCGACCTGGAAGTGGAGCGTTAACAGTCTTGCCATCAGCAGCTGTAACCTTGCGCTCTGCAGTTGCCTCCTCAGCTGCCTCATCCATAGAGTCAGCAACCTCGATAAGGATAGCATCAGCAGCTACGGTCTCGCCCTCGGCAACCAAAATCTGCTTCACGAAGCCAGCGTGGTCGGTAGTGATAGAGTTCTCCATCTTCATAGCCTCAAGAATCATAACCTCCTGGCCAGCAGCTACCTTGTCACCCACCTTAACCTTGAGCTCGATAACACGGCCTGGGAGTGGAGCAGTCACAGCCTTGCCAGTCACTGGACGCTTGCCACCTGCAGCGGCACCTGCTTTAGCGCTCTCAATCTCGATGATAACGCCCTCAGCCTGTACTGTGTCACCCTCCTTAACGATGATCTGCTTAACGCGACCAGCGTAGTCCGAGGTGATAGAGTCCTCCATCTTCATAGCCTCGAGGATAGCAACCTCCTGACCTACAGCAACCATGTCGCCCACCTTAACCTTAAGCTCGATAACACGGCCTGGAAGTGGAGCAACGATAGTGTCGCCAGTGATAGGCTGAAGCTCTACTACCTCCTCCTTCTTGAGTGATGGGTCGGCAGCAACCTTCTCAGCATATGCAGCCTCCTTGACACCTGTGAGGTATGCCTTGGCTACCAATGGGAACAACTCCAACAAGAGCTCCTCCTTCTCGTTCTCAGCCAAGAGAACGCCACCAGCCTTCTCCAATACAGGATTAGGCTGCTTCTGATACTTCGATGTATCGTATGGACGCTCCTCGCGGAAGCCACAAATCTTCTCGCGGAAGTCCTCTGAAATCTTAACAGGAGTGCGACCGTAGTCACCCTTAACCAAGCCCACAAACTGAGCCGACTTGTTGGTGTACATAGCACGACCAGCCTTCTCGTCCATAGCGCAGTTCACTGCCTGAGCACCTACAATCTGCGATGTTGGAGTTACGAGTGGTGGAAGACCTGCTGCCAAACGCACTGGAGGGATAAGCTCCATAGCGCGTGGGAGGATATCCTCAGCGCCGAGCTGCTTGAGCTGAGCCACCATGTTAGAGTACATACCACCAGGAATCTCGGCATCCTGAACGAGCTTGTTAGGTGCTGGGAAACCGAAGTAAGCCTCGATAGCCTGTGATGCTACGAGAAGCTCATCCCAGTTCTCCTCCTGTGCTGCCTTCACGCAACGGTCGAGCAATGCGTCAACCTCAGCAGGTGTCTCGTCGGTAAGTGGGTTGAATGGCTTTGGAAGTGGCTTCTCGGCACCAAATACCGATAGCTCGAGCTCCTTGCGGATGTCCTTAAGCTCTACATTAATCTTCGCTACAGCCTCCATGTTAGCACCAAGCTCTATGCCCAACTTCTTACAGAAGAGGTATACAAGCTCTACTGCAGGTGCACCTGTGCCACCACCAAACCACCAGCAGTTAGTGTCGACGATGTCAACACCAGCTACGATAGCTGCATATACCGAACCAAGACCATAACCTGGGGTACAGTGTGTGTGGAAGTCAACGGTTACGCCGAGCTCGCTCTTGAGCAACTTGATAAGACCAGCAACGCGTGCGGGAGGAATCAAACCCGACATATCCTTGATGGTAATCATGTCGGCACCAAGCTCTGCCATCTGGCGAGCCTTATCCAAGAAGTACTCATCGGTAAACACTTTGTCGTGCTCCTCGCCATCCGAATACTTAGGATCTACAGTGTAACATACAGCGCAGTCAGCGATACCGCCATACTGCTTGATATACTTGATTGTAGACTTAACATTGTCAACATCGTTCAACGCGTCGAATATACGCATGATACCCAAACCGCTCTCGATGGCATTGCGTGAGAAACCGTCGATAATCTCGTCGGTGTAAGGAGCATAACCAAAGAGGTTACGACCACGCGACAATGCTGTGAGCTTTGACACATCACCCACTGCGCGCTTGATGGTCTCAAGGCGTGTCCATGGGTTCTCGTTGAGGTAGCGCATAACAGAGTCGGGCACTGCACCGCCCCATACCTCCATAGCGTAGAAACCTGCATCCTTGTAGTAAGGAAGACAACGGTCTACCTGCTGCTGTGTCATTCGTGTTGCAAACGATGACTGCTGACCATCACGCAAGGTGAGGTCGCGAATTTTAAGAATCTTTGTCATAGCTTTCACAAAGGTTTATTTAGTTAGTTTTAGTTGTTTCCTCTGTTTGGAATAACTTAGTGCTGTTATTCAACTAACAAATGTAGACAATATTTTGCAGAAAAACAAATATTTTTCATAAAAAATGATGCCCATGGATGCATTTTAGTCTATTATGGCCAATTGTGAGCGAGAGTTGTGAGTGTGATTATATTGAGCAGACATCATGACCAAGGTATAAAACAACAAAACGACAAAGAGATGATCGTGACTAAATGTCCATTCATCTGCTTGTCGTTTTGTTTGTTGCGTTCGACTGCCTGTCAGTTTATCGCCTCGTCGTCTTGCTTTACTCTTGTTCAACGACCTCCTGATTTGGTAGCTCGTCGTAGTAGAAGATGTTCACATCTTCGTTGAATATGGGACTCGATATGCCCATGTATGACAATACGCTATGGAATACATGGTACTGCTCGGCATTCTCAATAGCCTTGATATGGGTGTGAGGGTCGGAGTTCCATACGATGAATGGTATCCACGATTGCTCGGGAGCCATATCCTTGGGTAGGCCATGCATGTACATGTTGTTCTCGCCAAGCGACTCACCATGGTCCGAGACAAATATCATTGTGCTACGCGTGCCCTCAGGAAGGCTGCGCAACTGCTCGATTATCGAGTATAGAATATAGTCGGTATAAAGGATGGTGTTGTCGTAGGCGTTTATAAGCTCTTGTCTGTCGGCCTTCGACATCTCAACCTCGGTGCACACAGGGTAGAACTCCTCGAACTCGTAGGGGTACTTCTTGTAGTAGGTGGGACCATGCGATGTACTTGTGTGGATAACCACAAGGGTCTTATCCTTGTCACCAGCCTCAATCTCCTCGGCGAGGTTGTGTATGAGGAGTTCGTCGTAGATGCTATCGCTGGCGTAGCGCTCTTTGAGCGCATTCATGTCGTATACTCTGTCGAATACCAGTGGTGGCTCACCCCAGTTGCTTGTGCGCCATATAACATCCACACCAGCACGATGTAGGTAGTTGGGGAGTATCTCGTAGAGCTCGTCTATTGGCTTGTGGTCGAGTATGGCCTTAACGCCCGCTGTAGTGTAGGTATCTGCCGATGTGGCGTTGAGTACCACAAGGTCCTCCTCCTGCTCAAGGTATGGGTTGGTGTTGCGTGAGTAGCCATATAGCGAGAAGTGGTCGCTGCGTGCCGACTCACCAATAACCACCACAACCACATCGCGCGAGTTGTTCTCTATCTTGGCGTCGGGTAGGGGTATGGCTTTGCGATTCATCATCGCCTGCTTGTGTAGGTAGCGTACGGTGTTTGCGGTGTATGAGAATGGCATTGCCAAGCCACCAATCTGTGGAGCATAGCGGTCTATCCAAAGTATGTTCGATGTATTGATGCTAAAAAGTCCTACGAGTATTAATATGGTTGAGCCTATGGCTGCCAAGAAACGCCATATAGAGCGGTAGTTAACGCGTGTAGCCACCAGACATATCGCAGGTATTATGCCCAGAAATATTACATATAGTACGAAACTGAAGGATAGATAGCTGCCAGCCTCCTCGGGGCGTGTGTTGAATACATTGCCCATCATCTCCATGGTGATTAGCGTGTTGTAGCTATTTATGAAGTATAGGCATACGGCATTGGCTATAAATGTTATAGCGATGATATACTTGCCCACTACGCGCAGTGCGTAGAGCAGTATGTAGTAGAGGAAGTAGTTGAGTAGTATCAATAGTATAAACACTGTGGTCACGATGATAAAGCCGTTGAAGTCGGCATCCACATTGTTTACAATCATCTTGATAAGTGGAATGTTGTAGGCCACAAGGGTGAAGATGCTGAGTATCAGCGCTAAGTTGGTGACATCAATATGGCGACGAATGATGCTCCATCCGCGCTTTAGTAGGTCATATAACTTGCCCAAGCCTCGTGCTTTCATACCAAAAAACTCCTTTATCCTCTCCATTTGAAATATACTCTGTGAATGGCTACTCCCAAACCTATGAGTAGGGCGAGTAGCGCAAGGTTAAATAGTATTGTGAGCGTTGTGTTAACGCTGTGTTCTCTTGTCTCGAAGGGGCTCTCAATACTTTGAGCATCGTAGCGCGCAAAGGGATTTGAGTATATCCTCTCGCCATCGGCAAAGTAGGCTGTTATGCGCGCATAGCTATCCTCGCCACGCATGGTGTAGCTTGCCGTATCGCAGTTGTAGACGCAGTGCAATACTCGCTGATTCTGTCCCGTGAACTTAATGCTGTCGGCCGCCTCTGTAAAGGATACTCGTATGGTCTCCCCCTCCATGCCTATATCTCGAATGTAGGGTGCTGAGAGGTTTTTCTCCACTTTGAGCTTTAGGTCGCCATCGCCATAGTCGGGGGTGTAGAGGGCGTAGAAGCAGCCCTTGTAGAGGGTGTTTGTGATATCCTCGGCACTCGTTGAGGGTGTGTTGAGTACGGTCGAGCGTATGGCTATGTTCTGCGACTTCTTGAAATCGTGGAGGTCGTCGTTGTGTAGTGCAAAGGAGTAGTGGCCAGCGCTCAATGCCCAGTCCCACTCGCGATTCTCGTCCTCTAAGGTGCGTGTAAGCTCTATGAGGCGGTAGCCACCTATGCGCTCCATGCTCTTTTGGTTGACACCAGGTACACGCTGTGGATGGTTGAACTGCACCATGAGGGCATCCTCTGCGAGCATGTCTATCTGAAACTGGCGCTGGAAGTCGAAGATAGGGAGTAGGTGGTCGAAGAGTGTTGTCTCCTGACAACCATATACATTCTTATGGAACTTCAATAGGTTGTAGCCATGCTCATATAGCGAGATTCCCTGATTCTCTCCATGGGGGTGTTCGATTATCTCGTTATGGTTGGAGAACTGCACAAAGTCGTAGCCATATTTTGCATACTCATCGCATATCATCTCGGGGGTCTCGTCGCACTCGTTGAATATGCCCTCTACGCGCGAGTGTGTGTGCAGGTTACCACGGCTCCATCCGTAGGAGGTGTCGACATCTGCATATGGGTTGTATATCTGCTCGCCACTAAAGGGCTTTGCCTCGCCAAAATCGTAGACGGCGCTCACACTCGTTACTACAATAGCCATGAGTAATATAAATATAGGTGTAAGTATAACCTTGGTTGCTATTCTCACACCTCGCTTGTGTTGCTTAAACCACTCCTTTATATGTGTATAAAGATTTCGCATAACATAATATATATGTTACAAAGATAAGCTAAAATTTTTGAATTTGTTGTGTGTGCCACCAAAAATATACCCGTCGTATTAGCTAAGGCGTTGATAATTAATATGATGAATGTAACACCTTGATTTTCAGCGCTTTGAAAAAATACTCAGATTTGAGTTCGTAACGCCTTGTATGTCAGTGTGTTTTGGGTGGGCTTCTGGAAAAAATAGAGCCTCCGAAATTTGATATTTTATTCTCAATATCGTAATTTTGCATATCAAAACAGAGCGTAAACTATGATGCAAAGATTACTATCGTTAATCATCCTCGTTGTCGTTGCCATCTCTGCTATGCCCACTGATGCGCATGCGCAGTACAACTATACCTTCCGAGACTCGCTGGGTGTCTACAGGGTGGAGTTTACTCCATATACCACACCTCGTGATGAGGCTCGAGTTATGGGGCGTCCTGTGGCTGCAGGTCAACATGAGATGCGCCTCGGCCTCGGTATCGTGTCGGACACATCTTTGGGTTACACCACAGATACATCGTGGAATCCAGCCCAAGGATTTACCTCTATTGAGAGTAGTAAGTATGGTGACGATGACTACTACTATCCAGGTCGCACAAGCTGGATAACCATGGGCCTTGAGGGTGGTCGTTGGTTTAAGGATTGGCTATATGTGGGTGGCGCTTTTGTGTGGACAGGAGGCTTTGATAGGTTGCACCATAAGGCTACCAAAAAGTTGATATATACCTATCAAAGTCACAACTTCTCTCTTATGCCCATGGTGAGATTTGCATGGTTTCGTCGTGGTGTGGTACAACTATACTCGGGGCTTGGTGTAGGCGTTACAGTGTCGCATACAAATAATGTGTATAGTGATGAGATGCGCCTGTCGGCCTCGTATGATGTTACCTTTTTTGGTGTGAGTGTTGGTCGTAACTTCTTTGGTTACTTCGACTTGGGTGCTGGTATGCGTGGTGTCTTTAGCTTTGGTCTTGGTTATCGTTTCAATAATAAATAGTATTGATTATGGGTAAGAGATATATACTACTTATGGTTGCTGTGCTTGCCGTTGCTGTTGAGTGTATGGCGCAGCAGACCATATCGCGTGACGATATTCGCACAAGGGTCATTGCCTATACCAACGATGCACTAGCCGAGGCCTCGGAAGCGGGTATCGTTGCGGTAGAGCCAGTTGCGGCTAACATTGGTATTCCAAGTATCGATAATGAGAACTACCTGCAGATAGGTACATCGCTACCCAGCCTTGTGCAGACTATGCTCTTTGGCCTTAGCTTCGGCGTTGATGCCGATGAACTTGTTGGCCAGCCTGTGAACTTCAGTCAGATGCTTGCCGCGAAACGCTACTATTGGGGTAATGAGTGGATGGTAAATGCCATAAACTTGGAGTATGGCCATAAGGTTAAGGATTGGCTTGCACTGGGTGCTAAAGGTTATCTGGGCTTCACCACGCGAGCACGCCGTCATATTGTAACCAACGATGTGCTCTATCGCGAAACTATGTGGGCAACATCGATAATCTTCAACGCTCGCTTTGAGTGGTTGTGCCGCGAGATTGTGACATTATACTCATCGGTGGGTGTAGGATGTGCTATTCTCGTCGAGCGTAGAAATAACGAGGTGTGGCCAATGTTCGACCTTACGGCGGTGGGCCTTAGTGTGGGTAAGCGCTTCTATGGTTATGTGGAGTTGGGTAGTGGCGTAAGTGGAGGCTTGCGTGCGGGTGTTGGAGTTAGATTTTAATATGCTGAGATTATGAGACGAGTATTTATATATGCACTCATGATGAGTATGGCGGTTGTCTTTACTGGGTGTGTGATTGAAGATGCCGAGGAGCGTGATATGGACTCTTTGAAGAGGTTGATATGGAACGAGGCAAAAAGCGATATGTCGCACATCAGTGACCTATTAACTGAGATATATTACTTCGATAGGGTGCTCTCCATGGAGGATGGTGTCGAGCGCGATAGTTGGCTGATGCGATACTTCCCTGGCTCTACAATGGAGTGTAATGGCGATAGCTATGTTGTGACTACCGATACAGGATATGGCACAACATACACCACAACCTATACTACAGATGGTAAGCCCCTTACGCATGGTGGTGTGTGGAGTATTAAGCGCACGGGAGGCAATGGCTTCGACCTTGAGCTTAACCCTATGTCTGGTGATGGTATCTTTGCTAAGTTTAAGTCCGTTAATATCTACGAGTCGTCGGGAAGCGCCGAGTTTGAGATTGAGTTTGCTGGCATCAGCGAATCGATGGAGCCTATGATTCTATATATGGATGGCTATGTTACTATGGTTGATGGTCTGAATAGTTCATCTCGTCCCTTGACGCTGACAACCTCTATTAGGGAGTCGTGGTTGCATAATGGCAAAGCCTATAATGTTGTTCAGGGTGCCGCTTTAATTGAGTGCCGCGATGCTCTTTATGGTATTACGGATGTTATACATGTGCGTATTGATAATAGTTATGTCTCAATAGAGTATATGCAGTAGCTGAAATAGATGTTCTAATATAAATTTAAAAGTACAGTTATGTTTAAAAGAGT
This sequence comes from Alistipes sp., assembly GCA_045613645.1. Lineage (GTDB taxonomy): Bacteria > Bacteroidota > Bacteroidia > Bacteroidales > Rikenellaceae > Alistipes. Next base: position 29,669 of record JAZLBJ010000021.1, on the reverse strand, counting down.
AATTGGCGTTGCACTTATCGCTGTTATTGGTGCTGCCTGCACAGAGAAGGGCGGAGATAATCCCGCTAAGCCAGAGCATAGCAATGGCGAGAAACACTATGTTAAGTCTATTGATATCTATTATGACGACACATCGGCGTCGGATGTTGTGTCTCCGGGTGAGTCCATAGTGTTTGAGCTCGACGATAAGAATCGTATTACAAATATCCAGGGCGTTGAGTATAACGACGCTAATGAGGTGGTAGATATCTATTCGGATATTAAGTTAAAGTATAGCGACGATGGTCGTAGCCTTACCATTACAACTACTATGGATGGTATGGATTTGGCTGCTGAGTGCGACCTTAACGATAGGGGTGCTATTGCTACTGCACGATGGCAAAGCCCAGAGGAGCTTGTTGAGGACTTTGTCTATAACGACAAGGGTGAGCTCGTAACCTATACATTGAGTATGGGTAATATGGTCGGAATGTCGTTTGAATATGAGTGGGAAGATGGTAATATTGTGAAGATAATATCGGAGGATATGGATGTTAATGATGTATGCACATATACCGATGAGCCTAATCCATATAATATTGATATGTTCTACGCCTATGCTTGGAATATGCCTTTGATAGCTGAGGTGATTCTTATCCACGATGGTTTGTTGGGTAATACCAATCGCTCGATGCTTAAGAGCTATTCGACTAATTTATATGGAGAGGAGATCAACGAGGTTATCGACCATAAGTTCAAGAATGGACTTGTAGAATATACCATCTACGACGATATTATCTTTAAGTATAGATGCTTCTAAGATACGGAGTTATAGTTAAACATAGTAGTTGCCAACCCCGAGAGCTTGAGTATAGTCTCTTGGGGTTGGTGTTTTTTGGGGGTTGTATAATGGGTTCTTGTAGGCTCTGGTAGGTTCTCGTAGGGTGCGTTATCGCGGGCTGGGTTCTGATGGGTTCTAATGGGGAAAAGCGCACCCCGAACCAAAGCCCACCAAAGCCCGCCAAAGCCCACCAAAGCCCACCAGAACTCATCAGAACTCACCAAACCCCACCAGAACCCACCAGAACCCAGAAAAAACCGATAGGTTCTGATAGGTTCTAATGGGTTCTATTGGGAAAAAGTGCTCCCCACCAGAACCCATGGCCCTCCTATATATGCACATCCTATATTTTCCTCCATATAATTGTATTTCCCGAATATTTTTCATACCTTTGTCTAATTAATCAGATTTGTATGGCTTACGATGTTATAGTTATAGGTGCAGGTGCCGCAGGTCTTATGGCGGCAGGAACGGCTGCCATGAGCGGTCGCTCGGTGCTGCTTATGGAGAAGATGGAGAAGGCGGGTCGCAAGATACGCATCACGGGTAAGGGCCGTTGTAACCTTACCAATGCTCGCCCTGCCGAGGAGTTCATGGAGCGTGTGCGCACCAACCAGGAGTTCTTCTCGGTGGCCTTTGCCGAGTTCAACAACCGCGCAACCATTAGGTTTTTTGAGCGCATAGGCGTTAAGCTGGAGACCGAGCGTGGCGAGCGTGTATTCCCCAAGAGTGGCAAGGCGTGGGACATCGCCAATGCCCTCGTTGACTTCTGCGAGGATAAGGGTGTTAAGATTATGTATAAGACCCAGGTTACCGCTATCGAGACCCTTGGCGATAGGGTAACGGGCGTTAGATACCGCAATGCTCGAGGCTTCGAGCGCCGCGAGGAGGCCGAGGCTGTAATCGTATGTACGGGTGGTGTGAGCTACCCATCAACGGGCTCTACGGGCGATGGCTACGACTTCGCAGCATCTGTGGGCCATAACATTGAGCCAGTGCGCCCATCGTTGACACCCCTTGTAACATCGCACCCACAGAAGGAGTATCTCAATGGTCTCTTGCTTAAGAATGTGGGCGCTAAGCTATATATAGACAACGAGCTTGTACAGGAGGAGTTTGGCGAGCTCGGCTTCTCGGAGCGAGGCATCGAGGGTGCTGTGGCATTGCGCCTCAGCCGCGATGTTGTGGATGCTATCATCGACGAGAAGCGTGTGAAGATTATCGTAGACCTCAAGCCCGCCCTCGACGAGGAGACCCTCCTCGCGCGTATAGAGCGTGAGATATCGGAGATGCAACCTTCAGAGTTCTTCTCGGAGCTATTGCGTAAGCTCGTGCCTAAGCAGATGGTAGTGCCCTTGGCTAAGGAGGTCGACTTCCACTCTAAGACATATGTTAGCAAGCTCACCGATGCCGAGAAGATGCGTCTCGTGAAGATATTGAAGGGTATGGCATTCCCCATTGTCGATTACGCCCCATTCCAGTATGCCATCGTCACGGCGGGTGGTGTCGACTGCTCGGAGGTCAATAAGTATACCATGCAGTCGGAGCGTGTTCAGGGGTTGTACTTCGCTGGTGAGGTGCTCGATATCGACGCCAATACTGGTGGCTACAACATGCAGATAGCCTTCTCAACAGGCCGACTTGCCGGACAACTTAAAAAGTAGTAGAATATGAAACGCTCGGGACGCACGCTAAAGCAGCGACTTTATGGACTCAAGCACCTATCCTCAAGGATTAAGCGTGCTCGTTACTTTAGAGGCCACGGTGTTCACTCGCCATACATATATAATATCGTGCGCCAGGTCTTTATGCGCTCGAAGCTCAATGTCGAGGAGCACCCACTCTACGATGCCCTTGTGGCTTTGGGTGTGGCCAAGCGTAGAGCCGTGCAGCTGCAAAACCTTGTGGTGCACTGCGAGTATAATACCTGGGTTATAGATAGCCTCACCAAGGCCGACTTCATCGTTGCCACGGTGGATATCGTCCCCGAGACTCTTGCGGAGTATGCATCGTTTGCGCGTGACAAGGGTGTGACACTATGCATAATGAACCCATACTACTCGGCAGAGCGCTGGGCGGCATGTAGTGCTATTATAGATGCCCACCCCTCGACAACAGTAGATAACCGAGCATACCTCTTGGTGTTTAATAATCACCTGCCTAAGCAGCGCTTTAGAATATAAAAAGTTATGAAGATATATACCAAAAGCGGAGATAGGGGCACTACATCGCTCATTGGCGGTGAGCGTGTCTCAAAGGCCGACCTTCGTGTGGAGGCCTATGGTACGGTAGACGAGCTTATGTCCTATGTGGCTCTATTGGCCGATAGCATCAGCGAGGCGTGCGATATGCCCACACTTGTTGATGAGTTGCGTGGTGTGGAGTCGCGCTTGATGAGTGTCTCGGCACTCCTGGCTGTGGGTCGCGGTGGCGAGGATAAGGTGCAGCCCCTCGATATGGCCTATGTCACAGCCTTGGAGGAGGCCATAGATAGGTACCAGGCAGAGCTTACGCCTATTACCAAGTTCACCATACCTGGTGGCCATCGCCTTGTGTCGCTATGCCATGTATGCCGCACGGTGTGCCGCCGTTCGGAGCGTGCTGCACTGCGCGCCTCGGAGCTTAGCCTTGTGGACGAGACGGCGTTGTGCTATCTCAACCGCCTCTCGGACTACCTCTATACTGTTGGCCGCCTACTCACCGAACGCCTGGGTATCGAGGAGCACCTGTGGATACCGTAGTGGGGTATAGTAAAAGGGTGAAATTCAAAGATTTTTGTGCTTGTCGCTTGGATATAAAAAATTATTTCCTACATTTGTACGCTAAAAATCGCAATAGTGCGTTTATAGGGAGTAGAAAGTTGATATAATTTAAAACCGAGAATAACTATGTATTGGACATTAGAGCTTGCGTCGAAGTTGGAGGATGCTCCATGGCCCGCAACAAAGGATGAGTTGATTGATTACGCCGTTCGTTCAGGTGCGCCACTCGAGGTTTTGGAGAACCTTCAGGAGATCGAGGACGAGGGTGACATCTATGAGTCTATTGAGGACATCTGGCCTGATTATCCTTCGAAGGATGACTTCTTCTTTAACGAGGAGGAGTACTAAAAGATTTTGTCAGTCAAATAGCTGATAATCAAAAGAGAAACAAGGGAAATAAACTTGTTTCTCTTTTTTTTTGTACGCCTTATTACCCCTTGGCAACCCTTGTTCTACACTATCTTCGTTGGGGTTGGAAAAATTTCCTTGTCTATTTTCTAATTCTTATTTGAATCCTCTTACATATTAAAAATAAATCACTACCTTTGTGAAGATGTAAACCTATGCTGACACTACTATGGCAAAACTTATCTCCGCAGACTTAACAAATAATAAACTTTGTATCCTTGAATACACTACTACTGATGGGCAAATGCTGTCATTGAAGGAAGATGCGTTTGATGCAAAAATAATATCGCATACATATACAAACGTAGGTTCAATCATTTTTGAAAAGCCTATTACTAAAATAGGTAATCACGGATTTGACAGTTATTTCGAAGAGTGTAATAATCTTAAAAGCATAACTATCCCCGATAGCGTAACAACGATTGGAGATTATGCATTCGCTTGGTGCAGTAGCCTTACAAGTGTGACTATACCCGATAGCGTAACGACGATTGGAGATAGTGCATTCAGAGGTTGCAGCAGCCTTACAAGTGTGACTATTCCCGATAGCGTAACAACGATTGGAGAGGACGCATTCTGTGGTTGCAGCATTAAAGAGTTTAAGGGCAAATTTGCTGCTGATGGTGGCCGTTGTTTGATTATTGATGGCGTACTAAATGCTTTTGCTATTGGCTGTGGTGTTACTCAATATACTATTCCCGATAGCGTAAAGACGATTGGAAGTTCTGCATTCGAAGGTTGCAAAGGTCTTACAAGTGTGACTATTCCCGATAACGTAACGACGATTGGAGTTTATGCATTCAGTCGTTGCAGCAGCCTTACAAGTGTGACTATTGGCAATAGCGTAAAGACGATTGGAATTAGAGCATTCAGTGGTTGTGGCAGCCTTACAAGTGTGACTATTGGCAATAGCGTAAAGACGATTGGAGGTTTAGCATTCGAAGATTGCAACAGCCTTACAAGTATGACTATCCCCGATAGCGTAAACACGATTGGAGATAATGCATTCAGTGGTTGCAGCAGCCTTACAAGTGTGACTATTCCCGATAGCGTAAAGACGATTGGAGTTGGTGCATTTAGTGGTTGCAGCAGCCTTACAAGTGTGACTATTCCCGATAGCGTAACGACGATTGGATGGTGGGCATTCTATTGGTGCAAAAGCCTTACAAGTGTAACTATTCCAGATAGTGTAACTACAATTGGAATGGATGCATTCTCTTCTTGCACCCGCCTTACAAGTGTGACTATTCCCGATAGCGTAAAGACGATTGGAGTTGGTGCATTCTGTGGTTGCAGCAGCCTTACAAGTGTGACTATCCCCGATAGCGTAACGTCGATTGGAGAGAGGGTATTCTATGAGTGTAGCAGCCTTACAAGTGTAACTATTGGCAAAGGCGTTAGCGAGATAGGCAGAAAAGCATTTGAGGGTTGCAATATAGATACAATAGTATGTTGTGCTAAAATACCACCAAAAATTGATGACTCATTTGGCAAGTTTGAAAATCTGATTGTTCCAACAGGTTGCGAGGAGGCATATGCTAACTCTGATTGGGGACAGTATCTCGAGTAAGTCGCAATATAACAAGTAAAAGAGATAATATACAACCAAATAAACTTGTATATAAACTTGTATGGCACAAAATATAGATTGATACTCAACAACTTACAAACCCTCAATACTCCTTTAACGAGGAGGAGTATTAGTAGTTTGATAAAGGTTGTAAGCCTAAATATCAACGATTTACAATAACTGATTGGGTAACCAGTCGGTTATTTTTTTTGTCTAAATACTACCAGAAAACTGACCAAAACTACCCTAATACTACCCTGAAACATAAAAAGGACAAAACCGAAGTTATGTTCTTATGTTAATCTAACTTAACATTGAGTTTATCTCTCACCCTTTCTGCTATCGTATTCGGCAGCAGTGTTGCATATACCCTCTCTGTAATCAGCATAAAAGCGTGTCTCAGCATTGAAGAGGTGGTCTTAATGTCAACACCTCCGTTGAGAGCTATCACCGCATATGAATGTCTGCGAGGCGATATGCTCCTTTATAAGCCGCTCGAGGGTCTCTTCGCTCATAAGCTGCGATGCTCCTGCATATATCTCTCGCTTTTCGAGATAGTAACAGTAGCTACACCGCATGTCGCACGCAGCACCTACGGGCTTGGCCATCACATATTAGTAGCCTATCATACGCTATCTATATATCATCGCCTTGTATCATACAATGCCTACTCCTCTCTCACAATATTACCGTTGCGGTCGATATATACCCACTTATCCTTGAAGAGAAGAAAACGCTTGGAGTCCGAAACCTTGGCAATACTGCCCTGGAAGGGGTTGGCCTTTTTCCATCGGCATGGGATGACAACCGTGCCACTCCTATCAATAAAGCCGAGGCGCTTATTCTTATCCTGCACTATGGCCAAGCCATCCTTAAAGGACCATGCCTGCTGCCAGTGGCAGGGGATAACAACACTGCCCGTTCTATCTATATAGCCGCACTTACCCTCCTTGTTCATCACATTCATCAGCCCCTCGCTGAACTCGCCCATGCCTCGCCATACGCAGGGAGTTAGGAGCCTGCCGCTCTGGTCGATAAGGCCCGAGAGGCGCTTATCCTGCACGCGTGCCACACCCTCGTGGAAGGGCCATGCCTCCTCCCACTTGCATGGTATTGCCAGTTCGCCACGGACATCCACATATCCGCATTTGCGGTCTTTATCCTGCACGGCCACCATATACTCGCTGAACTGTCCCACCGATCGCCACTTGCACTCTACAACCTCGCGGCCATGTCTATCCACAAAGCCGAAGAGCCCCGTAGCCCTATCTTCAGCTATGGCAAGGCCATAGTTGTAGTGGCCCACAAGCTTATACTTCTCGTTCGATATGATGACATTGCCAAATTTATCCACCACGGCTATGAAACCCAGTCCACGGACATAGGAGAAGTCCTTGCGGAAGGTGGGGTGTATGCCGAGGCGTATCACCTCGTTCTGCTCCAGGTCGGCGTGTGCTCTTGTTGCCTCGCATAGGTGGTAGGCGCAGTCGGGCTCGCGCACAGGTGGACGGTTAGTCCCTATGGTGGGTGGAGTTATGCCCCTCTCGCGCATCTTGCGGTGCTTGGCGGCCATCTGCTCCATCCACTCTTCGCGGCTCGTTCTGCAGTAACGCTCGTCATATTCGTAGTACCAGTATGCAGGGTTGCACTTGTCGTCGAGTGATGACACGAAGCTATTGCGCTGAAAGTGCGGGAAGCATATAGGCTTGCTCGGCTTGTCGGTAGGGTGTATCTCGCTTGCGCTATACATGTTACCCTCCTCGTCCTCCACAAAGCCCGATTCACCCAATACCCTATATTTAGGTTCCTCCACGCCGTTGCTCTCGGCAGGTGACTTGCCCTCTTGGTTAATGTTGTTATCGCACTTGTTCATCCTCGCACACTTATATAGTTTATATACCCATACAAAGTTAACAAATTTTACCAAAATACAAATAGGTGTAGCTCGGTAATATTCTAAAATTGTATTGTGCTTAGTTGTAGCCATTGTGGTTAGATGGAGGGGTGCTAAATTTTTTTGTAAAAAAAGTGGCTTTTATTGTGCTAAATGCAAAAAAATGTCTACTTTTGTTGTTGATTGCGCGCCGAATGTGGCGTAATATCGAGGTAGTGCATTGAACCTGAAACATATAACTAACTATTAACAAGCTAATGAAGCGCATTTTGGTTGTAGGTGCCGGTGGTCAGATTGGATCTGAGTTGGTACCATATCTTCGCTCAATCTATGGTGCATCGAATGTCGTTGCTACCGATGTTAAACACAACGCTGTACTTGCTGAGGCGGGTCCTTTCGAGTCACTCGACGCCCTCGATGCTAAGCAGTATGCCGAGCTTGTAGAGAAGTACAAGATCGACTCTATCTTCAACCTTGTTGCCCTCCTTTCTGCAACTGGTGAGAAGAACCCACAGCTCGCTATGCGCATCAATATGGGTGCGTTGGAGAACTCTTTGGAGATTGCTCGTGAGAAGAACTGCGCAGTATTCACCCCAAGCTCTATCGGTGCTTTCGGTGGCGACTTCCCACGCGACAAGACTCCACAGGATACCGTTATGCAGCCTAACACCATCTATGGTGTGTGCAAGGTGACTGGCGAGTTGCTCTCTAACTACTACCATTCACGCTTCGGCGTTGATACCCGTTCGGTACGATTCCCAGGTATCATCTCTAATGTAACTCTCCCTGGTGGCGGTACTACCGACTACGCTGTGGAGATCTACTACGAGGCTGTTAAGGGTAACAAGTTCGTATGTAACATCGCTCCAGATGTTTACATGGATATGATGTACATGCCTGATGCATTGCGTGCTACTGTTGAGCTTATGGAGGCTGACCCTGCAAAGCTCAAGCACCGCAACTCTTTCAACATCGCTGCTATGAGCTTCACACCAGAGATCATCCGCGAGGTTGTTGAGCGTCATGTGCCTGGCTTCCAGATGGAGTATAATGTAGACCCTGTTAAGGATGTTATATCTCGCAGCTGGCCAAACTCTTTGGACGACACCTGCGCTCGTGAGGAGTGGGGTTGGAAGCCTGAGTGGGACCTCGAGTCAATGACTAAGGATATGTTGGAGAAGGTGGCTGCTAAGTTGAAGTAGTCCTCATCTTACAAACATAGTGAAGTGCAAACTCTACTTTCGTGTGGAGTTTGCACTCTCTTTTTATGCCAATTTGTGAGTAGGATAGATTATTTTCTATTAATTTCTCCTAAATAATTTTATAATATAGAATATTAGGCTACCTTTGCCGCCGAATTGTAAGGTGTAACTATTAACTCCAAAAATATTATATCATGGAATGGTTGAAAGGTGTTGTCCTCGGTGAGGGTGGTCCATCGCTAGCGCTAGCGCACACGGTGTTTGTGCTTGCGGCGGTCATAGCATCGGGTATAGCATTAAGCAAAATCAAAATCAAGGGTGTATCCTTCGGTGTGACATGGATACTCTTTACTGGTATCGTCGCTGGTCACTTCCTTGGCGCTGATACCATCGACGAACCCACGCTCCACTTCATCAAGGAGTTTGGTCTTATCCTCTTTGTATTCTTCATCGGTTTGCAGGTGGGTCCCGGTTTCTTCTCATCGCTCAAGAGTGGTGGTCTGAAGCTTATCGGTTTCGCGGCGATGATTGTTATTCTCGGTGTGGTGACAGCCTATGTTATTCACCTTGTCACTGGTGAGCCTCTGCCAACGATGGTTGGTGTCTTGTCGGGTGCGGTTACCAACACCCCTGGCCTTGGTGCTGCGCAGCAGGCGTTCCAGGATTCTGCATCCCCCGAAGTGGCTAATTCACTTGGCGATAGCATCTCTTTGGGTTACGCCGTAGCATACCCATTGGGTGTTATTGGTATCATCTTGTCGATGATCATCATCCGCTCGATGATGCGTATCGACCTCAAGAAGGAGGATGAGGGCTTGGCTGCTATGAGCAACGAGACGCACCTTCCACATCGCTACTCTGTGGTGTTCTCAAACAGAGCTCTCGAGGGTCAGACTATTGCTCATGCACACGAGCTTATCAACCGACAGTTTGTCATCTCGCGTATCATGCATGCGGATGGTGAGATTGTTATGGCCGATGGTAATTCGGTGCTTAAGATTGGCGATCGTCTTCGTGTAATATGTACGGATGAGGACTTCGAGGCTATTCGTACCTTCTTCGGTGAGTCTATTGAGATGAGTGCTGAGGAGTGGGGTGCTGCGGCTATGCAGTCAACACCTCTTGTGTCGCGCCGTATCCTTATCACACGCGAGGAGATTAACGGTAAGAAGTTCTCAGACCTTCGTCTTCGCACACGCTACGGCATCAACATTACTCGAGTTCATCGTGCTGGTGTCGACATCCTCCCATATCAGGGTATGGAGCTTCAGGTGGGTGATAAGGTGATGGTTGTAGGTCCTGAGGCTGCTGTGGCACAGGCCGAGAAGGTGTTGGGTAACTCACTCAAGAAGCTAGACCACCCAAATCTATTGCCTATATTCATAGGTATTGCCCTTGGTATTCTTTTGGGTACATTGCCATTGATGAATATACCTCAGCCCGTGAAGCTTGGTTTGGCAGGTGGCCCGCTTATCATTGCTATCTTGTTGGGTCGCTTTGGTCCTCACTTTAAGATGGTTACCTATACCACTATGAGTGCAAACCTCATGCTTCGTGAGATAGGTCTTGCTATGTTCTTGGCTGCCGTTGGCATCGAGGCTGGCGACGGCTTTGTTGAGGCAGTGGTAAATGGTGGTTACAAGTGGATTGGCTATGGTGTCATCATCACTATGCTGCCGCTCCTTATCGTGGGTGTCATTGCGCGCCTCAAGGGTAAGGTTAACTACTATACGATGATGGGTCTTATGGCGGGTGCTATGACTGATCCCCCAGCACTTGGCTTTGCCAATGCATCATCGGGTAACGATATGCCAGCATTGGGCTATGCAACAGTATATCCTGTTGTGATGTTCTTGCGAGTATTAACAGCGCAGTTGCTGATGCTCTTGGCATTGTAATTTGTTGTGATAGCGGCGCATTAGCGACGCTTCAATCAAAGCCCCGAATGGGAAATACATCATGTATGTCCCATCCGGGGCTTCTTCATGTCAGCGCCACTACTGCACCACTCTGACAACAAATTTAATTTATCGAGATAGGGCATACATCTACTGCCGCTAACAAAAATAAATGCCCCTCGGAAAATCGAGGGGCATTTACTTTATTATGAGACGAACTTATTCATGTATTTCATCCTCTAAAATCACTCTAACTACTTCTCCTTAAAGTAGATGTCAAGCAACTCCTTGGCGGCAATGAATGAAGATAGCTTAGCGTCTAATACCCTCTGCTCGATGTCCGCAAGGCGTGACTCGATGTCGGGATTATTGTAGAAGCTCGACTTCAAAGTCTCGTTGATGGTCTCATACATCCAATACTTATTTTGGCGGTTGCGGTTGGCCATAAAGTAGCCGTTAAGCTCGATATGTTGTAGATACTGCTCCACGCCCTGCCATACCTCCTCAAGGCCTGTACCCTCGTGCGACGAGCATGTGTAGACCTGTGGTCTCCAGCCCGAGTCGGCTAGTGGGAAGAGGTGTAGCGCACCCTGATACTGAGCCTTGGCAAGGTCTGCCTTATGCACATTTTCGCCATCGGCCTTGGTGATTACCATCATGTCGGCCATCTCCATGATACCGCGCTTGATACCCTGGAGCTCATCGCCAGCACCAGAAATCTGAAGCATCATAAACATGTCGACCATGGAGTGTACCGCAGTCTCCGACTGACCCACACCTACGGTCTCGATGAATATAACATCGTAGCCCGCAGCCTCACAGAGCACGATGGTCTCGCGTGTCTTGCGTGCAACACCGCCCAATGAGCCCGCCGAGGGTGAGGGGCGCACAAAGATATTTGGGTTGTGGCATATGCTCTCCATGCGTGTCTTATCGCCGAGAATGGAGCCACCACTGCGCTCCGAGCTTGGGTCTATGGCCAATACAGCGAGCTTGTGGTTGTAGTTTGTTACCATGTTACCCACCGCCTCGATAAAGCTCGACTTACCAGCGCCTGGCACACCGGTGATACCAATGCGCACCGACTTACCAGAGTGGGGTAGGCAGCGTTCGATGATATCCTGTGCCTGAGCATAGTGCGTAGGGTTATTGCTCTCGATGAGTGTTATGGCCTGTGCAAGGATGGTGATGTTACCCTGAAGTATGCCTTCGACATACTCCTCGGTAGTCATCTGACGGCGCTTCTTTCGCACAAAGTAGGGATTTACCACAGGCTGGTCCTCAACGCCCTTAGTGACGGCAAGTGCACTATCGTGGTGATGGTCGAGATACTCCTTCTCGTAGTGCTCTATCTTGGTGTATGACATAGTATATCTTATTTTTTAGTTTTACATATCTTGCTGAGTTCTGTACTGTTGAGCTGCTGTAGTGAGCCAAACCACTCGATGCGTCGATTCTTGGTGTTGTATATCACGCCAAAGGGCACGAAGTTAATACCAAAAGTCTTGTGCGTATGACGGTTACGGTCGAATGCTATGGCGTTGAAGTAGTTTTTATACATGCGTGCTATCTCTGCTTCTACCTCTTTGGACTCGTGTGTTAGAAGCACTATGGCCAGATTCTCGGTCATGGGTGCTGCCAAGCTATGGAAGTAGGGTATGGCTGTCTCACATGGCTCGCATTTAGAGTGCATGAATATTAGGCATGTGTACTCCTGTTCAATAAGCTTGAGGTCGGAGCCCATGGTTGACTCCACATTAATGTCGGGTATCTTCTCGCCGAGGCGTATGTTCTGTGCCGATGCGCTGCTACATAGAGCCACCATTACGGCTACGATGCTCAATAAATATCTCATACTCTTAATAGCTATTACTCTGCGAAGTTAAGGTTTTTTCCGTAATAATCACGCTTGATGGTGAAAAAAATCGTAAAACCATGCCAATTTATCTGCAAATAGGTTTGGCTGGTATGTCGAGGTTAAAATAATTGAAAAAAAGAGACGAAAATATTTCGTGGTTTCAAAAAGAAGAAGTAACTTTGGGTGATTTTTTGAGGTACCCAACCTCATTGTTGTTGAGATAACACAATAAAAAAATATTAAGTTAAACTTTATAAAAACTAAATGCTATGAAAGTATCACACATTGAGCATCTCGGTATTGCTGTAAACAGCTTGGAGGAGGCAATTCCTTATTGGGAGAATGTACTCGGTCTAAAGTGCTATGCTATCGAGGAGGTAGCTGATCAGAAGGTTAAGACCGCATTCTTTATGCTTGGTCAGACTAAGATTGAGCTTTTGGAGCCAACATCTCCAGAGTCAACAATCGCTAAGTATCTTGAGACTAAGGGCGCTGGTATCCACCACATGGCTCTCGCTTGCGAGAATATCGAGGAGCAGCTTGCTGACGCTGAGGCTCACGGTATCCGCCTTATCGACAAGACTCCACGTAAGGGTGCTGAGGGTCTTACCATCGCATTCCTTCACCCAAAGTCTACTCAGGGTATCCTCACAGAGCTCTGCGAGAACAAGAATAAGTAATCAACCTGAAATTAACTATAACTAAATAAAGATTTCACTATGAGCGAAATTCAGAAAGCAATCGAGAAGTTGATGGACAACCGTCAGACAGCTCGTATGGGTGGTGGTCAGAAGGCTATCGACAAGCAGCACGAGAAGGGTAAGTACACCGCTCGTGAGCGTATCGCTATGTTGTTGGATGAGGGTAGCTTCGAGGAGTTCGATATGTTCGTTACTCACCGTTGCTACGACTTCGGTATGGACGCAAAGCACACCTTTGGTGATGGCGTTGTAACAGGTTACGGTACCATCGCTGGTCGCTTGGTATATGTCTTCGCACAGGACTTCACCGTTACAGCAGGTTCATTGTCTATCTCTTTGGCAGACAAGATTTGCAAGGTTATGGATATGGCTGTTCGCAACGGCGCTCCATGTATCGGTTTGAACGACTCAGGTGGTGCTCGTATCCAGGAGGGTGTTAACGCCTTGGCTGGTTACGCTAACATCTTCCAGCGTAATGTAATGGCATCTGGTGTTATCCCACAGATCTCAGCTATCTTTGGTCCTTGCGCTGGTGGTGCTGTTTACTCTCCAGCGTTGACCGACTTCATCATCATGCGTCGTGAGACATCTAACATGTTCCTTACTGGTCCTAAGGTTGTTAAGACCGTTACTGGTGAGGATGTAACTCAGGAGCAGTTGGGTGGTGCTAACATGCATACAACAAAGTCTGGTGTTGCTCAGTTCGCTGTTGATTCTGAGGAGGAGGGCTTGAAGCTTATCCGCGACCTTCTCTCATACATGCCACAGAACTACACAGCACTCGTTCCAGATCAGCCTTGCACCGACGATATCGCGCGTAAGGAGGATATCCTCAACGAGATCATCCCTGATAACCCTAACAAGCCATACGACATGATGGAGGTTATCAAGGCTATCGTTGATAATGGCGAGTTCTTGGAGTCTGCTGCACCATACGCAAAGAATATCATCACAGGTTTCGCACGCTTCAATGGCCAGTCAGTAGGTATCATCGCTAACCAGCCTAAGTTCATGGCGGGTGTATTGGATATCAACGCTTCTCGTAAGGCTGCTCGTTTCGTGCGTTTCTGCGATGCGTTCAATATTCCATTGGTTACTTTGGTTGATGTTCCTGGCTTCTTGCCTGGTACAGCTCAGGAGTACGGTGGCGTTATCACCCACGGTGCTAAGTTGCTCTTCGCTTACTGTGAGGCTACAGTGCCTAAGGTTACTGTTACCTTGCGTAAGGCATACGGTGGTGCTTACATCGTGATGTCATCTAAGCACATCCGTGGTGATGTTAACTACGCATGGCCAACTGCTGAAATCGCTGTTATGGGTGCAAGTGGTGCTGTTGAGGTATTGCACGCTAAGGCGTTGTCATCATTCGAGAACAAGGAGGATAAGGCTAAGTTTGTTGCCGGGAAGGAGCAGGAGTACCGCGATAAGTTCTCTAACCCTTACAACGCAGCACGCTACGGCTATATCGACGATGTTATTGAGCCACGCAACACTCGTTTCCGCGTGATCCGTGCATTGGAGTCTTTGCGCAACAAGCGTTTGGAGAATCCTGCAAAGCGTCATAACAACATTCCATTGTAATCTTAAAATGTAGTAAAATATGATGATGCTTGCAATAAACTGGGGAAATGCAGCTATCGTAACACTATTTAGCATTGCGTTGGTGTTCGTAGTTCTCATTCTTCTCATCTTCATTTTGAAACTCTTTGGAGTTATCTTTGCTGAGAAGAAGAAGGCTACAGCTGCTGTTGCTACAGCGAGCTCATCTGACGAGATTTCTGACGAGGAGGTGGCAGCCATTGCTATGGCTGTCAACCTCTTCTTCAATCGTCATGATGAGGAGAGCGATGTACTCACATTCCGCCAGAACCACGATGTCTCTGCTTGGCAGGTTCGTAATATCCACAAGCAGCTTTAGTAAATCCAAACACAAACAATTTAGAAAAGATTATGCAGAAATTCAAGTTCAATATTAACGGTAAGAGCTACGAGGCTATTGTAGAGGAGACCGAGCGCAATACAGCGCGCGTTGAGCTTAATGGCAAGAGCTATACTGTTCAGGTTGAGAAGGAGGAGGCTATCGTATCTCCTAAGATTGCTGCCGTTAAGCCATCGTCGTCATCAGCTGACTTCGTTGAGGCACCACAGCAGCCTATCACTGGCAATGCAGGCTCAATCAAGTCTCCACTTCCTGGCAATGTATCAAAGATCAAGGTTAGCGAGGGTCAGGCTGTTAAGGCTGGTGAGGTCCTTATGACTTTGGAGGCTATGAAGATGGAGAACGAGATTATGGCTCCAGGCGCTGGTACTGTTAAGAAGATATATGTTACCGAGGGTAAGGCAGTTCAGCAGGGCGAGGCTCTTATTGATATTGCTTAATTCATAACTCTTTAACTGTTAATAAGATGAAGAGTCTAAAATTTTATTTTTCACTTCTCCTTACCGTTGTGATGCTTTCGTCGGCATCTGCAGTGCAGGCCTCGGAGCCTCAGACAGATGTTAAGCCTTCTACTGAGCAGTCGTTGGGTGAGTTGGCGATTCGTTACGATGAGGACGGAAAGATGTATCGAGATAATAGTGTTTTCGATAATAAGTTTGATAAGGCTGGTGTTAGCCAGACCATTAAGGACTTTGCATCGGATTCAGGTATTGCTAAGTTTGCTGGTGATGAGGCGATTAATAATGATAATGACCCTCTTACAAACCCAGTAGATTGGCGTTGTGCCGTGATGCTACTTATCTCGTTTGTGCTCCTTTTCTTGGCTATTGTCAAGAAGTTCGAGCCATTGTTGTTGCTCCCTATCGCCTTTGGTATGTTGCTTACCAACCTTCCTGGCGCAGATATGTTCCATGCAGGTTTGTTCGAGGGTGGCCATATTGACTGGAGTGGCTTCGAGAGTGGCAAGGCGGGTTTGTTGGATATCCTCTACCTTGGTGTTAAGCTCGGTATCTACCCTTGCTTGATCTTCATTGGTGTGGGTGCTATGACCGATTTCGGTCCACTTATCGCTAACCCTAAGAGCTTGTTGCTCGGTGCTGCTGCCCAGATTGGTATCTTCGCTACTTTCATTGGTGCGTTGGCCCTTGGCTTCGACTACTGGCAGGCTGGCTCTATCGGTATCATTGGTGGTGCTGATGGTCCTACCGCTATCTACCTAACATCTAAGCTTTCGCCTGAGTTGCTTGGTCCTATCGCCGTTGCGGCATACTCATACATGGCATTGGTGCCTGTTATCCAGCCACCTATCATGAAGATGCTTACCACTGAGGCTGAGCGTAAGATTGAGATGAAGCAGCTTCGTACTGTATCGCAGCGCGAGAAGATTATCTTCCCTATCGTTATCACCGTTATCATTGCGTTGCTTCTTCCATCAGCAGCTCCACTTATCGGCTGTTTGATGCTTGGTAACTTGCTTAAGGAGTGTGGTGTTACAGAGCGTCTCTCTAAGACCGTTCAGAACGAGTTGATGAACATCGTTACCGTATTCCTCGGTATCTCTGTAGGTGCTACTGCAACTGCTGCTAACTTCCTTAATACTGATACTTTGAGCATCCTTCTCTTGGGTGTCATCGCATTCTCTTTGGGCTCAGCATCGGGTGTCATCTTGGCTAAGATTATGAACCTCTTCAGCAAGGATAAGATCAACCCACTTATCGGCTCTGCAGGTGTGTCGGCTGTGCCTATGGCTGCTCGTGTATCTCAGACCGTTGGCCAGAAGTACAACCCAGGTAACTTCCTTTTGATGCACGCTATGGGTCCTAATGTTGCCGGTGTTATCGGCTCGGCTGTAGCTGCGGGTATTCTTCTTGCCTTCTTCGGCTAGTAGATGCGATTATAGGGTGGCAGTAGCTGCTACCTAACATAAAATCCCGACAATGGGCTATCCGTTGTTGGGATTTTTTTTTGTTGATTGCTAATTAAAGATTTTAGTAACAGAGAGACAGCGAGTGGTCTAGTGTCACACAATCTCGTGACAATGGCCGCGACCGTCACCTTGCTCCAATGCCCCCAGGTCGCTACAGTTCCCCACTTTTTTAACAATTTTCTTTCATAATGTTTTAAAATAGAATTTTTTGTTTATCTTCGCATCGAAATTGTGTCTACACATATAGTATCAGCTCAATTAGGTTAAGTAAACGGTACTCAAATAATAAACATCCTGCTTGGGCGTTGGCTATACCAAGGACGCTAAATAGATAGAAAACAACAACTTTTTATTTTTTAATATTAACCAACAATCAATTATGAAAAAGTTTTTTTCAATGATGATGATCGCTGCTGCTGCTATCTCATTCGTAGCTTGTGGCGAGAAGTCTAATGAGCCAAATGGTCCAGGCAATGGCTCTAAGCTTGAGACTCCAGTTCCTGGCGTAGCTGAGACTGGTGACACATGGTTCACTATCTCTTGGGAGGCAGTTGCAAATGCTGACTCTTACTCTTTGAACCTCAAGGGTAAGAACTACACTACTACTGAGACCTCTTACAAGTTCGAGAACTACAACGCTGGTGAGTACACTGTACGCGTAAAGGCTATTGGTGAGGGTTACAAGGATTCTGACTTCGGTTCAGTAAACGTAACTTTGACTGGTGCTACTGAGGTAGACTGGTTCACAGCTACTGCTCAGCCTGCTGAGTTGAACGAGGAGGAGGGTTACGGCCCTTACAACGCTATCGCTTTCACATGGAAGGGTACTGGCGTTACTTCACTCGCTTACGGTGTATACATTGCTGATAATTTGATCGGTGTTTCTGAGAATGATATCAAGGCTGCTCTTACTGATGTAAATGCAGAGACTCTTGCTGCTGTAAACTCAGAGGATGGTCTTTCAAGCGTCATTGGCCCTGTTGGTGGTGGTACTACTTACGCAGTGTGCGTTCTTGTTTCTAACGCTCAGGGTATTGAGTATTTCTCTATGAACGAGGTTACTACTGAGACTGCTGAGCCAAGCGCGGCTGCTAAGGCATGGATAGGTACTTGGGAGGTTGCGTCTACTAAGGTTTACTCTATCGACGATCAGGGTAATGGTACAGAACTTGATGGCGCTGATACTTTCACTGTAAACATTACTGCAAGCGCAAGCGATCCTAATGAGGTTATCGTTGATGGCTGGAGCGTTCTTGGTGAGGGCTTCTACACTTATGGTTCTGTTGATGGCGATACTCTCTACATCTTGAACGGTACTAATCTTGGTGTGAGCGAGGATGGTTCATTCTACTACTACTGGTTGGGTTGGTATGACTTCGGTATCTCAATCGATGGCTACCCATCTAACATCGCTACTTTGAATGGCAATACTGCTACATCTACTAACAAGATGACATTCTACGATGAGAATAACCAGGAGGTTCCTGTTACTTGCTTCGCATCTGATGTATTCGGTGTTACTGATGGTGGTCAGATCTACTTCCTCATCGAGGCATTCCCAGGCGTATACCGCACAGGTGACATGACTTGGACTAAGGCTGCTGCTACTCCATCTGCAATGTCTGCTTCACGTAGCAACACTCCTGCAATGCTCTCTTCAGTAGTTCTTCGCTAATTGCTAAAGAGAACATATAAACACTGCCCTGCCACCTCGGCGGGGCAGTTCTTTTTTATCCAATAGACCAATGGATGTGCACTTAGCGCTGTCCTTATGAATGCAGTGAAGAGTCTCCTCGAAGCCGACAATTGGTAAAGCTGATAACGCATGTTGATAGCGGTTGTCCTTCGCTCTGCTCAGGATGACAGCATTGTCATACACTCAGTTCTGGTGTACTATGATGTGCTCATTGTGTCGGTTTGTTTGGCGTTGGCTCGCCTTTATGCCATCCCCATAAGAACCTACAAGAACCCATATAACCTACACTGCTATATTATCACCATATAGTAAATACGGAGATACTAATAAAAAAATGGCGAGGAATGGTGTTTGTTTGAAAAAAAAATTGTATATTTGTGATTACAAAAATGAGAAATAGGCTTACTATGGACTACATTAAGGAATTGGAGAAGTATGCCCCAGCTCATACCGACGAGCAGGTGGCTAAGGAGGTGGCCAAAATCAAGATGGCAGCAAATCGTAATGGCAATGTCGAGGTTTACAAATTCTGCTACTCGGCAATTGACCTCACAACACTCTCATGCAACGACTCGCAGGAGTCAGTGCAGGCCTTCGTACGCAAGGCTGTGGAGTTCTACGATAAGTATCCACATATCCCCAATGTAGCATCTATATGTGTCTATCCTCCATTCATCGAGACCGTAGGTCTTGAGATTGATGGCACGCCCATGCGCATAACAAGTGTGGCTGGTGCCTTCCCCGCATCGCAGAGCTTCATCGAGGTTAAGGCTCTTGAGGTGGCTATGGCTATCGAGAATGGCGCAGACGAGGTGGATATCGTGCTCAACCCAGGCATGATGCTCTCAGGCCATGTTGAGGAGGCTGCAAGCGAGGTCGAGCTTCTCCGCGAGGAGGCCAAGGAGGTAGTCCTCAAGGTCATCATCGAGTCGGGAGCACTCAAGACACCAGAGCTCATACGCCGTGCATCCCTCGTATCTATGTTTGCGGGTGCCGACTTCATCAAGACATCTACAGGTAAGATTGATATTGCTGCAACACCTGAGGCTGCATTCATCATGTGCCACGCCATCAAAGACTATTACAACCTCACAGGTCGAAAAGTTGGCTTCAAGGCGGCAGGTGGTGTTAAGACCCCTGAGGATGCTGCCCTCTACTATACCATCGTCGAGGAGGTTCTTGGTGATGAGTGGCTAACAACAGACCTCTTCCGTATTGGTGCATCGTCGGCAGCAAATAATTTGATTTCAGCGATTGAGGATAAGAACATTAAATACTTTTAATTTATTGTGATAAGGGGTCATCTTCGACCTATCCCAAAAAGTAGAACATCCAGGGCTGTACCTCATGTACTATCCCTGGATGTCCTCTTTTGCGATAGTTCAAATCTAACCCCTTCTGACAATAAATTACCCTCATGCTAATTGGGCGTTGTATCTGCAGCCTTCTCCTTAAAAATCGAGTTTCTTGTGATAAGGGGCTATCTTCGGCCTATCCCTAAAAGTAAAGCATCCTGGGCTGTACCTCATGTACTATCCCTGGATGTCCTCTTTTGCGATAGTTCAAATCTAACCCCTTCTGACAATAAATTACCCTCATGCTAATTGGGCGCTGTATCTGCAGCCTTCTCCTTAAAAATCGAGTTTCTTGTGATAAGGGGTGCATTAGCGTCACATCTATAAAAGCCAAAACCCTCGGGATGGTACATAAAGTACAGCCCGAGGGTTCTCCTTTTGTGATGCAACACGACTATGTCACTATGGTAAGAAATTACCTCTCGCAGACCATAAGTATTTTATCTGCAAAAAATGAGATATAAGACTTAAGAGAGCGCGTAGATTACTCTTGTATGGGTGATGTCCATATTCTCAGAAGTCTCTTATCTCCTTTAACTCCCTTTTAAAAACCTACTTATCGCAAAAAAATGAAAAACTAAATTGTCTATTTGTGAATTATTTTGTACCTTTGAAACGATATATATACATATGTTTCCTGCAATCATGAAATTTGAGAATATACATAAAAGAGCTTCGCGTCTCTCAAAGATTGTCGAAGCATGGCAGAAGAACGGTAGTGTATCTCGTATCGAGCGTGATATAGCCCTCGATGAGTTACGCTATCTATATAATGAAATATCTGACCTTGAGGCTGATAGTGTTGCGACTTCGGCTCCAATGTCGGCAGCAGAGGAGAGCACCGTAGTGGTGGCTGTGGCCACTCCCGTAGTGGCAGAGTCAGCTGTAGAAGCATCTGCTGATATCGCATCGGAGGCAAAGCCCGAGGGGCTTGTAGAGCTCGATGACGATGTCTTGGATATTGACGCACTACTTGGTTTGACACCAATAGATAGCATCGCTCCAAGTCAGGATTCAGAGCTAACCGTAGAGGTTGTGGCAGAGCCTACACCCGTGCCAGCTACTGAGGTTGTAGCAGAGCCTACTCCCATGCCAGCTGCTGAGGTTGTAGCAGAGCCTACTCCCGAGCCAACTCCAACTCCCGAGCCAACCCCAGAACCCGAGCCTGAGGTTGTGGTAGCTCCCATGTCCGATGGAAAGCTCTTTGCCGAGGAGGATATTCCCAAGGTCAAGAGAAGTGAGCGTAAGATAGTTTCGCTATATGCCACATCGGCAGTTGGTGCAACGGCAGCAGCAGCGTCAACAACAGCAACGGCAGCAACAACGGTGGCTCAAAGCGCAGCTCCTGTTGCATCTGCACCATCCACTCCATCGGCGCCATCTGCTCAATCAGTGTCTGAGGTTAAGCCTGCTGTAGCGCCTATCGAGGAGCAGCCCAAGCGTCTTGTGGATGTGTTGGGTAGTAGTAAACGAGTGTTGGCCGACAAGGTTGCCGAGGAGGAGATGCCAACAACACCATTCAACCGCATCACAGATCTTCGCAAGGCCATAGGTATCAACGATAAGTTCCTAATGATTAAGGATCTCTTTGGTGGCAATGCCGAGCTATACAACACCACAATAGATAGTCTTAATGGCTTTGATGACCTTGATGACTGCATGATATATATTGCCGAGAACTTCTCATGGAATCCCGACTCTGCGGGTGCCAAGCTCTTGGTATCACTCATAGAACGAAAATTAGGTTAATATATGGCAAGCCTTTATGTAGTACCTACGCCCATTGGCAATCTTGAGGATATAACGCTACGCGCTATCAATGTGCTTCGTAGTGTTGACTTTATCCTCGCTGAGGATACACGCACAACATCACACCTCTTGCGTCACCTGGGTATTGAGAAACCAATGCACTCACACCATAAGTTCAACGAACACGCCACGGTAGGTCGTGTTGCCGAGAGCATAGCTAATGGTAAGGATGTGGCCCTTGTGTCGGATGCTGGAACACCAGGTATCTCCGACCCAGGCTTCCTGCTTGTGCGTCGTTGTGTGGAGGAGGGTATAGATGTAGTCACCTTGCCGGGTGCTACGGCGCTCATTCCCGCTGTAGTGCAGAGTGGCTTCCCATGCGATAGATTCTGCTTTGAGGGTTTCTTGCCGCAGAAGAAGGGGCGCATGAAGCGTTTGCAGGAGCTCGCCGTAGAGCCTCGTACACTGGTATTGTACGAGTCGCCATATCGTGTTGTCAAGTGCTTGGAGCAGATTGCCGAGACCATGGGCGAGCAGCGCCGTGTGGCTGTGGTGAGGGAGATAACCAAGAAGTTTGAGCAGACAGTGCGTGGTACGGTGGCTGAGTGCATTGCCCACTTCAAGGAGCACGAGCCAAAGGGTGAGTTTGTGATAGTTGTTGAGGGCTACAATGCCAAGCAGAGCGCCGAGAGTGTCACCGCGGAGGATGATGAGTAAATAGACAATCTATGCCAAAGGATAACAATAGATATACGCTTACGCGCTGGCAACGATTTTGCTCGGCAACGCTATACACCATGTGTAGGGTTGTTGCCATCATGCCACGCTTTGTGCGATACTATATCCTTCAGGAGATTATATACTTCATCCTTCACTACATCGTGCGTTACCGCCGTAGTGTGGTGATGGATAACCTGCGCCACGCCTTCCCCGATAAGGGCGAAAAGGAGATAAATAGGCTATCGCGTCGTTGCACTCTCAATCTCGCCGAGCAGTTTGTAAATATTATGAGCATGGCTGGAGCCTCACAGAAGCGCCTAAGGCGTATGATGCGCTTCGAGGGCTCGGAGGCATATACTAAGGCCACCAAGAATAACGATGTGGTGCTTCTTGCAGGCCATCATGGCTGCTGGGAGTACCTCTCGATACTTGGCTTCTACGACAACGGACATGTTATGTTGAGCGTCTACCACCCACTGAGTAGCTGCGTGTTGGACGACTTCTTCAAGCGCATACGCTCTGTCTCGGATAATGAGCTTGTGCCTCGTGACGATAGCTTGTTGTACTTCATGCGTAGACGAGGCAAGGATACTAAGTATTCGCTATTGCTCATAGCCGATCAGAATCCACATATGTACTATGGTGCTAAGTGGATAGAGTTCTTTAATAGGGAGACAATATTTGCCAATGGTGGCGAGCTTATATCGCGTAAGTTGTCGTTGCCTGTATGGCTTGGATATATGCGTCGTGTGCGTCGTGGCGAGTATGAGTTCTTCGTCGAGGAGCTCTACGATGGTACATCGCCAGTCGAGGATCATGTCATAACAGAGCGCTATGCCCACCGCCTCGAGGAGATTATTAGTGAGTCTCCCGAGTTGTGGCTATGGTCGCATAAGCGCTGGAAGCGCAAGAAACAATGGTAGTTATGAGAAGACTTAGTGTTGTTATCCTCAACTGGAACGGCATCAATCACATGGAGCGCTATCTGCCCAGTGTGGTACGCTATAGTGCCGACGAGGCAGAGGTTATCATCGCGGATAATGGCTCAACAGATGGCTCGGTAGCGTGGCTCAAGGAGCACTATCCCGAGCTTAGGGTGATAGCCATGGATAAGAACTACGGCTTTGCCGAGGGATATAATAGGGCTATTCGAGAGATAGACACGGAGTATGTATTGCTGCTAAACTCCGATGTAGAGGTCACCCCAGGATGGCTGACACCACTCATCAATTTGCTTGATTGCGAGGCTGATGTGGCTGCTGTAGTCCCCAAGCTCTTAGCTGATAAACAGCGTGATAGCTTTGAGTATGCTGGTGCCTCGGGAGGCTTCATCGATTACCTCGGCTACCCCTTTTGTCGCGGAAGAATACTCTCTAAGGTAGAGCGAGATAACGGTCAGTATGATGACCGTAGAGATATATTCTGGGGTAGTGGTGCAGCGCTATGCTGTCGTAGGGAACTCTTCGTGGAGCTCGGTGGCTTCGATGCTCACTTCTTCGCCCATATGGAGGAGATAGACCTCCAGTGGCGTATGCAACTTGCGGGCTGGAGAATAATGGTAGAGCCTCGCTCGGTGGTCTATCACCTTGGGGGTGGCACGCTACCAGCTTCCTCGTTTAAGATATACCTAAACCACCGCAATAACCTTGCGATGTTATATAAGTGCTCCTCGCCCATGCAGCGTCTTGTGGTTGCTGTGGTTCGACCCTTCACTGATGGTGCTGAGGCCTTAGCTCACCTCGTAACACTCCATCCCCATCGTGCATGGGCTGTGGTCAGAGCGTGGGGTAGCTTCATTGCGTGGCACGGCCGACTAAGTGGAGAGCGTCGGAGTGTCAAGCGTGTGAAAAGGGTGGATAACATATATGGATTCTCCATAATAGTGCGTTATCTATGTGGAAAGCGACACTTTAATAAACTTATGTGATGAGACGACTAATAATTATACCTACATACAACGAGTGTGAGAACATCACCAAGATGATTGATAAGGTCATGTCCCTATCGTTGGGCTTCGACCTACTCATTGTCGATGATGGCTCACCCGATGGCACTGCCACACTTGTCAAGGAGCGTATGGCCAAGTACCCCGGTAGGCTTCATATTGTGGAGCGTAGCGGTAAGCTCGGCCTCGGCACAGCATATATTGCTGGATTCAAGTATGCCTTGGCCAATGGCTACGACCGTATCTTCGAGATGGATTGCGACTTCTCGCATAATCCCGATGACCTTAAGCGACTCGATGAGATGCTTGAGACCAAGGATGTGGCTATAGGCTCGCGTTACTGCAAGGGTGTCAATGTGGTCAACTGGCCTATGGGACGCCTTCTGATGTCCTACTTCGCATCTAAGTATGTGCGCACCATGACCCGTATGCCTGTTAAGGATGCAACAGCAGGCTTTGTGGGCTATCGTCGTGAGGTGCTCGCAGCCATAGACTTTGACCGCATAAAGATGAATGGCTACGGCTTTCAGATAGAGATGAAGTACACGGCATGGCGTCTAGGCTACGACATTGGTGAGGTGTCCATAATCTTCATCGACCGTGAGGAGGGAACATCAAAGATGTCGTCGGGAATATTTGGCGAGGCATTCTTTGGTGTTATGCGTCTGCCATTCAGAAAAATACGCGCTAAATAAGAGATAAAAGATTAATATTATGAATATGAACGAAGCCCAAAAGGCAACACTACGACTTCTCGAAGTTATGGACACCCTACGCAGAGAGTGTCCCTGGGATAGAGAGCAGACCTTCGACTCACTACGCAACAACACTATTGAGGAGACCTACGAACTTGCCGATGCCATCACCGACAAGAATATGGAGGGCATCAAGGAGGAGCTTGGCGATCTTCTACTACATGTTGCCTTCTACTCTAAGCTTGGCGAGGAGCAGCAGGCATTCGACTATACCGATGTTGCCAATGGCGTGTGTGACAAACTGATATATCGTCATCCTCATGTCTATGGCGATATACATGCCGATACACCTGAGGAGGTTAAGCAGAACTGGGAGGCACTAAAACTTCGTAAGAAGAACCGCCAGGGTGGTACACTGGGTGGTGTCCCCGTATCACTCCCCGCCATGGTTAAGGCCTTTCGCATAGGAGAGAAGGCCGCTGCCACCGGCTTCGACTGGGAGAAGCGCGAGGATGTGTGGGCCAAGGTGCGCGAGGAACTCAATGAGGTGGATGCTGAGATTGAGGCTAAAGATAAGGAGCGCCTTACCGACGAGATGGGTGACCTCTTCTTTGCGCTCATCAACGCTTGTCGCCTCTATGGTATCGACCCCGAGGGTGCCCTTGAGCGTACAAATAAGAAGTTTATACGCCGCTTCAACTATGTGGAGCAGCGCGCCATGGAGCAGGGTAAGACCCTTCGTGATATGACTCTTGCCCAGATGGATAGCTACTGGGATGAGTGCAAGGCACAAGAGAAAAATAAATAACATAAAACATTAGTAGATATGGCTTTAATTAAGGAAGTGCGTGGCTACACGCCCGAGATTGGTGACGATACATGGTTGGCTGAGAATGCTACAATCATTGGTAATGTGAAGATTGGTGAGCATAGCTCAATATGGTTCAACGCCGTTCTGCGTGGCGATGTTAATGCCATCACCATCGGCAACAATACAAACATCCAGGATGGTGTGGTTATCCACACCCTTTACGATGGCTCAAAGAATCCATCACAGACACACATCGGCGACTATGTATCTGTAGGTCACAATGCCGTTATCCATGGCGCTATCATCGAGAACGACTGTCTTATAGGCATGGGTGCTACCATCCTTGACAATGCTGTTGTGGGCACAGGATGTATTGTCGCAGCCAACGCCCTTGTTCTCTCTAACCAAAAGCTCGAGCCATACTCAGTATATGCAGGTGTCCCAGCCAAGAAGGTTAAGGATGTGACACCCGAGCAGCGCGACGAGATTATCAAGCGTACGGCAAGAGATTACTATACCTACGCCTCTTGGTACAGGTAATTTATTGTGATAAGGGGTCATCTACTGCCGCTAACGAATTGTCTTCAGCAATGGGCAGTACGCCAAGTACAGCCCATCGCTTTGAAATTCGCCGAGCGTTGTATCTAACCCCTTCTAACAATAAATTGAGTTTACGGTGATAAGGGGTCATCTACTGCCGCTAACGAATTATCTTCAGCAATGGGCAGTACGCCAAGTACAGCCCATCGCTTTGAAATTCGCCGAGCGTTGTATTTAACCCCTTCTAACAATAAATTGAGTTTATGGTGATAGAGGGGCATCTACGACATTGTACTTGCCCAACAAATGCTCACATACGCCAAGTATGCTCCACTTTGTTGGTATGCGATACACTGCCACATTTGCAACCATTTTAACAATAAACAGGTACTCATGGGTGATAGGTTCTCATCTACTTTTGCAGTATATGGTTGAGTACTAATATGTTATGGTGAGGAATTAAGTTAACCCATTAGAGTCCATTAGAACCTATCACCTTACAAGCCCCACCCAACAGCCCCACCTAACGACTAAAATACCAAACCGCCTATGAAGAGGTTAAAGTCAAATATTGTTCTACACCTGTTGGTGGCCTTTGCCCTCAGCCTTATTGTCAACTTCTCCTATCTCCTTGCGCCCATAATCACTGAGTATGGTATAAATCAGCGCGGTATTGATAATGGCGATGGAGAGCATAATTCTGGTGTGCTTCATATAAGCGACGACCTACATGGTTACATCGTCTGCAATTGCTCGGAGCACGACAAGATATATGTCTCGTCGTGGCAGATACGCACCTACAAGCTCCAAGATGGCGACCACCTTCGTTTCAGCACCCGTCTTCCCGAGGGGGATGTCTTCACAGCAGAGCAGATAGCCGCAGCGCACCCCCGTCTCAACAAGGTGTATGAGCGCAATGGTGAGGCATACGACTTCGACACCATATACGACCGTCCGAGTCGTACCGTAGGTTTTATATGGCAGATTGTCTACTATACACTACTTATCCTTGTGATACTCATTGTCCTCAACTGGCCAACCAAAAATGGCGTTATGACAATGTGGACATATATGCGTAGGGCCCCTATAGCATTACTCATAGTCGCACTAGGCATCTTCATTGTCTTCTTCTTTGAGTATGAGCCTCGCAACCCAGCCTACCTGATAGTTATCACCAAGGGTATTTTCATCTTTGTGATATCGCTATTCTACACGCGTATATACCAGCTAATACGCCAGCGTCAGAGTATGGCCGAGGAGAACGAGCGTCTCAAAAACGAGTATCTATCTACACGCTACAATATGCTTGTGGGACAGATAAACCCACACTTCTTCTTCAACTCGCTAAACTCACTGGCGATGCTTGTGCGAGAGAAGGATGATAAGCGAGCGTTGGAGTATATAGACCAGCTATCATACACTTTCCGCTATATCATACAGAATGGCCAGAGTGGTCTAACAACGCTCAAGGATGAGATGACCTTTGCCGAGGCGTACATATACCTATTCAAGATACGCTATGAGGATAAGCTCTTCTTTAACATCGAGATTGACGAAAGGTATATGGGCTGGACGCTCCCAGCGCTATCGTTGCAGCCGCTCATTGGTAATGCTGTGAAGCACAATAGCATCACCACAAAGCATCCTCTGCATGTAACCATCCGAGTTGTGGATGGTATGCTTGAGGTGGAAAATCCCAAGCAGCCAAAGCTCGATGTTGAGCCATCAACAGGTATTGGCCTCGATAACTTGCAGAGTAGATGGAATATTGTTACGGGCAAGAGTATTGAGATTATAAATGATAATAACCGCTTCTTGGTGCGCATGCCACTGATGGAGCCTAAAACATAAACGATGATTCAAAGAGTTGTAATTATTGAGGATGAGACTGCTGCGGCTGTAAATCTGCGCAGCATGCTTGCTGACATATATCCCAATGTGGAGGTTGTTGATGTGTTGGAATCCGTAGAGGAGTCTGTGGAGTTCTTCAAGCAGAGTGTGGATGTGGATGTTGTCTTCATGGATATACATCTTGCCGATGGTGACTCTTTCCGTATCTTCCAGAGCGTAGATATCACCGCCCCCATAATCTTCACCACAGCATACGACGAGTATGCCCTAAAGGCCTTCAAGGTAAATAGCATCGACTACCTACTCAAGCCATTCAAGACTGAGGACTTGCGTCGTGCCTTAGATAAACTACAGCGTCTTACTGCTATAGAGCAGCGCGAGGTGCTTGAGCGTCGTCAGGTGATTGTTGAGCAACATAATAGCGAGGTGTTGCAGACGATGCTTGTGAGGTATAAGGATAAGATTATACCCATCAAAATATCCGATGTGGCATACTTCTATACCTATGCCGAGCGTGTTACACTTACTACCATCGAGGGTGTTACATATCCTGTGGATAAAACCCTTGAGTCGCTCGTGCGTAATCTTCCTGCTGCTGACTTCTTCAGGGCTAATCGACAGTTTATTGTCTCGCGTGACGCTGTCAAGGATATTGCCGTATGGTTTGGTAGCCGCCTTGCGCTCAACCTCGTGGTCGAGACTCCCGAGCGTATTGTGATATCTAAGGCAAGAGTTTCGGAATTCAAGCAGTGGCTACAGTCGGTTCACCGTCCATAATAGTCACTTCGGGGGCGAGAAAGGTCGTTCCACAGACATGGCGGGTGCAAAAGGCCATTTGTCGTAGTACCTTTGTAATAGCTTTAAGGAGCTAAGCTAATATGTTAAACCTTAAATATAGGCTATTATGAAGAAGTTTATGATGTTGACCCTTGTGCTATCGGTGATGGCAATGGGTAGTGCTATGGCTAATGACAATTGTGCAGATAAAAAGCCCAAGAAGAGAGATCTCCCACCTATGTCTCTGCTTGTGCCTCCACCACCTCCTGTACACCACTGTTGCGACTGCAATATTGCGCTGCACCACAAGTGTGACAAGGGGGACATGCATAGACCAAAGGGTGTTCATTTTGACTGCAACCACGGAGGTCCTAACAAGCGTTCTAAGTGTGGCAAGGCGGGCGATAATTGCCCACCACGAGGCAAGGAGCATAAGCCTATAAAGGGCGACAAGGGTGGAAAATCAGGTCGTAGATGTGTCGTCCTAAAAAAGCGTTACAGGATTTGAAACAAAAATAATTAAAGTTTTCTAAATGACAACACGGCGCGCC
>JAZLBJ010000020.1:0-12259 GCA_045613645.1 Alistipes sp. | reverse complement strand
ATGGATATGATTTCGTTCGGTCCTACCATCTGCTACCCACACTCTCCAGATGAGAAGGTAGAGATTGCTTCGGTAGAGAAGTTCTACGACTTCTTGCTTAACACTGTGCGTAACGCCCCTTGCAAGGAGTAACACTCAAGTAGCATGAAGTCTCAGAGGCTTGATAAGCCCACCGTTGAGGGTGGTGCAAAGTGGTTTGTAGTCATCAACCCCATTGCCGGCTCAGGCAAGGGGTTGGATGACTATCCGCTTATATCAAAGCTTCTACGCGACAACGGCATTCGCTGCGAGGCAGTATTCACCGAGCATAAGCACCACGCAACAGAGCTTACGGTGTCGGCCATTAAAAATGGTTATCGACACATCATAGTCATTGGTGGCGATGGTACACTCCATGAGGTTGTCAACGGCATATATATACAAAAGTGTGTAGCTCCCGAGGATATCACAATAGCCGTTATTGCCGTGGGAACGGGTAACGACTGGATACGCATGTTCGGCATACCACGCCGCTACTCCGAGGCTATACGAGCCATTAAGGAGGGTTATACCTTTTTACAGGATGTGGCAGCCGTGGAGTATGAGGAGTCGCAATATCGCCAAGTGCGCTATATGGCAAATGTGGCGGGTTTAGGTTTCGATGCTGCAGTCATACGCCGCATACAGCGCAACAAACTGAAAGGTAGATTGAACGCCTGGACATATATATGGACCATGATACGCACATTCTTTGGCTATAAATCTACGGGAGTGAAGGTATGGGTTGATGATAAGCTCATATACAACGACCTACTATTTAGCATGGCTATTGGTGTGGGTAAGTATAATGGCGGAGGTGTGCAGCAGCTACCCGATGCTGTGGCTGACGATGGACTCTTGGATATCACAATGATTAAACCTCTACACTGGTGGCACATACTCTTCCGCATACGCCGCATATATAATGGTACGATCTACTCGATTGGCCATGTATTATATGCTCAAGGCAAAAAGGTACGCATAGAGTCGACCCCTGAGACCCCATTGGAGGTTGATGGAGAGTTACTTGGCGGCACCCCCGTGGAGTTCAATGTGCGCCATCGTGAGGTGCGTGTTATTGTGAATAAGTCGTTCCTCGACAAGATGCGATAGCCAAGATTTCAACACTAAATTAAAGAACAACACCAAGGCGAAATGCTGTGGTGTTGTTTTTGTTTATAGTAATAGGCTACAAAGTAGTAATGGGCATTTAGCCCTATCAAAAATACAAATAGAGTGTCACAAAGTAGCACTATTGAGTACTGAGCGCGAGATGGAGGGGAGCAAAAAAACCTAAATATAGTTGTTAGTTCGCCATTTTTTTACTATCTTGCCTCACTAATTGAATTATAATAGCGGCAATATGAGAAGGATTTTATTGATTTGCATCTTCATGTTTGCAGCCTTTGAGCTATCGGCACAAGATAACACCACATCTACAAGTCAGCCTATGAAACAGGGGCTGACACGCTTCACCACTATTGATGTAGATGCACCTATAAAGCTAACGCTCACAAAGATAGACGAGTATGATGTACCATACATTCTCTACGACACCAAGGAGGTATACACCTCGAAATTCTCGTTCGAGGTAGATAGAAATGGTGTGCTCAAAATACGCGAAAAGCAGGATCCAAAGCGCGAGAGCATCACCGAGGTAGAGGTGTTCTACAACTCGTTGGAGACAATCATAATCTCTAAAGCCGATGTTACTGCGATGGGCGTAATAGATGCACCATTGCTCGACATAGAAATATCTAACGACGCGCACTTAACTGCCAAGATAGAGACCCTCGACCTTAAGATATCGCTTACGGGCAAGAGTATCGTGGAACTCAGTGGCTCGGCGTTATATCAAACTGCCGACATATCTACTGGTCAGTACAGTGCACTAAACCTCACCACCATGTCAAGCATAGCTACGGCATCGCACAACGCCATCGTTATGGTTGATGCCTATCAGCGTCTTGAGGCTAAGACAACAACAGGTGGTACGATAAGCTACAAGTCGCAACCCGAGATATATCGTGAGGATATATCTCTCTTTGGTGGCGAGGTCAAGCAGTTGTAATAGTAACATACATGATACGACAATCATTTCACAAGGAGCTCGCACATGAGCTCCTAAACAGATATAATGGTGATCTATCATCACTCGTGGTGATGTTTCCATCGCTCAGAGCACGCGCCTTCTTCAACGATGCCATAGCCTCGTTGATAGAACACCCCATATGGCAGCCATCGTGGATGAGTATCGATGAGGCGATGGAGCGACTTTCGGGCCTTCGTCGTGGCGAGCGTATTCGCCTGATAAGCGAGTTATACAAGGTATATCATAAGCACCACACACAGGAGACATTCGACAAGTTCTACTTCTGGGGCGACATGCTCATCAACGACTTCGACATGATAGACCGCTACCTCATAGATGCGCAACAACTACTGCGCAACATCGAGGACATCAAGGAGTTGGAGGCTGATGTATCTTATCTCACCCCCGAGCAGCTAAAGATAATATCCTTTTGGCGAAGCATAGGCGAGGAGGGGTCGCTGAGCGAACAGAAGAGACATTTCCTCAAGATATGGCGTTCGCTACCCAAGATATACGAAGAGTATCGCACACGCCTTCGAGAGCTCAACATTGCATATCCTGGCATGATATATCGCGAGGCTGCCGAGCGCATTAAACAAGGAGGGAGCGAGGGGTTGCCCAACAAGCGTTTTATCGTTGCGGGCTTCAACGCCCTATCGGCAAGCGAGAAGAGGCTCTTCGACCATCTGGCAACGAGGACAGAGGGGGCAGAATTCTACTGGGACTACGACCACTACTACACCGATAATAGATGGCATGAGGCAGGTAGGTTTATGCGCAACAACATAGTCAACTACCCCACTGCAAACAACGCCATAACCAATGATAACTTCCGTAAGATACCCAAGCATATGGAGGCTATAGCTTGTGTATCTAATGCCGTGCAGTGCAAATATGTCACAAAGATACTTGAGGCTCTGCCCGCCGAGGAGTTGGACAAGCGTACAGCAATAGTTCTCACCGACGAGAATATGCTAATACCATTGCTTCACTCACTTCCCAAGAGCGTAAAAAAGGTGAATGTGACCATGGGTTATCCTCTGAAGAATACCTTGGCATACTCCTTTGTGGAGCGCATGATAGAGCTGCAAGCACACAGTCGCACCAAGGGCACGGAGGAGATATTCTACCATGTAGATGTTGTGAGTCTGCTCTCGCATCCCTACATCATGTCGGCATGTCGAGATGAGGCTTCACAACTTCTTAGGGAGATAAACAAGAACAAGATTATATCAGTAAGTGGCGAACTCTTTGAGGGCAACGCAACACTTGGCACACTCTTCAAGCGTCACAAGACATGGCAAGAGATTGGTGGTTATATACGACAAGTGTTGTCACTTATCGAGGGTACCACCGAGGAGGAGATACAGTCGGAGTATCTGCGTATAACGCGCTTGGAGATTGGCAAGCTCATAGGCTCGATTGAGAACTGCGAGATAGAGCTTACCACCGAGATATTCACATCGCTACTACGCAGACATCTACAGGCCATAACCATGCCTTACACGGGTGAGCCTTTGGAGGGTGTGCAGATTATGGGTATCCTTGAGACAAGAAATATAGACTTCAAGAATGTTATCATACTCTCGATGACCGACGCCAACTTTCCTGGTGATAAGAGCGGACAGTCGTCGTTTGTACCATACAACCTACGCGCTGCATATGGCATGCCAACACCCGAGGAGCATGAGGCGATGTATGCCTACTACTTCTACCGTCTAATACAGCGTGCTGAGAGTGTCACTATGCTATACTGCTCGCGTGCCGACGACAAGAGTACGGGTGAGTGTAGCCGCTATATATATCAGCTCGACTACGAAGCACCATACACCATCACCAAGCGCTCTATAGGTGTGGACCTAAACATCAGCGAGAGAGTGCCCTTAGAGGTTAAGAAGGGTGTCAAGGAGCGAGCCATGCTCGACAGATACTTGGACGATAGCCAGAAACACACGCTATCGCCCACAGCACTATTCCGCTATGTGGAGTGCCCACTTAAGTTCTACCTCAGCTCAATAGCCAAACTACGCACGCCCGACGAGATTAGCGACACCATTGATGCCCTGACCTTTGGTAACATCATGCACGAGACCATGCAGGAGCTATACATGCCATTCATAGGCAATGATAAACCCTCGGCAGAGATTGCCAAGCTCTACGAGCACTCGACAATAGAGAGGGCAGTAAGCAGTAAGATGGGCGAGATACTCCTCGGCGACAAGCAGGCCTCGACAAATGAGTTCACTGGAGATATGCTCCTAGTGCGCGATATTATAGTTAAGTATATCATGCGAGGCATCATGCGCTACGACATAGCCCACACAGACTATAAGATAGTGGGCTTGGAGGATGAGGTGAAGTGTCGATACGAGATAGCTGATGGTCGCAAAGTAAACCTCTCGGGACGCGCCGACCGCATAGATATGCTTGCAGACAAGTCGCTGCAAATTATAGACTACAAGAGTAGCAACGCAGCGCATCTTAAGTTTGCAGGCATGGAGAACCTAATGTTTGGCAGCGCCAAGGATCGTATATCCAACATCTTCCAGACGCTACTATACTCAATGATGCTCAACAAGAGAGATGGTTGCGACGCTAAGCCCTCGCTATACTACGCCTCGAAGATGCTCAGCAACGACTACTCGCCCGAGATTATCAACACCGAAACGGGTGAGGTCATAGAGCGATATAGCACCCATGCCGAGGAGTTCGAGACCATGCTCAGCAAGGTCCTCGAAGAGCTCTTCGACTACGACACCCCATTTAGGCAAGTCGAGAGCGAAGATATGTGTAAATACTGCGATTATAAGAAGATATGTCGACGATAAGACGAGCTCAAATATTAAGCGCAAGTGCTGGTTCAGGTAAGACCTATCAGTTGGCGTATAAATATGTTCGAGATGTTATTGAGCATCCCGAGCTATATCGTAGCATCCTTGCTGTGACCTTTACAAACAAGGCAACAGAGGAGATGAAGTCGCGAATACTCAAGGAGATACACATCCTTGCATCGGGTGGACAAAGCAACTATATGGAGGCGCTATGCGGGGAGTTTGGCATGGGACAAAGAGAGATAAGGGAGCGAGCGCTACGAGCTCGTCAGCTAATACTCCACGACTACTCTCGATTCACCATCCTAACCATCGACCGCTTCTTCCAGCGTATCATACGAGCCTTTATCAAGGAGTTAGGCATAGACCTCAACTACAACATCGAGCTCGACACCACAACACTTCTTACGCGCAGCGCCGACAACCTTGTGGAGAGCATCACCGAGAGTGAGGAGCTTAAAAAGTGGTTATTGGAGTTTGCCGAAGAGCGAATAAACGAGGGCGACAAGTGGGATATGCGTGGCGACCTAAAAGCCTTGGGCAAGGAGATATTCAAGGAGCGTAGCCACGAGCGTCTGAAGCTCAAGCAGTCCAAAGAGAGGCTTAGCGAGATTATAGAGCGCATGGTAAAGCGCGCCGATGTGGCATGCGAAGCGATGGCTGCAATGGGTAGAAAGGGCGTTGAGGTCATGAAGCGCCATGGCGTGGTATATAGCGACTTTAAGAATCAGTCACGCAGCTTTGTGAAGTGCTTCGTGCAATATGCCGAGGGCGAATTGAAGGAGCCTACGAGCACTATGCGCAAGGCCGTGGACAACCTCGACGAGTGGTACAAGAAGAGTGATAGTAGTTCGGTGATGGCTGCTGCCACAGAGCTACAACCAATACTTGGCAAACTTTGCGAGATGTACAACGAGGTGAACACACTTGTTAACACAACAAAGCTAATCAAGGAGAACTACCGTAGCTTCGCACTACTGACTGACCTATATAGTAAAGTTACGGAGCTATGCGACGAGGAGAACATCATGGTGCTGGGCGAGACAAAACATATCCTCGCCACATTCATAAACGATAGCAACGCACCTTTTATATACGAGAAGGTTGGCAACCGCTTCGAGCGTTTCATGATAGATGAGTTCCAAGATACATCGCTGGGCGACTGGCGTAATATGTTGCCACTACTACAGAATGCCATGGCCTCAAGCGAGGATTGTTCGGTATTCATTGTGGGAGATGTCAAGCAAGCTATATATCGCTGGCGAGGTGGCGACTGGCAGTTGCTTCAGGCCAAGGCCCAAGAGATGCTCGGCAAGGATAGTGTCGAGGTTTCGCGTTTAGGGCATAACTTCCGCAGTCTAAGAAATGTTGTAGAGTTCAACAACAAGCTAATTACCGAGGTTGTGGAACGCGACAACCTATACCTTAACCGCATGCTCGACGAGGCGCATGCTAACGGTAATGTGGGCAAGGAGGCACACGACTCGTTATACAACATCATTGAAACGGCATACAACGAACATGCTCAGATAGCAGCACGCAAAAGTTCGGAGGCGGGATATACCGAGGCTACCATATACGACTCCACACTCATGGACTCGCCATTTATAGAGGCCATAGAGAGTGCCATAGCTCGTGGTTATCGCTATCGCGACATACTTCTGCTTGTACGAAACGCCAAGGATGGCGAGAGGGTAGCAAATGCTCTATTTGCCTACAAGGAGAGATTAGCAGCCGATGGTCGAGAGGTGTTCAACATCCTGACATCCGACTCACTAACCATAGAGGCGAGCGACATCACAGAGTTTATCATAGCCATCTTCCGTTTGGCTGTAGATGCCAAGAACGACATTGAGCGAGGTGTGTACAATCGCTTTCTTGGCAAGGGTCTCGACCACACATTTGACGAGGAGGAGATTGCGCTACTAACGCATCTTGCACACCTATCGCCAATGGAGGCTTTCGAGGCAATCGTGGCACACTACAAGCTGGATAGTCGCAAGGAGTATATAGCCTACCTTCAGGCGATGCACGAGCAGGTTATAGCCTTCACCACATCGCGCAATGCCGACATACAACGCTACCTCAAATGGTGGGATGAGAGGGGTTGTAACGAGGCTATAAGTGTGGAGATGACCGATGACACTATAGAGATTATCACCATACACAAGGCCAAAGGTTTGGAGCGTCCTGTCGTGATAATACCTTATACCCAGTGGGATATATCACCACGCATAATACTACGCCCCGTAGTATGGGCCAAGGCTACCGAGCAGGATAGCGACGCCTCGGCCATAGGTGAGTTCCCTGTTATATTCGGAGGCACAATGCAGGAGTCGCTATTCTCCGAGGAGTATTACCGTGAGATGGTAATGAACCATATGGATGCAGTAAACCTGCTATATGTGGCACTCACACGAGCATCCGAGGAGCTATATCTCTATATACCCTCGAAGCTGAACACCAAGACAAGCCGTGCGGATGGTATACCCACAATAGTTCCACTTATTACCTCATCGCTAAGTGCTGTGGTTGACCAGTCCGAACACTACACAACAGAGAGTGGCAACGAGCGTATCGTATATCGCTATGGCACACCAGTAGCAGAGCATAGAGCCGAGGTAGATAGCAGAACTAACGACATGGTACTCGATAGCTATCCTACGCATCGTCCCGAGATAAGCATTCACTTTCCTGCTCGTCGCTACGAGGAGGAGGGACTCAAAGCTGGCACTACGGAGCGAGAGATGGGCATTAAGCTACACCGCGTATTTGAGCGAGCGCACAACATATCGGAGCTTCAGAGCGCCATCGACAGTCTGGAGATAGACTGCATAATTGATGCTCAGGAGCGAGAGATGCTACACCTTAGCATAGAGCAAGCCATGCTAAACCCCAAGGTGAAGGAGTGGTTCGAAGCAGAGTGGGATGATATCAAGGTGGAGGCCGAGATTATCACCCAGAACGACTCACGCCGCCCCGACAGAGTGATGATAAAGGGGCAGAGAGCCGTAGTGGTGGACTACAAATTTGGTAGTGTCATCAACACCTCACATAATAGACAGGTGGGTAAGTACATGGAGCTACTGGCTAAGATGGGTAGATATAGCCATATAGAGGGCTATGTGTGGTATATACCTCTTGGCGAGGTGGTGGAAGTTTGTCGATAATGAGATATTTTGTATCTTTGCATTATGATACAAGAACTATGGAGAACAATACCCTCAAACTATAGAGGGCGTGCCGTATGGGTGGCAGCGACCATCTTTATACGAGCACTACTCAACTTTGTGGGTGTGGCGATGATGGTGCCACTGCTTGTTATCATCCTCGATAGCGAGAGCATAGCCACCGTAGCGCCACTACGAGAGGCATACAACATGCTGGGCATGAGCAGCTATGAGAGCTTCGCTCTTGTCGTATGCGCCGCCATAGTGGGTGTAATCATCCTAAAGAATCTTGTAGTATTAGCGCTATATCGCTACGAGCGAGACTATATTTATGGGCTATATAGCACCATATCCAAGAGGCTCTTTATGAACTACTACAACCAAGGGCTTCACTTCATCAAGCACAACAACTCAGCACTACTCACTCGCAATGTAAATGTTGTGAGCCTAATGTTTGTGGCAGGAGTATTAAAACCTATTGCCACGATCATTGGCGAGGTAGTACTCCTTGTCATGCTCTTTGTAGCCTTGGTATGCTACTCGCCTACAGTGGCGCTCTTTGCCCTTGTGGCACTACTGCCCATAATGGCGATATTCTACATGGCTGTACGCCGTCGTCTCAACAACATAGGCACTATGGAGAACGAGGCTCAGCGCACCAAGAGTCGCATTGTGGCAGAGTGCTTCCGAGGTTATGCCGACATTG
Organism: Alistipes sp.; assembly: GCA_045613645.1. Taxonomy (GTDB): domain Bacteria; phylum Bacteroidota; class Bacteroidia; order Bacteroidales; family Rikenellaceae; genus Alistipes. Next base: position 3,442 of record JAZLBJ010000020.1, on the reverse strand, counting down.
AGATTGGAGGTGCCTTTGGTCAGGTGCTCAAGCGTTTCGACAAGGCGATGGGCGAGGTGGTGACACTACGCAAGCGTAGTGCTACGCTGAGCATGCTTCCACAGATATTCACCGAAGTGGGCCTCACCATAGCTCTTGTGGTGCTACTAATAATCAGCCTATACTCCTCAACCGAAGATATGGGTCTACTTTTTGGCATCTTTGCTGTGGCAGCCGTAAGGCTAATACCCTCTATGCGCAACATACTCACTAGTTGGAGTACTCTGCGTCTAAACAACTACTCGATAGAGACCATGGCAGAGGCCGAGAGTTTTACAATACCCGAGCAGGAGAACACTTCAGAGCCTCTTATACTACGCCATAGTGTGGTGCTCGACGACATATGCTTCAAGTTCGAGGATAGCGACAAGCCGATAATCGCTAATCTGAACATGGAGATACGCCGAGGTGAACGAGTGGGTATTCGTGGTGCTTCGGGCGTGGGTAAGACGACACTCTTCAACCTCCTATTGGGACTATATACCCCAACGGCAGGAAGAATACTTGTAGATGGAAAGGAGCTTGACGCCAGTAGACGCCGTATGTGGCAAAACAACATAGGCTATGTATCGCAGCAAGTGTTCATCGCCGATATGACTCTTGCTGAGAATATCGCCCTGGGCATAGATAGCAAAGATATTGACCACAAGCGCCTTAATGATGCCATCAATAGAGCCGATCTACGCAGCTTCATAGACTCACTACCCAAGGGTGTAGAGTCGCGCATAGGCGAGCAGGGGTGCCGTATATCGGGAGGTCAACGCCAGCGCATAGGCATAGCTCGCGCCCTATATAAGGGTTGCGACATACTCCTATTCGACGAGGCTACATCGTCGTTGGATAGCTATACGGAGGAGAATATCAACAACGCCATACGCCGTCTCTCGGACCAGAACAACGAGCTTACCATTGTGGTGATAGCCCACCGAGAGAGCTCACTGGAGTATTGCGACAGGATAATAACACTGGAATAGTAATGTTACACAGATATAGTATTGCAGATATAGTCGTAGGTAGCGACAGAGACCTTGTGGCACTTGGTCTTAGGGGTTTTGCACCCTTTGCCATCGAGGACGGCGGGATACCATGCCACGCGCATATTCGATATATGGAGGATATGTCGCATGTTACGCAGGATGAGTGTCGCATCATAGCCAAGAGCTATGTCGCTGAGGCCGATGCCGATGGTGAGTTTGCACGCACCCAACGAGGATACCTGTACTCGATAAGAGGCAAGGGCAAAGGTGAACCAACACTCTTTCATATAGATGCAACAACCAAGGATATAACCACAAATAGCAACCCACAATGCTCGCTCGACCTTGCGCTGCTACGCTTCGGTCTATGGATGATGTTCGGTGTGGTGCTCAGCGAGAATCAGGCCATAGCCATACACTCCTCGGTCATCGAATATAAGGGGCGTGGTGTTCTCTTCCTTGGCGAGTCGGGAACAGGCAAGAGTACACACACACGACTATGGAGAGAGAACATTGAGGGCGCTACGCTACTCAACGACGACTCACCTATTGTGCGTATCGTCGATGGCGAGACTCGCGTATATGGCTCACCATGGAGCGGTAAGACACCATGCTACAAGAGTAAGCATGTGCCCATTGCAGGCTTCTGCCGCCTAAGTCAAGCACCCCATAACGCCATACGCCAACTATCGACAATAGCGGCTATTGGAGCACTGCTACCATCATGTCCTCCTCAGTATGCCCATGACGAGCAACTGCAAGATGCCATATGCCGCACACTGGGAGATATATTACGCCGTGTGTCGGCCTACCACTTGGAGTGTCTTCCCAATAGCGAGGCAGCCAAGCTATCATGCAACACCATCATAGGCGATGAATAAGATTGTTGACAACATAGAGTCTCTTGTTGACATTGGCGAGAGTTTCGAGTTGCGCGTTACGGGCTACAGCATGCTACCCTTGTTGGGGCGTGGCAACGACACCATCATCGTGCGTCGCACTACTAATGAGGAGGATATCCTCGGACGCATAGCGATGTTCAGAGAGAGGGATGGCCATATCGTTGTACATAGGGTGCGAAGCATCGAGGGCAATGTTGTGACCCTTATGGGGGATGGTAATACCAAAGGTATGGAGAGGTGTTCGCGAGAGCGCATAATAGGTGTTGTGGAGTATGTGCGTCGTCAACGAGGTAAGGTTGTTAGCTGCACATCGTGGTGGTGGCGAACAAGGGAGCGTATGTGGTTATGGCTACCACGATTTGTGCGTAGATATACGCTGGCCTTGATGCGTAGATGGTTAAATTTTAGAAGATAGATATGGATATTCGTATTGGACATGGCTACGATGTACATGCACTTGGCGAGGGTCTACGCCTCGTGCTGTGTGGCGTAGAGGTAGAACACTACAAGGGGTGCATAGCTCACTCGGATGGCGATGTGGCTATACACGCCATATGTGACGCTCTGCTTGGAGCACTCGCCCTGGGCGACATTGGCAAGCTATTCCCCGATAGCGACGCGAGGTACAAGGGTATAGACTCTACCCTACTGCTCAAGGAGGTTGTGGCCAGAGTACATAGCGAGGGCTACGCCATAAGCAACATCGACTGTACCATAGCTATGCAGCGACCCAAGCTACGCCCCTATATAGATATTATGCGTGAACGCATTGCAGAGGTAGTTGGCATAGGCGTAGAGCGTATATCGGTGAAGGCAACAACAACCGAGCACCTCGGCTTCGAGGGACGCGAGGAGGGTGTGTCGACAACTGCCGTAGTGCTGGTAACAAAGGGGTAACTTAAGAAGAAAGACTTCAAAAAAACCTGAAAGACAGAGGAAAGAGAGGTATCACGAAGTCCGTGACAATGGTCCGCGACCATCTATATGTCTCATTGTCCCGTTGTTTAAAAATATAGGGCTGTACTTTTGGACTACCCTTTATCGGCGGTGAATAACATTTCACCGCCGATTTTGTTTATTTACAACATGTTAGGTCATTAGATTTTGAAGCGACTTTTTGTGCAAAAATGGGTTAAGCGTTGATTTTACCCTTTTGCGTGTAGTCTTCTATGTAGTATAAATTAAGTATAATTAAGGTAAAAATCACTTTTTGTGATACATCGTATCAAAAAAGTATTATCTTTACACATTGAAATTTAGTGACTTGGGTTATGAATAACTTTTTGGCGACATACCGCAATGCTGTGAACTGCACCTCTTGTGCAGTCGTTGCATCGTGTGCCACAAATACCCCCCCCCATTACTCAATGTTCTAATAGTCAAATAGTTAGGGGGTATACACCATCTTATAGTTGGCGTTATGGCTTATCGTGAGCCGTAACGCCATTTTTGTGCTTACATATCAATAAACATAACAATTAAAAACAGAGTAATTATGAAGACTTTCAGAATGATTGGAATGGC
>JAZLBJ010000019.1:0-13747 GCA_045613645.1 Alistipes sp. | reverse complement strand
CCGACGAGATGCACCGCCAATGTGAGAAAGAGATTGTAACTTACAAAACGAAAAATGACAACACGGCGCGCCGTGTTGTCATTTAGAAAACTTTAATTATTTTTGTTTCAAATCCTGTAACGCTTTTTTAGGACGACACACGTTGCGCCTATATGAGTACTACTCCTCCTGACGGTAAGTGTGCTCTACATAGATTGCGTGCTGCATAGCCTCACGCTTTGCAATTGAAGGCTTTGTGAAATACTGACGGCGACGAAGCTCCTTCAATACGCCAGTACGCTCATACTTACGCTTAAACTTCTTGAGGGCGCGCTCGATGTTCTCTCCCTCCTTAACAGGCATGATAATCATAACTCTTATTCTTTTTTATAGTTTTACTTATATTCTCAATTGTAGTTGACTATTATGGTCAGTCAGACCTATTTGCTTATCTATCTTGAGTGGCCTCGCCACCTGCGGATATCTCCAAGAGTTTTACTCGGGAAGTGTACCAAAATCGAGATACGGGGCAATACGATTTGCCTCCTCACGGGTGAATATGTTATCCTCAATCATCTCGTCGATGGTACTCCAACCTCCTTTCAAATCTCGTTTGTTAATTATCTTCCTAAGCATCCTACTCGTCAAATAGGGATGAGTCTCCAATGCTTTTGGAGCGGCAAAGTTAATATTTATTTTTTTAATTCGTGCAGTATCACACCAAATTTGTGGTAAAATTTTGATAAAATTACTCTCAGTCACCACCTCAAGCTCCGAAATTTGCATCGGCGAGTAGTATCCACCAAGCAATTCACGGTAGCGAAGTATCTGAACAACGCTCTTGGGTCCTATGCCATTGACACCTATAAGAGTCAAGGAGTCGGCACTATTAATCTCAACCTTTTGCTCCCTTCGATGATAGCCATAGCCAACAACACTATCGCGCTCAGGAAAGAGGACATAACCCCTAAGACGCGCCGACATGACACTATCCACAGCGTAGCACTCTTCGAACTCCTCGAAAGAACGATAGCCTCCAATCATATCACGGTAGCGCAACACAAGCTCCGCCTCACGCACCGTAAAGCCGAGTGCTCGCAGATAGCCACAACTAACCGTATCGAGCATAAAGGGTTCGAGTTCCACGCTCAGCTTGTGTCGCTCACGCTCAACGGGTCTATTATCGTTGTCATCCTGCGGCTGCGGCTTCGCCTTGGGCTTAGCCCTATACTCCTCGCCAATGACAATATATGGTTCGAGAGCAAAATAGAGCGAGTCACTAACATTATAGACCAAAGCAATATCCTCTTTGATGGTATATACCTTGCCACTCTCTCGCCAGCGTATGATGCCCACGGCAACCTTGCGAGGAACACCCGCCTCAATAAGCGTGCGGTAGTCGGCCTCGTTAGGGTCGAAACACTTATATATAATAGTAGTATCGGCAACCACGACATCTGCCTCTGCCGTATTGGCAACAGAGCGACTATCATGGTCGACCTTAGGTTTAGACATGAAGAGGATGGAGAGCACAACTGAGACGATAAGCATCAACAGCACCAAGCCCACAACTCTCTCCGACAATCTTGCGCGCCTACTCTCCTCCATATACCCACTGTTCAGTATCAGAGAGCAACAACTCTCTATATCGTTTTGATGGCGATGTCACCATATCACCAAGGCCATACTCAGACCAGCGCTTATTAACAAGGGCTATGGTCTGCTCCGATGATGCCACCACATTGGGGAAGCGGCTGGGGTTATTACCCACATTAGGGCGCTTCGAGCGGGCATCAATAATCATTGTGCAGCGCGATATGCGAATGTCTCGCTTAGGGTCGCAATTAGCTGCTGCAATCCACAACAGATCGCTAAGGGTCATATTCACAGCACCATGGTCAAAGACCACTACATACTTAGCGCTATGCCAGCCATTTGCATCGAGATACTCATCCACATCTATGTGCTCGCGCCACTCTGGCTCAGCATAGACGATAAGCAATCCCAGTTCCTCAAGAAGTTCCAAATTATGGAGCGCAACACCTCCTGCAGGCTTCATCTCAGAGGGTATAATGGGCTGTGTGGGTGGTTCAGAAACATCTACATTCGTAAGGTCTATGGCAAGCTTAGAGCCATATCCCATGGTAGGTGTCGTGTGATCGAGAACATCGAGTACGCCCTCCGAGAATATTAGGTCGTGCTCGAAGTCCACGCTACGCAATAGCCTAAAGACCTCACGCTTAGAGCGTATATTACAACTCTCAGGTGCGATAATCATATACTTATTGAACATCATCTGCCCAGCACCCCAAAGACCAAGCGCCACCTTGGTGGCCTGTCCCAAGTATCTATGGGTTATGGATGTTAAGGCAAGGTTATGTGCCGTACCCTCCATAGGCATATACAAATCCCTAACCTCGGGCTGTATAGCAAGGCGTATGGGGGCAAGGAATATGCGCTCAGTAGCCTTAGCGATATAGGCATCCTCCATAGGAGGTATGCCAACGATGGTTGCAGGATATATAGCATCACGACGCGAGGTTATAACCTCAACATGGAAGCGTGGATATAGGTCAGTGAGCGAGTAAAAGCCTGTGTGATCGCCAAAAGGGCCTTCAACAACAAGCTCCTCAGCGGGATCTACCCAACCCTCAATAACAAAGTCGCAGTCCGCAGGCACCCATATGTCGTTGGTCAAACACTTGACAAGTTTTACGGGCTTCTGACGCAACATGCCAGCGAGCATCATCTCGTCCATGTTATCGGGCATGGGGGCAGTTGCCGAGTAGATATACGAGGGGTCGCCACCAAGGACAACTGTTACGGGCATACGGCGACCAAGGCGCTTATAGGCATCGTAGTGACGAGCACCCGTCTTATGGCGATGCCAGTGCATACCTGTGGTGTGGGCATCGAACTTCTGCATGCGGTACATACCCGTATTAGGTATGCCACTCTCGGGATCTATGGTACATACCATAGGGAGCGTCACAAAGGGTCCGCCATCGGCAGGCCACGATGTGAGTATAGGAAGGCGGTCGAGGCTGGCCTCCTCGCCACGCCATACAACCTGCTGGCACTCTCCCCTACCTCGCACCTTGCGCGGAAACCACTTGGACACATCCTTGAGCAAAGGCAACATGCGTAGCTTATCCATAAGGCTATTCTTGGGAGACATAACACCCTTCAACAAGGCATCAATGCGTCGCTGAATATCATCCAGCTCGTTAACACCAAGAGCCAAGGCCATACGCCTATCCGAGCCCATCATATTCATTAGCACAGGATAGCCACACGCCGTATTCTCGAAGAGTAGCGCTTTGCCACCACCCTCCATCTTACACACTCTATCGGTGATTTCTGCAATCTCGAAGCGCGTATCGACAGGCGTCGTAATGCGCTGCAACTCACCCTCCCTCTCCAAAAGGGTCACAAACTCACGAAGTCTCATCACTCTAAAGCTTAATATCGTAAAGCTGAATTACACCCTCTAATGCGCCCTTGCCATCCACAACAAGCAACGAGTTAATCTTATTCTCTGTCATGCGCTTCTCCGCCTCGATGAGCTTTTGCTCGGCAGTGATGGTCTTAGGCGTGCGCGTTGCGATATCCATAGCCTTGACATTGAAGAAGTCGGCACGATACTTCTGCATAGCACGACGAACATCGCCATCAGTTACTATGCCGAGGATAGCACCACCCTCAACGATGATAATAAGACCCAAGCCACCCTTGCTTATACAGTGAATCATATCGGTTGCTGAGCAGTCGGGGGCCACAATTGGAAGTTCCTCCCTACGCATAACATGACCCACGGTCATCAAGAGACGACGACCAAGACTACCTCCAGGATGTAGGCGCGCGAAGTCCATAGCCGAGAATGCACGAGCATGCATGAGGGCTGTTGCAATAGCATCGCCCATGGCGAGCTGTGCCGTAGTTGATGTTGTTGGCGCAAGATGGAGGATGCAAGCCTCTTGTCGCACCATGATGTCGAGATGTATATCAGCATTGTGCGCCAACGACGACTGCGCATTGCCAGTCATAGCTACAAGCGTATTGCCATTCTCATGGATGAAGGGAACAATCTTAAGAATCTCATCGGTTTCACCCGAGTAGGATAGCGCCAAGACAACATCCTCCTTCGAGATCATACCGAGGTCGCCATGAAAGGCCTCGGCTGGGTGCAGAAAGAAACTGGGAGTACCCGTGCTTGCCAATGTGGCAGCAATCTTACTTGCTATATGTCCCGACTTACCCATACCCGTTACGATGAGTTTACCGTGACAACGCAATATAGCCTCTACAGCGCGGACAAACTCCTCGCCAAGAGATTGTTCCATGATGTTTAGGGCCTCAGCCTCGGAGCGTATGGTGTTACGACCAATAGATAGTAGCTCCTGCTCGATGAGTGTCATAGCTTTGGGTTTTATAGTATTGATTTTACAACTCTCTCCAAATCGCTTAGATATAGCATATTAGGACCATCACTCATAGCCTGATCGGGGGTTGGATGCACCTCAAAGAAGTAGCCATTAGCACCGAAAGCCTTGGCTGCAAGGGCCATGGCTGGCACAAACTCACGATTGCCACCCGTCTTACCACCAGCCGCTCCTGGGCGCTGCACCGAGTGCGTGCAATCCATAACGACGGTTGGCGCTATTTTTAGCATATCGGCGATATTGCGGAAGTCCACAACAAGATTGTTATAGCCATAGATATTGCCTCGCTCGGTTAGCCACACCTCCGCAGCTCCCGACTCCATAGCCTTCTCATACGGAAATCTCATATCCTCACCCGAGAGAAATTGAGCCTTCTTGACATTCACACACTTACCCGTGCGTGCTGCTGCTACCAACAGATCGGTCTGACGGCACAGAAAGGCTGGTATCTGCAACACATCCACAACCTCGCCTACAGGCTCTGCCTGCCACGCCTCGTGTACATCCGTAAGAGTCTTCAAGCCCCACTTACTGGCAACATCGGCAAGCATGGTAAGACCCTTGTCCATACCCACACCGCGATACGAGCTAAGCGATGTGCGGTTAGCCTTATCAAACGAGGCCTTAAAGATTATCTCAACACCAAGCCTCTTGTTGATATCTACGATGGTGCGTGCCACCTCATCGAGAAGCTCTGCGCTCTCGATAACGCATGGTCCAGCGATTATTTTAGGATTTGCCATATCTCGTTTGGGTTAGATGTTCATTACGCCCTACCTCTGCAATGTAGCCAAGTAGGCCTCGGCACGAGAGAGATCCTCGGGGGTGTCTATACCTATGGTCTCGGTATGCGTGATAGCAACACCTATCACATATCCATTCTCAAGCCAGCGCAACTGCTCAAGCTTCTCAGTAAGTTCCAAAGGTGATTGTGGCAGGGCCGTCACCTCACCCAAGGTCCTGCTACGAAAGGCATATAGACCCAGATGTTTGTAGTATGTGTGGTGGCGCAGCCACTCGTCACGCTCCACGCCACGCATAAATGGAATAACCGAGCGAGAGAAGTATATAGCCTTCATCGAACGCGACAATACCACCTTAGGACTATTGGGGTTCTCTAACGCCTCAATGCCATCCTCCACGCTAAAGGGCTTGACCATTGTAGCTATATCGGTAGCGGGGTCGTTGAAACACTCTATAAGCGACCTTATCTGCTCAGGTTGTATAAACGGTTCATCACCCTGTACATTGACTACTACATCGTACTCACCCCCCACCTTTTGCAGAGCCTCATAGCAACGGTCCGTGCCACTCTGATGCTCCGTAGAGGTCATCACTGCACGACCACCAAAACCCTCAACAACGCTCATGATACGCTCATCATCGGTAGCCACAACAACATCGGCCAGAGTCTTACATGCTTGACGATAGACATGCTCAATAATGGGCATACCACCCAACATCGCCAATGGCTTAGCCGGGAAGCGAGTAGAGGCATACCTCGCGGGGATGATCACCAACACCTTCATAGTTCGGTTATTTGAGAGCGAGGCTCAACACCTCGTCGTTATTCGATACATAGTGGAACTCGAGGCCAGCCACATAGTCAGCCTTTATCTCCTCCACATCCTTGCGATTCTCCTCCGAGAGAATGAGTTCGGTGATGCCAGCACGCTTAGCAGCGAGAATCTTCTCCTTGATGCCTCCCACAGCCGTAACACGACCTCGCAAGGTGGTCTCACCAGTCATAGCTATACGCTCCTTAACCTCACGACTTGTATATGTCGAGGCGATAGATGTCACCATGGTGATACCTGCCGAAGGGCCATCCTTGGGTATTGCACCCTCAGGGACATGGATATTGAGATCCCACTCCTCGAACATCTTACGGTCGATGCCCAAACGCTCGTGGTGCGCCATAACCCATTCGTGGGCGATGGTTGCCGACTCCTTCATCACATCACCAAGATTTCCCGTAAGACTTAACTTGCCCTTACCTGGCGTGAGTATCGACTCAATGTAGAGGATATCGCCTCCTACCTCAGTCCATGCAAGGCCTGTAACCACGCCACGCATACCTGCAATGTCGTAGCGGTCGTTGCGGAACTTGGGCTTACCCAATATAGCCTCCATATCCTCGACATCGAGTGTTGGCTTAAATGCCTCCTCCGAGGCAACGGCCTTAGCACGATTACGAGCGATCTTTGCTATGTTCTTATCCAAGCCTCGCACACCTGACTCACGAGTATGATCCTCGATGATATTAATTATAGCCTTATCGGTCAACGCGAGCTGATCCTCCTTGATACCATGTGCCTCACGCTGCTTTCTAACAAGATGATTCTGCGCAATATGCACCTTATCCTCAAGGATATAACCTGGAATATTAATCATCTCCATACGGTCACGCAGTGCCGACGATATGTTATTTATATTGTTTGCCGTAGCTATGAAGAGCACCTTAGAGAGGTCATACTCCACATCGAGGTAGTTGTCGTGGAAGGTGGTATTCTGCTCTGGGTCGAGAACCTCCAACAAGGCACTCGATGGATCGCCATGATTCGAGCGCGACACCTTATCAATCTCGTCAAGGATAATCACTGGGTTAGAGGCACCACAACGCTTAATAGTCTCGATAATACGACCTGGCATAGCACCAATATATGTGCGACGATGGCCACGAATCTCCGACTCATCGTGCAAACCACCGAGAGATATGCGGCCAAACTTACGACCCATAGCCTCTGCCACAGACTTACCAAGTGAGGTCTTACCAACTCCCGGAGGGCCATAGAGACAGAGTATTGGCGACTTCAAATCGCCCTTGAGCTTGATAACGGCAAGGTGCTCCAACAAGCGTTCCTTGACCTCCTCCAAACCAAAATGATCCTTGTCAAGCTGCTCACGCACAGCCTTTAGATCCAACTTATCCTCAGTAACCTCATCCCATGGAAGGTCGAGCATAAGTTGAAGATAGTTTATCTGCACCGAGTACTCAGCAACAGCTGGATTGAGACGCTCAAGACGAGCCACCTCCTTCTCGAAGTGCTCAGCGATATTTTTCGACCACTTCTTCTTTTTAGCCTCCTCCCTAAGACGCTCTATGTCGGCATCTACGCCATCACCCAACTCATCCTGGATGACACGCATCTGCTGCTGAAGATAGTAGTCACGCTGCTGCTTATCGATATCCTGCTTCACCTTGCTCTGAATATCATTCTTAAGCTCAGCAAGTTGTTGCTCACGCACCAATATCTCCAACAGACGACGCGAACGAGCCAACAATCCTGGAGCCTCCAAGAGGTGCTGACGATCATCGTCCGTAAGATCCATATTTGAACAGATGAAGTTCACAATAGCACGACTCGAATCTAAGTTCTTAATGGCAAATGCCGCCTCCTTAGGCATCGAGGGTGATATATTGATGATATTGAGTGCCACCTCGCGGATAGAGTCCACAAGGGCCATAAACTCAACACTCTTAGGATCGGGATCACTATCCTGAATAGGGGTAACTCTCGCCTTGAAATATGGCTGGAGGGTGACATATTCACCAACCTCTATCTTCTCCAAGCCTGCAAGAATAACCGTAAGATTACCATTAGGCATCTCCAAAATCTTGAGGATACGCGCCGATGTTCCTATCTTATGCATATCCTGGGGCTCGGGATCCTCCACCGAGCTATCCACCTGAAGCACTGCACCAAGCAGGCCATCCTCAGCCTCCACAGCACGCACCAGGGCGATCGACTTGGGACGACCAACAGTGATAGGAGTTACCGAGCCCGGGAATATCACCGAGCTACGCAATGTAAGAATGGGAAGCACATCGGGAATAGAGACCTTCTCTATGGTGTCATCACCACCCGATATGATGGGTATAACCTGGTGTTTGCCATCGAAAAGCTCTGGCACCAAACCCAACTCGTCTAAATCTTTATCTTTTTTCTTCATAACTATCTACATTAACGCTACAAAGATATGATTTATTTCATAGAAATAATCATTAGCACCAATTTTAGTATAAACATTTTTTTGACAAAACAGAGACCAAACGGCAATACGACAACATATTTTAGTTACCATGAGTAACAACCCTGCGGATGGTAGTAGCCACAAAATATAGGGGCTACCCCACAGAGCAGCCCCTAACATTTCAACGCCTATACACCTAAAATTTAGATATGCTTATCCCCCGTAGCATACTTAACATCCTCGATAAAACTCTTGATGTTCTGTTCCTCACTCTTAGGACATATCATCAACACATCGTCGGTATCAACAACGATATAATCCTTCAGGCCACTAACCACAGCGACCTTACCCTTAGGCGTGGTAATTAATGAGTTACGAGTGTCGTACACATGAATATTTCCACCACTTGTAGCATTAGCATAGCGATCCTTACGCGACTGCTGATAAACCGATCCCCATGTACCAACATCACTCCAACCAAAGTCTCCCGAATGGACATAGACATTATCCGCCTTCTCCATCACGCCATAATCTATTGATATAGATTTACACTCCGAGAAGACTCGACCAATGGACTCAGCCTCTCTATCAGTACCCAAATCATCCTCGACACCCGCAAAGAGCGCACTGTGCTCTGGAAGATACTTCTCGAAGGCCTCGATAATATCCTTAACCTTCCAAATGAAGATTCCAGAGTTCCACAAAAATTCACCACACTCCAAAAATGCCTGAGCCATTTCGAGGTTAGGTTTCTCAGTAAAACACTTCACAGCACTTATCCTATCTGCAGACGAACGCTGGATATATCCATACCCCGTCTCGGGGCGTGTAGGGTTAATACCAATGGTCATCAGAGCACTACGCGAAGCTATAAAATCAAGCGAGCTATTAACAACCGAAATAAACTCATCCTCATTGAGTATCAGGTGGTCAGCAGGCGAGACAATCATCTCGGCATCGGGATTTATCCGCTTAAGCATATAGGTTGCATAGGCAATACATGGCGCCGTATTACGACCTATAGGCTCAGCAAGAATCTGACTCTCCTGTAGCTCGGGGATATGCTCCAAGACAAGTTGTTTATAGCGACGATTGGTAACAACAATAAAGTTCTCATTTGGAATAATTTTAGCAAATCTCTCGTATGTATATCTAATAAACGAGCGACCAGTGCCAAGTATGTCGAGAAACTGCTTAGGACACGACTGTCGGCTCATGGGCCAGAAGCGAGAGCCTATACCGCCAGCCATAATCACGCAATAACGGTTGTTTTTCATCTCTATTTTTGCCGTTAAATTTTACAAATTTACACAAAGATAAATTTTTTTTGTATCTTTGCCAAATATTTGGAATAAAAATGAGTGGGTGTTTTACCCATATTTTGAACCATAAAAAACAGGAAGACTATGAATATCAGATTATTCACACTGCCTAATATGCTCACACTTGCTAACCTTGTTGCAGGTGCTGCAGCAGTAGTCGTAACACTTCAGCATCACGACTACGAGACAGCCTTTTGGCTAATCATCGCAGCTGCGGTGTGCGACTTCCTCGATGGCTTTGTGGCTCGTCTGCTTGGTCAGTCATCACCCCTTGGTGTACAGCTCGACTCACTGGCCGACGACATCTCCTTTGGTCTTGCCCCAGCAATAGTGATGTTCGACATCTATGCGCACTCAACAGCATATTATGACATAAGCAACGATATCATGGAGCCATTGGGCTACCTCACGCTTATTATCGCAGCATTCTCGGCACTGCGCCTTGCAAAGTTCAACATCGACACGACGCAGACATCCGAGTTTACAGGTCTACCAACACCTGCAAATGCACTAATGCTCATGTCATTGGCAGTGCTTGCTCAGCATGGTCAAGTGGTCCTATTCCAGGAGCAGATTCTTGTAATATCAGTGGCAGCAGCACTCCTCCTTATTAGCCCTATCCGTATGTTTGCGCTCAAATTCAAGGGCTTCGGATGGCGTGGCAACGAGCTCCGTTACGGTTTCTTGCTTGCATCGCTACTCATAATAATATTGGCTCCAGCATACTCTATTATCACTATCATCGTTCTCTATATAGCGGTGTCTACAGTACGCTGGCTAATGAATCGCCGCGAGGCTTAATACATTGAATTATTGATGCGTAGGTCGTTAACCATACTTCTACTTATGTTTGCTGTAGCACTGCTACTGCCCGAGATGTCATACGCACAGATTGATGCTGCGTCAATAGCCCGAGCACAGCGTGAGAACCAAGGCAATGTCGACCTATATGGCAACCCACTACCAGACACCCAGGGAGATACTATGGCTGGCGAGGAGGGTGCAGAAGTTGACTCAACAAGCACCAAGAAGAAGCGCGAAAAGCGCCCTTTGGAGTCCTACTACTTCAGCGACGAGGTACGCGCCTTGCCCAACTGGAAGTGGACTATGGACAAGGATTATAACCGTGTGAACATCATGCCTCTCGACACCACTCTTACCGATTGGCGCATCGACTATGTATTCTACCGAAAGGGCGTGGGCGACATGGCCCTCGGTGGTTTAGGACAATCATCACAGCCAATAAACTGGTTTGAGCGACGCCAAGGCGAGGACTTCACATTTGCCCGCAGCTACGATGCCTACACGGCACGCCCCGACAATGTGGTGTTCTATAATAGTAAGAAGCCCCTAACAAACCTCATGTACTTGGAGTCGGGACAGAAGCGCTATCGTGAGGAACATTTTGAGCTTGTGCACTCACAAAACATAACACCCTCGACATCGGCCAACATCAACTACAAGGCACGAAGCACCATGGGTAAGTACGACTGGCAGCGCACCAAAAACCGCGTGTTGTCGCTGGCTGTAGCACACACAGGTAAACGCTATTCGGTGCACGCCGCATATATGCACAACAATATCGACACCCGTGAGAATGGTGGTGTTGTGGGTGAGTGGGCTATTGCCGACACCATCTTCGAGATGCCTTCGGGTGTGCCTATGCGTTTGGCACCGTCAGAGGCCGAAAACCGCTACCGCAACCACACATTGCTCCTACGCCAAGTATTTGCGATACCTCTTCAGCGTGTTACCGAATACGACTTCTCGTTGGCAGATCTATCGGCTGTGTATATAGGCCACCAGATAGAGTTTAACACATGGTCAAAGGTGTACACCGATAAGCGTGCTACATATACCAACGACCGTGGCGAGATTACCGAGGATGGAGAGTATATACCAACAACACACTCATACTACGAAAATTGGTTTATAACACCTGAGAGTACACGAGATTCCATATCCGAGAGACTCCTCTCGAACAAGATATTTGTGCAGGTGCAGCCATGGGATAGAAATGGTGTCGTATCAACCATTGATGGCGGTATAGGTGTCGACCTACACACATATTCATACCTTCACCTCACTGATTACCTTAAGGGTAAGATGACACGAGATAAGCGCACGTCGTGGTACATATATGGCTCGACGGGCGGTAAGATAAAACGATATGCCGATTGGGGTGCCGATGTAAAATACTACCCATCGGGGTATCGTGGTGGTGATCTCTCTGTGCGTGCTAACATCACCCTCAGGGCCTTCATCCTGGAACATCCACTGATTCTTAGCGGACGCTTCCGTCAGGAGCTACGCTCGCCAGGCTACTGGCAGGAGAATCTATTCTCAAACCACTACACGTGGTTTAACTCCTTCAACAAGGAGTCTGAAACTCGTTTCGAGGTTAACTTCTCGGTTCCCGACTTCGCCTTGGAGATTGGCGCATGGCAGGGTGTCATAAGTAATATGATATACTATGACAACAACAGCCATGTAGCACAACACTCCGGCACAGTTAGTCTCACGAGTTTGTACGCTCGCAAGGATTTCCGCATTGCGGGACTCCACCTTGACCACAGGGCATTGGTGCAAATCACATCCAATGAGAGTGTCCTTCCCGTACCAACATTTAGCGCCTTCCTCTCGTACTACTACGAGTTCTGGGTTAAGCGCGATGTGTTGCGAGTGCAGATTGGTGTCGACGGCCGTTTCAATACGGCATACTATGCGCCGAGCTACAATCCTGCGCTCTCGGTCTTCTACAATCAGCGAGAGGTGAAGATGGGTAACTACCCCTACCTCGACCTTTTTGTGGCGGCAAAGTGGAAGCGCATGCGCATTTTGCTCAAGTTCCAACATTTGAATCAAAACTTGTTTGGTAATGGTGAGTACTTCCAGGTAGCTCACTACCCACTCAACCCTCGAATGTTCAAACTTGGTATCTCTTGGTCGTTCTACGACTAAAGGTGCGTTTTGTACAAGATAGCAGCCCACAAACTACTAAAAGATGTTTAAATTATTATCATTTGTGACGCTCTCTATAGTCACCTTCATGGTCTATGAGACATCACAGGGTAAGCCTCGCAACATCATCGTAATGGAGGATGTCGCAGCAGAGATCTCGGAAGAGGTTGAGACTGAGGCAGAGGCTATGCCCACACAAACAAACGAGGAGCAGGTCGCCGAGACGGTAGAGCTGCCACAGACAATCTCTGAGTTCGACGCCATAATGCGTAAGGTTGGCGATGAGCAGGGACATGATTGGAGACTCATGAGTGCTATTGCATATAATGAGACTCGCTTTAAAGAGGATTTGGTGTCGAAGCGCGGTGCGGTGGGTATCATGCAGATACGCCCTGTTGTGGCTAAGCACTTCAACATCCCAGAGGAGCAACTCGCCGATACAGAGACCAATGTGCGTATTGCGGGCATGCTTCTTTCGGAGCTTGAAGACATGCTAAACATGCCAGCGACAACACCTTATGACGATCGCATGAGCATTATACTTGCAAGCTACAATGCAGGCATTGGTCACATCTACGACGCTTGCCGCCTGGCACGCTCCGAGGGTGTCGACCCCAACTCATGGGAGAACATCAGCTACTACCTACAAATGATGTCAGACCCCGCATACTATAATAGGGATGTGGTGCGCTATGGCAAGTTCAATGGTAGCGCTCAAACATTGGGTTATGTTCGTGAGGTAATGAAGGTGTACCACGAGTATTGCACAATCGCCTCGTAACATCATTTGGTAGCAAAAACTGCCAATGAAAGATGCCGTTAAGGTAGAGATAAAACTCTAACCATAACGGCATTTTTTAGTTCGACTACTCTACACTATTATTGCCCAATAAATAGAGAGCAGCGCCCTATTCGAGCCAAATAGCATCATCCACTAAACCAGCATCCATGGCCATAGCAAGCACTGAGTCGCGTCGTATTTTGGGCGTAACATTATTGCGCACGACTGCGAAATATGAGTGTCGAATCTCTGCTCGAAGGAAGCTGTCGGGGAGGTCGCCCACAATA
>JAZLBJ010000018.1:0-19385 GCA_045613645.1 Alistipes sp. | reverse complement strand
GAGACCATCGAGGTGAACGGCGAAACCTATCCCGTGTATAAGATGGAAATCTCTAACACATCTCACCCATTCTACACAGGTAAGATGAAGTTGGTAGACACCGCTGGTCGTGTGGATAAGTTTATGAGCCGTTACGCAAAGCGCTACGATAAGAAGAACAAGTAATAGTTGCTTGATTCTACAAAGTTTGAGAGCTGTATCTTTAGAAGGTGCGGCTCTTTTTTTGTGTTGTTGCAGGGCGTTGTCGCGGACTGGGGTCTGATGGGTCTGATGAGTTCTGGTGGGGGCTGGTGAGTTCTGATGAGAAATGTTGTTGCGGTGATAGACCGACTACTTGGTGAGGAACGCCATCGTATCTACGCCGTCGGCATAGTCCCAGAGCGTGGGGCGCTGGGCGTGACCAAAGGGCACAACACCCTCGATGTCGGCGTGTGACACTATGCACTGTATGCCCTCTCTATTTTCGGCTATCCACTGCCTAACACTCTCTAAATCATCGTAGTAGCATAGTGATACGGTGGCCAGCGATGTGGGAAACACATTGCTCTCGACCATAAGGTAGCCTCCTTGGTCGCTAAACATCTTGCTCTGCATCGTCATCAGCGCACGCATACTACCTATGTTTCCCCTAAGCTTGCTGTTTACCACATCGCACATGGGGAGTGTGACATTGCATCCGCGGGGAAGCATGATCATCGACACCGAGCGGCAGCCCAGGCCCGAGTATAGGGTAATATCTCTTGTTAGCGCCTCAAGTTCCTCTGTGCTCTCGGTGCCGTCAAGCACCGCTAATGAGTGTCGGCTACCACGAAGTAGTGTGCGTGTATTGGCGAAGTGCTCGCGGAAGTATCTGTTAGCATCATCGCCACCCGTAGCTATGGCCATGTCGTAGTGGCGTTCTGCCGAGTAGTCGTATATGGCTATGTTTGGCTCTATGGCCCTGAGCTCCGCGATAACATGGCGCATGAGCACGCTATCCTTTGACGAGGGCTTAATGTGGCAACGGTGGCCACTTGCCACAACACATAGTAGGTCGTTGAAGCCCACAAGGGGGATGTTACCTGCCATGATGATGGCCACATCCTTGGGGCTCTGCACAGGGGTATAGCGGCCGAGCCACTCGCCAAGGGTTGTTGGCAATAGCATATCGTGGCATATAGCATCCACGGCGTGGATGATATCGTGGCGTGTAAACCATGGGTTTGTCTCTATAGCCTCGGCAATAAGAGCCTCGCCCCGAGCTGTAGTGCCCAGGGTGGCAAGGCGTTCGCCCAGGGTGGCGAAGAGCTCTATGCTATCTCGTATTACCATGCTGTGTAGCTCTCGCTCATTGCTATAACATTCTCAATATAGGCTACATTAGCGCCATCCTTAACAAGCACACGCTTGGTGTTGTCGAGGAGGTAGAGCGATGGTATAGCGCGCAAATCGTAGCTCTTATCCTCGGTGATTTTGAGCCCCTCGTCGTAGCCCACAACCCATCTACGAGGCATCTTATCGAGGTATCGGCGCCACGCCTCGATGTCGCCATCGGGGTATATGGCCACCACCTTCAAGCGCCCCATCTCCTGCATCTCGTTCATGAGGGGTGAGGCTGTGATGCCATCGATAATCATGCGGCATGCTGGGCAGTCGGGGTTGTTGAACATGAGTAGCGTGTAGTCGGCATCTATGTCGTAGAGCTCGCCACGCTTGCCACTTTCTGTGGTGTAGACAATGTTGTTAGCCTTGTGGCCAAGGCGGTTTTGCTTGGCTATGTGTAGGTCGTGCTCGGGGATGAGGCGGTCGTACTCGTCGAGCAATGGCGATGCTACAAGGTGCTCAAGCACAGGTATGTATAGCTCATCGTTGCGCATTGGCGAGTTGGGGTCGTGGAGCACCATGTCGGTGATGGTGGTGAAGAAGTCGAGCACCTCGCGGCTTGCCTCGGCACGCTCCATAAGGTGGCGCATGGGGCTAAAGTCTCCCGTGGGGTACACCAGGGTTGTGTAGTCGATGAGAGCCTGACATATATCCACCGTGTCGTACTCAACAACACGCTCACCACACGCGAAGTCGAAGCCATCCCAATAGTGGGCTATGGCGTAGTCGAGCTCCTCGATGTTGCGTATAGAGCCTATGCTTGCCACCACGCGCTCCATGCGTCGTGTGCCTGGCTCGTATGTTATGGCGGTCACCTCTGCTGGAGTCTCCACCTCCAAGCTCTGCTGCTTGCTATCTCTCTCCTCCTTGGGCGACTGACACGCCGTGGCGAGGGATGCCATGGCGAGGGCTATGATATATTTCACTCTCATGGTGCTTATAAATAAGGGGTCGCCCTGCGTATGCTGGACAACCCCATGTTTTACATTCTCTCTGGAACATTTATGCCCAACAGCGACATTGCCGAGCGTATGGTGCGTGCCACTTCGGCAGCGAGCTTAAGGCGCAACGAGCGTACTGCCTCGTTCTCCTCCTTGAGGATTGAGTGGTCGTGATAGTAGCCGTTGAACTGCTTAGCAAGGTCGTAGGCGTATGCTGCAATCACCGATGGGGCAAACTGCTCACCTGCGCTACGCACTACTGCGGGGTAGTCGGCAAGGAACTTTATGAGCTCCACCTCCTCGCTAAGGAGCGATGCCTCCATGTAGTTATCGGTGTTGATGCCAGCCTCCTCAGCCTTACGCATGATAGAGCGGATACGCGCATGTGTGTACTGGATGAATGGACCAGTGTTGCCGTTGAAGTCGATAGACTCGCGTGGGTTGAAGAGCATGGTCTTCTTGGGGTCTACCTTGAGGATGAAGTACTTCAAGGCACCAAGACCCACCATCTCAGAGATGGCATGTGCCTCCTCCTCGCTGACACCCTCGAGCTTGCCCAACTCGTCGGACATCTCGCGAGCTGTGCCAATCATGTCGGCGATGAGGTCGTCGGCATCCACCACGGTACCCTCGCGTGACTTCATCTTACCCTCAGGGAGCTCCACCATGCCGTATGATAGGTGGAAGATGTTGTCGCTCCACTCGTAGCCGAGCTTCTTGAGCACGAGCTTGAGCACCTGGAAGTGGTAGTTCTGCTCGTTGCCCACAACATATATCATGTCGTCGAGTTTGTTCTCCTCGAAGCGGCTGAGGGCTGTGCCAAGGTCCTGGGTCATATATACTGATGTGCCATCGCCACGAAGCAGTAGCTTCTGGTCGAGGCCATCAGCCTCGAGATCAATCCATACTGAGTTATCCTCCTTGCGGAAGAATACGCCCTTGTTGAGGCCATCCTCCACGAGGCTCTTACCCAAGAGGTATGTCTGTGACTCGTAGTATACCTTGTCGAAGTCTACGCCCATGGCCTTGTATGTCACGTCGAAGCCCTCATATACCCAGCCGTTCATGGTCTCCCACAAAGCGTAAATCTCAGGGTCTTTGGCCTCCCACTTGCGCAACATATCCTGCGCCTGGAGCATGATGGGGGCCTGCTTCTTAGCCTCCTCCTCCGAGATACCCTTCTCGGCCATAAGCTCCTTGACCTGCTGTTTGTAGTGTTTGTCGAACTCGACATAATACTTACCCACGAGGTGGTCGCCCTTCATACCCGACGATGCTGGTGTCTCTCCGTTGCCATAGAGCTGCCATGCGAGCATCGACTTGCAGATGTGAATACCGCGGTCGTTCACAAGGTTTACCTTGATGACATTGTGACCATTAGCCTTGAGGATGGTTGCCACCGAGTATCCGAGTAGGTTGTTTCGTATGTGACCGAGGTGTAGTGGCTTGTTGGTGTTTGGCGACGAGTACTCAATCATTATTGTGCGACCCGATGGTGCTGCCATGCCGAAATTCTCAGTCTCGACAATCTCCTTAAAGCGCGCCGCCCAGAATGATGGGTCGATGGCGAGGTTTAGGAAGCCCTTGATTACATTGTAGCTCTTAATCTCGGGTGTTGTTGCCACAATCTTCTCGCCCAGCTCCGTAGCTGTAGCCTCGGGAGACTTCTTAGATGCGCGCAATAGGGGGAATACTACTACTGTGTAGTCGCCCTCGAACTCCTTACGAGTCTTCTGTATCTGTATGTTGTCGCCTACGCCATACAACTCCTCGGCTGCACGCTTTACGACATCTGAAATAAATACTTCTGCATTTATCATAGTTACCTATATTTATATATCGAGTTGCAAATATACAAACTTTTTCCGAATTATCCATTTTATGATGGAAAATAGGTGCCTCGGACTATTTTTGCCGCTCCTCGATGCTACGAGCTTATCTGCTCGATGAAGAGCGTGGGCTTGACACCATACCGGAGTGGGTGTGGGAGTATAGCCGTTCGCAGGGCATAGTCTCGGAGCACCATCAGTGGCTCGAGCGCCTCTTTTCTCCACCATTTTATCACCCTCGCCTCTTGCGCATTAGCGCTAATTTTCTTATCTTTGTGAGAATAAACTGATGATAATATGAAAATCGCTGATATAGACCTTGGCTCCCAGCCACTATTTCTTGCCCCCATGGAGGATGTCACCGACCCATCGTTTCGCTATATGTGTAAGCGTTTCGGTGCCGATGTTGTCTACACCGAGTTCATCTCTTCGGATGGCCTCATACGCGATGCTTGGAAGTCGCGTGCCAAGCTCAACATCGCCGACTTCGAGCGCCCTGTGGGAATACAGATATATGGCCACCTTATAGAGCCAATGGTGGAGGCTGCACGCATCGCCGAGAGCGCCAACCCCGATATTATTGATATCAACTTCGGATGCCCCGTAAAGAAGATTGCAGGGCGTGGTGCTGGCTCGGGTATGATGAAGGATCCCGACCTCATGGTTGAGATGACACGCCAGATTGTGCGTGCCGTGAATAAGCCCGTGACTGTGAAGACACGCCTTGGCTGGAGCGACGAGATGAAGAATATCGAGGAGATAGCCTTGCGTCTGCAAGATGTTGGCATTGCGGCACTTACCATCCATGGTCGTACACGCGCACAGATGTATCGTGGCGAGGCCGACTGGACCCTCATAGGCAAGATTAAGAACGACCCACGCATCACCATTCCCATCATCGGCAATGGTGATGTCGACTCGGCCGAGAAGTGCAAAGAGATGTTCGATAGGTATGGTGTAGACGGCGTGATGATAGGCCGTGCCACCTATGGCCGCCCATGGATATTTAGGGAGTGTCGCCACTACCTCACCACAGGCGAGCTCTTGCCTCAGCCCTCGGTTATCGAGCGTGTGGCAATAGCCAAGGAGCACCTTGCCAAGTCGCTGGAGGTGAAGGGCGATAGGGTGGGTGTCTTGGAGATGCGCCGCCACCTCACTAACTACTTTAAGGGTCTGCCCGACTTCAAGCAAACGCGCCTTAAGCTCGTCACCTCGTTCGATGTGGAGGAGATACTCTCCACGCTCGACTATGTTGCCGAGCGCTGGGGCGAGTTCGACATGCGCGAAGCTGTGCCCGCACCCTTGTCGCACGATATTTAGAGATTTTAGAGGAGCGGAGGAGACCGAAGGGACCGAAGAGACCAAGAGAGGTCGAGTATCAGCGTTAGCCCGTGGCAATCTCCTTGGCTCGAGACATAATACAAAAAAAGTAACACAATATTATATAATGACAGACAAACAGATTATTGAAGGACTGATTAACCGCGATGGTGAAATCACCCAAAAGTTCTTCTTCGAACAGTGCAGACCGCTGTTTACGAGCATCATCCGTAGTGTCTTCTCCTACAAGGTGGACTACGATGAGTTTGTCAGCGAGTTCTACATCTACCTTGTTGAGGACGACGGCCGTCGTTTGCGCAAGTTCGAGGGCCGTAGCTCAATCTTCTCGTGGTTGAAGGTTGTTGCTATCAGATATTTTATCGCAAAACGCGATGAACTGATAGAAAAGGACTCCGAGGAGCCTCTTATAGACAAAGGCCTACGACGAGCGATGTATAGCGATGAGGGTAGCCGCGATGCTCAGATGGATGTGGCACGCATCTTCGAGCTTATGCCCAATAGGCGATATGTATATGTCATACGCCGCTTGGTGCTTGAGGATACCGAGCCGCAAGAGTTGGCCGATGAGCTGAATGTTACTGTTGATAATTTATATAATATTAAAAAGCGTGCAATTGCCGAGTTTACGAAGATTGCACTTAAAGAGTTAAGATAGTATGGCTATTAGATTGGGTAAAAAAAGTATTTCGAATGAGACTCTTGCCGCCTATATCGATGGCAATGCCACTGCGGATGAGAGTTGGGCGATATTCGATGCCCTGGCAACCGATAGTGAGTTGCAGGAGATTATGCGAATCTCGCAAGAGGTAGATGCCGACCTCGGTGTCAACTTCGACGATGTAGAGGTATTCGAGGCCTCGGCCCTTGCAGCGCTCTGCGAGGAGGGTAACTTCTGTTGCCTGGAGTGCGAGAAGAGTATCCTCCGCCGTCGTGGTGTGGCCTTTGATGAGAAACATATACTGGATGTTGCCTTGCGCAATAACTGGCAGAAGGAGGGTGGAACAGCACTCTTCAATGTGGGCCGCCACCTGGAAAACTATGGTCTTGTTGTTGAGCGTCGCTATAAGTCGACCCTTGACGATATAGTAGCATCGCTGGAGCGTGGCGACGATGTCATAGCTGCCGTGCGTGAGGGTATGCTCATGTGTGATAAGAGCACTGTCATCGTTCCCACCGTGGAGGATAATACTCCTAACCACACCGTTGTAGTGCTTGGCTACGATAGCCACCGCAACACCATCACTATCTACGACCCCAACAGCCGTAATAGCTCCGATAGCTACCCTGTGGAGCACTTCCTCGAGGCTTGGGCATACTCTAAATACTACCTCGTTACAGCCAACATCAAGGGTACCAAGGAGTACACACCACGCTCTATAGATGTGTCGGATGTTACTCTTAGCGAGGATATCATCGAACTTCGTGAGGCCATCGCCGAGAATGCTCACGAGGTATGGGCCGAGAATCGTCGTGCCGAGGGCTGGAGCTATGGCCCCGAGCGCAATGATACTCTTAAGCAGACGCCCGATATGGTGCCATATGCACAACTCCCCGAGTCGGAGAAACTATACGATAGGGAGATGGCAATGCAGACCATCAGCCTTATGCGCAAACTCGGCTACGATATCCTTAAGCGCAATCGCACCACCCTATATAATACACTCAAGTATCGCCTCCAGCACTCCGATGTAGAGGTTGTGTGTCCCCACTGTGGCAGTGTCCTCTATGAGGGTCAGCGCTATTGTGATAGATGTGGAACAAAGCAGAAGTAGATGAAATAATACTAACCCATATATTATGAAAAGGATGATAACAAGGGGCTTCATGCTCCTAATGATTATCGCCGCAAACTTCGCCATTTGCTCGGTCTCAGCGCAGACCGAGCAAGTCGGCTTTGTAAAGGAGTATAACGGCGAGGATGAGAAGACCCCTATCTCTGGTGTCGAGCTTACAATCAAGAATGCTGGCTCTACGGTGTCTGATGTTAACGGTATGTTCGTACTCGAGTTTAAGACCATGCGCCCAGGTCAGAGGGTCGATGTGTCGAGCATCGTCAAGGAGGGCTACGAGATATTCAACCTCAGCGCCCTCGAGCAGTGGAACATCAATCCTGACGAGCCCTTCACCATCGTGATGGTCGATAGCAAGCTCTTCAGGGAGCGTTGCGAGAGATACTTCGATACCTCGTCGCAGAGCTATAAGGCACAGCACGACCAGGAACTTGCTGCCCTTGAGAGGGAGCGTGAGCAGGGCCGCATAACCATCGAGGCCTACGAGGAGGAGCGTATGCACATTATAAATACCTATGAGGAGCAGTTGCAGAACCTCAGTACCTATATCAACCGCTTTGCGCGTATCGACCTCGAGAATCTTTCGTTGGTGGAGAAGGAAATCATCGCAGCCATCGAGGAGGGTCGCATAGGCGAGGCTATATCCATGTATGAGCAGCAGGAGTTCCTCAACATCTACATCGAGCAGGTAGCCCAGCGTGACGAGGAGGTTGCCAAGATGAATGCCGAGATACGCAATACATACGAGGCTATTAGCCGACAGATATTGACATATATGCTCGCTGGTGGTAAGGAGAACTTTGATAAGGTTATCGACCTCTATGAGCGCACCTTGGCTGTCGACCCCAATAATGGTGTTGTGGCTGCCGACTATGCTGTGTTCCTCTTGCAGCAGGGCTACTATAGCCGCGTTGTAGATGTGGCTAACTTAGCACTTCAGACAAAGAGCCTCGATAGTAGCAGATGCGCCACTCTCTACCATGATATAGCTTGTGCCTATATATACCTCCACGATGCAGAGTCTGCCTGTAAGTATTGCATGGAGGGTCTCGCTTTGTGCAACCAACAGGAGGATATGTACTACACGCTTATGCACACCCTCGGTGCTGCCTATGACGGTATGGGTCAGACCGACAAGGCCATAGCCTCGCTACAAATCATCCTCGACTCGGATGTGGCGTTGGCTCTAACAAAGTCTATGGCTGCCAACCTCATGGGTAACATACATCAGAGTTATGGTCGTCATCATGAGGCTATCGAGTGCTATAATGCTATGCTGCGTCTACGCGGTGAGGTGGCCCGCAAAGGCTATAATCTTATCGACAAGATTGAGGCGCAGTACTCGGAGTATTGTGCCTATGTAAACATGGCAAGGTCGTATGAGAAACTTTGCGATTTCGACAAGTCGATGGAGATATACGCTTTGTCGTTGGAGATTGGCGAGGAACTCTATAAGTATAACCCCGATAAGTATGCAGCAGCGATGTACAATGTGCACCTCAATATGGGTGTTATGTACAATGCTTTTGGCGACAATGTCAAGGCGTTGGAGTCTACGCTCAATGCATACAAATATGTCGAGCACCTCTATAAGGTGGCACCCGCAGCCAATGGCAATGCCTACTATATGGTGCTCAACAACCTCGGCTATTTGAGCTATATGTGTGGCCAGTATGCCCAAAGCGAGATATACTACGATAGGGGCTTCTTCTATATAGATGACCTCTATCAGCGCTCCTCATCGCCTAATGTTAAGTTGGAGTACGCCCGAGTGATGATAAACTACGCATCGCTATATAACGACCAGTCGCTCTACGATAAGGCTATTGCTAAGTCTGTTGTTGCCATAGAGATTATGGACGAGCTTTATGGTCAGTATGGTGAGGCTATACGCTTCGAGCATGGCTTAGCCTATCGAGCCCACCTCAAGGCCTTACATATTAAGGGCGATAAGCGTGGCTTCAAGGAGACTAAGGCCCGCTTTGTAGCGCTCTATGGCGACTCTGCGGAACTTGCCAATATCGAGGGAGAGATTGCCCTTATGGATGGTAAACTGAAGTTGGCGGAGAAGATGTTCAACAAGGTCATCGCTCTCAACTCCGACTTCTATGTTATGATACCTTCACCCCTATATGATAGGTTTGCAGGTAGCCTATAATAATATTGTTTGATTATTTTAATAAGATGGATATGAGTAGGTTGTTGCGTGGAGTTTGGGTTGCTGTTGTTCTGTGTGTGGTGTTTTCGTGTTGGCAGACCTATGCGCAGTCTACTCAGTCTGGTGTTGTTATGGAGTATCGCGAGGAGTTGTCGCAGCGCCCCCTGCAGGGTGTAGAGATCTTGGTGTCTAATGCCAACTCCTCGGTGTCGAACAAAAAAGGAAAGTTCCTTCTTGAGTTTCGCACCCATGTTGCTGGTCAGCGTGTCGAGGTGCGTTCCATTACCAAGAGAGATTATGAGGTGTTCAACACCGATGCCTTGGAGCAGTGGAACATTAATCCCAATGAGCCATTTGTCATCAAGATGGTCAAGAGCGAGTTATTCAAGCGCATCAAGGATGAGTATAGTAGGGTGTCATCGCTCAGTTACAAGAATCAGTACGATAGCGAGGTTGCACGCTACAAGAGGGAACGTGATGAGCATCGCATAACTGAGGAGGCCTACCAGCGAGAGATTGTGCGCCTATCCAACGAGTATGATAGACAGCTCTCCAACATGGATAACTATATCGACCGCTTTGCTCGCATCGACCTCAGTGCCATATCAGCTCAGGAGCGTGAGATTATCGAACTGGTGAAGGAGGGAAGAATAGATGAGGCTATCAAGTACTACGATGACCTAAACCTCGTAGAGCAGTACGAGCAGACGCTTGCCTCGCTGGCCGAACTCAAGGAGGCTGAGAGTAAGATTCAGCGAAGCATCACCATGCATGAGGAGGCATCTGAGAATCTATATCAGAGCCTCAACAACCAAATCAACCTCTTGATGATGAGTGGTGGCGAGGCGAATATCGCAAAGGTAAACGAGATATACAAGACTCTTTTATCTATCGACACCACCAACATAAAACTGCACATCAGATATATTGGTTTCTGTCTTGAGCAGACACGCTACGAAGAGGCTCTTGCTTGCGCCGAACATCTGTTGACCATCGTCCAAACCACAGAGCATAAGGTTATCGCCTATAGCGCTTTAGGTGACATTTATGCCAGTTTGATGAGGTATGATGAGGCCTTAAAAGCCTTCTCTAAGGCCGTAGATATTTTATCTATAATATGTGACCTTGAGGTTGATGTTGAGGTTGATGTAGAGGTTATACCATTCGACAATGTGGTTCGCCTCTCGAACATGTTCAATAGCTATGGATTAGTATATGCCGATATAAGCCTCATGACAAGAGCTATACAGATGCTGGAAGTTGCTTATCAGTTGCGCACATACATGGTACAGATCTCCCCAGAGCCTAAGTACTATCATGCGTTAGCCTCTACGGCGAATAGCTTGGCAAATTTGTATCTTCGTATCTATAATGTTAAGCAGGCACTAAGGTATTGCGACGAGGTTGTAGAAATCTACGAGACGATAGTTGCATCGGACGAGAAATACTCAGCGGAGCTGGCTAAGTGCTATGTAAATAAGTCATCAATATACTACGCTTTAGGTCAGTACGAAAATGCCGAGCCACTCTTCCACAAGGCTATTGAGCTATACGAGAAGCTTGTTGTACACAACCCCGATAGACATAAGTTCGATTATGCCTACGCCTTAACTGACTATGGCTTTATGCTCACCGAGTGTGGCCGTTACGAGGAAGCCTACCTATACTTAATGTGTGCTAGTGCAGTTTATGATACACAGGATGCTTTGCCCAAGTATATGCGTATGCAAAGGGCTTTGATGAATATGGGTATATGCGTGATGTTCAGCCATAGTGGCGAGTATAGCAAAATTGAGGGGTATTGTAAACAGGCATTTGATGATATAGCTCCCGACTTTGAAGAGATAGTCGAGGTTAAATCGATGATGGATATCTATATTCGCCTCTTCGATGTTTTGGTGAATATCGGATTGATTGACAAAGCCGAGGAGTTTGGCGAAAATCTAACGGAGGCATACCAATTACTATATAGTGATTATTCCGATATTATCGGCATACCCTACTATAAATTCTTGCTGCAGATGGGTTTGTTCAATCTAAACTATAAGGATGACTTGGCCATTGCGAAGAGCTATTTTACCCAGGCTAAGACTTTGGCTCAACAGTTCAAAATTAACCATCCGACCTACTACTATATATACTCCGAGATAGCTATCGAGGCACTTGTCTATATCTGCAAGTGCGAGGGTCAATTTGACGAGGCAATGGCTCTTATGCGTGAGTATCCCGATTTAGCACCAGTATTCAAACTCAATGACCCCGCCTATACCGACGAGGATATATTGTTGATGTATGGCAATTGGTCAAGTATCGAGAGAATGTGGAACGAGGTGATGCGTGTAGATTCTATTCAGTTGCAGACAAACGCTGTAAACATCTACGCATACTAATTTTAAACTTAGAACTCAATGGAGACGAGAAAGAAATATGCATTTATCAGCTATAGTCATCGCGACGAGAGACACGCTCGATGGCTACAGCGTAAGTTGGAGTCCTACAAGTTGCCAACCGAGATTCACAACGAGTATGAGGATAGCCGCTATTTGCGCCCTATCTTTCGCGATCGTGCCGACCTCGGCGCAGGCGTGCTGAATAACGAATTGCGCAAGCATCTCGAGAGCTCGAAGTATCTCATTGTCATATGCTCGCCACACTCGGCGGCCTCCAAGTGGGTCAACGATGAGATTCGCACCTTCCTAGAGTGGGGTCGTGGCGAATATATTATTCCCTATGTTGTAAGTGGTGATATCACCTCTCAGGGTGAAGATAATCCCATACCTCCCGCCCTTAGAGAGTACTACGCCCAGCAACCCGATGGCGAGCTTCTCAGCGTAGATATACGCGAGGCGGGGCGTGTTAAGGCCTACATCCGCGTGGTGTCTTATATGCTCGGTGTGGAGTTCGACGAGTTGTGGCATCGCCACCTCAGAGCCCAGCGTCGCAAGGTGGCTCTATGGTTAACCACCTCCATCGTGGCCCTATTTGTTGTATATTGGTTTGCCGTTCCAGTGTCGCTCACCATATCTCTTTGCGACGATAACCACCTCAACCTTCCTATGCCAGATGATGGTGTGGTAAGGGTTGATGGCAAGGAGTATAAACCCTCGTCGCTAAGTGGCGTTATAGAGATTGAGGACCTACCAGGATATTATCGTTTACGCAATGTGAACATTGAGTTCGAGGCTACATACTATCAGTCGCAGAGTCAACAGCTATCACTCTCAGCAGGCCTTGATAACCGTGTGTGCCTATCTCTTAAGCGCGATGATAGCTTTGGCCTCTATGCTGGTGTTATCATAGATGATGATGGCTGCCCTGTTGAGGGTGTTGTGGTCGATGTCGATGGCAACAAGACAACCACAAACGAGTGTGGTGAGTTTAGTGTGAAAATAGCTATCGAGGAGCAGAGCCTTAGCAAGAGAGTCGTGATATCCAAGGATGGATACCTCACCAGTAAGCGTGATGATGAGTGCCCAAGTGGTAAAATCAGATATGTAATGCATAGATGTTATGAGTAAGAAATATGATATATTTATCAGCTATAGGCGAGTATCTTTCGATATAGCCAACCTTATAGCCATGAAACTCACTGCTGCAGGCTACTCGGTATTCGTCGATATTGAAACCTTGCATGCAGGTAAGTTTAACGAGCGCCTCCTTGAGGTAATAGAGGGTTGCAAGGACTTTATCTTAGTGCTTCCACCCAATGCTTTAGATCGTTGTGGCGACGAGACCGACTGGGTGCGATGCGAGGTGGAGCACGCCCTCAAGCATAAGAAGAATATTATCCCCGTCATGCTTCGCAACTTCGAGTGGCCGGCCTCCGAAAGCCTTCCTCTATCACTTCGCGACTTGCCCATGTACAACGGAGTGTTGATTAACGATGCTAACCTCTTTGTCGATACCATTGAGCGCCTCAAGCGTAACTTCCTAATCTCGCGTCCCACGAGCAAGGCCCTGCGCATAACACTGTTTACTGCTGTTGGTGTGGCAATCGTTGCTATTACCTTATGTATGCTATTCTGCAAGGAATCCGCAGAGGCTCCTGTTAAGCCCCATGAGCAGCAACTCATTAAGCAACCCGTGGTGTCGGAGTATGTCGAGTTGGTATGCAACGAGTGCGCCATCCAGCTTATGAGTTTGCAATTGATGTGCGACCAAGATATGCAGGTGCTCACTAGTCTATATAAAGAGTGGGAGAGGTTGTTGGGTAGTAAGCATGTGGATGACGATGATGTCCGCTATTTAGAGTCCTATGCTACCTATTGTTTACACCAGCTTCACGCCAAGTCACAATTGGAAATTTGGGATTGCGACTACGCTATACTTGATAGTGTGGGCATTTCGGACAATCTTTTAAATCGTTTTGAGACGAGTGTGAATAGTTTCGATAGCGCGCTTCGTGATCACATCACCATTTTGCAGAAGATAACTCCTTCGTATAGCCTATATGCCCGATACATAGAGCTATCTAAAGAGTACTATATGGCAATGCTTGAGTATAACTATAGCATCCTTTTGGAGATATACTCCAAGATGCCAGAGTCGGTATATGAGAACGATGAAATCTTCGATGCCTCGACAAATCTACACTTTTTCACCACCATCTCCATGCGTGACAAGACCTCCGAGTATGAGCGCAGACAGAAGTCCTTGCAGATTGTTATGAACGAGAAGCAACGCCATATGAAGGGCATGATAGATAATGATATACTATAAATAAAACATATTGATTATGAAAAAGCTATCTATGATTTTAGTGTTGTTGTTGGTTGCGCAGATAGGCTGTGTAGCAATATCGTTTGGTGCTAGTAGTACAACTGTACAGAGCCCAAGCTACGATAAGGTATGCAAGGCGTTTGCTAACAGGGTTTTCGATGAGTATGCCAAGTTTGATTATAATCAGACAATCTTACAAAAGGTCTTCAATGAGTGGTTGAAGTTCGCCGAGAACTACGATGAGTCTACCACTACTCAGACCGACATAGATAGATGTGTCGCAACCTTTGAGGCCTATAGAGCCCAACTTAATGAACCCGTAGAGTTCACAATCTCCGAGAGCGAGGCTATGGCATTTCGCAAGAATGGCCTTAAGGCGTCGGATCTCCTCGGCCATAATATCGAGTACCGTGAGTTCTACAAGCAGATTAATATCCAAATCGATATATTGAAAGAGAGTGTGCAGTATCCCGATGGTATTAAATTGAGAATCGAGGGTGGTCTGATATCTAATGAATTAAATATGCTCAACCTTGAGATATCATACTATAGCATGCTACACACATTCTCGCAGCTACCTAAGTCGATATATGATAATAGCATGAAGGGTCGTTTTACTAAGCTAAACTACAAGTTTGATGTAGCGTTAGATCTCCCTACTGCTGAGTATGAGCGTATGTGCGAATCTATTATTAAGAAGTCTGAACGATTGGTTGCAAAGGAGGCTGAGCTGCTAAACAAGCTCACAAAGAGCTATATGGTCCTCGATGATTCGCAGGTGCGTTTCAATATGGCATGCGAGGCTTTGGACGAAGCCTTGGCTGCATTGGATAGTATTGAGGGTATATTCATCACCGAGAGCGATACCAAGGAGTCGGCGCGCGAGAAGATAGAGTATGTCACCGCTGTTATCAATAATATGGAGGCGTGTGGCAACGAGTATATCGAGTCAATGACTATTTGCCACGAGCTTATAGGTGCTGATATGGAGATTGTCAAGAGTGAGCGTGAATCCTTTGAGAATGTTATATCGGATTATCGTGATGCCATTAACTATATGAAGGGCACATACGAGCTACTTGGCTTTGGTAAGTATGAGTAATGGTAGCCAAGCTTTGAATCACGCAGGATAAATTGTGGTGATTATGTAGTAGTGAGCAACCAATGCACAAAAAAATCACTCGGCGTGATAGATTACCTATGTTAGGTTGCTCTATATATGCAAAGAGATAAATAAACTACTACTATGAAAAAGCTATTATCACTACTAGTTATTATGGTTCCCCTTGTTGTATCATTCGCTGTTCGTTGTAACAGAGAGTTGGATAATATTGAGCGCGAGCATGAGGCTCGAATGGAGGCTTATGAGTCGCAAAGAAGGATTGATATCGATAAAATGATTAGCCAGGAGGAGATAGATAAGCGTGTTCAGCAGACCATTGTGCAGATGATTAATAACCCTAAATAGTAGACTCAATAGAGTAGAGCTATTGTTGCGCAGTTGGAGGAGTATAAAGCTATGGTGTGCTATTTGTCATCGCGTTAGATATTAGAGCTTTAATTTAAAAAATTAGAGTATATGAAAGTGTTAATGTTTATTTTAAAGATAATTGTATTCATAGCTATCGCTGCATCAGTGAGGTTTTGTTTTATGTCGGACGACAATAAGAGTGATAACATGCATCCTGATTTCTCGCAGAAGATTCGTGAGCAGATTAAATCTGAATTTGGTCATCTTGCTCAGCCTCTGAGTATCGACACTGCAGCTGTACGCCAAAACTTCATAGATATGCAGCATATGCATGAAGTACAGGAGGTTTTAAAACAAAGACAGTAGAATGTTACTTCTATTCAGCCCAAGACCCCTAAGTCTCCATCGTTAAATGTTCATTATCCTCGCATTGACATCGACATCACAGTGGTCAACCAAAGGTATAGAGAAGCCAAGCGTATGCACGAGCTGTTCATGGCCGAGTATTCCGAGCGTAGCAATGTTTCGCCAGTTGATACCTCTGCGTTTGCAGTAGAAGTCGATGTGTTGCAATAGTTGTTTAAGTGAAGTGCTACAAACTTTTAATAGGATTACACTATGGAGCGTGATAATCGAGATATTCATTTCTCAGCATCGCTTATCGAGGAGCTTGCTGAGGCTGTCCACGACGAGTGGGCAGAGGAGCGTAGACGCACAGGATGGCGCTATGGAGCTCAGCGCGACGATCTAAATAGGCTTCACCCATGCCTTGTACCCTACGATGAGTTATCGGAGGATGAGCGTGAGGTTGACCGCCGTACGGTCATCGCCACTCTTACGGCCATTCAACGCCTGGGGTATAAGATTACTAAAGAGTAGACAAAAAATAGCAGTGTGTGTTATGATGGTGCAGAGGTATATACTGAGAGTTGTGTCGCTATGTGCACTCTTTATGGCGGTGCATGTAGCCCCAGTCACGGCCCAAGACGACTACTATCGTCGCAAGGCTGAGGGTTATAAGCGCGAGGCAGAGTACTACCTTGAGCGTGCCGATGACTATTACCGTGAGACAGAGTACTACCTCAAGCGTGCAGAAAACTACCAGCGTGAGGCGGAGTATTACACGCGTCGTGGCGATAGTGATAGGGCGCAGACCAATATGCGCTATGCCGAGGCAGAGATGGAGCGTTACGAGCAGCAGCTGCGCTATGCTCGTGATGCTGAGCAGAGGGCTGCCACCTACTTTCAATGGGCTGCTAATGCTCTGCACCGACATTGATAGCCATAGATATAAGTATTAATAACTTTTAGATATGATATTATGAGAACGATCATATGCTTAATCTCTATTGTTGTGGCCCTTATCCCCTATAGGACTCAGGCTCAGGAAACTGTCACCGTGGGTAGTGAACTCACCTTCATATGCCATAGCATCGATGAGGCCGATTACGCCCTTCTGCCCTCGGGTAACTCGTGTGATATGTCCGAGGCCATGAATCTTCTTGTTGAGCTGATGACCTCTAAAAGGTATGCCAATATCCCCAAACCTACCGATTATGTCGAGTACTTCGGTGGCATCCCCGAGGATGTTATCGCCTACCCCATGTGGTACGCTGGTGAGGATGATAGTGAGCGACATGTGGCCATAGCAGACTATTATGCCGCTATCGAGGCTCTGCAGGAGTATGTAGATGGGCGTCGTTCGGACTTCCCCTTGGAGCAACTTATGAGGCAGGTAAATAGGGCCCTGGTCGCCTACGACGATGCTATATACGAGGGTGTATGCATAGCTGCCCCGTATAGGCTTTTTGCCTATCGCCTCCTTGAGCAGATTGTACTTCTTGTGCCTTCCATCGACATGGTTGCCACCTCTGTTAGTGCTGATGGTACGCTTGCAGTGCTCGACGCCTCGCTGTTTACCTACTACTCAAGACCCGTACTATGCCCTATATTCATCTACGATAAGTACGACGATATATGGCGTGTTATCATGCATACCGATGTCGCCCCTCATAGTGTCGAGGATATCAAGGATATAGATTTTTAGGATGCTACACTTGCGTAGTATTCACTAATTTGCTATATTTGTGGAGTTAACCAAAAACAATCAGTTATGAATAGCTTTGTTTACGATATTCCCACAAGGGTCTATTTTGGCGAGAATCAGTTGCACAACCTTGGCAAGGAACTCCAGAAGTTCGGTCGCCGTGTGTTGCTCACCTATGGCGGTGGCTCAATCAAGCGCATAGGCCTCTACGATAGAGTTATGAAGGAGTTGCACGATGCGGGCATGGAGGTCTTCGAGCTCTCGGGCATCGAGCCTAACCCACGCATCAGCTCTGTGCGTCAGGGCGTTGCCATGTGCAAAGAGCATAATATAGATGTCCTCTTGGCTGTTGGTGGCGGCTCGACTATCGACGCCACTAAGTTTATGGCCGCAGGTGCATGTGTTGACCATGACCCATGGGAGTTCTTCGGCGTTAATGCCAAGCCTATAGAGCGAGCGCTACCCATCGTCACCATCCTCACACTCTCGGCCACAGGCTCCGAGATGGACTCAGGTGGTGTTATCTCCAATCCCGAGACTGAGGATAAGCTCGGTCGTATGGCTCCAGCCATGCAGCCTAAGGTGTCGTTCCTTGACCCTACGCTCACATACTCGGTGTCTAAGTATCAGACGGCGTGCGGTGCTGCCGACATTCTATCGCATATCATGGAGGTCTACTTCAACATGAACGAGGATCTATATATGCTCGATACCGTTATGGAGGGCCTTATGAAGACCGTTGTAAGGTACGCACCTATCGCCTACAACGAGCCTGAGAATTATGAGGCACGCGCCAATATTATGTGGGCATCGTCGTGGGCTATCAATGGCTTTATCAACGGTGGCAAGCGTAAGGCGTGGAGCTGCCATCCTATGGAGCACGAGCTATCGGCAACCTACGATATCACCCATGGTCTGGGCTTAGCTATTCTCACTACTCGCTGGATGGAGTATTGCCTCGACGAGAGTAATGTGCAGCGCTATGTATCATTTGGTGTTAATGTCTTTGGCATCGACCCTAAGTTGGAGCCTATGGCTATTGCCAAGGAGAGCATCAAGTCTCTTGAGCACCTTCTTTTCGATAAGTTGGGTCTTCAGCGCACCTTCACCGAGATAGGCATCAAGCGCGAGGACTTCCCTATGATGGCTCGCAAGGCATGCCGCTATGGTGACATCCGAGGGTTCAAGACTCTCACTCCCGAGGATGTAGAGCGCATCTACGAGATGTGCTTGTAACGAGTGGAAGAGTAAAAGATTAGGGCTGTACATTATGAATAGGTCTTTTATTTTTAACTGATTGATTTTCAGTGTTTGTTTTTACGAAAATTGCGAAATCCTACATAGAAGACTACATGGATATTGTGATTAAGTCCATTTTTCTGCAAGTAAAAAGCGCATAGTAATTTTGAAAGTAAAACGCTGAGAGCAAACATCTTCCACTGATGCGATATGTATAAACAAAATTGGTGCGTGACGGGACTACATCGTTCCCTACACGCACCAACTTTTTTGTGTTGATATTCGCTTACTTCTTGCTGAGCGAGAGGATCACAGTGAAAGTCTCAAAGGTTGCCATAAACTCCTCCTCCAACTCGGCAATCTGTGCCTCGCTGAACTTCTTACCCTCGTTCTGCTCCTCTATAATGCTTACAAAGCCACCAATCCACGCAGCCTGCTTTGGCATAATGATAAAGAGGCGGTCGCCATCCTCGTCGGGGAACGATGTG
>JAZLBJ010000017.1:0-77209 GCA_045613645.1 Alistipes sp. | reverse complement strand
AACAGAGAAGTTAAGCTCACTTACGCCGATGGTACTGCCTATTTAGGTGGGAGAGTAGGTAGCCGCCTCTTCAAGCCGAATCCGATAAGGGTTCGGCTTTTTTTGTGTTGGAATAGAAGCAGAATCCTGGATTGAGAGACCGAAGAGACCAGAGGGCCCCAGAGACCTAATGGACCAAAGGAAGCAAGGGAACCCAAGAGACCGAAAAGACCAAAAAGACCGAAGGGACTAGATAGACCGAACGGACCATGGAGACAAAGAGACCGAAGGAGAGCAAATGGACAGAAGCGACTAGAGGAACCAAGTGATCAAGGGAACCAATGCGATGGAGGGTATCATCTTTGGTTTGTGACAATGTCTCGCAGCAATGGCTTACGATAGAGGTTTATGACTTGCTTATGACCATGGTTAGCGACTTCTCTTAGGTCTCTTTGGTCTTTATGGTCACTTGGGCACCTTTGGTCGTCATAGCCTTATATCTCTTGAGGCCCTAAACTTCTCTAACTTCCCTAAGCTCTTTATCCTCTCACTCATGAGTGTCACACCATTTATCGTGCTCTTCTATGTGTCGCGGTAGGGTGACTATTCTTGTGATTGGGGTAAAAGAAAATGCGTTCGACATTCGTCGAACGCATTTTTTTGTTTTGGTTTATCTATCAGATATCTCTTATTAGATCTCAGACTTTGCAACCATTGACCAACCCTTAAGGGTCATGAAGAATGCGATAAGTGCGAGAATACTACCAACGATACCGATGAATGGAATAAACGCGATGATAGCACCAACTACTGAAAGAAGCATAGCCTTACGCAACTTCTTCATACCAGCTGCTGCCAACTCAGGAAGGCTAGTTGAGTTCATAAGCTTACCATAAGCTGAAAGAAGCATAAACCATGCAATAATGTTAATTATAGCTGCGATGTACTCTACAAATGGAATAGGAAGAATGCAGAGAAGTGTGCCAATTGCAAGGATAAGGTGAGCATTACGCAATGAACCAGCTGCATTTGCATCATCGCCGCTAAGAAGATCGCGGAACTTGCCACCGTAAACGAAGAAGAGTGCATAACCACCAAGAACAACGATGTTAACAATCATCGCGATAGTGTCAAGAGCACCTGCTGACTCTGCAGCGCCCATGATGTCACCCTCCAAAGCTGAACCTATTGTTGCAAATGCTGCAATAACAGCAAGTACTGAACCAACAATACTAGCCAATGAATAGATAAGAACTGACTTGTACAACCAACCTGTGGTCTCTTTCCAAAGAGCTTTCTTTTCCATAATACTTAAATTTAAAGTTAATTAGTTTTGTGTTTGTTAGATGTTTGTTTACGCAAATTTAAAAAAAATATGTTATACTGCAAAATATTTGGCCTAAAAATTTGCTGAGGTAAAATTATTTTTCGGCATTGTTAATGGCTACTTTTCTATTCTTTATACGATAAATAGTCTTATGTATTAATTGTTTAGTAACTTAAAATTAGTTGATGTTAGTGGCTACATATGAATGTTTTCAAGGGTTAAATACTCCAATGATGGAGTCTTTGAGCCTATGGAAGTCTTGTTTTATACTCTCAAATAGAGCCTTTTATATCTGTGTGGGGAATTATTTGCGCTAAAAGGATTGTCAATTGTGATTTGTTTCGTACCTTTGTGGCTGTAATTATATATATAGTAGTATATGGCAGGTTCGAATTTTGTCGATTATGTGAAGATATTTGCTCGCTCGGGTCACGGCGGTGCAGGCTCGTGTCACTTCCGTCGCGAGAAGTTTGTGGCATTTGGTGGCCCCGATGGTGGCGATGGCGGTAAGGGTGGTAGTATCATCCTTCAGGGCGATAGCCAGTATTGGACACTCATACACCTCAAGTACAAGCGTCACCAGTTTGCCGAGGATGGCGAGAATGGCCATGGCGCACGCTCAACAGGTGCTGATGCTAAGGATATCATCATCCCCGTACCCCTCGGCACGGTAGCTAAGCAGGTATTCACCGACGAGGAGACAGGTGAGACCTACACCGAGGTTGTGGGTGAGGTGACAGAGCATGGTGAGCAGCTCGTACTCCTTAAGGGTGGCCGTGGCGGTCTTGGTAACTGGCACTTCCGCACTGCGACAAACCAGACCCCACGCTATGCTCAGCCAGGCGAGGATGGCCAGGAGGGCGCCTTCATTCTCGAGCTTAAGGTGCTTGCTGATGTAGGTCTTGTGGGCTTCCCTAATGCTGGTAAGTCGACACTCCTCTCTGTAGTATCAGCAGCAAAGCCTAAGATTGCAAACTATGCCTTCACTACTCTTGAACCAAACCTTGGCATCGTATCGGTGCGTGATGACCACTCATTTGTCATGGCCGACATCCCAGGTATCATAGAGGGTGCGCACGAGGGTCGTGGCCTTGGAACACGCTTCCTTCGCCATATCGAGCGTAACTCCGTACTCCTCTTTATGGTGCCTGCCGATAGCGACGATATAGCTGCCGACTATGAGATCC
The DNA here is from genome assembly GCA_045613645.1 of Alistipes sp. Taxonomy (GTDB): domain Bacteria; phylum Bacteroidota; class Bacteroidia; order Bacteroidales; family Rikenellaceae; genus Alistipes. The sequence continues at coordinate 74,716 of JAZLBJ010000017.1, read as the reverse complement.
TCCTTGGTGAGCTCACTCAGTACAACCCCGAGCTTCTCGATAAAGAGCGTCTTCTCGCTGTTACCAAGTGCGACATGCTCGACGACGAGCTTATTGAGCAGATGAAGGCTCATCTCCCTAAGGGCATTGAGTCGATATTTATTTCGTCAGTAGCTAACATGAATATTACGCAGCTTAAGGATATGTTGTGGGCTGCGCTTCAACGATAATTAGTTGTGATAACGGCGCATTAGCAGCGCTTCAATCAAAGCCTCGAATGAGAAAGATATTTCTCATCCGAGGCTTTTTACTTTTGCTGATTTGTACGGTGATTATGAGGCAGAGAGACATAGAGATGGGCTCGGACGCAAAGAATAAATAAAATATCCTTTGTAGATTAGTTATCTATTGTCTCATGCCAGGGCGTGAGTTGCGAGCCATCGTAGCCGAAGATGGCAACAAGACCGTTGCATCCAACTATAGTTTTGCCACTCTCTACGGAGTACTCCACGCTATCGTACATAACGGGGATAATCTCCTTGCCCATGCGGTCGATAACTCCCATCTTGCCATCACTATTGCGCACCATAGCTCTGTTCTCCATAAAGTCGCTTGCCCACAAATATTTAGGTGCTATTATCATAGTGCCGAACTCATCCTCGAAGCCTATGCCCTCGGCCCTCTTCACCTGGCGTCTACCCTCAAGCAGTGCATCCAGTTCTATAGTAGGTCTATTATTCCATGGCTCGAGGGTACTAACATCTACACTCTTGAGTGGCGTAGTGTATTTATATATTATATTGCGTAGCGTCTTGAAGGCCTTGGCATCGCCGCCATATCCTCGGCAAGTATAGTATTGGCGTATAGGATGCCAGCGACCATGGCTGTCGACGACGATATTATCTAACTTGAGGTTGTTGTGGCTGATGTCGTGGCGTTTGAGTCTCTCGTTGAGTTCCCTCATGCCAAGAAGTAGCTCTTGGCGGCTCATGCTATTGATGACACTAATAAGAGGGTCGCCATCTGGTATGCGCTCCATAACGAGTGTACATCGTCCACTGATGGTGGTATGGGTATCGTCGATAGAGGTATGTTGCATCTCGTCATTGAGAATCTCCAGGCGAATGAAGCCCTCTCTATATGGTTGTTGCAGTGCCAGATTTGCGCGGTGTGCAAGGTGTAGCGATTCATTCTCCAAAGGGGCGTATATGAGTATATCGTCATCCTCAATGGTGGCTCGGCACTCGGCGAAGTAGCGTGTGCGTGTGAGGGTGGCGTGATCCACATTAGCGCTACGCAGCCTCGCAAGGAGTAGTGAGGGCATGGTGATAGCATTACGAAACTCGAAGATAGAGCATCTATTCATAGACTACTTTTTTTGTAGGCTCTCCGAGCCAATATGTATGATATTGAGTAGATCGTATGGCGAGGTGTTGTGCGTCATAAGGCGGCGAGGAATAGTGTAGTTATGCTTCTCCTCGGGTGGTAGTAGTGGTTCCATATTTGCGGGTGTGATGCTCGACATATGGTAGAGTGTATGTGCCGACTGTGGTGTGCTATGGCAATCCAGAACTCTTGGAAAGAGTATAGCCTTATCATCATAGAGGTTACCTAGATGCACATTTATCATCAGTGTATTGCCATCGCGTGTAGTCGTATTCGTGATGTTATGTGCTATGCTTATGAGCTCGGCGGGCGTTGCATCTGTGCTCTCGCCATCGGTGATGTTGAAGACCATAGGCGGAAAGCTACCCTTATTTTTGCGCTGTGAGCACCACTTGTCAACAAGACGATATGCCTCGACAAGAGCCTCGTACATGGGCGTTCTACCCTTTGCCTGTGGCTTAATCCATGGGTGAACAATGAAACTTACATTGTGCTCCTCTTCTTCGATGGTGTGCTTGAAGCAGTATACTTGCTCCTTGGGTAGGAACTTTTTAAACTCCGTGATGGGCACAAAGGATATATCCTCGCTGTCGAGCATAGAGAAGGCCCCACATTGACCATAGCCTATGACTGCAATGTCGTAGTAGTTGCGTATATAGTTATAGCGTGACGAGCGTATGTAGAGCTCGTCAATCATGATATTGGTGAAGAGTGCTGCTAACTCGGCCTTGCTGAACAGTGTGTTATTGAATGGTACACGCTCCTGCATCGAGGTAGAGCAATCTATGCAGAAGATTATCGCCGACCGATGGCTCTGGGTAATAGGGCGTGAGTACATGTCGTTTGGTTACTGCTTTATACCTTTGGGTTTAAGTATATGGCTCCACGAGTGTACCACAAAGGAGCGTATCAGGCCTTCGCGATACACAAGACGGTGTTTCCAGCGGTTGGCCCACCAGCGGCGTAGCTTGAAACTAATGATGCGCAAAAGACCTTGTGGGGGCTTTGTGTCGCTAAACTCGGGGCATAGAATGTCGTTGAGAATGCGTCGCTCCAAAGCCTCGTGCCGCTGGGTGGCAGGCATTAGCGAGAGGTCGATGTTACATGCTTCGCTGGCAAGGGCGTTCATAATATCCATAAAGCGCTCCATCTTCTGTTCACGACATATGTTGCGTAGCCACTGCCAATCAATATCCTTGTGGTAGTGTTTGACAAAGAGACCCCAGTCGGTGATATGGCGAAGTACAATCTCCACGGCGGCGAAATGGGCCGCAGCATGGCGCAAGAGGAAGAGGGCATGGCAGTTAGCATTGGGTATATAAGCCCTGCTACCCTCGACATCTATGGCAATAGCGTCGTTGGCCGTAGCCTTGAGGTGGTACTCGATGTCTCGGCTTGAGTGGTGGGAGTGTATGTTAAGGAAGTCGTAATGGTTTTCCACCAATATGCCATTGAGCATGAAGGTGGTATGGTGGTGTTTATCCTCGTCGATAGCTATGTTGTACTTCTCGCGTAGGTGCTTGTCACCGCGCTCCTGCTCGCCAAAGAGCCATATGTCTATATCGCTGCACGACCTATGCTCGGGATATGGGTAGCACTTGCTAAGACCGTAGCCCTTGAGAATCATCATCCTAATGTCAGCCTCGTTATACATATCCGCAAGACGAGCTATAGTCCTGGCCTGTTTGTTATATCGTTTTGCGGTATTCTCTGCAGCTAGGGCCCACTGCAACTTTGTCTGTCGCTCGATGGTGCACCCCTCACCTACGAGGCCCTCGGCCATGAGGCGTTGTAGACCATCCCAAGCTATGGCTGCCACACCCTGAACTTGTGAGAGACGATATACCTCATGCCATGCAACAGGGGTGTTAACACCCTGTGTGGGGCGTTGCTCGGATGATAGGGCCGTGCGAAGGAGTAGTAGTAGCACATGGCTAATATGTTGCTGTGAAGTGGTCATCACTTGTACGAGATTATTGTCTCAAGGTTATCTATGCAGTGGCTCTTGGTATAGTGGCTCTCGTAGTAGCGGCGTGCGTTACTACTCCACTTGGCTATTTGCGAGGGGTTATCTACAATGTTGAGTATGCTCTTGGCGCATGCCTCATAGTCGCCAGCCTCGATACATATTCCGCAATCTATCTCCTTGATAAGGGCTGTTACACCCTCGCCAATCATACCCACAACAGGCTTGCCTGCGGCAATGTAAGACTGTAGGCGCGCAGGGATGGTCTGCTCCAAGTGCTGATAGCTTGTGGCCTTAAGGCTTATGAACATAATATCGGCGAGGCTATAGTATGCTGGCATATCCTCGAAGGGGTGGCGACCAACAACCTCGCAATACTCTGTTAGATTGTTCGAGGCTATTGTGTTGCGTAGCCACTCCTCACGGTTGCCTCCACCAACAAATATCCACTTTATACGGGGATTCACAGCCGTGCGCTTGATGACCTCCACAACACCCTCAAGACCCGTAGCATCAGAGAGATTACCAGCCATCATAATGCGGAATCCCTCGGGTAGAGCCTTTATGGGGCGATGCTCCATGTGTAGGATATCCTCGCACCAGTTGGGAAAGTAGATAATCTTTGAGTCGTAGTTGGCATCGCGATTGACTAACTTACGAAAGCCTGGCGAGCTGATAAGTATACGCTCGGAGCGGCGATATACCTTGTTGGTAAACCACTTTAATGGGGCACTTACAAAGTCTCGTGGCTTGCTCATAAAGGCTAATACTGAGTCGGGCCATATGTCTAATACCCATGTGTATATAGGTGTGCGGCGCAGTCTGCCAAGAAGCAACGCTGGCCATGCCTGTGTTATGGGCGAGGTCTGATGTACGAAAATGGCATCATAGCGCGACTTGAAGACAAAGAAGAAGAGTACCCAGAAGGTGGCACAGAAGGCAAAGGATAGGTAGTTGAGTGATAGGCGCAACGACCCTGGCCTGCGACCTCGTGGTAGCTGGAATACACGATAGACTCGTGCTCCGTTATAGTCGGTTACTCGCTTGCGAAAGATGCCGTAGCCCTTATAAAAGACTCCCTCGGGATAGTTGGGGATGCCTGTGAGGACATCAACCTTATAGCCACGGGCTGCCAGTTCTGTCGCAATATCGTTGCTCTTGAAGAATTCGGGGTGAAAATTCTGAGCAACAAGTAATATGCGCTTGCCCATGACTACTTCCTCCAAACCATCTTGTTTACTACACCCGTGTAGGACTGTATGAGTTTAACAACCTTGGTAGATACATTCTCATCCGTATATGTGGGTACGGGAATACCATTATCTCCCTCCTTGACCATATCTACGGCAAGCTCTACGGCCTGCAGCAGCGATGCGGTGTCGATACCTGCGAGAATGAAGCAACCCTTGTCCAATGCCTCGGGGCGCTCGGTAGAGGTGCGGATACATACCGCAGGGAATGGCTTGCCTATGGAGGTGAAGAAGGAGCTCTCCTCGGGGAGGGTGCCACTATCGCTAACAACGGCAAAGGCGTTCATCTGTAGGCAGTTGTAGTCATGGAAGCCAAGAGGCTCATGCTGTATGACGCGTCTGTCGAGCTCAAAGCCACTTGCAGCGAGGCGGTTGCGTGAGCGTGGGTGGCATGAGTATAGTATTGGCATGTCGTAGCGCTCGGCCATATTGTTGATAGCCGTAAAGAGCGATGTGAAGTTCTTCTCGGTGTCGATATTCTCCTCGCGGTGTGCCGAGAGAAGGATATATCGTCCCTTCTCCAAGCCAAGGCGCTCGTGTATATCTGATGCCTCGATGTCGGCGAGGTTGTTATGTAGAACCTCGGCCATGGGAGAGCCTGTGACATAGGTGCGCTCCTTGGCTACGCTCGAGGCGTTGAGATAGCGGCGTGCATGCTCCGAGTAGCAGAGGTTGACATCCGAGATGATGTCGACAATACGGCGGTTAGTCTCCTCGGGGAGGCACTCGTCGAAGCAGCGGTTGCCAGCCTCCATATGGAAGATGGGGATATGAAGACGCTTAGCACCAATAACCGATAGACATGAGTTGGTGTCGCCAAGTACCAGTACGGCATCGGGCTTGGTGGCAACCATAAGTTTGTATGAGGCATCTATGATATTGCCCATGGTCTCACCAAGGTCGCTACCCACAGCATTCATATATACATCGGGGTCGGCGAGCTTGAGATCGCGGAAGAAGATGCCATTGAGGTTATAGTCGTAGTTCTGACCAGTGTGTGCCAAGAGGGTGTCGAAGTAGCGGCGACACTTGTTAATAACGGCAGCAAGGCGTATAATCTCGGGGCGTGTGCCCACAATGATAAGTAGCTTTAGGCGGCCGTCGTTGCTGAAGCTAACATCGCTGTAGTCTCTCTTCATCTCCATAACTATATGCTATTTATTTACCTTTTCAAAGAATGTGTCGGGGTGAGCCGCGTCGAAGAGCTCATTAGCCCATATGAGTGTTACAAGATCCTCCGTATCCGAGAGGTTTACTATGTTGTGGGTGTATCCTGGTAGTGTCTGCACAGCCTCTATCTTGTCGCCCGAAACCTCGAAGCGCAATACCTCGTCGTCGTCAACGCGGCGCATCTCGATAAGGCCGTGGCCCTTGACCACGATGAACAACTCCCACTTGCTATTGTGCCAGTGTTCACCCTTGGTGATGCCAGGCTTCGATATGTTGACGCTAAACTGTCCCACACGCTCGGTGCGTAGCAACTCCGTAAAGCTACCCCTATCGTCGATATTCATGCGCAAGGGGTAGGCTATACGCTCCTTGGGTAGATAGGATAGGTAGGTGGTATATAGTTTCTTGGCAAAGGTGTTGTCTCCAATTTCGGGCATGATGAGTGTTGTGGGTTGCGCCTTGAATTTCTTCAACAAATCAACAATCTCGCCTAAACTAACCTTATGAGTGTTGGGTACACCAGCATAGCGTCCCTCGGGGATGAAGATGGTATCCACACCCTCGAACTCACAACGGTGCTCCTCGCCCTTGAGTGCTGCAACCATCTCATCTACAAGATCGTCGATGTATAGTAGCTCGAGCATCGTGCTACGATCGTTGACCATGATGGGTAGGTCGTGGGCTATGTTGTGACAGAAGGTGGCAACCACAGAGTTGTAGTTGGGGCGACACCACTTACCAAAGAGGTTTGGGAAGCGGTAGACAAGAACCTTGACCCCCTGCTCCTTGCCGTAGTCGAAAAAAAGCTCCTCGCCAGCCCTCTTGCTTTTACCATACTCACCCTCGCCATAGCGACCTATGAGCGTTGCCTGAATCGATGAGGCGAGCATAATAGGTGCGCGGTTGTTGTGCTTGCGCAAAGTATCGAGAAGTAGGGATGCAAAGCCGTAGTTTCCCTGCATAAACTCCTCGGGGTTCTGAGGACGATTTACGCCCGCAAGGTTGAAGACAAAGTCGGCGTTACGACAATAGTGGTCGAGCTCCTCGGCCGAGGAGTCTATGTCGTACTCGTAGATCTCGCCTATGGCAATATCTCCATAACTGCGGTTCTTGCCCTCGGCAATGTTGCGTAGCTGTGCGCAGAGGTTTCTACCCACAAAGCCGCGAGACCCTGTTACCAGAATATTCATCGTAGCGCTATTTATAAGCTGGTTGAACTCTATTTTGATATATCTTACTCGCTGCGTATCTCCGTAGCCTTAGCCTTAGGCTCCATGCCAAGGTCCTCGCGCACAAAGCGCAACTTGAGCAATAGCTCCTTCATGCCCTCGACATCCAGACGGCGTGTGTTGTGCGAGTGGTAGTCCTCGATGCGTGATACCTCCTCGTTGCCCTCGCTGAAGAACTTGTCGTAGTTGAGGTCGCGGTTGTCACACGGTATGCGGAAGTAGTCACCCATATCTATAGCCTTGGCCATCTCCTCGCGTGTCACAAGAGTCTCGTAGAGCTTCTCGCCATGGCGTGTGCCGATGATGCGTACCTCAGTATCGCCATACTTAGCATCCACCTTGGAGTAGAGACTCTTGATGGCTTCGGCAAGTGTTGTGAGGGTTGCTGCGGGGGCCTTCTGCACAAAGAGGTCGCCATTCTTACCATGGGTGAAGGCGTAGATAACAAGGTCTACAGCATCGTCCAAGGTCATCATAAAGCGAGTCATGTTGGGATCGGTGATGGTGATAGGCTTGCCCGAAATCATCTGCTCAACCCATAGTGGAATGACCGAGCCACGCGATGCCATGACATTACCATAGCGGGTGCAACATATCGTTGTTGGGGCATCCTCGCCCAGCTCACGACCCTTGGCTATGGCAACCTTCTCCATGAGTGCCTTAGATATACCCATGGCGTTGATAGGGTATGCAGCCTTGTCGGTAGAGAGCACCACGACATTCTTCACACCATGCTCGATGGCTGATAGAAGTACATTGTTGGTGCCAATGACATTGGTCATGGTAGCCTCCATGGGGAAGAACTCGCACGATGGTACCTGCTTGAGCGCTGCTGCTGCAAACACATAGTCCACACCACGCATGGCAACATCTACCGAGGCCTTGTCGCGAACATTGCCTATGTAGAACTTAACCTTGGGGTTCTGAAGCCTGTGACGCATATCATCTTGCTTCTTCTCGTCGCGCGAGAAGATGCGTATCTCCTTGATGTCAGAGTCGATGAAGCGTCGTAGCACTGCATTGCCAAATGAGCCTGTGCCACCGGTGATGAGTAGCACTTTGTCCTTGAATATAGACATTTACTTATCTTGTTTTTTAGTTAATAACTCCTTGTATAAATCGATGTAGCGGGCAAAGCACTTGCGATTGTCGAAGTGCTCCTCGGCCCTCTTGCGGCACGCTTCGAAGTAGTGCTCCTTACCTTTGGCGCATACCTCCTCTATGGCTTCAACCATGGCCTCGATGTCGCCCTGCTTGACAACCATGCCACTATCTTCGCTTATGGCCTCGGGGCTGCCACCTGTCTGGTAGGTTATCACAGGGGTGCCACATGCCATGGACTCGAGGTTTGTGGTGGGGTAGTTGTCCGAATAGGTGGGGTTAACAAATACCGAGGCTGCGGTGTAGTAGGCTGCAAGCTCCTGTACACTCTGTGTGCGTCTTATGCCTACAATACCTTTGGGAAGCATGGCAATCTGCTTGTCCGTAAGGCCTATGAGCGTTATGTCATAGTTCTCGGTGTCGAGCCTCTCGCGTAGCTTGAAGAAGTCTTCGAAACCCTTACGCTCATCCCACTTGGATGCTACACCAAGAACGAGGTGCTTACCCTCTTGGCATAGAGGCTGACTACTTTGCGTTGGTGCGAAGCGTGTGATGTCTATACCGTTATGTATGGTGATATGGTTGCAATCCTTGAGAAATGACTGGGCTAATAACCCACTTAGCCAGTTGGAAACGCTCACAAGATGCATATTTTTCTTGGCGGTGAAGAGCCTTCGCTTTAGGTTGTAGTTGTGTGCCGACCAGTCGAAGAGCTTGGCTTTGGGATATAGCTTGGGTGCAGGACAGCTACCGCAGCCCACCATCCAGCGTGAGCAGTCTACCGAGTCGAAGAAGGCGCAACGCCCTGTGAAAGACCAGCAGTCGTGAAGGGTCCATACTACAGGGGTATCCACGCTTGTGAGGTAGTCGAAGAGTACCTTGAAGTTTATGTAGTTGCCGTGAATGTTGTGTAGGTGTATGATGTGGGGATTTATCTGCTTGATGGTGGCTATCAGCTTCTTTGTTGCGCACCATGAACCGCGACCATCACCCAGACCGTACCTTGCAAACTTTCGATGCCACTTTATGCTACGATCGGTGCCAATCTTGATGATTTGCGACTTGCTGGGGTTTATATGGTATCCATACGCGAGATAGCTCTCCCAGCCAAGGTCCATGGCGCAGAGGCCAATTTGCTCGGCAATCTTACCTGTCGAGCCCCAGTTAGCTGTGATGTTTATCTGTAGTATCTTTACCATTGTTTGCATAGTGGTTTGTAGTATCGCTTATGGCGTAATATATGGCCTACAAGGGCCTCAGATACCCAATTAAGCGATTAGCAAAGTTACAAATTTTTTTCCAAATAGATAGTTTTTTTCAACCTATTTTAATATTTGAATCTTTTGCAAAAGATTATAGAGCCTTTAAAAGCGATATTAATTTATTGGCTTGTGAATGGTTGTTTTTCTCGGTAAGTATAAATTGAGCCGCTTGCGCACCTCGTCTATCAAGTTCTGCTTGAGGCATGGCACCTACCTCTAAAATCTTCTGTTTTAGACCTTCGCTACTCTCATCCTCAAGGTAGAAGATAAACGGATCATACTCCTTAGGAATGCTCGATAGGTGGGCCATAATGGTTGGTGTGCCCGATGCAAGATACTCCATAGTCTTAGAGGGGAAGGAGTAGCGTGTGTACTCTTCGCTACTGCTACGAGGGTTGACAAGCATGGTGGCTCGCTGTTGTAGCGTCAATGCCTTATCGCGAGATAGTGCTCCCCAATACTTAATTCTAGAATCATCCTGCTCATAGCGTTTGATATCATCAACCGAGTTACCATCGCCACAGAGCCACAAACGATAATCGGGATCTTCAATAGCATGAAATGCCTCCAAAAGTGTCATTATGCCATATCGAGAGTCGAGGTTACCTGTGTATAAAATGGTCTTGTGAGTCTCCTTGGCGGGCTGAGCCTGTTTTGATGGTGCTTGATATAGACCCTCAATAACATCGTATGGTTTGCATACTTCGATTCTCTCTGTCATTAAGGGACTGAAAAGAATGAAGGAGTCGATATTGTCAAGTGAGTAATTTATAATTTTGCGGTCTATCATCTTGGCAATACGATATACGATGTTTCTCTTCTCCGACATATACTCGGGTAGGTCTGGAACAATCAAACAACTCTTGTGTCTCTTTTTTATTCCGGGCAATCCGAGCAAAAATGGGGAGTGCATACCATAGACCACGATATGATAATCCTTGCCGTCGGATAGAATCTTTTTGAGTTGTCGTCTTAGGGATATGGTCTTGGTTATATGCTTAATGCCAGGAAGATTGATAAAAGATATGGAGTGCTGATACATCCCATCACTCATCTGCTGCGTTCTGCCAATATGTAGCTTACGCATCTTGGGGTAGTGCGATACACTTGGTGCTGATATGACCGTTATCGAGTGGTCATTGGTATTGATACCATTGAGCAGCGCATGTTGGAAGGTGTGTGCCGAGATATCAATGCGTGAGCCTAACGACGAGAAGTTGTCTAACTGCCCGTCGAGATAAAGCTGACCTATAAAGATAATATTCATATTAGCAAATTTATTATTTCAACCCTACTGCCTGTTTGTAATATTCAATATATGAGGCCGATGTGTGGGTGATATCATATCTCTTAAACTCTTCTGTACACACTTTTTTCATGTCTGTAATCTGCAGTGGCGACATTGCAAGATATCGCTTCAGCGCAATATAGTATGCCTCCTCATCTGTCGATGTGGCCAGTATGCCACATCTATTATCTTCGATAACATCCACAATACCTCCAACAGGTGTACATATAGGGATGCATCCTACGGATAACGCCTCAAGAAGTGTTATTGGCAATCCCTCCCATATGGAGGATAGACACATCGCGTCAGCTTGATTCAATAGCTCTAATACATCGGAGCGTTGTCCGATATATAGGATGCGTTTGGATAGATGGCTCTCTATTTGGCTGAATATCTCATTATCTTGTATTGTGCCTGCTATGAGTAGTACAACATCATGACCCTCGTCAATTAGTCGCTTGAAGACCCTACACAAAACAATCTGGTTTTTAGCCTCCGATATTCTACCCGGATGTAAAAATACCTTGCTATTTGCTGTGGCGCGGTACTGTGATATGTCAACAATATTCTCTCTTGGAGCATTGTGGCATATGCCGTTAAATATCATATGGCTATTGGTGTTGTAAAGGTCGTCAAAGGACTTTTTTGACGCACGCGAAATAGTTATTGGATGAAGCCATTTATGTTTGAAACACCATCGTTTTAACCAAATGAAATACCTATCCCAGCGACTACTATTTTCGCGCTTAGCATCAGAATGAACCGTGTATACAAAAGTTATTCGGCGGTGTAGTAGTATGATGGCAAGTGCATAATAGAGGAATGAGGAGTGGATGTGCACAACCTCATAATTACTCTTTCGTAGGAGATTAAAAATCTTGATGGGAAACTTAATTGAGAAGCCAGCCTTTTGCTTATCCAGTTTCTGAACTTTGACCCTATTTTCAAATGCGACATCATCGGTGGAGTGCGCAACAGCACATACCGTAACATCATTCTCTTTAGCCTGTTCTGACGATAATCCAGCTACAAACGAAGCAATGCCGCCACCACAACTTATACTCTCGCAAAAATGTATAATTTTCATATCTCGGTCATCTTTATAGTGGGCCTATTGTTCCAACTTGTTAAAACTATTTTTGTAGTATGTGTCAGAATGTGTGGCTATCAGGATAAAGAACGATATTAGCCACAGGTCGACATAAAATACATAGAAGAATTGATCCACCAACCAGAATATACCGAATATGATGAAGGTGAGATATTGTTTATCTCTGGTCTTTCTCCATCTGCGTATTTGTGTCGCGAGGAAGGTGTACACCAAGTATATAAATATCAACATACAAGGAATACCTCCATTCACCAGCAACTCCAAAAAGGTGTTGTGTGTGAAGGTCTTTGTTGAGATGTTATACATGGCATTGCCTGGGCCATAACCAAAAATAGGGCGTTCGGCAGATATCTCTAAGGCCTCCAATGCAATGCGTGTACGGTCGTCGTCTTCAACCTTGTTGCTATTACGCTCCTGAAGAAGACTATCGTCGTAGATGTCGTGGTAGTAGTGGTTGTATGCATAGACGGCTGCTACTATCGAGACAATAATAATTAGCCATTTAATGATTGTCGATGTGCCACTTTGTACCATGTATCTGCATATTATGAGGACAACAAATAGTGGCACCTGTATAATTAATATCTGGCGTGATGCTGTGAAGATAGCTGTGTAGAAGCTAACTATCAGCGTACCCCAAAAAATTATGCGGAACAGATGTCGCAACCACGATGCAGACACTATCTCACCAAGGATATATACACATATTGTGGCATAGAATGTATAGTAGGCAAGGTGGTTAGCATTAAGCGTGTCATCGTTTAGTCGCTCAGAGCCAAATACTATATCGTCTATAATATGCTCACTTGCATATTTCCAAGCATATATTAGCAATAGGCAGTAAATGATATATAGCCAAGGTATGGCTTTAGGCTTTTGTGCTAACGATGCTATGGAGTACGACAGAATGAAGCAGCCCAAGATTTTGCGCAATTCATCATTTGCCGCAGCAACATTATCCGTGAATACATAACTTACGCACAACCATAGGTATATGGCCAATAAGATACGCAGATACTTGTTCTCAGATAGAGTGTTGTAGGTGAGAAAGCAGAGTACGAATGATGCTGGTATGGCGAGAAACAAAGCGTAGGTATTCATGTTCTCGTCCAATGCGACTATTGCCGATAGCGCAATACAGATATAGGCAAGTATATCTGCAAAATTTATTCTATTGTGTGACTCTGCTATCATGATTCAAAGGTCGTTAATAATCGAGCTTGTCTATTTCACTCTTTACTACTCGTGCGGGGTTTCCTGCAGCGATGCAGTTTGAGGGTATACTTTTGGTTACTACCGAGTTTGCTGCAACAATGGAGTTCTCTCCTATGGTCACACCCTTGCATATGCGAACATTTGCCCCTATCCAGCAATTTTCTCCAATGATGATGGGGGCACTTGCCGAGTGTTTCCACATCTTTGAGTCGTGTCCTGGGGGCATAACTCTCATAGCTTTTCGTCGCTCGGGGTTTACTGGGTGGTTGTTGTTGTCACATATTGTTACATTGGGAGCCACTGCGGTATATGCGCCTATCTCTATATGATTTGCGCACAACAAATATGAGTTCTCGCCAATCTGTGCATGGTCGTGTAGCAATACGGTGCCCTTACCTTGTATCGCAATTTTTCCGTAAAGCCAACAATTTGCTCCAATCGTTACCTGGTCCTTACTTGCACCATCTGCAAGCATTACATTTGCTTTAGGACCTATGATGCGATTGCCACCCTGGAGTGTGGCGTTCTTGCGAACACGACACTTTGCTCTGATGGCTAAGATATAGTTTAGTAGGCGCATAATCATATCTTTATCGGCGTATAAATTTTCTGATAAATGGTTTTATTAGCTGGCGTTCTTCCTCGTTGAGGACAACCCACGGTATAAACATTGCTGAGGTTATCGTGCCTATGCATACGAGCAACAATCTTAGCCATGATGGTGGCATAGAGTTGCTAATAAGATAGGCTATCATGAACGATATGCATGTAAATATCACGCATCTAAGGACAACATCTATGATATATTCTCTCAATTTTATTGGGAATATAGTGTTGAGGGTATAGATGCACGCTACTTGATTCAATATCGTGATGATTATTGTGATGTAGAATACCGAATTAGCCGAGGCTCCATATCGTAATGCTATCCACGATATGGGAATAATGCTACATATGATAACACTTGTGACTATTTGGTATCGCCTCATTTTCCCCGTGGCGTGTATGACTTGTGTGACAGGGGTGTTCAGACAGCCAATTCCTGTTGCAATGATTGATAGTATGCAAAACATTGCTGTTTGGGGAGGTGTGGTGTCTCCAATCCAAATTGATAGTATGAAGTCGATCTCGCAAATGAGCGGTATGCCGATAATACAGAATAGAAGATAGGAGAGTTTAGACATGCTGAATAGCAGACGCTCTGTACGTGCATAGTCTCCTACAGCATATGACTGTGTTAGTTGTGGCTTAAAAGCTATGACAAGATTAGTGGCGAATGATTGTATGGCATATGTAATTTGCGTTGTTATGCCGTTGGCTGCATTAACAACGGCACCAAAGAAGTTGTTGAGAACAACATTCGTGCCTTGACCTTTAACTACATATGCGAACGAACCGAAAATATTCCACCCAAGGAACGAGAACATCTGTTTGAATAGCTCTCTTTGTCCCCCCTTGACGAATTTAATATGTGAGAGTTGAACCTTGCAGTAGAGATAATATGCCAGGAGGTTGAATAGGCTGACGCATGCAATGAATATGCCGTAGAGTATCAGTCTATCATCAGCAACCGAGCTAACCATTATTGCTGCCAGGAGCTTTAGTATAGCATCGGCAATGCTTATGTAGGCATATACATTCATGCGTTCATAGGCCAAAACCGCAGCGTTGTATGGTCCTTGAAGAATGGTGAATACGAGTGATACGATGGATAGTTGGTATACCCAATTTGCTGCGACGAGCTTATCATGGGGTATCACCATCTCGTTGTTTATGTACCATAAGCCGATAGTCTCAGCAAATAGTAGTATGATTGCAATGATTATCAGCTGTATAACTATTGCTGTGCTATAAACCGATGAGAGGAGTGTAGGACCATCCTTGCCAAGGGTGTAGTTGTAGAACCTCTGAATGCCATTTGACATGGAGATGTTTAGGAACCCAAACAGCATAACGAAGCCACACACAACATTGTATATGCCATAATCAACAACACCTAAAGAGTTCAGCAGAACCCTTGTGGTGTACAGCGCTATAGCCATGACTATGGCTAACCTCAAGTAGATAAATATACTATTTTTGAGGATTCGTTGATTATTCGCAGTTATAGTGTTCGGTTGCTTCATTGCACCTTTAGTCTCTTAATCTCTTCTAAACAAATCGCGGGTGTAGAGTCTATCTGTTACATCCGCAAGGTCGGAGTGGTGGCGGTTAGCTATGATAACATCGCTCTCGCGCTTGAAGCGCGCAAGATCGCCGATGACCTCCGAGCCGAAGAACATCGTGCCATCCTCCAGGGTGGGCTCATAGATGATGACCCTTGCACCCTTGGCCTTGATGCGTTTCATGACACCCTGTATCAACGACTGGCGGAAGTTGTCCGAGCCCGATTTCATCGTTAGGCGATATACACCCACCGTAACCTCTCTCTCTCGGCTGGCATCCCACATACTTGAGCCTGTGTAGTAGCCCGCCTTGCGCAGCACCTGGTCGGCGATATAGTCCTTGCGTGTGCGGTTGCTCTCCACGATGGCAGTCATCATATTCTGAGGCACATCCTCGTAGTTGGCCAACAGCTGCTTTGTATCCTTGGGTAGGCAGTAGCCGCCATAGCCGAACGAGGGGTTGTTATAGTGTGTGCCGATGCGGGGATCAAGGCCCACACCCTCGATGATGGAGTGTGTGTCGAGACCCTTAATCTCGGCATATGTATCCAACTCGTTGAAGTAACTCACGCGCAGTGCCAAGTATGTATTGGCGAAGAGCTTAACGGCCTCCGCCTCCTTGATGCCCATATATAGTGTTGGGATATTCTCTTTCACTGCGCCCTTCTGCAGTAGGCGAGCAAACTCCTTAGCCTCGCTCTCGAGGTGCTGGTCATCCACGAGTATCTCAATAGCTCTATTCTCCTCGGCGAAGTTCTCACCCTTAACCTTGCGAGGCACACCCACGATGATGCGTGAGGGGAAGAGGTTATCCTCCAGTGCGCGGCTCTCGCGCAGGAACTCTGGGGCAAAGAGCAGGTTGAGGCGTTTGCATCCGCGCTTGCAGTACTCGGTGTAGAGGTTGTGACAGTAGCCCACAGGTATTGTCGACTTGATGATCATCGTAGCCTCAGGGTTTACCTCCAGCACCCTGTCGATGACCATCTCGATATTATGGGTGTCGAAGTGATTACGCTGAGGGTCGTAGTTGGTAGGTACCGCGATGACCACGAAGCGAGCATCGCGGTATGCCTCCTCGTCGTCGAGGGTGGCGCGAAGTCTCAGTTGTCGTGTGGCGAGGTACTCCTCGATATAGTCATCCTGTATGGGTGATATGCAACGATTAATTAGGTCTACTCTCTCGGCCACGATATCTACTGCCACAACATCGTCATGTTGTGCCAGCAGTGTGGCAAGGCTCATGCCTACATATCCTGTTCCTACTACGGCAATCTTCATGGTGCGGTATGGTTAGAACTTCTTGCCAAAGACTATGGCACAGAAGGTGTTAAATAGTATTTTTATATCAAACCACCACGATCTATGCTCCAGATAGTAGAGGTCGTACTCCAAGCGGCGTAGCATCTTCTCCATGGTGTCGGTATATCCATTATAGAGTGTGGCATAACTTGTTACACCTGGGCGTATCTGGTAGAGGTAGCTGTAGCGCTTGTCGTAGTCCATAATCTTGTCGATGTAAAACTGTCGCTCGGGGCGTGGTCCTATGAAGCTCATGTCGCCAATGAAGACATTCCACAATTGTGGTAGCTCGTCGAGGTGGTGTGCTCGTATGAAGCGACCTATCTTCGTTAGGCGAGGGTCGTCGTTACCACCGCTATGGCTTAATTGGGGACCCATCTTCTCGGCATCAAGACGCATGGAGCGAAACTTGTAGATGTTAAAGGGGCGGCCAAAGCGCCCTATGCGCTCCTGCTTGAATATTGCGGGACCTCCGTCCTCTCTCTTCACAAGGATGTAGATTAAAAGGATAAGTGGGGAGAAGATGATAAGGACTATTCCCGACCATAAAAGGTCGAAGATACGCTTAGTATTGCGCGAGAAGGCCGACATGCCGTCAGCTATAAATCTATTTTGTGGCAACTTATCGCTTACGCTGGTATCTACCCACATGTGTCGTTTCGATGCTCGCTCGGCCTTGAGACGCTCTGTCCACCTCTGGTAGGCAGCATCGTCAAAGGTTATCGACGACTCGATGCAGATGTAGTCGTCGGTATGTGTGTGCACCTTATTGATTGCGCATAGCTCGTCGATGGTCATATTGCCAGCCATGGCACATACGATGTTGAGGTCATGTGAATAGCTTCGCAGATTATCGTGGCCAGCCGACTTGACCATCAGCCTTAGGGAGTAGGCCGATTTTCCGTATGCAAGCCATGTGCCTACCTCTGGGTCGTAGTAGAGGTGTGCAAATTTGCCACTATTGCTATTTTCGTTGTTAAGTATTGTTGAGGCATTCATAGTTCGTAACTTACTTTTCGCACCTTTGTTCACTCTCGGAGGATATATTCCTCGCCTCGTCTTCTCTTATACAACCCCATTAGGTGCGATTAGGTTGTTGCAAAGATAACAAAGAATATTAACACAACAAAACAATTATATTGTTTTACCCCTATAATATGGCGCTTTAGTATGTGTTGAGTGGGGGAAAGGGCTTTGTGTGGAGATGATATGGCGCAATATATCTCCATTTGGGCCATATCTCCATAGGGTTTTGTATTATCCACTATCGTGCCAAAATTGAATGAACGGGTGCAAAATAGAGAACAATACCTACATGTTGATTAATATAGATATTGTTCTGATATCGTCTAAAAATATGCTATATGCGAACTATATGATTCTGCGAGATTGGCTCTCAGAAGTGAGGCGTAGGGTGTGAAGGTCGGCGTTCTCTATGACCACTAAACCGGGGCGTTTGCCTACCTCGATAGAGCCTATATACTCCTCCTGACCAACGGCCTTAGCACCATTGATTGTGGCCCATGTGAGTAACTCATTAAGGGGTATATCGCCCAGTAGTCGAAGGTTCTCAATAATGGAGAGTGTGCGCGATGAGGCGAGCGAGTCGCTGCCAATTGTGATATTAGCCCCCATCTCTCTAAGCGTCTCGACAGGTGGTTGTGTGGATGATATGTAGCGGTTCGACTCAGGACATAGTGCCCAGGTGATATTATTGCCAAAGTGGTCTGTGAGCATTGTAACATCCAAAGGGGTTGCCTCGCAGCCATGTACCACGACAACTCGTCTATCCTTCGCTATACTCCTGATGACGCGTTGCGCAGGGGAGGCATAGTGCAGGAAGTCGCACTCCCAGCCCATGCGTGAGTACCACTCCCATAGCGACCCCTCGTGCTTGTATAGGCGTGCCTCGTCGGGGCTCTCCAAAAGGTGTATTGATATGGTTGATGTATTAGCCTTACAAGCGTCTATAAATACCTGGTTCTGAAGTGAGTATGTAGAGTGTGGCGTGATGCTGCACCCCTCATGTCGAGAGACCATTGATAGATGGTCGTCTATGGTCGCGGTTGTCAGGCCGAAGAGCTCAAAGAGTGTTTTATACTCTATTTTTGAGTCTCGTTTTACGCCCATTGCCACCTCGTCATTGGCGATGTCGAGCACAGCCTCCACGCCCTCTTCCCACATCTGTGCATCGGCCTTGACTGCGGCAGCAATGCGCTCTTCGAGGGTGTAGTTATCCCTCACACGACCTATCTCGCGTGCGAAAGTTGCAAAGCCTCCGCCCTCGGCAATAGCTCCGCGTAGGTATGATAGCTCCAAGTGGCAGTGGGTGTTGACCATGCCAGGGATAAGGATGCCAGGGTAGAACTCCACACCATGATGGTTGTCGAGGTTTGTGACCTGTTCTATGGCGACAATCTGTCGTGAGGCATCTACCTCAACGACGATATCTCTAAGCAGCTCTCCGTTAACGAGTGCGTAGTGCGAGGCTATCTTGCGATTCATCTATTGCGAGGCTATCTTGAATTTCTCGTGTTGCGAGGCTATCTACCTCCATCATAGGCTCAGGCATAGGGGGTATGGTGTCGGCAATGAAGCGATTCATACTCTCTATGTCGAAGATGCGGAAGTCGAACTGATCGATGTAGAGACTATCGAGAGACTGTTGCTTAGGTAGTATGCGCACCACCTTGAAGTTGGTAATCTTCACATTGGGGAGTTTAGACTCCTCGTTGCGTGGGTGGTAGTACATATTTATATATAGCTCCTGCATTATGGTGTCCACATTGAAGGTGCGGTTGTACTTACCATCCTTATAGCGTGATAGCATCTGTGTGTGGCGCTTCACTTGCAGGGTGTCGTCGCGCAGAAGGTATGCCTCGACGCGTGAGTTACGGTTTTCGTCGAGAGTGTCGATATAGTAGTTGAACGACACTTGGTATTCGCCAGGAACGATATCCTTGATGGATATGCGCAGCTTTGTGGTATCCTTGAGGCGCTTGACATGAATGAGTGAGTCGCTATACATCGTGCGTGTGTATGTGCGCTTAGCCACATTGTCAATGGTGTCGAGGATAATTAGGCGGCGTCTCTCGTTTGCTGCCTCCTCCTCAAGGCGGTCGCTCGCCTTGGTGATAAGTTCGCTTA
Source organism: Alistipes sp. (assembly GCA_045613645.1). Lineage (GTDB taxonomy): Bacteria > Bacteroidota > Bacteroidia > Bacteroidales > Rikenellaceae > Alistipes. The sequence goes on along the minus strand of JAZLBJ010000017.1, from coordinate 55,148 downwards.
TGCGGGCACTCTTACGCTGCGATAGTGTCATAACAGCCTCGCGGAACTCCTCAATCGTGTAGCCATACTTCTGGAGTATAGGCTCATATATGAGTAGTGAGTCGCTCTCTGTGATGCCCTTTCGTGAGAGGTAGGCATTGGCAAGGAAGGCGTCGTGGAAGATGTTCACAAGCTCCTCCTCGGGGATATCCTCATTGGGCTTACACCCCACAAAGAGGGTGCATATGGCCAGGGCTACGCTCACTCGGCGTGCCATGTATATTAACTTCTTCATCTCTTGTCTCTCGCTCTATTTAGTGTTGCGCCAACAGTTAGGCGTGATATAAGCCAGCCTATGGCGACCATTATTATTGTTACTGTTATTATGTCGAGGCTACTAATGAGCACTGGGTAGCTCTCAATTACCATGTTACCCTCTATGCGTATTAGGCCGTAGTGCTGTTGTAGGAGGCAGAAGCCTATGCCGATGATAAGGCCTATGGCTGTTCCTGTTATGGTGAGCAACATGCCCTCACCCACGAAGATGCGGCGTATAAGGCTATTGTCGCAACCCAGGGCGCGTAGGGTAGCAATGTCGCGGCGTTTCTCGGTCATGAGCATCACCACCGAGCCTATTATCGAGAAGGCGGCGATGAGGGCTATGAAGCAGCTTATGAGCACTATGACAAACTTCTCGAGCTCTATAATCTCGGTCATAGAGGCGTTCTTCTCCTCGCGTGTAATCACATCGAAGTTGCTACCTACTATACTCTGTAAATGGTGGCGGATAAGCTCGGTGTCGCTACCTTCGGTAAGGTTTAAGGATATGTTGGTCACACGCCCCTCATGGTTTAGAAGGCGTTGTGCTTCGTTGATGTCCATAAGAAGGGTCTCGGCATCAAGCTCGGCATTGACAACCACAATACCTCCGATGTAGCTTTGTGTGCGTGACACGCCACTTGTTGGTAGAAGAGTGGATATCTGCTTGCGGTTTAGGGCATATAGCTCTACAGGAGCACCTATTAATTGGTAGCCACCTATATTGTTGGCAACCGTAGCACCCAGGAGTATTCCACCCTCGGCAATGCTCTTCATGCTACCTTGGGTGATGTAGTCGTCAACGGTGAAGACATCGCTGTAGTTGCTATCTATGCCTCGCAGCGTGGCTACGGTGCGCTCACTGGCTCGGGCTATCATCACGCTCTGCTCTATATAGGCTGTGTAGGCCTCGACGCCCTCCACCTCGCCTATGGCCTTCAGGTCTACGGCCTCAAGGTCGAAGGTGTGGCCCTCGCATGATGTAATCTCAATGTCGGCATCCGCCGAGGAGTATATGTCGTGGATGGTCTTATCCAGACCTCCGAACATTGAGAGAAGTATCACTGTGGCGGCTGTAGGTACGGCTACGGCTATGATGCTTACGACAGCAATGATGTTTATCACCGAGTGTGACTTCGGTGAAAACATGTAGCGTCGTGCAAAGCTAAACCAGAGCATACCTCAACCCTTGTGCAGTGGTTACTATTACTTGTTTAGTAAGTTGTCGATATTCTCGATATACTCCAACGAGTCGTCGACAAACCACTCCAACTCTGGGACAATCTTGAGCTGGTTGCGTATGCGTGCGCCGAGCAACTTACGCACATACCAACTCTTCTCCTTGATGGCCTCAAGCACCTGTGTGCTACGCTCAAAGGGGAATATGCTGATATATAGCTTGGCGTATGCCAAGTCGGGAGATACGCGCACTGTAGTTACTGTTACAAGTGTGCCACGGAGGGTGTCGGCGAGCTCCTTTTGAAGTATCTCGGCGATATCGCGCTGAATCTGTCGTGAAATCTTCTGCTGTCTTGTTGAATCCATAGTATTATCTTTTTAGTTTTTATCCTTGGGTGTTTATCGTTTATCGGCGTGGGGGTGCTGTGCCACCACGATTTGCCGAGGTGCTACCTCCACTACTTCTGTTACCACCACTACCCTGTGGTGCATTTATCGAGCTGCTATAGTTGAACTCGTTGAGGTTACGCTCACGCTTTTCTCGCTTGACATTCCACTCGTTGAAGCCACTCTTGTTGAAGCGCCAACCTATGGTGAGGCATATGTTTATGTTGTCCAGAGGTGAGCGTAGTGGCGAGTAGTAGAAGGGGTTCTCCCTACCATCCGTAGTATTAGAGTAGTATTTGTTACGGTTCTTGAGCAAATCGGAGTAGCCGAAGTGGTAGCGGGCACGCAGACCCACCTCCAGCTGTCCTATGAGCACATTGAAGCCCAGGCCTCCTGCCAAACCATAAGCAAAGCGGTTGTCACGAGGCACCTTCCACTCATACTTACCCGCTGGGAAGCGGTCGTTCTCATACTCATAGTCCGAGGATATGTTGTACGAGAGTACGAAGGCCGCATCGAGATATATGCGTAGACGGTTTTTTGCTAGGTAGACATGAGGCTGCCATACGAAGGGTAACATTATCGAGTTTACCCTACGAGTGTAGTATTGGTAGTGGCGTATCTCACGAATGTCATCACCATCGGGTACCCACTCCGATGTGTAGGCATAGCCGAGGTTAAAGCCTCGTTCGAGGTACTCAAGGTCGATACCTACGGCTCCCACAAAGCGGGGACGCTCGCTGTAGTAGCGCCACGAAAGTCCGAAGTTTTCTGAGCCCCACAAGAACTTAGTCTCCTCGTTGGGGTAGAAGCGGGCGAAGGATGCTCCCGTACCTCCTGTGAAGGAGAGGGTATGCTGTGCCGAGGCCTGTTGGCTATTTAGGAGCATCACTATAAATAGGGCGACGCCTGCAATCTTATATATCAATCGTCTCATCATCAGTAATCTAAAATGTGGTTAGCGTCGTAGTGTATTGCCCATACCTCCGCCACTATTCATGTTGTTGGATGTTCCCGAGCGTAGACCTCCCGAGCCTGTGCTGCCCGAGCCACCACCCAAGCCGCCGAGGCCTCCGAAGCCCATGCCCGAAGAGCTCTGTCCACCATGGTTATGACCCTGGTGAGCCTGCTGCTTGCGCTTCTCCTCAAGCTCCTTAGATAGCTTCTTGAGTCTCTCGTCCTCGCGGTCGTTGAGCATCTTAACAACGCTCTCCATGGTTATTGGTGCGAAGAGCTGATCCATGTTCACATCTATGTCGAACTCCCAATTCTCCTTGGTGGTTATGGCCTCTACGCCCTCTTCGTTCTTGTATATCTCCGAGCGTTCGGGTTGACGCATGATTACCATGTCGCCTGTATCCCACTTACCGTTGCCATTGAGATCCTCGACAACGCGTAGCATGACATCGCCAGGCGATACATACTCGAAGCGGTAGTCTCCGGCCGTAGCTCCAAATATCTGCTTCTGCACCTTACCCTGGGCGTTGGTGAGCTGTAGTATATATCGAGCGTGGCTCTTTGTTGTCCTCACCTTGACATTCACTATGGCATACTTCTCGGGGTTAGAGGCGGTGTACGAAGCCTTAATGGTGTCGTTCTGCTCCTTGGCAACATTGGCAAATACGCCCGCAGGGATAAGCAATTCGTATTTGTTGCCCCTCTCCCATGTGGCACGCAGCTGGTATTTGCGGCGGTTGAGCGTATCTTGCACAAAGTGGAAGTCGCTAACCTTATGGCGTGTAGTGTCGTTCTCGGCGATGCGAACAAGCTCCACTCGTGTTGAGTCGAAGAGTGTCAATGGGTAGTCGAACTCCATGTCGACATGTTTATCCTTGTTTACCTCGCCCGATGTTGCCATATTTAGCTTGAAGGGGTTTGGCTTCTCAGGCTCTACCCACTCCTCGCCATTCTTCTCGGCCTTCTCTCGCTCCTTTTCCAGCTTCTCGCGCTCTTTGATCTCCTCCTTGCTCTCTGTGTACTTCCACGCAAGGCGTAGCTTGTCGGTGCTCTCCACAAGGTTATTCACCGAGTCGTGCTTGAAGTATGTGATAGTACCTCGTATGGTATCAGGTAGACGCTCAGGTGCAATGTTGAACCATAGCGCCACGGTATCACGACGGCTATTCTGTGGGTCGTAGATGACGCTGTCCGCAGGTATAGAGTCAAACTCTATCTTCGTTACCTCGGGGTGCTCTGAGCCGAAGTAGAGCATTGCCTTATGTCGATTTAGGCGCTCGTGGCCCGAGAGTGTCTGGCGTGTGAAGCGTCTATCGGTGAACATGCGGAAGTATAGCTGTGGCTCGGCCGATGGATAGTGTCGTAGTGAGTCGTACCATATGCTGAAGCCTGGCATCTGAGCAGGGTTGTAAACCGAGTCGAGGAAGCCTATCTTATCCACCGAGGGCTCATACTCCATGTTGTTGTTCGTATCCTCGAAGGCATAGATGCGGTAATTCACCGGTTTGAGGTTCTGCGCAATGAAGATGCCATTTGTCTCGGCACGAGCGATTACATGTGGCTTATACTTGAACATCGTAGAGTCCCAGTCATGAGGTCTCTCTATGGAGTCGGCAATGAAGAAGTAGATGAACGACTTGCTGACAGAGTCGGCTTTATACGAGTCCTCGGTATATCCCGACATGTACATTGAGTCTATCTCGTCACCCGTAGAGAAGACATAGCGCATAGAGTGCAAGGGGTTGCTCTCGTTGTTATCCTGAATCGAGGAGCCGAAGTTTATGGCATAGGTCGTGTTAGGGCGTAGTGTATCCTTGATGGTGACAACGATGCCCTTGCCGCGACGCACTGCCGTGGGTTGCTTCTTCATGGCTGGCGAGGTGTATAGCTCCTTCTGCACATCTTTGAGCTGTACATACTCGTCGAACTCGATATATATCTTTGGTGGGTGGAGCGTGTCGATGTTTGTGGTGAAGTTGTCGGGCTCCATAATAACAATGACAGGGGGTAGCGTATCCTTAGGACCGCCCGTAGGTGTCAGTGTCGAGGCGCACTTGGTGAATATGGCCACCAAGAAGAGCGCCACAATTATCGCCGAGAGGGTGGTAGTCACCCTGCGTGTTATATCTCTACTCTTGCTCATTGTCTGCATATTAAATATCCTCATTCTCCTCTGTCTGCTCCTCCGTTTGCTCCTCATCCTCGGTTGGTACTAAGGGCTCTCTCTCCTCATCGGGGAAAGGGTTAACAAAACTCCATCCGTTGGCCGAGCCATCCTTCTTCCATGCGTAGAGGTGCAGTTGAATGGGTGTCTCGGGATAGTTCATTGGTGTCTCGTAGTCGCGGTAGGCATATATCCTATTGGTGAGGTCTACAACAACGATGGATGTGTACTTGGCCTTAAGGTCGAGGCTTAGCTGGTACTCTGCCGTGGGGTCCCATGTGCCCAATACATCGGGTATGGCTATCACCTCCGAGGGCTTGTTAACATTCGTAATCTTCATGTCGAGGGCATCCTGCCATGAGGCCACCATCCATTTCTCTCCCTTGCTCACATTGAAACCATAGGCCACAAGTTCCGAGGTGCTATGCATTATTGGGTCTTCGGAGACATTCTGCGAGTAGACTTCAATCTTAAGCATGGTGCCCTGCACCTCATCCTTGAAACATGAGGTGAGGCTCAATGCCACTACCAGGAGCGCTAGGGCCCTATTCATTATCTTTCTCATATTCTATTTTGCGTTCTCGTGTATTAATCGTTGTAGCATCTCCTCGGGCGTATATTGCCACTTGGGGTGTCGTCTCGTTGCTGCTATCTCTGCCACGGGGCGTAAGGCATACTCCCTTTGGTCGATAAAGTGGTAGGGTATGACCAACAGCTCATCGTCGAAGGTGGCATCGCCATAGAGCACAATGTCGATGTCTATGGGGCGTGAGGCGTATCCCTCGCCCATCTCGCTCTGTATCTTGCGCTCCTCGTCACGATCGCGGCCCAAGAGTGCCTCTATAAGGTTTATGCGACGCAACACCTCGTAGGCATCGTAGTTGGTATCTATCTCTATGGCACGGTTGACGAAGCAGTTGTCGCTTGTGAAGCCGTAGGGCTCGGAGATATACTCCGCCGAGCACCTCACAACCTCGCCTACCGACTGCGCAATGATGGCTATTGCGTTGTTAACGAGCGTTGCTGCTTCGTTGTCGTTGGAGCCTATGAGAAGAACTACGCTCTGCATTATTGCAATCTATTTATCACCTTGCTCACGCTGAGAGCAAAGTGGGTGAATACTATGCGAGGCGAGCCATTCTGCTGTATCTGAAGCATGGCGCGCTCAATCTCGCCTATGAGGAACTCTATGTTTTGGTTGCCAATGTATGGCGCAAACTTACGACAGAACTCGGCCTCCTCGCCCCATAAGTAGCTTATTGAGGCCAGACCGGCGTGTATCATGTAGCTCTCTCGTAGTAGGCGTACCGAGTGCAACAAGAACTGTCGCTGTCCCTCGCGCGTGAGTGCCGTGATATCATCGGCCCACTCGAAGAGTTCTAAGTGCTTGTCGTTATAGCTTAGGCGCATAAGACGACAGAAGAGCTCGAAGTAGCTCTTGCGTGCCTCGTCTGTCTCACCACGCATAAGTTCGCCAAGCTCTATTAGCGAACCACCAGCTAAGCGCGCCATGTTACGAGCCTCCATAGGTTCTATGCCCTTGTCGAGTGCCACGCGCTCCAAGGCCTCCACCTCTATGCGTCCCACGGCAACCTCTTGGGTGCGTGATACGATGGTTGAGAGTAGCAGGTCGGGGCGCTCCGACACAAGGATGAAGAGTGTCTTATCCCAGGGCTCCTCCAAAATCTTGAGAATCTTGTTCGCGGCCTCCTGATTCATAGCTTCGGGAAGCCATATAACCATGGCCTTATATTCTGCCGAGAAGCTCTTGAGTGATAGCTTCTTGATGATCTCCTCCGATTCCTTGGTGGTAATCATGCCCTTCATGGTCTTACCAAGGTCGAGGCGTTCGTACCACTCCTCAGCTGTGAAAATGCCACCACGCTCCTGCCATATTGCCCTCCACTTGTCGAGGAACATATCACTTGTGACAGCCTCACCCGATTTCTTCTCCCTCTTGTTCACTGGAAAGACGAGGTGTAGGTCGGGGTGGGCAAGTTGAGATAGCTGCACGCATGATGGGCATACACCACACGAGTCACCATCGTGGCGATGCTGACAAAAGAGATACTGCACATATGCCAAAGCAAGAGGTAGTGCACCATAGCCCGCAAGCCCTGTAAAGAGCTGTGCGTGGCTCACGCGCCCCATCTCTATCTGTGTTACAAGACGGCGTTTAAGCTCGTCGTGTCCTATGATATCACTAAATCTCATCGCCTAAACCTTGATAATGCTGATCTAATAAAGCCTCTGACATCAATCTTCTCACGCCATACTGCATAGGCCACCATAACCATAATCATCACAGCACACATAGTGAGGCGCAGTGGTGTTGGAAGGCCCGAGAAACCATACTCCGAGGCTATGTATATCACCGCCGTAAAGGCTACATACTCACCCATGCGCTTGAGGTCATAGGGTATCGGGTAGTGCCTACGGCATAGCCAGTAGCTCCACACCACCATGACTGCTTCGGCTACAAGACGCACCCATGCTGCACCGCGATAGCCCATCGAAGGCACCAGGGCGAAGCTAAGACCTATGGTCATAACAAGGCCGAGAAGGGTAATGTATAGTGCATACTTTGTCTTCTCCTCCCTCTTGTACCAGAAGGATAGGTTGAGCCATATGCCAGCAAGGATGTTGGCTGCCAACACCAGTGGTAGTATGTCGATGCCCACGCGGAACTCCTCACCCACGATTAGGGCAAACTGATCCCTAAAGAGCGTGATGCCAAGGAATATTAGCATCGAGGCTATGACGAAGTATTTCATCGCTGCGGCATTAGCCTCTTTGAACTCCTCCTTCTTGAAACCCGAGAGGAAGAAGGGCTCGGCTGCTAAGCGGTACATCTGCGTGAAGAGGGTCATGATGACCGCAATCTTAACGATAGCTCCGTAGATACCCAACTGTGCCAGCGCTTCGGCTTCGCCACCAGGGGTTAGAAACTTAATCATCTGGCGGTCGATAAACTCATTTGCTGTGCCCGCAACACCGCTGATAAGTAGGGGTAGCGAGTATATGAGTATCTTGCGTAACAACGCACAATCTATGCGTGGTAGTATGCGGCTGGTTGTAGGGAGTATGGCAATGAAGGTCACGACGCTGGCCACAAGGTTGGCCACAAGTACCCAGCCAACGCCGAAGTCACTATCGTACATGCCCACTACGCCAAAGCCTATGGCAAGACCCACATTGAGCAACATGTTAAGGGCCTTGAGCATCACAAAGCGCATGGCACGCCCCTGCTCGCGAAGTCGCGAGAAGGGTATCATGCTCCATACATCGACCATGACAATGGCGGCTACGATGGCTACATACTCCGTGTGGTCGAGATAGACACTGCCCATGGCTCGCGATATGGGTGTCTGTAGGAACCATACGCCAAGGAAGAATATTGTGGCGGTGAGCATGGTCACACCCCATGTTGTGGCAAAGACCTTGCGCTTGCCTTCGGCAACATTGCCCCCCTGCTCCTCGGCACGGGTGGTGAAGCGGAAGTAGCTCGACTCCATACCCATGGATAGCACTACAAGGGCAAAGGGTATAAGGGCATATATGTCGGTGACGATGCCGTAGGTGGCCTCGTCGAAGATGCGGGTATAGTAGGGTGTCAGCAGATAGTTTAGTAGGCGTACCACTATCGTGCTGATACCATATATTGCAGTCTGTTTAGCAAGCTTCTCTAACATTATCCTTTTCAGCCCCTGCCTATATCTATCGCAAGAGCGCGACAAAGTTAGTAAAATTTAGTATAAAATACTAAAGCAAGGTGCAAAATAATAGAGATAGACCTCAAATGACTCGAAATATAGAGTCGTTTGGGTCTATCTCTGTAATGCGACAAATAGTCTAAAATATATCTATATGGCTGCTTGTATTATTGCGCCTAAATGTGCGTTGATATTACTTGTTACTCTCTGCAAATTTCGATTGCAAAACCACCGCCTCGGGCCATTGTTATGGTTAGCTCATCATCGCGTGTAACACTAATATTATCAATGGTATAGGTGGCGGGGTATGTGTCCCATGCAGCCTTGTCACCATCGCGGTATATCGTTGCTCGGTAGTTGCCCTCGTCGAGGAAGTCAAGACTAAATGTGAGGGTGCGTTGCTGCTCGTCGGTGATGCCTCCTAAATACCAGTTTTCGCTATTTTTATCCTTGCGTGCAGTGACGATATAGTCGCCCACAACGGCGTCAAGAACTCGTGTGTCGGCCCAATCTACGGGGACATTGCGAATAAACTGTAGAGCATCGTCGTACATGGCGTAGTTCTCTGGAAGGTCGGCAGCCATCTGTATTGGGCTGTAGAAGACCACATATAGCGCAAGCTGGTGTGCAAGGGTTGAGTTCACATAGTAGGTGTAGGGATACTCCTCCATAACGCGATACTCCTCGTTTGACGCAGCACTATTTATGGTGTTGTGGTAGCGCACATCGAAGATGCCAGGGGTGAAGTCCATGGCTCCTGCGAGGTTGCGTGTGAAGGGTAGTATGGCGTTGTGGTCTACGGCATTACCGCTATTCCATGCCTGCCACTCCTGACCACGCATGCCCTCGGCGCTTACTAAGTTGGGGTATGTGCGGCAGATGCCTGTGGGGTGTACGGGCTCGTGTATGTCGACAGTTAGCTGGTGCTTGGCGGCAAGCATCACACTCTGGTTGTAATGGTCGACCATCTCGCGGCTATTGTGCAAGCGGTCGCGAATAACGCCCACATAACCAGTCTTTACAGACCCTATGCCCAAGGCGTTGTAGTAGGCGTAGGCCTCCTCCATCTGTGCCTCGTAGTTCTCGACATTGGCGTATGTCTCGTGGTGGCCGATAAGCATCACGCCACGCTCACGAGCGTAGTTAGAGAGATACTCTATATCGAAGTCGGGGTATGGTGTGGTGTAGCTGAAGCGCTCGTTGCGACCCCAGCCTACATTCCAGCCCTCGACAAGGACTCCACCAAAGCCATTCTCTGCGGCAAAGTCGATGTAGCGGCGTACATTCTCGGTTGTAGCGCAGTGGGGTGCCGAGCCATCCATATCCCATGTAGAACGCTTAAGGTGCATCTCCCACCATACGCCAACATACTTCATTGGCTTTATCCACGATGTGTCCTCTAAGGCGCAAGGCTCGTTGAGGTTGAGAATCATAGAGCTCTCGACAAGTGCTCCTGCTCTGTCGCCAACGGTGATTGTGCGCCATGGTGTGGCGAAGGGTAGCTTCACACGACTCTTGACCTCACCCACGCTGGCAAGGTCGCTGATAAGGCTATTCGAGGTGCTGTCGTAGCGTAGTGTCATGGCAGGGTAGTGCCATAGTGCAGCCTCGTGAATAGATAGGTGTGTACCTCGCTCTGTGACCATCGTCACTGGGGTGTTCACAGCAGGGTATGGGCGCTTGCGGTCGCCGGCCGATGACTGGGCCATGGCCTCAAGTGTTATGCCACTAAGAGGGGTATTTATGTAGGCGTACTCATCATCGTCGTAGCTTCCTGCGATCCAGAAGGTGTTGTAGTCGCCTGCAAGTGTGAAGTGTGTGCTCTCGTCGATAATGGCTGCCTCGCCCTCGCCCATGAGGCGGTAGCGTAATGCCAAGCCATCGTCGTAGAGGCGCATGTCTATATACAGCGTTGTGCGCTGCTTAGAGCACAGCTCCACGCTCATGGCGTTGTAGTGGTCGCGGATGGTGGCATACTGACCCCATACAGGCTCCCACGATGTGTCCGCTGAGGTGTGCTCCACACTGCGTAGCTTCATGCCTTGGCGCAAGTCCTCCTCGGAGGTGACAATACCCAAGGGTGCATTGTCGATAAGTAGCTCATCGCCGAAATGTAGCGTGTAGCGTGGTGTGCCGCACTTATCAACCGAGAGGGTCGCCTCGATGCGTCCGTCGGGTGAGTGTAGTGTTGCTGGCTTTTGGGCTGAGAGGCTTGCGACGAGGGGGAGTGTCGCCAAAAGTGTTACGATTGTGCGTAGCATAGCGTTATCTTTGTGATGGTTGTGTCCATAAATGATACAAGGGAGCAAAGGTGTTCTAAAGCGTTCATGGTGGGTCTATTATTGACCCCTGCCCCCTTTAGAACTCCTTAGTTCCCTCGTTTATTTCAGTGTCTTGACCGATTACTTAACTCGAATCTTCTGACCCTCGCGGACGCGGTCGATATTGATGTCGGGGTTGAGCTCTGCAATCTTTTTGGTCGATGTGCCGTAGTTAGCTGCAATCTTGCTCACCAACTCGCCCTTGGCTATGGTGTGCCATACCTCACCTGCAGGGGTCTCCTTCTTCTCCTCGACCTTCTTGGTCACGGCAGTTGTGGTTGCCTCGCCAGAGCCATATACCTTGATGCGCTGACCCTCGCGAATCTTGTCGGCCTTGAGACCTGGGTTAAGGGCCTGAATCTTCTTCACGGTTGTGCCATAGTTGTCGGCAATCTTGCTGAGTACCTCACCCTTAGCTATGGTGTGCCATACATCACCATTCTCGTCGGTGACACCACTTGTGTTCTTCTTCTCTCCCTTCTTAGTCTCGGCGGTTGTTGCCTCTGTGGTTGTCTCCTCCTCGCTCTTCTCTATGACGATGCCATCTGCCAAAAGGTCAGCATCGGCAGGAAGGATGGTAACAGGCATGTTACTTGTGATAATCTCCTTGAGGCTTATAAGGTCCTCGTTGCGAAGGATGATGTTACCCTCTGATGAGCGTGTGCCCACCACCGTTGGATCGAGCGTGCCGCAGATACCCATACCACGAATCTCGCCACCATCGAGGTGCATGAACCATGGACCACGAGCACCCTGGATGCTCTTGCCGTTGTTGTCGATAGATGTCCAGTTGCTGGCATCCTGAATCACGCCGATGCGGAACTCGCCCTCTGGGGTCTTGAGGTCACCATTAGCCTGCTTCTTACCAAATACTCTACCCGCAGCGATAGGGTACTTAGTGATAAGGCGGTTGTACTTGTCGTAGACCTTGAGGGTTAGAGTCTTCTTCGATATTACGATGTGGTCGGCCTCAGTAGCATTGCTATCTACCGCCTCGTCGTCTACCGCCTCAGGACCCTTGACGGTCTCTACTGCTGCTGTTGTGTTGTTGTCGTCGCTCTTGTTTGCCTCGTCGCTCATGCATGATGTGAGTGTGAGCGAAGCTATGGCGAGTGTAAAAAGAAGGCTCTTCTTCATATCCTCTCTTCGTTGTTTAATGTTACCTATTATTTATTATATTACTCTTAATTCTCTATCTACTTGTGCTCCGCGTCATACATGGCTGTTGCCTCGCGGTCCTGTGCCGATGACTCGATGCGTACGGGCATGCCTATGCGTACCATGGGCTTGAGGCTGTCGAGGTGACTATTCTCCAAGCGTATGCATCCCTCGGTGGCGCGTGTGCCTATCGACTCGGGCAGATGTGTGCCGTGGATGCCTATGCCTTTGTGAGGTGGCGTCTTTAGGCGTATGAACCATCGCCCGTAGCATCCTGCAATCTGACCCTTGCCATCTCCAAAGTCGTGGGTCCACGACGATGAGTTGTGTATGTTCTCGATGACAAACTCTCCCTCGGGGGTCTTCATGTCGCCAATGCGACGCTTGTCTCCATAGTTCTTGCCAACGGCAATGGGAAACTCGCAGATAACAAGGTTGTTGCTATCGTAGAGCGTAAGGGTCATGTCCTCCTTAGATATAACTATGTGGCTCGCCTTGGAACTGTCGCCCTGAGGTGCTTGGCCGTATGCTATGGTGGCAACTATCACTGCCACAAGTGTTAATGCAATCTGCTTCACCATATCTACTCCTCCCACTTAAGTATTACACCTGTTCGTGATGTATTATATATATCTATGGTATGATAAACAGAACCATCCTCCGCCTCGTGTGTTGTGGTGAAGTGTTCGTTTGTCACATCGGCGCGGTCGTGGCCTCCAAAGCGACCTTCATCGGTAGATAGAAGCACGCTGTACTTGCCTGGCCATGGCACATTAAGCCTGTAGTTAGGTATCGAGGCTGTGGGGTGCCAGTTGAGTACAAAGAGTAGACCCTTGTGCGAGTACACCATGGTCTTGTTCTGCTCATCCATCATATGGTTATATGGGTAGCCATCGCCCAAGACACCATACTCCTTGACTGCTGCAATCATCGCCTTGTCGAACTCAGCAAGGAAGGAGTAGCGCAAGAAGCCATTTTCGGCCAATGACCACTGACGGCGAGCATGCTTATATGACCAGCCGTTACCCTCGCGTGGGAAGTCTATCCACTCGGGGTGGCCAAACTCGTTACCCATGAAGTTGAGGTAGGCCTCGCCACCTGTGGTTATGGTGAAGAGGCGTATGAGCTTATGCAGGGCCATGCCTCGGTCGATGACCAAGTTCTCGGATGCTCTATCCATCGAGAAGTACATCTCCTTGTCCATCAGGCGGAAGGCGAGAGTCTTATCGCCCACCAACGCCTGGTCGTGCGACTCGGCATAGGCTACGGTGCGTACCGAAGGTAGACGGTTGGTCATCTCCGACCACATCTGCCATATGTTCCAGTCGTCGTCGCTCTGCTCCTTGAGTAGCTTTATCCAGTAGTCGGGGATAGCCATGCCAAGGCGATAGTCGAAGCCCATGCCTCCAGCCTCGGGGCTCACACATGAGCCGGGCATGCCACTAACATCCTCGGCGATAGATATGGCATCGGGGCGTAGGTCGTGGATAAGCTTATTGGCAAGGGTGAGATATACTATAGCATCGCGGTTGACGCCCTCATCGAAGAAGCGCTCGCGACAGTCGAACTCTACATATCCGTGGTGGTGGTAGAGCATGGATGTAACGCCATCGAAGCGATAGCCATCGAAGTGGTACTCCTCAAGCCAATACTTAACATTAGAGAGTAGGAAATGTTCCACCTCGCGCTTGCCATAGTCGAATATCATAGAGTCCCAGTACTTCTGGTAGCCAGCACCGCCCTCCTTAGAGTAGTGGTGCTTCGAACCATCTAGCTCGTTGATGCCCTCATCGAAGTTCTTAACATAGTGGGCATGCACAAGGTCCATGATTACGGCAATGCCAAGCTCATGCGCTCGGTCGATAAGCGAGCGTAGCTCATCGGGGGTGCCGAAGCGTGATGATGGAGCGAAGAGGCTCGATACATGGTAGCCGAATGAACCGTAGTAGGGGTGCTCGGCAATGGCCATAAGCTGCACGGCATTGTAGCCCGCCTCCTTGATGCGTGGTAATACCTCGTCGCGGAACTCAACATATGTGCCTACGCCCTCACGCTCAACAGCCATGCCTACATGTGCCTCGTAGATGAGCAACTCGCCCACCTTGGGTGCGCGGAAGTCGTCGTGCTTCCAGTCGTAGGGGCGCTCGATGACAAACTGCGCTGTGTAGTTCTTGGTAGTGTCGTCCTGCACCACACGCTTGGCATAGGCGGGGATGCGGTCACGCCAGCCATTGTCGCCATGGACATGGATCTTATATAGCGAGCCATCCACCAGGCGCTCGCTGTACATGCCGTCGGGGAGGAAGATGCTCCACACTCCATCGCGGTTGCGCTGTAGGCGAAGCTCGGTGCGCTGCCAATTGTTGAAATCGCCGAAGATGTAGACATCTTTGGCCTCGGGAAGCCACTCTCTGAACCACCAACCCTTCATCTGCTCATCGCGCTGCCAGCCGTAGTAGCGATGGCCATTGGCGTAGTCGACGATAGAGCCTGCGGCATTTTCGATGTTGGCTAATCTATTGATATACATTGAGTAACGGCGATTGATTTCATCCTCCACAGGGTGTAACCACTCGTCCTGCTCAACCATTTCGAGTCTTTTAATTTCAGCGTTCATTCTTTTTTTTGGACTGATTTGTAGCAAAGATACAAAAATTATTTGTACATTTGCGCATTGTATTGTGTTAATTGAATAACAAACTATAAAATATTTTTTAATTAAAACTCTTTTTTTATGTTTAAAGGACATCCTAAAGGTCTTATAGCTGCGGCACTCAGTAACATGGGTGAGCGTTTCGGCTATTACATCATGAACGCTGTTCTGGTGCTTTTCCTATGTTCGAAGTTCGGTTTGAGCGAGGAGACTAGCTCTTTGATCTACTCGTTCTTCTATGCTGGTATCTACATCTTGGCTTTGGTCGGTGGTTACATCGCCGATAAGACCCAGAACTACAAGGGTACCATCATGACTGGTTTGTTGGTGATGGCAATTGGTTATGTTGCCCTCTCTATTCCAATTCTTGCAACTGACACAAATCAGGTTTGGTTGCTTCCATTGACTTGCGTTGCTTTGTTCGTTATCGCTTTTGGTAACGGTTTGTTCAAGGGTAACTTGCAGGCTATCGTAGGTCAGATGTATGATAACTTGGAGGCTGAGGCTGCTAAGAAGGGCCCTGAGGCTCTTGCTGAGGCTAAGTCAAAGCGTGACTCAGGTTTCCAGATTTTCTATGTATTCATCAACATCGGTGGTGTTATCGCTCCATTCGTTGCTCCATTGCTCCGTGAGTGGTGGTTGAAGGCTAACGACATGGTTTACAACGCACAGCTCCCAGCTCTTTGCCACGACTATCAGACAACAGGTGTTGTTACTGAGAACTTGCAGAACTTGGCAAACGAGGCTTCGCTTGCTGCTGAGCCAATCGCTAATATGGGTGAGTTCACTTCTAACTACCTCCAGATTTTCAACGAGGGTATCCACTACTCATTCATCGCTTCTGTTGCTGCGATGGTTATCTCGTTGGTTATCTTCATCGGTACTCGCAAGCGTTTCCCAACTCCATCAAAGAAGGTTGCTGCTGCAACTGTTGAGTACACTCCAGAGGAGCGTAAAGCAGCTGCTAAGGAGATTAAGCAGCGCTTGTATGCACTCTTTGCAGTGTTGGCTATCGCTATCTTCTTCTGGTTCGCATTCCACCAGAATGGTACTTCACTCTCAATGTTTGCCCGTGACTTCGTTAAGTCTGACAGCGTAGCTCCTGAGGTATGGCAGGCTCTTAACCCTGCGTATGTAATCATCCTTACTCCTATCGTGATGATGATCTTTGGCGCTCTTGCTCGTCGTGGTAAGTATATCTCAACTCCTCGTAAGATTGCTATCGGTATGGCTATCGCTGGTATGGCGTTCGTATTCCTTGCAATCTACTCATACTACATGGGCTATCCATCAGCTACTGAGGCTCGTGCTGAGGGTGTTGAGCTCTCTGGTCCATGGGTACTCTTCGTGCTCTACTTCTTCCTTACTGTTGCGGAGCTCTTTATCTCACCACTTGGTCTTTCATTCGTATCAAAGGTTGCACCTAAGCATATGTTGGGTCTCTGCCAGGGCTTGTGGCTTGGTGCTACAGCGGTAGGTAACCTCCTTCTTTGGATTGGTCCTCTTATGTACAACGCAGCGCCTATCTGGGTATGCTGGACCGTATTCCTCGCAGTATGCTTGCTCTCTATGGGTGTAATGCTTGGTATGGTTAAGTGGCTTGAGCGCGTAACAAACGCATAATCAATGCTAAAACACCGCCTAGCGGTATCTCTATAAGAGAAAACTTCAGGGAGCTGTCCTTCGGGGCAGCTCTCTTTTTGTTGCAATGATAGTCTCTCCTATCGCTTAAGTCGCTTATCTATTCGCCATTAAACTTGAATGTATACCCCAATTTATGGGTTGAAAATTTGGTAGTTGGCTCAAAAACATATACTTTTGTATTGGAGAAGTGTTGCTAATTCCGAACGCTATGTGTAGTGAGGGTTGGCTAATGCACTCGCAGTTAGGTAAATAATTAATTAATCTATAAACTAATACAACTAACAAATTATGAAAAGACTTAATTGGTTGATGATGCTTATGACAGCCTTCACGTTGTCATTCGCTGCTTGTACTGAGGAGCCTACTCCAGAGCCAGGTCCAGATCCTGTGCCACCAGTGGACGAAAAAGAGCTTACATTCGAGGCTTCAGTATCGGAGACAACACGCACCTCGGCGTTTATCAATGTCACTCCATCGGATCCCGAGGCTGACTACCTCGCAGTGGTATATCCAGCAGCTGCTGTTGAGCAGTGTGTAACAGATGCTGAGCTCATAGTGAAGATCTATGCTGAGTTTGCTGCATACGCTGAGTCTCTGGGTAAGAGCTTTGTAGAGTATATGGGCGAGGTTGTTAAGCGTGGTGCGTTGGAGAATCACGAGGTTAGTGGCCTTGCACAGAATGCTAATTACTACTTGCTCGTGTTTGGTGTTGATGCAGCTGCGGAGTATGCTTCAACAACTGAGATTACAGCTGTTAAGTTCAAGACTAAGGATGTGCAGCAGTCAGCTTGTACCTTCACTATCAAGTCGGAGGTGTATCTCACCAGCGCTGCCCTCACAGTTACTCCATCGGATGACAAGCAGGAGTGGCACCTTGTGAATATCCCTGTTGAGGAGATGCAGGTGTACACCAAGGAGGATGGTGAGTATGGCTGGACTTTGAAGGAGTTCTTCCAGTACTACCTAAACACCGAGATTGAGACCCTTCAGGGTGAGGGCATGGGTGAGCAGGAGATTAAGGATAAGCTTATCTACACAAGCTACCGTACACTCAATGCATCGGGTCTTCAGCCTAAGACTAAGTATGTTGCCCTTGCAGCAGGTGTTCAGTACGATGCTGAGGGCGTTGCTGTAGTAACCGAGGTTAAGGAGTTGCGTTACAACTCTGGCGAGGCTGCTGCTAACAACCTTTCGTTCGATGTTCAGGTGACAAATATCGAGCACTACTCGGCCGATATCAAGATTACCCCATCAGATCTAAATGCTGATTACTACTACTACATCGGCTTTATCGATAGCAAGAAGAAGAGCATGAAGCCTTCTGAGATTGCAAATGCTGCTATCACAGAGTATCTATACTACTGGGGCGAGAATGGCACAATCGAGATTCGTGAGCCTCACAAAGGCGTTGCTGACTTGGGTAGCTATGAGTTGAATATCGCTGAGACTGAGTACTATGTAGTGGTATTTAGCTTCGAGGCTAACCCAACATATGGTACTGTCATCAACGAGGAGACTGGCGAGTACGACTCTAACCCTGGTACTATCACCTCAGCTCCAGTATATGTATCGTTCAAGACTGCAAACCATGGCGATGCATTCAACGCTGATTTCAAGTTCAAGTTCACTGAGGTTGGTCCTTACGACTTCACCTTCGAGGTAGAGTCATCAGACCCATCAATCTACTACCAGCCAGGTATCGGCTATCCTGATAGCTTCACTCCTGAGGCAGCTATGGCCGCTTCTGCTGACCAGCTTGCACTTGTAATGCAGATGTGTATGGAGGGCCAGAGCCCATGTCTCACATATCAGGAGGCTTTGGATAAACTCAAGCAGCAGGGCTATCCTTATCGCAATGGTAGCGCTAAGTTCTATGTAGCTAACCTCGAACCTGAGACATCGTATATGGGTTATGTCTTGGCTATCGATGTTAAAACTGGTAAGTTCGCTAAGTGCTACTTCGACATGGATACTATCGCTACTACATTGCCAGTAGGTACTGTAGACCCAACTATTGAGCTTTTGGGTGTGTACAATGGCGACAAGGAGGACGGTACTATCTTTGGTGATGCTGCGATGACTGCAGGTAAGCCTATTGTAGCTGTTACTCACAAGAACCTTGAGGGTGCATCAGCGCTCTTCACAGCAATCTCAGCAGACCCATTTGCTGATGTAAACGCTTTGGCTGATCGCTATATCATCTCTGAGTTCCGTGGCTACTGGAGCGAGATCGCTAACCTCAATGTTCCTTACGAGTTCTTCATTGCTGAGTGGGATATCGAGCAGACTATCGTATCTTACGCACAGGATGCTGACGGCGCTGAGGGTAAGGTGGCGCGTCTTGGTGTTACACCTTCAGAGGTCCGCGACATCGAGGAGCTTCGTGCATATGTTGAGGAGCGTAACAACGCTACACCTAAGGCTATGTGTCAGTCGCTCGTTGTTAACCACAATGCCGTAGCTCCTACTATGGAGTGCATCTGGAGCGAGGAGGTTGAGGCGTTCCGTGGCGCAGAGGTTGTCTACCACGAGGTGGAGGCCTTGGCTTTGCCAGCAAGCGACCTTGTGAATGTTGCTGTTGTTAAGTCATTCGCATTCTAATAGACTATTATAGAGTATGTTTAGGGGCGTGTTCTTAGGACACGCCCCTATTAATAAACATTGATTATGAAGAGTATGTTTTCAAGATTGTGGGCTCTCATGGCGGTCGTGTCCATGGCTGTAGCGTGTACTACGAACGAGGAGCCTGCGCCTGTGGACCCTGTGCAGCAGGAGGACTTCAAGGTAGTGCTTGACGAGATTACTCGCTCGACCGTTACCCTCAGTGTGACACCTGCCGAGACCATTGGAGACTATGTGTGCGTTGTTGAGGAGGCTAGTGTTGTCGAGGAGTTCACACAGGAGAAGTTTGTTATCGCTACCGTCTTCCAGGAGCTTACTGAGGTGGCTGCGTCTAAGGGTCAGACCCTCGCGGAGTATATGCCTTCGGTGGTGGATAATGGCGTTATCGAGAATGTCACATTCTCAGGTTTATCGCTTGATACGGAGTACTACCTCTTGGTGTTTGGCGTGGATGAGAATTATGAGGCAAGCACTGAACTTACAAAGGTGCCTTTTAAGACCTTGGCTGTTGAGAAGAACGACTGTACCTTTGATGTGGCTACCGAGGTTGTGGATAATAGTGTGACTATCAGTGTGTCGCCCTCGGATGAGGAGATATACTGGTACCTATGTACCATGCCTAAGTCTACTTACGACTACTATGTCAACGATGCTAACGGCTACCAGATGTCCGAGGGTTACTTCTATGAGTACTACTTCCAGCAGGATATCAATGCCTATCGTGGTGCTGGCTACTCGGATGGGCAGATTGTAGAGGCGCTTATCCATAAGGGTAACCTTGAGCTTCAGGCTAAGGGCCTCAATGAGTATACGGAGTATTATATCCTCGTTGCGGGCTTGATTATGGACTCAGAGGGTATTGTTATCTGCACAGACATCTGCAAGAAGAGCTATACTACCGAGGCAGCTGCCAAGTCGGAGATGACCTTCGATATCGAGGTGTGGGATGTCAAGCAGATGGAGGCCTCGTTCCGCATCACTCCATCGAATAATAACGATAAGTATTGTGCCCTTGTGCAGCCTTGGGACGGCGTATCTATGGCCGATGAGGTTATGCATAAGATTGTTAACCAGTGGGGTGGCTGGATGGAGATTATGGCCGATGATAAGGGCGTTGTCGAGCACTCGGGAAGTAATGCTATGAAGCTCCCTGCCGCAGATACCGACTACTATATCATCGCCTTTGGCTACGATGGTGGTATCACCACAGATGCCTATATGAAGACCTTCCGCACCTTGCCTGGTGGTAGTGTCGAGGAGGTGGAGTTTACCATCTCGGCATCTAATATCTCGCCCTACGGCTTCAATATGAATGTAACATCGTCGGATAATACAATTTACTATATACCAGGTGCTTGCGTGCCTACGGAGTATGACGAGGAGCAGTATATGGCTTGGGAGCAGGAGGCCTTCGACTACTACTATAATGGCTCTAAGGATTTCAACCCAAGCATCACTATTGCCGAGGTCTTAGACCAGTACTATTATAATGGTAATTGCTCGGTGCAGGTGTCAGGTCTCCTGCCCGATACCGAGATTATGGCCTATATCTACGCTCTCGACTCGCGCACAGGTAAGATTGTTAAGACCTTCACCTTCGATAATGTGGCACGCACCGATACTCTTGGTGAGGCTACGCCTACGGTAGAGGTTGTTGGCTACTACTCGGGTGACGAGGAGAACGGTACTATCTTCGGCAATGCAGCTTTGTCGGCTGGCAAGGCTATCATCGTTGTTAAGTATGGCGAGCTTGAGACTACGCGCACGCTCTTTACCACAATGCTTGAGGGTGATTGTAGTAATGATAATGCCTATTCCGATGGTGAGTTGTGGACCCTTGCATCGGGTTATTGGGCAACATGTAGTGTTGCCTCGCCCTATAACTTCTACACCTCGGAGTGGAATGCCGATATGACAGCCTTGGCCTATAGTGTAGATCACAATGGCA
The DNA here is from genome assembly GCA_045613645.1 of Alistipes sp. Lineage (GTDB taxonomy): Bacteria > Bacteroidota > Bacteroidia > Bacteroidales > Rikenellaceae > Alistipes. The sequence goes on along the minus strand of JAZLBJ010000017.1, from coordinate 34,105 downwards.
AGACGGGCTCTATCGGTCGTCGCTATGCTTGTGCTACAGCCGAGAATAAGAGTAATATCGAGGAGCTTCGCGCACTTGTCGAGGAGCTAAATGGCTCTACTCGCGCATCGCTTGAGATGCCTTGCTCGTTGGTTGTTAAGGAGTAACGATATATATACTAAATAGTTGGGGCGTATCCATGCTTGGATACGCCCCTGCTATTTTTGTGGTGGTATGGTGTAAAAAAAGCTGAAAACTATTTGGTTGAGCCCATTTTTTTTGTTATATTTGCGGCGTTGTGTCACTATTAATTTTCAGACCGTAGATGCGTAATTTGCAGAAATACACCGTTGTACAAACCTCTGTCATTGGCATAGGGGGGGGTATTTGTCTGTATATCAATGTGTTAGCGAGATAAATCAATCTGATTATTATTGGAATGAAGCCTACAACCATGCAGGTTGTAAGGCTCTTTTGTTATGCCCATAACTGAATGTTTTGGGTATAGCACACTATGTTGTGTGCATGAGGCAATGGTGGCAAATGTATAGTTGCTAATAGTATTTGAAAAATATAACAACAAAAACAACTTAATATTATGAAGAGATTTTTAGCTTTAGCTGCTTTGTTGCTAGGATTGGCATCATGTCAGACTGAGCCTGAGGGTCTAAATGTAGAGGTGGCTGGTGAGGTTGAATCAACTATTACTATTTCAGTTGCCGATGTGGAGACTCGTGCTGGCTTGAATAGTTCGAAGGGTGTGTTCGATAATGGTATTCTTGATGGCGACGCTACTATGCGCTATGTGATGAAGATTTACGATGAGGATGGCAAGCCGACGGATCATCGTTATGTTGACTATAGCGATGATAAGTTTATGGCTTTTAATGTTCGCCTTGCTCCAAATCGTAAGTATTCCTTTGTGGTGTGGGCAGATGTTGTAACATCAGAGAGTGATGTCGATAACCATTACAACACTGCAGACCTAACTAATGTAACAATTATTGATACCGAGGAGCATCCATGGAGGGCTATGGACGAGAGTCGTGATGCCTTTACTGGCGTGGTTGAGGTGGTAGACTATACAAGTGCATCTGCTATCAATGTTAATTTGACTCGACCCTTCGCAAAATTGCGAGTGAAGACCACCGACTTGGCTGATCTTGCGCTACTAAAAATCTATCCTGCGAAGGCAACAGTAACATATACATCAAATCTTCGTATGGCCTTTAATGCCCTTGAGGGTGTTGCAAGGGATGTCGCTGAGAATGCTAATACCATAGTAAAGTATGTGGAGTACTCCACAGATGCTTATGAGGGTGAGGTTGCAACTCTCTTTACCGACTATTTCTTTGCAAATAATGACATAGTTCATTTCACAATGGAGGTGAAGCAGGAGGATGGTCGTCGAATAAAGTTTAATAACTTTAATACAGATATTCCTGCTAAGCGCAACTGCTTGACAACAATCTCAGGTAATATCCTTACTGATGGCACTCAGGTTAGTGTGAACATCGACGAGACTGATGAGGAGAAGGAGTGGCCTCAGACAATGGCTGAGAAGCTCGCCTTTGTGGGTATTGTCGGTGGTGAGGTGACACTTACTGAGAACGTGGAGTTGACAAAGCCCGTTGTTATTAATGCTGGTGTCAATGCGGTTATCAACCTCAATGGTCACAACATCATCAACACTACCAAGTCTGAGACTTTCGGTGAGGGCGAGGGTATCATCGCTTACGGTGAGTTGGATATCATTGGTGAGGGTACCGTTCAGGGTAGCACTATGGCTGTATGGGCACGCGGTAATGCAGGTGCTGTAGTTAATATCTACGGTGGTAATTTCCTCGGTTGCGAGGAGGGCTTCGCTAAGGGTGGTCGCTCTGTAATCTATGCAAGTGGCGACAACGTAATAAATATCCACGGTGGTACTTTCGAGGCATTAGCAGCGGATAAGACCTCATATGCAGATAAGACAAATGGTGTATATGCAGCGCTCAATGTTCAGGATAACCATGGTACTATCAATGTCTATGGCGGTACTTTTGTTAATTTCAACCCTGCTGCACCAGGCACTGAGCCCGCATCATGGATGCAGACACATCCTAATGGTTTTGTAGCTAATGGTTACAAGTCAAGAAATGTCGAGGGTAGTATGACTGACTACGAGGTATACGATGCTACTATTCTTGTCAACAAAGCAAACTTGAATGATATACTTGCAAACCTTAAGACAACAACTGAGATCGAAGTATTGTTAAAGTTATCAGAGGATGTAATTCCTGAGAAGACAATCGATGTGCCAGCGGGCAAGAATGTTCACCTCGATATGAACGGTAAAAAAATTGTAATCGACACTGAAACATTAGATCCTAATAGTAATGGTTCTCATTATGCTTTTATAATTAGAGAGGGGGGCTCTCTAACTATTGATGGTGATGGAGTAGTTGAAGCAACAACCCCCGCTCCAATTATGTTCTATCCTGCGGGTGACTTGGTTATCGAAAGTGGTACATTTGTTAGAAACATTCCTGAGGGTTATGAAGGTAGTGCTGGTAGTATGTTTGTGGGTACTAAACCCGCTGGTGGTTGGGGCTCAACAGGTGTGACAATTAATGGTGGTTACTTTGATAGCGGTTATTATGGTGTGGATGCTAACTATATCGATAGACTGATTGCTGGTGAAGAGACTCTTGTTGAGACCGAAGCAGATATTGCTAAGCGTGGACAGTCTGGTGATCCTAATACAACACGAATAGCTGTTAAAAATCACATAAGTAAGATGTTTAATAAATCGAACAACTATTTTAGGGTTTACGGTGGTACATTCGTAGGCGCTAATCCTGCATGGGGTGATGAGGGATGTATGCTCCCAACAACTCCACAGTACCTCCGTCCTTGGTCTTACTATCAGGGTGCATTCCTTGTTGGACAGACATTCCATGAGGATGGCATCGTACTCCCCGAGGGCTATGAGATTACCAAGAGCACTCACGAGGATGGAAGACCTACATATACTATAACATATAACGCACAATAGTGTTGCAGGAATATGCTCTATAAGAGTTTTGCAAGAGGCGTCGGCTCTAATCAGAGTCGACGCCTTGTTTTTAGTGTGAGTTGACTGGAAAAGCTATATAACACTATTTGCGCACAAGCAAGAGTGGTAATAAGGTGAAGTATTCGAACTTCTATGTGGAGAATAACTTGCCTTTCAAGCCATAGTTGATAGTTAATAAACAGATAAACCCAGCCACATGGCTGGGTTTATCTGTTTATTAACGGTGCATATTGGCGCTCCAACAGCTCCTTATGCATTACCCTTGCCGCCGAATGGATCGACGATAGCTGGCTTTGTGGTGATGTTAATCTTGCCAAAGTTGTTCTCATAGCGGCTGACATTCTCCTGCAACTGCAACAGTAGGCGCTTAGCATGCTCGGGGGTGAGTACCACACGGCTTCTTACGCGTGCCTTAGGAAGGCCTGGGAGCATGGTTGCAAAGTCGAGGATGAACTCCGAGGTTGAGTGTGATATGATGGCCAAGTTGCAGTAGTTGCCCTGAGCAACCTGCTCGTCGAGGTGAATCTCGATCTGTTTCTTTACTTCGTTCATAGCTGTTTGAATATGTTTTAAATTTGTGGTAAAGATACAAAGATTATGTCAAGTGGCAAAATTATGTCAACGAAAATACCTTTTTCCATAGCGAAGCGCTGCCGTTGCGAAGGGTGTTGTTGTCACAAAACTCAACTTTTTTATATTTTACATCCAAAATAGTATGCTTATCTCACAAAAAGATTGTATCTTTGCACCGCATGTTTTATCCACTATGCAAGGGTGTTTGCTCTATATTGGTGGAGTGTGAGAAAAAGGGTACACTACAATGATTATTGACATTTTAGAGGTAATTTTTGCTGGTATGTGCGTAGGCCTCGCCTCGTCGGTGACCGTGGGTCCCGTGGCTGTGTTGTGCATACAGCGTACATTGAGCAAGGGTTTGTTGTCGGGCTTTATATCTGGTCTCGGTGTGGCTTTCGCCGATGCCTTGCTCGCAATCTTGGCATTCACTGTATTTTCACTTATTAAGGATTATATCGACGAGTATCACACTGCCATACAGGTGTGTGCCGGTATCTTTGTTATCATCGTTGGTATATTCATCTTCTTCAAAAATCCTGTGCCCCAGATACGCAAGAATCGTGCAGGTAAGACATTCCTTTGGCAGGACTTTGTGTCGATGTTCGGATTTACCTTAGCTAACTTCGTGGTAATCATCCCATACATCCTCGCCTTCTTTGCTATGTTCCACATCGACCTCTCGGGTGAAAATAAGGAGCAGACTGCTGTTGTTGCAGTTGAGGAGGTTGCTGCCGAGGAGCCTAACCTCGATGCTGAGGTGTTGGCTGTTGATGGCTTGCTCGCCCAGGCTGATGTCGACTCTGAGGTGGCAGTTACTACCGAATTGGAGGGCGAGAACCAAACCAAGGTGTTCGACTCGGGAGACCCTGTGGCTGACGCTATCGTGGGTGCTATAGCCACTGCTATAACAGAGGAGATGGCTGCCGCAGATGCTTCTGCGGAGCTTGACGAGCAGAATGCAAAGGCTGTCAATATGCCTACAGCTGTAATCACACGACCAGGTGCTGATGTTTCTGAGAAGGTGAATGTTAAGATGATTCCTGCTGATGATTCGCAGGGCGAGGAGGATATGAGTAAGAAGTTCGGAAACTTCGTATATAGCGTGTTGATTATCATTGGCTTCTTGATCGGTGCTATGGCATGGTGGTTGGCATTGACTGCCGTTATCAACCTCTTCCGTAAGGGCTTCCGTCCACGCCACATGCTCACCATAAACCATATCGCAGGTGTGGTTATTGGCGTACTTGGCTTGTACACCCTTCTCTCTGTATTAATATAATTGTAATGAACAATAGACGCATTATTATAGCCATTGATGGCCACTCGTCATGTGGTAAGAGTACCTTTGCTAAGGCAATAGCTGCTCGTTTGGGCTATATCTTCATAGATACAGGTGCGATGTATCGTGCCGTGACCCTCTATGCCTTGGAGCATGGAGCTATCAACTCGGGTATTGTTGACGAGCAGGCTGTGGTGGCAATGCTCAAGGATATAACAATAGATTTTAGGTTCAATCCCGAGCGTGGTGCCAGCGATATATATGTCAATGGTGACATTGTGGAGGGTAAGATTCGTACCATCGAGGTGAGCAACTGCGTGAGTGCTGTAAGTTCTATCGCCGAGGTGCGTGCTATGCTTGTAGATATGCAGCAGCAGATGGGAGTGCGTCGTGGTGTGGTGATGGATGGTCGCGATATTGGCACAGTGGTATTCCCCGAGGCAGAACTCAAGATATATATGACTGCCGACCCTATGGTGCGTGCGCAGCGTCGTTACAAGGAGCTAACCGAGAAGGGGGACAATGTGACTTTGGAGGAGATATACGAGAATGTAGTATCGCGAGATAAGGCCGATATGACCCGCGCTATATCGCCTCTGCGTAAGGCCGATGATGCCATTGTACTCGACAACTCTAACATGAGTGTCGAGGAGCAGATGCAGTGGTTCGACGAGGAGTATCGCCGAGTGATAAATGGGTAGTATGCGAGTAATAATAGATGATAATTCAGGATTCTGCTTTGGTGTTGTAAGGGCCATAGGCGAGGCCGAGGAGGCTCTACGGCACCATAGCGAAGTATATTCGTTGGGCGATATCGTGCACAATCGTGTTGAGGTGCACCGCCTCGAGGAGTTAGGATTGCGCACCGTGACGCACGACGATATGTCGGCATTGACGGGGCGCACTCTTCTTATTCGTGCCCATGGTGAGCCCCCAACAACCTATCGAAGGGCCGAGGAACTGGGCATAACCATTATAGATGCAACCTGTCCCGTTGTGGCACGCCTACAACGCAAGGTGCGTGAGGCCTATCAGCTCATGAGTAAGGAGGGTGGCACGGTGGTTCTTTTGGGTAAGAGGGGCCATGCCGAGGTTGTAGGTCTTACGGGCCAAGTGATGGACGATGTTGTTGTGGTGGAGCGCGAGGAGGACCTCGACACCATCGACTTCACGCGTCCCATATACTTCCTCTCGCAGACCACGCAGAGTATTGCCACCTTCGAGCACCTCGGGCGCGAGGTGATGCGTCGTGCTAAGGATAGCACAAAGGTGACACTTGACGATACCATATGTCGTCGTGTGGCGGGGCGTGAGGCGCTCCTTGAGGCCTTTGCTAAGAGTGTTGATGTCATCATCTTTGTCTCGGGTAGAAAGTCCTCAAATGGCAAGGTGTTGTACGATGTTTGCCGTAGCCACAATAGTCGCTCCTATAACATTGAGGAGGCCTCGGAACTCGATATTCGTTGGTTTGATGGTGTAGAGAGTGTGGGTATATGTGGTGCTACATCGACACCTCGCTGGCTTATGGAGGATGTGGCTCGTGGTGTTGAGGCCATGGCAGAAAATATGTAGAGTTTGTTAATGGATAAACTATAGAGTATTATGAGATATTTTGTTCGTGCATTGAAGTATTTCCTATACCTCGCGGTATTGCTCGTAGTCTTGGTGTGGCTTATGACACTCCTCGACGAGAATATCAAGATGGGTGTATGGGAGTATATAGTATATAAGTTTGGCAGCGAGGGTGGTATCATCATGCTCGTGGGTCTTGTAGCCCTTGCGGCGCTATACCCTCTCTTTGGCTATATGCGCAAGAGCGTACCATCGTGCAACCTTGAGGAGGATAAGGTGCGCATACACAACGCTATGATGGTCTATGGCTTCAAATATGTTGGTGAGCGTGATGGTGTGCAGATTTATCGTAGCATGGGCATACTACGCCGTCTAACCCTGCGTTTTGAAGATAGAATAGAGCTACGCCAGGTGGGTGATGCCGTGGAGCTATACGGCCTTAGAAGTCAGGTGGCGCGTGTAGCCTATCAGTTGCAGGGCTATCTTAATAGTAAGCGTTATGAGAGTAGTGATAAATAGTTTGTTGCAGGTTCGTTGTGTGGTCCTTGTGGCCATGATGCTTCTTTGCGTTGATGTTGCCCAGGCACAGCAGGAGGGGCGTGAGCAGCGCGATTTCGAACTTGGCAAGAGTACAGAGATATTGGCTAATATAATGCGTGCCTTCGAGACTCAGTATGTCGACGAGGTGTCGGCCGAGGAGCTTCTTAAGTACGCCTCTGTGGGTATGATAAAGGCTACGGACCCCTACACGGAGTACCTTTCGGAGAGTGATATGGCTGCCTTCGAGATAATGACCACAGGAAAGTATGGTGGTGTTGGCTCGCTAATACGCAAGCGTGGCGACTATATCATCTTTGCCCAGCCATATAAGGGCTCGCCCTCAGATGAGGCTGGCATCAAGATTGGCGACAAGATTCTATCTATCGACGGCAAGAGCATGAAGGGTATGAATGTGGAGGTCATAAGCTCGAATCTCAAGGGTGACCCCGAGACCGATGTCGAGGTGGTGGTGGAGCGTAACCTCGATAGCTCGGTGGACACACTTACATTGCGTCGTCGTAGAATATCTATCCCCAGTGTTCCCTATGCTGGATATGTGCGTGATGGTATCGGATATATATGTCACAACGACTTTATTGATGGCAGCTATGACGAGATGCGCCGTAGCGTAGAGAAGCTTATGGCTAGTGGTGAGTTACGAGGTCTCATCCTCGACTATCGCAGCAATGGTGGAGGTGTCATGCAGGAGGCTGTAGACATCACCTCTCTCTTTGTGCCTCGTGGTGAGAGGGTTGTATCTATCATGGGCCGTGATTCATCATCGTTATACCACTACTCTACAACTCATGCTCCGCTCAACGATAGTGTGCCTATAGTGGTGCTTGTTAGCGGTGCTTCGGCTTCGGCCTCGGAGATTTTGGCGGGCTCGTTGCAGGATATGGATCGTGCCGTAGTCATGGGTGCTCGCACCTATGGTAAGGGCTTAGTGCAGGGTACACACTATGTGGGCTACAATAGCTACCTCAAGCTCACAACAGCAAAATACTATATCCCCTCTGGTCGTTGCATACAGGCCTTAGACTACTCGTCGCGTGGTAGCGACGGCAGCGTGGCAACTCTTCCCGACTCATTGATTACAGAGTTTCATACGCGTGGTGGCCGTAAAGTGTACGATGGTGGCGGTATAGTTCCCGATATTAAACATGAGCCTGAGTATGTGAGTCGCTTTGCTCTCACGCTGTATGCTATGGGTTATATGGAGGATTGGGCCGATGAATATATGAGACGCCATCAAGGTGAGACTATCGATACGCGCACCTTTACCATCAGTGATGCTGAGTATGAGAACTTCTGTCGTTTTATCGAGGATAAAGATGTCCCCTATGAGTCGGATACACGCCGAGCACTAACGGCCCTTGAGAAGGCTGCTAAGAGTGAGCGTTACGACGAGGCTCTGGATGCTCTCATTGAGCAGTTTGGTCGGATGGTCAAGGATGATAAGATGTCGAATATGCAGACCTATCGCAAGGAGATTATCGAGACTATCAACTATGAGATTGTCTTGCGCTATTCCTATGCCGAGGGTGCCGTGGAATTTGCCACCATGCATGATGACATGGTGGATTCGGCCGTAGAGTTGCTCCTTGATGTTGAAGAGTATCGTAGAATACTTCGCGAGCAGGATCTCTCGATGCATTAATAGCCACACTGGATGAAGCTCTCGTCACGATATAACCCTCGTCGTTTTCTTTCGGCACGCGGCCGCACCATAGCTATTGTGGTGGGTTTGGCACTTGCTGCCCTCTCGGTATATTATACATGGTCGGTGTCTGCGGATATGAAGCATGAAGATGAGGTTGCCATCGAGCAGTTGCGTGATGCCGAGCGTAATACTGTGGCGATGTGGAAAGATATCGTGCGTGAGGCCAACTTCGGCATACATAATCGAGGCGAAGAGAGGTTGTTGCGTGAGCTTGCAGAGCATACTAATGTCCCCTTTGTCATTACCAACGAGTATAGCCAGGTGATGTTGTCAAACCTGCCAAGAGATGTTGAGCAGGATCCTAAGCGAGTGTTTCAAGAGATCTCTAAGATGAGTAATCGTGACTCGGTGAGGGTAGAACCAAAACGCTTCGATAATAGGGAGAAGATATACTATATATGTTATGCCACCACGGATTACTCCTCTTTGGTGTCGAGTGCTCATAGCGATGCTTTGACGCTATTTCCATATGTGCAGCTTGTCATCATCATTGTCTTTGCCATATTCGCTTATATAGCATTCTCGTCAACCAAGCAGAACGAGCAAAATCGCGTATGGGTTGGTCTTGCCAAGGAGACTGCGCACCAGCTGGGAACACCCACATCGTCGTTGCTTGGTTGGGTGGAGTATCTGCGTTCGCAGCCTGTGGACCAGATGGCCGTAGATGAGATGTCAAAGGACCTTGCTCATCTGATGAAGATTGTTGACCGCTTCTCGAAGATTGGTGGCGAGGCACAACTTACCAATGCCAATGTCAACGAGGTTGTGGGCGATACGGTTATGTACTTCCGTCGTCGTGTACCTCGTAATGTCACCATCAACTATAGCGGTCTTGCTATGGCCCCTGTTACAGCTCCTATCAATGTGGCGCTCTTTGAGTGGGTTATCGAGAATCTATTGAAGAACTCGCTCGATGCACTGCAAGGTAAGGGCACTATAGATGTGACTATTGGTGAGACGGAGCATAGTGTATATGTTGAGGTTAGTGATACGGGTAAGGGTATAGCAAAGGGTAATTGGGAGCGAGTCTTCGAGCCTGGATATACCACCAAGACACGAGGTTGGGGTCTTGGACTGTCGCTGTCGCGTCGTATTATGCAGGACTATCACAAGGGTAAGATTGCCGTTGTACGCTCAGAGATAGGGCGTGGAACAACCTTTAGAGTAACACTTAAACGAGCTGCCGATGAGTAGAGATTCGTTGATTATAAAGCTGAGCGAGGCGGGTTATAAGGAGGCCTTGCCACGAGATATATATGGCAAGGAGAGTGTGCTTATGTCGGGAGATGTGAGCTACAATGGCGGATATATGGAGGCCTCGCCAACAGAGATGTTCGGCCAGGAGTCTACCATGGGTAGCTATGCGGCTGTTGAGCCGTTGCAGCCCACACTTATTTCCGAGCCTCTGTTTCAGGGACTTGTCATAGCTGGTATTGTGGCATACCTCTTTGTGCTCTATCGCTTTTGGGGCTTTATAAGTCATATGTGGCATGGGATTATAACCCGTCGTAGTGAGCGCCATATGCGTGATGAGGGCGGTGAGTTACCCTTGCAGCGCTTTAAACTTACGGTGCTTGCCTTGGGTGTTGTGCTCCTATCGCTTGTCGTTGTGCGCTTTGTGGATATGTCGTTGGAAGCCAACTCTTTGGTCTACGATAGTAGCAAGGCTGCCTTAGCTCCGCTATATGCCCTGATGGCAATGATGGCTATGTTTTTGTGGCAACACATTCTGTATAAGGTGGTGCAATGGGTTACGCGCTCCGACATTATGAGTGCTGCGGGTGCTGTGTCGCTGTTGAACATGGTGCGTTGCGTGGTGTTGCTCTTCCCCATTGTGGCTATATGGCTTGTTGCCCCCGATGATATGCTATCAATATGGTCGATAGTGCTTTGCGTGGTGATGGGCGTAATGTCTATAATTTACTTAAAAGAGACTTTTGTTCTCTTTATTGGGCAAAAAATTTCTATTTTACATTGGTTTTTGTACCTTTGCACCGCAATTTTGCTACCTATCAGCTTTTTAGTAACATTCATTCCAAATCATATGATGTGAGGTGTGGGTGCTAATTAGATGTTAGTGAGATAGTTGGTGATTGCAATAGGTGTGGAGTGCGGTCGTGTGCCGCCAAGATTTAGTGTTTGATTTATAAATAAAAGGAGTGGCCTTGAAAGTTAGTAAGATTTTGGTATCGCAGCCTCGTCCGGCTGTTTTGGAGAAGTCTCCCTTTTTTGAGTTTGCCGAGAGGCATAATCTCGTGGTGGATTATAAGCCCCTTATCAGTGTTGTGGGCGTGAGTCTTAAGGAGTTTCGTGCTCAGCGCACCGAAATCCTCGACCATACCACAATGATTTTCTCATCTCGTACTACCATCGATAGCTTCTTCCGTATCTGCGAGGAGGCTCGCATCGTGGTGCCAGAGACCATGAAGTATATCTGTAATACCGAGGCTGTTGCCCTCTACTTGCAGAAGTATATCATCTATCGTAAGCGTAAGATATCTTTCGCCGATGGTACATTCAACTCGCTTCTTGAGCTTATCGTAAAGCATAAGGACGATAAGTTCATCCTCGCACTTACCGAACCATATAAGCCTGAGTTGCCTGAGACCCTCTCGAAGCTCAAACTCAAGGTAGACCCTGTGGTATTTGCGCGTACCGTATCTGCCGATATGAGCGAGATTAAGCCTGACGAGTACGATATTATCGCCCTCTACTCACCATCGGATGTCAAGGCTTTGGCCGAGAACTTCGATGTAGATAAGCTCCCCGTTGTGGCAACCTTTGGTGAGGCAACCTTGCGTGCAGCTAAGGAGGCTGGCATGAAGGTTAAGGCTTCGGCACCATCGCCCGAGGCACCATCAATGGTTAAGGCCTTGGATATCTACTGCAACAAGATTCAGGAGGGTATGGAGGTTGAGGATGCCGAGGTTAAGGAGAACTTGGAGAAGGAGGAGTTCATCCGTGCCCAGCAGAGTAAGTTGCAGAAGAAGACCCGTACACGCGCACCACGCAAGGTGCAGTAATTAGGACTGTCATGTCGTCACCTAACGGATTGCCAAAGTCGGAGCGATTGTGCTCTCTTGCTGCACAGCGTCGTCTCTTTAGCGATGGTGTGTCGGGCTTTGTCTATCCGTTTAGATATACAACATACACAGAGAAGAGTGCCTTGCCTACGGTAGAGGTACTCTTCTCTGTTCCTAAGCGAAATCATAAGCGTGCTAATAAGCGCAATCTCCTGCGTCGCCGTATGAAGGAGGCCTATCGCCTACAGAAATACCCCTTGTGGCAGCGTGCCGAGGATGCGGGTGTTGCCATAGATATGGCTCTAGTATACTCCTCTAAGGAGGTTGTCGAATATAAAACCATCGAGAATGCAATTCGCAGAATTCTGGAGCAGGTCGCTTCGCGTTGTTAAGAGACTCCTGGCGCAGCCCTTCATTCTCATGGTGCGCTTCTATCAGGTCTGCATATCGCCCCTTAAGCCACCATCATGTCGTTTTACGCCCACATGCTCGCAGTATGCTATAGAGGCTCTGCGTAAGCATGGCCCTATCAAGGGGCTATACCTCACCACACGCAGACTTCTGCGTTGTCATCCGTGGGGTGGATCGGGTTACGATCCAGTACCATAGAGGATGGTTGTTGTAAGATGAAAATATAACCCCAAGTGCTACAAACACTTGGGGTTATTACTTATATTGGTATGCCGACTATCTAACCTTGAAGTCGGGGTCTGCCATCTGAGGAATAGGCTTGATGTAGTCGCCTGCCTCGAACTTAGCACGCACAGCCTTGAAGGTGTTGATGGTGTACTCCACATCCTCCATGGTGTGTGCAGCAGTAGGTATCACACGAAGGATAATCTCGCCCTTAGGAATCACAGGGTAGACAACAATCGAGCAGAACAGACCATAGTTCTCACGAAGGTCGACGATGAGGTTTGTACCCTCTTCGTGACCACCCTTCATGTAGATTGGTGTCACAGGAGATTGTGTTACGCCGATGTCGAAGCCATTCTCTGTGAGGCCCTTCTGCAATGCGCGAGTAATCTCCCACAACTTCTCCTGATACTCAGGGTGCTTGCGGATGAGGTCGAGACGCTTCAATGCGCCGATAACCATAGGCATAGGCAATGACTTTGCGTAGAGCTGTGAGCGCATGTTGTAGCGGAAGAGGTTGATCAACCAGCGTGGACCGCATACGAAGGCACCGATGCCGGCCATCGACTTAGCGAAAGTGTTGAACAACACATCAATCTCGTCCTGCACGCCAAAGTGAACGCCAGTACCCTTACCGTGAGTACCCATAGTACCGAAGCCATGAGCATCGTCAACAAGAAGACGGAAGTTGAACTCCTTCTTATACTTAACGATAACATCCAAGAAGCCAAGGTCGCCCTTCATGCCGAAGACGCCCTCGGTGATTACGAGCACACCGCCATTCTGCTGCTCAGCAAGCTCTGTGGCATGCTGTAGCTGTAGGCGCAACGACTCCTCGTCGTTATGGGCATATACAAAGCGCTTGCCTGGGTGCATGCGCAAACCATCGATGATACATGCGTGGCACTCCTTGTCGTAGACTACAACATCGCGAGGTGTAAGCAAGCAGTCGATAATAGATATCATACCCTGGTAGCCGTAGTTTAGAAGGAAGGCATCCTCCTTGCCTACGAACTCAGCCAACTCTCGCTCCAACTGCTCGTGAAACTTGGTTTGACCAGACATCATGCGGGCACCCATAGGGTAGGCCATACCATAATCCTTACCGCCCTGTGCATCGGCCTCACGCACCTCGGGGTGGTTTGCCAAGCCGAGGTAGTTGTTCAAACTCCAGTTGAGAACAGGCTTGCCACGGAACATCATGTGTGGGCCCAACTCACCCTCAAGCTTAGGGAATGCAAAATAGCCGTGTACTGCCGACATGTACTGTCCGATAGGACCTCCGGCATTCTTCGATAAACGATCAAAAATATCTACCATTGTATCTAATATTTAGTAAAACATCAACTTAGTTGTGCCTCCTCACATGGGTGAGGCTTAGGCGTACATCTTTCAAGTTGCGCAAAGATATTAATTTTTGGTTTATCGCTTGCTTTATGCCCTAAATATTGACCATAATTGTATGAAAATAGGTAAAAATACCTACTGCCAAATATACTGTTTCATCACCTCATATCCTTAGCGCGGCGGTGTATATCAAGGAGTCTGAAGGCGTAGGATATCATCGACACACCGTAGACGATAAAGGCGAGTGCGAGGAAGAGTATTACGGCCTCTACGCCGATGGTTTCGGGTAGCCATAGCACCACAATGGCGATGACCAGCATCACTACCGAGCCGAATATCATCCAACCAGCATCGCTAACATTGAAGCGCTTGAGGTCGAGGCCCTGCATCAGTGATACGGCACCGCGATAGAGTAACCAGATGCCAAAGATGATAGGCATGATGGATGCGGTGAAGAGGATGTTGAACATCAACAGCACGCCGATTATAACATCTATTATCGAGGCGAAGATTGCCCAGCCACGACGCACGACGATGTTGTTGGACGAGAGACTTATAATAAGACTCATGATGCCCGATATGAAGATTGCAATGCCGAGCCACACAGCTGCCGAGAGGTAGCTCGCAATAGGATTAACCAGGACGATGAAGCCGACAGCTACGGCTACAATTCCGATGATAGCGGCAAGCCACCATTGGCTTATCACGCTCTGGCTACGATCATAGATTGACTCTCTCATAATAACTAAAGGAATGTTCTTAAAATTAGTGTGTAACTTGTTGATTTCTCGGGTTGTTCTATCTCGGATATCGTTGATAATCGTTGGTCCTAATTGTAGAATTGCCCTAAAATCTCATGTGGCCTGGTACAACAATTATGCAAAATGGGGCGAGGTTTTGGGATATTTACAAAAAAGCACTATCTTTGTTGTGTTGGCATGTGAGCTATGTGATAGAGCCTTGGCCAAGCATGGCGGTGCATATCAATAGATTAGAAATAATGGTGTGAAACAGAGTAAAATAATAGATAGTATGAAGAGTATCACTAAACTTTTTGTGGCAATCTTTGCCTTGACCTTTGTGGCCTCAGCTCAGAGCCTATACGCTGCTGTGCCCCACATTATCCCCGAGCCTGCATATATGGAGTTCGAGGAGACATCTGACTACTTTGAGATAACCCCAAAGACTCGCATCGTGGTCTACGACGATGCGTGGAATGCTGCACAGCTCTTTGCTGAGGATATGGTGGCATGTCTAGACCTTAAGAAACCACTTAAAACAGCTAAGCGAGGTAATGGCATCAAGGTGCGCACCGATAAGTTCGTTCCTGAGGAGGGCTACGAGATTATTATCTCGAAGGATGAGATTATGGTGACAGGTGGTTCGGAGGCTGGTATATACTACGGCTTGCAGACAATATGTCAGATGGCAGTAGAGTTCGAGGGTAAGATACCTTGTGGCTATATTGCCGATGAGCCTAACTTCTCATATCGTGGTGTTCACTTCGATGTATCGCGCCACTTCTACAGCGTGGAGGATGTTAAGCGCTATATCGACATCCTTGCTGCACATAAGGTAAACCGCCTACACTGGCACCTTACCGACGACCAGGGCTGGCGTATAGAGATTAAGCGCTACCCTAAACTTACGGAGATGGGCTCTATGCGTAACGAGACCCTTGTTGGCCATGGTCTGAACCCCGAGAAGTGGGATGGTGTGCCTCATGGTGGCTTCTACACCCAGGAGGAGGTGCGTGAGATAGTACGCTATGCCGAGCAGCACTATATGGTTGTCATCCCTGAGATTGAGATGCCAGGCCACTCACAGGCAGCTCTTCACGCATACCCATGGTTGGGCTGCGAGGAGCAGGAGGTAGATGTGTGGACTACATGGGGCGTAACCCCTGAGGTGCTCTGCGGTGGTAAGGAGTCTACTTATGTATTCTTGGAGAATGTCCTCGCCGAGGTGTTGGAGCTATTCCCATCGGAGTTGATACACATCGGTGGCGACGAGTGTCCTAAGGATCGTTGGAAGAGCTGCGTACATTGCCAGACACGCATGGCTGCCGAGGGCTTGGAGAGCGAGGAGGAGTTGCAGGGCTATCTTGTGGCACGCATCGAGAAGTATATTATTGCCAATGGTCGTCGCATGATTGGTTGGGATGAGATTTTGGATGGTGGTGTGACACCTACAGCTATGGTTATGTCATGGCGAGGCTCAAGTAGTGGTATCTACGCTGCTGAGCGAGGCAACGATGTGGTTATGACCCCTATGACACTCTGCTACTTCAACTTCTACCAGACCGAGAGTCGTGAGGGTGAGGGTCTTCAGATTGGTGGTCACATTCCTTTTGAACTTGTATATGTCTGGGACCCATACAATGGCTTTAGCGAGCAGGCTAAGAGCCACCTTATTGGTGTTCAGTGTAACATGTGGACCGAGTATCTCAAGGATATGCCTACTGTGGAGAAGATGCTTCTTCCACGCCTCTCAGCTATGGCCGAGGTGCAGTGGGCAACAGATCGTCGCGATGAGAATACCATCCGCGAGAAGATGAATGTCATGCGTAAGTTCTACGATAAGTGTGGTTGGAACTACGCTCCATACTACTTCGAGGGTAGAAAGTAGTTTGCAAAAGTTGGAGCTATAGCCTTTTTTTCGTATATTTGTGTAACGATATCGTTAATTGTATAATGAAGAGGGTTTTATCTATTGTGGTCATCATGGCACTCTCGCTAGGTGTAGCCATGGCGCAGTCCCCCAAACAGGAGGGCTCGAACTTCGCTAAGCGTATTGTGGAGTATGCCGCTCAGAGTAATAGCGATGCTGTTGCAGCAGAGGGTATGAGCCTCTATAACTATGTTATGGAGTTGTCTATTGAGGAGCATGAGTCGTTTATTGAGGGCTTCAAGAGCAGTGCCGTGCAGTCGTGTGTTGAGCATGGATTTCGCAACGAGCATGCCGATGCTCTTATCGCATTCATGGAGGATGTTGTGAAGAGTGTGGCCGACTATAAGCGTGGTGACGATGATGATGAGCCGATGGATGATTACGATGGCTTTGAGTTCTAACTATTTTATGATAAACAATATAAACTTAATAATGTAAAACGCTATGAAACATCTATTTATGTTGGCATTGGCGCTTGTTATGATTTGCACCTTTGCATTTGCTCAGTCTCAGTCACCTTATTTAAAGGGTAAGGTTCATGGTAAGCAGTTGATTACTTTTACTATGGAGCAGGATATGGATCGTCTTGAGAGTCTCGTTGTTGATATTGAGACTTACATGACTAACAATATCAATACTGAGGAGGATATGACTAACTACTTAGAGGGTCTCGAGGCAGGTATGCGTGAGGCTTGTAAGGCTCAAGGCTTTAGCGATGAGGAGACAGATGCAATCATGGAGATGATGGGCTATGCCATGTTAGAGGGCATGCAGCAAACTGCTCAATATTAAAATTTGATTGTTACATAGGGGCTTATGTGAGCCCCCTTTTTGTATACATGCTTAAATAAATTATAATGATTATGAAGAAGTTATATTTGTTGCTTGCGGCTGTGATGCTCACATGTTCAGTAGCGTTTGCGCAGTCTCCCTCGCCATATGAGAAGGGTAAGGAGTTGGGTATCACTATTGTTCAAACTGGTATTGATACTACTCAGGACTCCTTCTATGAGAATATTGTGCGTCTATCGGTAGATATTATCAGATATATTGGCGATGATAGCAATAACATGGAGATGTATCTAAGTGGTTTGGGTGTCGGAGTATATTTGCAGTGCGAAGCTCAGGGCATTCCTAAGCAGATTGCCGATAATCTCCTTGAGGTGGTCTATAGTTATGTCTATGACATATTTAAGTCGGAGCCTACCGCAGAACCTGCACCAACAGGCGAGATGTAGGTTATATCTCCATTAAGAAATTACTAAGTTTAGCCTTTAATTAACGATAAATAATTGATTATGAAACATCTATTTTTATTGGCATTGGCGCTTGTTATGACTTGCACCTTTGCATTCGCTCAGTCGCAGACTCCTTATTCAAAGGGTAAGTTCTATGGTAAGCAGATTATCAATCTCGCTTTCCAGGAGGATGAGGATGCCATTGATCGTCTAAGTACAAATGTTGAGTCATATATCGCGAGCAACATTGAGACTGAGGATGATTTGGTAAACTTCCTAAATGGTCTTGAGGTAGGTATGCGTGAGAGTTGCAAGGCTAATGGCTTGAGCGACGATGAAACAGACCAGGTCATAGAGATGATGGGTTATGCCATATTTGAAGGTATGCTCGACGAGCTATATTATTGATATTATAATATTGATGAGGTATAATAGTCCTCATAATAGGGATACATAGTAACCCATTAATTATAATAGAGTATGAAAAATCTATTTATGTTGGCATTGGCGTTGGTCATGACCTGCACCTTTGCATTTGCTCAGTCTCCATATTCTAAGGGTGAGTCTGTGGGTAAGGAGATAGCAAAGTCTGCTATTGCCGAGGATGAGGAGAACTTCTTTGAGTATTATCAGGTCTTTTCTGAGGACATTATTGAGTACGCCTCAAACGATGATGAGCAGGGCTATATATCATATTGCAGTGGCATTGAGGCTGGTGTCAAGGCTGTATGTAAGGCTAATGGCATATCAGAGAGTGATGCCGAAGAGTTGCTAGTGATAATCTTAGAGGGTCTTGAAGAGGCCTTGGGAGAGTAGCGAAGGAACTGTAAATAAACTATAAAGGGTTGTCAAACGCATTGTTTGACAACCCTTTATGTTATCGTATACTCTCGTTATCGAGCATATATCTCTACGAGCATCTCCTCCTCGCCAAGCATTACCGACTTGGTTACAAGCTCGCCAGCATCGTTATAGTAGCGTAGCTCATACTCGGTATTCTTTGGCAGAAGCACCGCGAAATAGTCATTCATGTCGCGCTTCTCGTCGGCTGTGAGGCCACCGCCCATCTGCTCGGTGCCTCGGAAGATGTCCACACCCATAGCCTTGCGATCCTCCGAGTGTTCCTTCTTTCCCTGCTCCTTGTATCCTGCTATGCGCAAGAAGGTGTGTGTGCCAGCCTCAAGGTGGCGTGTGTACTGGTCGTAGGCAAGGGTGATATAGTGGTCGGTGACATTCTCTGCACCAATACTCTTTGGAAGCTCCTCTATAGGGCAATCCTCCTCTTCTCCTGCCCATACCATTGGGAACCAGTCGTCAGCTGACTTGCCAAAGCGTGTGGCGTAGATAGCGTATGTGCGGTCGTCGGCCTTAGCCTTAGCGGCATCGGCCATAAACCATAGGTGGTCGAGCTGCGATGGGAAGTAGTACTCTGTTACTCGCCACTCGCCGTCGAGCCATACCTCTGTCCAGCTATGGTTACCACGGTCATCGTGCCATGAGGCTGTGCCCACAAAGCGTGCAGGGATGCCCACAGCGCGGTATGCGTCGACCAAGAGGATTGAGAGGCCTGTGCACGATGCCATGCCCTGGCGCATAGACTCACGAGGGCTCTGGTTGGTCTTCTCGCGCTTGGTGTTGTAGTCGACGCCTGTAAGTCGTGGAATGTTGGCATTCACTGCGCATATGGCGCTATACATCGTTGTGCAGGTGTCTACGGCAGGTGAGAAGAGCTCATAGAGCTCCTTACGCCATGAGTCGCGCACCTCGTCGACAACATGATATGGTAGTACATCCTGCTGATATACCTCCTCGGGTAGGGCCTTTGCCCATGCATACTTCTCGCGAGCGATATTGGCGTATGCTACATTCTCCTTAAGAAGTTCGAGGTCCATAGTTTCGCGGTCCTCGTCAATCATATTTATAAGCAGGTACTCCATATCGGTGCGCTGTGCCTCAGGAGTAGCCTCAAGAAGTGCTTGTAGCTCGGCACTGCGTGACGAGGCAGCTACCACATCCTCGATTGTTGGTGTTGTAGTCTCGTCGCCACTCTGCTTCTTCTCTTCGCCACCGCATGCCACCATCATTGTGGTTGCAAGGGCTACACATAGATATAGACTCTTCTTTAGCATAACTCTATAATGTTTAATATTTTAGTTACCTCCTCTTCATCTACGGTGCGTAGCGAAAACTCATCTACCGCAGCTGTGCCACCCATCGAAATTCGTGGGTTGCGATACTTCATGCCTCCCATAGTTGTGCTCTTGGCGCTGAAGTGCAGTGCGTCGACGCCCACACCAATAAGCTCACGAGCATTTGCCGAGCCTACGCCGCTACCCGCCATTATCTCTATGCGACCCTTGCTCACGGCCACAGCACGAGCGATATTCTCTATGCCGTCGATAGCCTTGTCGTAACCTCCCGAGGTGAGTATGCGCTTACACCCTGTGGCGATGATGTCCTCCACGGCCTGCTCGTAATCTTCGCACATGTCCACAGCACGGTGGAATGTTGTCTCCATACCTCGGGCTGCCTCCACAAGGCGGCGTGTGCGCTCCACATCTACTCTGCCCTCAGCGGTGAGTATGCCAAAGACAACTCCCGTAGCGCCGCCCTTGCGAGCATGCTCAATATCACGAAGCATGGTCTCGAACTCGTCGTCCGAGTATAGGAAGTCGCCACCACGGGGGCGTATCATTACACTGAGGTCCAAGCCTTTAATCTCGGCTACACGCTCTATGGTTGCCAACGATGGTGTCACGCCACCCTCGGCGGGTGAGGCACATAGTTCCACACGGTTAACACCAAGGCGCGCTGCCACACGGCAAGCATCCACCGAGTAGGCGCAAAGTTCTGTTTTCATTAGTTATTGGGTTAAAGTTGTTCGCTATCAATAAGTTTGTTAAGTACGGCATATACCGTGAGACCCGCAACCGAGCGTATGCCGGTCTTGTGTACTATGTTCTTGCGGTGCGAGATTACGGTATGTGGCGATATGTTAAGCTCCGAGGCTATCTCCTTGTTGGTGTAGCCCTTGGCTACCAGCACCAGCACATCGCGCTCACGCTCCGATAGTTCGTGGCTCTCCTGGGGGCTTGGCTCTGTTGAGGTGTTAACAGCCTGGCTCACGGTGCGTACTATCTCCTCCTCCGAGGCATAGAGCGTGAAGGTGTGTGATAGGCGACGCATCGTCTCGCCATCGCTTAGCGATGTCTGAACACCCACTATGGTCTGCTCGGCAAGCTCGCTGCTAAACTCCACATTTCGCAGTAGCGCTATGTCAACCACAAGGGCATCTATGTCGGCACTGCGTAGGCGTGGCGCTACCTCCTCTATGGTGCTGCCTGTGAGCACAACATCGGCCTCGCCACCGCGCTGTAGTATGGAGACTATACCATCGGTGATGATGGCTGATGGTGCCACTATGGCTATACGAAAGCGTCTCATAACTATGCGTTTTTAAGGAAGTTATCCACTAGAGGCTTGAGTATGTGCATCTCTATGTTGCTATGCGTGCGTAGGTCGTCGCGCAAGGCGTATATGTCGTCGAGCATCGAGCAACGCAGAGGTGTTGGCACACCCTCGGGTAGGCTCTTGAATATGAGTGAGGCTATGTCGTTTGTGCGATCGTCAATGTCGCTATGTGGGCGCTCCAACTCGGCGAGGTCGTATAGCGACTCTCTGTCGGCACGATCTATAAGCACAAAGATGTTGCGCTCCTCCTCCTCGAAATGCGACATCACATAGCATGTGTAGTCCGAGTAGAAGGTGTTGAGCGCACGCTGGGATAGCTTGTCGCAGTGGGCAAGAATCTCGTCGAGGTGGCGAGCTACATGGGGCAGCATATACTGCGCATAGTAGCGGTGTGAGGCGCGAAGGTAGCCCACAACATCGCTAAGCATTGTTGCGCGTAGTGCACTCTGCGAGGGTCGGTACGAGGGGTCGATATGCATGTTGCAGAGCATCATGAATAGTCCCACATCGTGGCCCTCGCGACGACACATCTCCTCGATGGATATATCGCCAAAGGGTAGGCGTATGTTCAGGCGCGATATGAGCGATACAAGCGAGGGGTAGGCATCGACAAGCTCAAAGAGTTTCATCTCTGCCACCAGCTTGCTGTGTGATATTCTTGAGTTTATCTTATTCATTGATTTGCAATGTATTATGCGTTTTGCGTATTACTTACCATATTTATTATGCAAATATACGAATAATTTCGATATAGTCAAATCCCTATAAATGGGGGTGCGTGGTGGGTTAATATACCAAATATTGGTGATTGTACGCTTGGAATATTTGCCCCATCTTTGCACCATGAAAATTCCATCGATGAGTTGGTTAATCACGATGGCTGTTTAGGATAATCTTTTTAGTTTTTATTGGGTTCGCTCACACCTTGGTTGGGTCACTGAGCAGATGAGAGGGCTGTCTAACAGATGTTGGACAGCCCCTCTTCTATTTTATATATGATATATGTTACATTCTCTGACCAAGGCGCTTGGGGGCTGGCTTGGTGCTGAGTAGCTTGATCTGCTTTGCAGCGCTCTGTGTGCCATATAGCTTATCGAGAAGCTCCTCCAAAGGACGCTTTGTCGAGGCATCGTAGTTGTACATGAATGGCTCCGACATCCACATCTCCGAGTAGTTGCCACGGTAGTCCATGCATACGGCGCACATCACATATAGTTTGCCGTTCTCGCCTGTGAGAAGTTGTGTCTTAGAACATGGGTAGCTTACGAGGTCTGCGAATACTGCTTCCTCGCCATACACCGACACCTCCTGTGCAGAGTAGATGCAGTAGAACATATCCTGTGTAGGTTGCTCGGTGGAGATCTCCGACCACATAGCGTACCAGCCCATGGTCTCGAACATGCCATAGTTATAGAAGTAGTCGGGGTCGTATGCCTCAAGCTCAGCAAGGCTGTATGGACCATTGTAGTCTACACGCACCACGCCATTCTCGCACTCGCTCTCGGCATCCGTAGTGAAGTCGTAGCGGAAGAGGTCTGTTGTCACCACGCCACCATAGTAGCCATATGCAAGAATAGAGTATGCGGTCTCGGGCTGCAGGGTGTTGAGGTGACTGAATATCTCGCCGTGGTAGCTGTCCATCGCGAAGTTGTCGTTCAGCCAGTCGATAATCTCGCTATTGGAACTCTCGGGTACCTCGCTGAATGGCACGATTGCCACGGTGTAATACTCGTTTGTTGAGGGCGTCACGGTTACATCTGCCACACGCACATACTTATTCTCAACCTTGATGTCAAGGGTCATGTACGACGCACCAATCTCCTCGGTTGTGAAGTTCTTAATCTGGGGCTTTGACACCACCTGAGGTAGGCCATCAACCATATCTACGGCGTAGATTGCCATAGCGTAGTTGGTGTTACCCTTCAGCACCTCGCTATACTCCTCAGGGCCCTGAAGACACATGAGGCTTATAATCTGGTCTGCTGCGTAGCCCGATGCCATAAGCTCGCTCATCATATTGAGCCATACGCTTGATACGAGCTCAGCATAGCTGTCATCGGCAGGGGTGTTGCGATACATATAGTCGCCCTCCTCATATACGGTGAGGTAGTAGTATCCATCCCAGTTCTTAGGGGTGATGTTGTATGTAGCGTTAGGACCATTGATCTCAACATTCACATCGAAGTTCACATCCGTTAGCTCCTCGCTCTGGAGAGTAACCATCTTGTAGGTAACGGGTGAAGCAAGCCAGTAGTCGTTGTTCTCCTCGTTGAACTCGATGGCATAGACATAGAGCACATACTCCTTGCCTGGCACCATGCCTGTCCAGTCGATGGAGTACTCGCCCTGGTATGCTATGTAGTTCATGAGGAAGAACTCCTTGAGTAGTGGGGCCTCCCACTGCTGAGCAAAGTCCATATAGTAGTTGTAGTCATCCTCGAAGAGCTCCTCGGCGGTTGTGATGTTGGCCATGAGGAAGTAGTCCACCTCGGCCATGTAGGCGATGTAGGCATACTCCTCATTCGAGGGTGTGATAAGGGTGGTACATGATGTTGAGGTGCTTGATGTAACCTCTAACTCGAAGGTTATAGCATCGAATTGCGCCTGCTTAACCATTATGGAGATGGAATCGGCATTGGGATAGGTGACGCGTATTTTTGAGTCGCGAGCCTTGGCCTCCATATTCTTCGCCACTTTGAATGTGAGGGTGCCGTTGTTAACCATAATGTCAGAAATCCAATCGACATCTGTTGCTGCCACGATGTCGATACCCTCGATGCCGTTGTTAATCACATAGGTTAGCACCACCTCGCCACCCTTGGAGTCCAGCTCTACGGTGAGATTCTCAAGATCGCTGAAGACAACAGATGTTGTTGTATCCACAACATCTACCTCCTGCTTGTTTTCGGTACACGACGCGAAAATGGTAGTGCAGATGGCGACAACGAGTGTCGCAAAAAGTCCAAATCTTCTCATAGTCACAATATTCTTACTTCTGTTTTAGGTTGTTTTCTTGTGCAAATATATGATTTTTATTGCCACGATACAACAGCAACAGTTTACATTTTAACATTTTTTATTCCCAAACATTAATATTTTTGTATTTTATTATTATATTTGCCACTTGAGAGGGTGTTTTTTTATAAAAAAATTACAAAAATACATCCAATTTGAGGGTGCGATTTAATAATAGGGATTACATATTTACGAAATTAAAGACAACTAAATATACATTAATTTACAAACAAATTCTATGAGAACAGTTAAGAACTTTTTGATGATGGCGCTTATGCCTGTCATGGCTTTTGCCCTTCTTGTTGGCTGTACAGAGACTCCTGATGAGCCTCAAGGTGGCACAAATGGCCCAGTGCTTGAGAAGGACTCAACCATTAAGTTGGGTAAGACTACCGTATCTGCAAGCCTTGCAGGTGGTACCTACCTTATCGAGTACTCTATCGAGAACCCACACCAGGGTGAGAAGATCACTGCTGAGGCTGCTGAGTCTTGGGTAAAGAACTTCAACTACGGTATCACAGGTGCTCTTGGTTTCGAGGTTGAGGCTAACCCAACTGATGCTGAGCGTGAGTGCTTGGTAACTGTTAAGTACCGTTACGCTGAGGATGTAGTATTCACTGTTAAGCAGGGTGCTGCTGTTAAGGCTGGTTTCGCTTTGGAGAACATCGAAGTTACATACTTCGACTACACTGTTGATGTAATTCCTGAGATCAAGACTTTGCCTTATATCGTGATGTCTGCTTCTCCAGAGTATATCATCGCTTCAGGCTTCGAGACTGGCGAGGATTACTACGAGGATGATGTTGCATACTTCGCATGGTTGGGTCAGTTCTATGGTATGTCTGCTACTCAGATTATGCAGGAGCGTGCTAAGGTAGGTGACCAGCCTGATATTACCGTATCTAACGGTGCTTCAGGTGTGCCCTATACATTCTACTGCTACTACTTCGACTATGACTCAGGTGCTTTGCTTTCTGATGTGGCATTCTTCACTGTTGAGACTGATAAGCCTCAGAAGCAGGAGGTAGACTTCACTATGGAGTATGATATTGTTGAGGGTTGCTTGGTTAAGGCTGATGTTACCCCTGTAGGTGGTTACACTGGTGACTACTACTTCGATGTTCTTCACAGCTACCAGATTAACGACTACCTCGAGAACATGGACTTCTTTACCGACGAGTCTCATGTTGTTGAGTACTGGTGGGCAAACGCTGTTCAGGAGATGATGACGGAAATATCTGGTGCTGAGATCATCGCTAACTTCACTTGCGTTGGCGACAACCCTGATGGTTCTCCTAAGAGCCACTACGAGTTCGAGCTTTTGGCTAACCACGAATACTACCTCTTCGCATTCGCTATGGAGGAGAATGGTCTCTGCTGCTCAACTCCTAAGCTTGTGAAGTTCACTACAGGTAATGTTACTATGTCAGAAAATGTGATTACTCCAACTGTAGAGAAGCTTACTTCACGCACTGCAACATTCAAGTTCGCTACTACTAACAATGACTACTATGTAGCTGGTTGGGCTAAGGCTGCTGACTGGGCTACTTACGGTAACAACGATGCTGAGCGTCAGGAGTACCTTATCGCTAACACTGATTACTACCTCCTCAGCGGCAATGTGGAGACCACTGTAATCGACCTCGAGATGGAGACTGAGTACGTTCTCTACGCATTTGGTTCACGCGGTGGTGTTGCAACAACTTCACAGATCTTCACTACTACATTCAAGACTAAGGGTGCAAATGGTAACGTATCTATCGAGCTTGTAGACAATGGTTACTACGATGCTTCAGACTTTACTGACATCGCAGGTTACGAGTACTTGTCTAACTACTCTGGTTACTGCATCTTCCCAATCGAGGTTGAATTCAGCGACGATAACCACGGTGACTACTTCTTCGATACTTACAACTGGACAGGTCGCCACGAGAGCGAGTACTACAACGACCAGCAGTATATCGACGGTCTTGTATGGTCTATCAATCAGTATGGTTCAATGTCTACTACTCACACTTACACATTCCTTGAGTTTGGTGGTAAGTACGAGTTCGTAGCTCTCGTATTCGATGCTGATGGCCAGATGTCTAAGCTCTTCCGTCAGTGGATTGAGCCTACATACGAGGGTTGTGGTGACGCTAATGACTACAAAGATTGGTGGGATGCTTACCAGGCAAGCCAGAACGAGGGTCCTAACCTCCAGAGCCTCGTTATCGACAGCAAGGAGCTCTTCAAGGCTAAGAGCAACTCAAGCAAGCGAGTATCTGAGATGACTTTTGAGAACAACTTGAAGGTTGTTGAGGCTAACGAGATTGACGCTCGATAGTCGATTATAACCTCTCTTAATAAATGAGGGCGTGTCCAAATTAAACTCTTGGACACGCCTCTCATATCTAAAACTATGGCACAGCAACCATTGGCCGAGCGTCTGCGTCCACAGAGCCTCGACGACTACATAGGACAGAAACACCTTGTGGGTGAGAACGGCGTATTTCGTAAGTTCATCGCCACGGGGAGCGTACCCTCTTTCATATTGTGGGGACCTCCAGGTGTGGGTAAGACAACGCTCGCTAAGATTGTTGCCAATGCCCTCGACCGCCCATTCTACACACTCTCGGCCGTAACATCGGGAGTGAAGGATGTGCGCGAGGTTATAGAGAAGGCCAAGAACCAGCACCTCTTCAATGCTCGTCCCGCCTTCCTCTTCATCGACGAGATTCACCGCTTCAACAAGTCGCAGCAGGACTCGCTGCTCGGCGCTGTGGAGCAGGGCATCGTAACACTCATAGGCGCAACCACCGAGAACCCTTCGTTCGAGGTTATCTCGCCACTATTGAGCCGCTGTCAGGTATATGTGCTTAAGCCCATGGATGATGGCGAGTTGCAGACACTTCTTCAAAGAGCACTCACCACCGATGGTGAGCTACTGAAACGCTACATCGCCGTAGAGCAGACCGAGGCCCTATTCCGTTTCTCGGGAGGCGATGCGCGCAAGCTGCTCAACATCCTCGACATCATTGTCGGGGCGTCGGATGGCGACATTGTGATAAACGATGAGCGTGTCACCGACTGCTTGCAGCAAAACATTGCCCTCTACGACAAGTCGGGAGAGCAACACTACGATGTAATATCGGCATTCATAAAATCGGTGCGTGGCAGCGACCCTAACGCCGCCATATACTACCTTGCTCGCATGTTGGCCGGTGGCGAGGAGCCACGCTTCATTGCCCGCCGTCTGGTAATCCTCGCATCCGAGGATGTGGGCCTGGCAAACCCCAACGCACTACTCTTGGCAAACGCTTGCTTCGATACCGTACATAAGATAGGTATGCCCGAGGCGCGCATAACCCTCGCTGAGACAACAATATACCTTGCAACAAGTCCCAAGAGTAACTCGGCATACGCCGCAATAAACAAGGCCCTGGCCATGGTGGAGAGCGATACCACCAATCGCCCCGTGCCTCTACACCTGCGCAACGCCCCAACAAAGCTCATGGATAAGCTGGGCTATGGTGCAGACTACAAATATGCCCACGACTATGCGGGCAACTTCGTGCGTCAGGAGTTCCTGCCCGACACACTTGCGGGCACGCGCTTCTACACCCCCAACGAGCAGAACGCCCAGGAGGCAAAGATTGCCGAGCGTATGCGTGCACTATGGGGTGACAAATATGAGAAATAGTGAGTGACAAAATGTCAGTTCAAGGACAAATGTCACGACATAACATATAGAATTAGCCTTTGGCACAGAGATTGCCTGAGGCAAATAAAACAGAAAATTATTACTAAAACATAAAACAGATTTAAACTATGGCAGTAAAACCGCTTTCAGACCGTGTATTGGTGAAGCCCAATCCGGCAGAGGAGAAGACCGCAGGTGGTCTCTTCATCCCCGACACAGCTAAGGAGAAGCCCCTTATGGGTAAGGTAGTGGCAGCAGGCCCTGGTACCTCAGATATTAAGATGGAGGTTAAGGTGGGTGACACCGTGATGTATGGTAAGTATGCTGGCACCGAGCTTCACTATGAGGGTGAGGACTACCTTGTGATGAAGCAGGCAGACATTATTGCAGTTATTGATTAACATTAAACAACGAAACGAAAATGGCAAAGGAGATCAAATATAATGTAGAGACTCGTGAGCTTTTGAAGGAGGGCGTTGATGCACTATGCAACGCCGTGAAGGTGACACTTGGCCCTAAGGGTCGTAATGTTATCATCGACAAGAAGTTCGGTGCGCCACATGTAACAAAGGATGGTGTTACCGTAGCCAAGGAGGTAGAGCTTGAGGATACATTCGCAAATATGGGTGCGCAGATGGTGCGTGAGGTGGCATCAAAGACCAACGACGATGCTGGTGATGGTACTACCACAGCTACCGTTCTTGCTCAGTCGCTCATCTCTGTAGGTATCAAGAATGTGACTGCTGGCGCTAACCCTATGGACCTTAAGCGCGGTATCGACGCAGCTGTTGAGAAGGTAGTAGAGT
The DNA here is from genome assembly GCA_045613645.1 of Alistipes sp. GTDB lineage: Bacteria > Bacteroidota > Bacteroidia > Bacteroidales > Rikenellaceae > Alistipes. Next base: position 5,490 of record JAZLBJ010000017.1, on the reverse strand, counting down.
CGCTCAAGGCACAGAGTCAGGTTGTAGGCTCAGACTTCGACAAGATCGAGCAGGTGGCTACAATATCGGCTAACAACGACCGCAAGATTGGTAAGCTCATCGCTGAGGCTATGGCCAAGGTCAACAACGAGGGTGTTATCACCGTTGAGGAGGCTAAGGGTACTGAGACTCATGTAGATGTAGTGGAGGGTATGCAGTTCGACCGTGGTTATATCTCGGCATACTTCATCACTGACACCGAGAAGATGGAGGCTCAGCTCGACAAGCCATTCATCCTTATCACCGACAAGAAGGTATCTACCATGAAGGAGATTATGGGCATCCTTGAGCCAGTGGCTCAGAGCGGTCGTTCGCTCCTTATCATCGCTGAGGATGTTGATGGCGAGGCACTTTCGGCTCTCGTTGTTAACAAACTCCGTGGTACACTTAAGATTGCTGCATGTAAGGCTCCAGGCTTCGGTGACCGTCGTAAGGAGATTTTGGAGGATATCGCAACCCTCACAGGTGGTACTGTTATCTCTACAGACAAGGGTATGAAGATTGAGGATGCAGGCCTTGAGGCTCTCGGTACTGCCGACAAGGTAACTCTCAACAAGGAGAATACAACTATCGTGGATGGCGCAGGCACCAAGGAGGCTATCGCCGCTCGTGTGCAGCAGATTCGTGCCTCTATCGAGAATGCTACCTCTGACTACGACCGTGAGAAGCTCCAGGAGCGCCTTGCAAAGCTCGCTGGTGGTGTTGCCGTACTCTATGTAGGTGCTGCTACTGAGGTTGAGATGAAGGAGAAGAAGGATCGTGTTGACGATGCTCTTGCAGCTACACGCGCAGCTGTTGAGGAGGGTATCGTTCCTGGTGGTGGTGTGGCATACATCCGCGCTATCGCAGCCCTCGATGGTATGAAGGGCGAGAACGACGACCAGACAACAGGTATCCAGATTGTGCGTCGCGCTATCGAGGAGCCATTGCGCCAGATTGTGGCCAACGCAGGTGGCGAGGGCTCAGTAGTAGTAAACAAGGTTAAGGAGGGTGAGGGTAACTTCGGTTACAACGCTCGTGACGACCGCTACGAGGATATGCTCGCAGCAGGTATCATCGACCCAACAAAGGTATCTCGTGTAGCTTTGGAGAACGCAGCATCTATCGCTTCGATGTTCCTCACTACCGAGTGTGTGCTTGCTGAGAAGAAGGAGGATAATCCTCTTCCAGGTCTTGGTGCTGCGGGCGCAGCTGGTATGGGCGGCATGATGTAATTTGTCGTGATAGCGGCGCTACTGCTTTCGCTTCAGTCAAAAGCCCGAATGGGAAATACGTTCAGTATGTCCCATCCGGGCTTTCTCGTGTCAGCGCCACATTAGCACCACTCTGACAACAAATCCCCTCTTGCTAATCTGTGTTGTGGTAGGGTAGACATCTACTGCCGCTAACAAAAAGTGCCGTCAATGGGACGTACGCATAGTACTACCCATCGTCGCCTTTTTTCGCCGATGTTGCACTCGGCGCTCTTCTATCGACAAATTCGTGCACGACATTCATCCAAAAAATAATAAAGTGAGTTTATATTTAAACTCACTTTTATCGTTTCGTTTCGCATCTCCTACTCCACAATCTCACCAGTGGCGGAATAGGAGCCCCTAATCATATTGTTCCTATCGTCTCTAAAGTTTATGATAATCTCGTACCCTTGCTCGTCGTTGTCATATTTGTTAATTGTCATACTGCCCGACCTTAGTGGTGCATAGTTCGACATATCGGCTGTCATATACCACGAGCCTGTCATCTCAATACCCTCGTCGCCATCCTTTGCATCGCCCATAACAACGCGATAGTCGCCCATGCCAATAGGGTATAAGCCCTCAAGAGGTCTATCGGGGGCGTTGTGTGTGAGTATAATCTGGAATAGATCGCCCGTATAGACATTCGTATCCGTATCGAGATTATCGAAGATATAGAGCACCGTAGCGTACGACCCATTACCATATATGTCCCCAAGGCGCTGGCCTACAAACTGAGCTTCGCTAGGACTAAATTTGTAGTCTTCATCGAGCGTGCTTAGGTAGTCTCTAACATGGAGTGTGCCTACATACGACACATTCACCACCTCGCCCGATTCGAGAGTCACGCGTGCCTCAATATGCTTCTCGCTAACGGTGAGCGTCGCAGCGCTAAAGCCCATCTCCTCAATCTCTATATCGTTGACATCCTTCGAACTACCTGTCTTGCAGTAGTAGCTATACTCCGAACCTAAGCCATTATCGAGGGTATATGTTCCCGAGGGAATGTTCCATGTACTATTTTCGTAGGTCTTCCTTGTAGAGTATAGGTCGAAGAAGTAGTAGGTGTCATCCTCGCGCATATCACCATTGCCCGCTAATCCCTCTTCCGAGAGTACAACATAGTAGTTGTGCATGCCATCCTTGCCCTTGCCGTAGTATTCGCTACCCTTTATGCTATGGGCGATGAACTCCATATCGGCATGTGGTCGCTGCGTGATGGTTATGCTATCCGTGCTCTGGCCAAAATATACCGTGATGGTGGTCTCACGAGTTGTATTCTCAGGGTTCTCCTTGACGATAAACTCGATACTCCTGGTGTAGATAGCTCTGATAGTCACCCAGTCAGCCAAGCTCTCTGCTTGCAATGTTAGCTCCTCGCCATTGCCAAGTAGTTGGCACTCGATGGTGTATATATTGCCACCAACACAACTCACCCACATATCATCGGTCGTAATGGTGACACTGGGCTTGATTGGCTCAGGCTTATCGTGGCGATTACAGCCCACGATTAACATAAGTGTGGTGATAAGCAGAGGTAGGTATCTCATGTTTTTTAGATTTTTTGTTATGCTACGCTGAAGTCGCGCAAAGCGTCGTTGAGCGAGGTCTTCTTATCGGTAGACTCCTTACGGTGGCCGATGATAAGTGCGCACTGCACGCCATACTCGCCCGCTGGGAACTTCTTGGTATATGTGCCTGACACAACGACTGAGCGTGGTGGCACATAGCCCTTATACTCCACAGGCTCAGCGCCTGTAACATCTATGATATGTGTCGAGCCGGTGATTACAGTGTTAGAGCCGAGCACCGCCTCACGACAGATATGTGCACCCTCGACAACGATAGAGCGCGAGCCGATAAAGCAGTTATCCTCGATGATAACGGGTGAGGCCTGCACGGGCTCCAGCACGCCACCGATGCCAACGCCACCGCTGAGGTGTACACCCTTGCCAATCTGCGCACACGAACCAACAGTTGCCCATGTATCCACCATAGTGCCGCTATCTACATAGGCACCAATATTGACATACGAAGGCATAAGTATCGCACCCTGAGCAATATATGCTCCGTAGCGAGCTATAGCATGTGGCACAACTCTCACGCCAAGCTCCTCGTAACCACGCTTGAGTTCCATCTTATCGTACCACTCCAACTCACCAGCCTTCATCGTACGCATGGGTTGTATAGGGAAGTACATGATAATAGCCTTCTTAACCCACTCGTTGACCTGCCACTCACTACGCTCCAGGTCGATAGGCTCGGCACAGCGCACAACACCCTTGTCCACAGCCTCGATGACGCGGCGTATAACATCGCGAACAGCCTCGTCGGCAAGCATCTCACGATGCTCCCACGCCTCTTCAATAACTATCTTCTCGCTCTCAAACATACTCGTCTAGTTTTAATATTCTCGATTATAGCCTGGATTACCGACCATGGCTAACTATTTCAATGCTCAAAGTTACAACTTTTTGGTAAAACAGCAAAAAGTCGCCACATTATTGGGTGGCTCGGCAGATTTTTGTTTTTGAGAATAATTCGCTACATTTGTACAATATATATCGTCGAACAACGCCTTGCTGTAAGAGTGGTCGAGCAGCATCGCTCATACAATAAAACACAATAATGAAGGAGAATTTAAGAGTAAGATTGTCAATAATAGTGTGGAGCGCTTTGATGGTACTGCTATTTGTCGTTGGAGTAATGGTGTTTGCAGGTGATGATGAGTCTGCGGTGGAGAACTTTGGCAAAGAACAACAGCTACCTCAGCACGCACTATTTAAGGGTTTGGCAACGGAGATCATATTATCGGGCGAGATAGATGGTGTGGCTATAAGTGTTATTGAGCGTGATGGTACTACCTATAACTTGGGAGGCGGCTCGTTGACTGATAGTGAGATTGCCGATGTTACGGAGCTATCCCCACTTAGCTATATTCAGCAGCTCTTGTCTGATGTGGAGCGTGGTGTGCTAACTCTCGATGAGGCTGTTGATAGTGTCTGTATGGAGGTTGATTATCCTCAATTCTCGCTTCATGATGCCTCGCGTTATGCCATCATGCTACTTAATGAGGGTTCTATTGGCGATGAACGACTACTCTCTGGAGCTGCAATAAGAGAGCTATTGACGCCCAACTTTGGCTGGTACTCACCACAATATTTGTCGCTTCTCTCGGCTCAAACCATGGAGTTCTGTGCTCAAAGTTGTGCAATGATTGTTGACCGTGAGGTGGGTAGAGCTGTCGTAATTGTTGTGGATAGCAAGAAGCCACTCGATGAGGCGAGCTTTGCTGCTATACGCTCAAAGGTGGCCTCTATGGTTGCTGCGATGGAGTCGTTTCGATAAAATATCATAGTGCTCATTAGGTTTTGTCCCTCTATATTATATATATGTATAGATGGTAATATTGCCCGAAATGATGAAAAATCACACTTCGAGTGAAAAAAAGTGAGCATACTGTTTCGTGTTTAACAAAATAGTTGTATATTTGCCGTCGATTTTTCGTCATAGTCCACTTGTGGACGCGACGATAGTTCTTTGAAAGAGTGCTTGCGAAAATTTTTTTGAAAAAAGTTGCAAAAAAATTTGCATATTAAAAAAATGTTCGTACCTTTGCATCCCGAAAAGGTCAAACGCCGATGTAGCTCAGTTGGCCAGAGCAGCTGATTTGTAATCAGCTGGTCGGGGGTTCGAATCCCTCCATCGGCTCTAATTCGGGTAGGCTCGCATGAGTCTGCAAATATGGGGGAAGATACCAGAGTGGCCAAATGGGGCAGACTGTAAATCTGCTGGCGCACGCCTTCGGTGGTTCGAATCCATCTCTTCCCACTTGAACGACGCCGTCGGAGTTGCAAAGGGTTCCCGCTTTCGAGTGGGTAATAGCTGACTCTGAACGGTGTATTTTTGCGGAAGTAGCTCAGTTGATAGAGCAATAGCCTTCCAAGCTATGGGTCGCGAGTTTGAGCCTCGTCTTCCGCTCGATAATGGTTCGATGTCTAATATCTGAGTGGATGGCAGGCATTGAATAATTTTGTAAAAGAGAGTAAAAAGTAACTTTAAAAACTTAAATACTTATTACTATGGCAAAAGAAAAATTCGATCGTTCGAAACCACACGTGAACATCGGTACTATTGGTCACGTTGACCACGGTAAGACTACTCTTACTGCTGCTATCACAACTGTATTGGCTAACCGCGGTCTCTCTGAGAAGCG
>JAZLBJ010000016.1:0-1739 GCA_045613645.1 Alistipes sp. | reverse complement strand
AACGAGCGAGAAGTAGCGCTCGGCCTCCTGATAGCGCATATGGCGCAAGCAGTGCGTACCCACGATGTCGTACAAAAAGTCGGGCGAGGTGTAGCCCACCTCGTTGAGGTAGCGGTCGAACTCCGAAATGGGGTTCAGAGCGCGCTCAACATATGCAATTGCAACATCTGGGGTCTGCTCGTTGATTGCGTTAAAGAATCGCGTTGAATAGTCGATACGGTTGAATGCTGAGCGCTCCTTGCGATACTCCTCAATGTCGCTTGTTGTCCACCAGTAACCATACTCATTATCAATACAATACCCTATGTCTGTAATATATTTATATGGCAGATAATCCGCGAAGTTCATCAGCTGCAATGCTCGCACAGGGTTACCCAACGCGAGGTAGCGAGGTGCCACGGCGTAAGAGAGGATGCGCGTCATGCTACTACACCAATAGCTATCCGAGAAGGCGTGCCAGTAGTAAAATTCGTAATCATCACTACACAAATCGACGCGCACCCTCTCTTCAAACCACTTAATCTGCTCATGCAGACGCTCCTCGTATACTGTGTTATAGGTACTTGTGAGGGCGTCAAGATAGATGCTCAACACCTTGATAGACTCCTTCATAAAATCTGAAGCAGGCATCCTCTCTGCCTTCGAGAGCACGGCCATGGCATTGGTATAATCGCCCTGCTGCATGTAGATGTAGGCTGCCATATAGAGCCATTGCGCACGGTCGGCACAGCTGGGATTACCTCCCGCCTCAATGGCGAGGTCGCGAATGGCGACAATTTCATCCGTAACGACGGGCTTATCACCAACCTCGTAGACTGCGGGGAAGGTCTCGGCACCGACAATCATCTTACGAATATCGCTATTGAACTTCGACAAGGGGGCACCACTCAGATAGCTATAGCGGATGATATCAACCTGTGTCAAATCCATATCTTGCTGCTTGGCAATGTAGTACATCGAGCCCGTGTCGCCATAAGAGGCAAACATAAGCATAGCCCTCTCCACATCGCCCGTATGGTAGTACGCACCCGCAATATATTCGTAGCAGAGCCTGCGCATGAAGTTATCCTCCGCGAGCAACGATATCTCCTTATCCCACAACTCCAGGCACTCATCGTAGCGTTTCAGCGTGGTAAGCGCACGCACAGCCTGCAACAGATAGCGGTCGCGTAGACGTACCGACCGACTACCCAGCGACGCCTCAACAATCTCCTCGAGCGATACAGGACCTCCCACCTTCATAGTGGGATAGTACCACTTCGAGCTATACCGAAAGCGCATCTCTTCGTTACGCTTGGCGAGCAGCAGAAAATCCATAATCTCGGGGTCGTTACGCTTTATCCACTGCGCAAAGGCGTTATCTTCGTAGCACACCGCCATAGCATAGAAGGCCTCATACTCCGCAACGGGCATGGTGTAAACCACATACTCGATATCCTCAAGAGGGATATCTCTATGTGTGAGGCTCTGCCAGTGTCGACAGTTTGTCTCTCTTATGTTTTTGTGCTCACTCTTGTCGTTATCGAGGCGGAAGAGCGAGGTGCTATTATATAGAGTCCAGGGGTGCCAGCAGGCATCTGCCACAAGGGGCACTACCATAAGGCTAATTGCGAGCAAATATCTCATTAATTTCATCGTCGGTGTAGTTGTTAAGTTGGTTAGAGTCAAGATGATAGATGATGTTAGACTGACATGGCTTACCAAAGGCTCTGGTCACGCGGCTCTTCACCTCCAGAATC
>JAZLBJ010000015.1:0-31204 GCA_045613645.1 Alistipes sp. | reverse complement strand
TGTTCTACTTTTGCACCGTCAAAAACAAATATTGGGCTATGGTGTAATGGTAACACTACAGATTCTGGTCCTGTCATTCTTGGTTCGAATCCAGGTAGCCCAACTAAAAACGATCTTCGTGAGAAGGTCGTTTTTTTGTTTCCATAGCGAGAGTGAAGTGGAGGGGGGGGGAGTGAGGTATTAACATAGCAATGCATTATACGGCGAGAAGAGTTCGTAACGAACTTTGTGCGTAGCATAGTGCGTGCCATAATGCAAGCATCAGCACTCACTATGTATGCATACCCCATAGTATATCTCTCAAGCGCAACTTATTTTTTTATTTATGAAGTCTGCTATTCGCCAAATAATACTTATCTTTGGGATGTTAACCCTGTTTTGATATTAAAACGATTATACTATGAGACCTCAATTTATCCCAACCCCTGACCAGACCTTCGAACTTGAGGGTAGCGGGGAGTACAACTTCGTGCGTCGCGTAGAGGCTATAGATACCCTTGTAGCCAACGAACGCTATGCCGAGGCGTGCGAGGAGCGCTACAGCGCCTTTATTACCCTTGCAGAGTTACTACCCGAGGATGAGGCCATGCCACTAAGATGGGAGCACGCCAATAGCCGTGCAGCACTCAGCGTGATATATGGCTCGGCTACGGACCACTTTCGCATTGGCGACCTTGAGATGTGCATGGCACAGCTCGAGCTACTCTTGGACTGCGACCCTGAGGACCACTTCGAGGCTGTTAACCTACTTGCACTATGTTATATAGCCATGGAGGAGTGGGATGCCTACGACGACCTGCTCATAGACCTCACAGATAAGTCGGCCGAGGCCGTTATCGCTAAGTTGTGGGCAGCATATCGCAGTGATGGAGTTATAGATGCAACGCTACTAAAACTCCTCGCCTCACGCCACAAGGCCTACTACGACGAGCTGCGTCGTGATGACCACCCCAACGATGAGGTGCTGCGTAGCGACTTACAATCATCACGCCCATCAGCTGATGCCGAGGCTCGTGAATGGTGGCTTATGACTGAACCCTTGTGGGCAGAGTACCACGACTTTATCGAGGCTGTGAAGAGGCAGCAATAGCTATATCTGACTACCAGAAGAGTGCAAATATAAAATAGTCTTCATATTGATTAAGTCCAATACTTAGCAACAAAGTGCCGTCAATAGGTAGTACTTAGCGTACATCCCATTGACGGCACTTTTTTTAGCGGCAGTAGACTTCCGCCTTATATCGAGAAATTACTCGGGCTTTACAAGGGCAAGATACAACTCATCCAACTGAGCCTGAGCCACAGGCGATGGACCATCGAGCATCACATCGCGACCAGCATTGTTCTTTGGGAATGCGATGTAGTCGCGGATAGACTCTGAGCCACCGAAGAGTGAGCAGAGACGGTCGAAGCCGAAGGCCAAACCACCATGAGGAGGCGCACCAAACTTAAAGGCGTTCATGAGGAAGCCGAACTGCTCCTCTGCAGCCTCAGCGGTGAAGCCAAGGGCATCGAAGACCTTAGCCTGGAGCTCTGCATCGTGGATACGGATAGAGCCACCACCAATCTCGGTACCGTTACATACGAAGTCGTAGGCGTTAGCACGCATCTTGCCGAGTTCTCCAGAGTCGAAATACTTGGCATCCTCGGGCTTTGGCGAGGTGAATGGGTGGTGCATAGCGTAGAAACGCTGTGTCTCCTCATCCCACTCGAACATTGGGAAGTCCACAACCCAGAGTGGTGCAAACTTCTTAGGATCACGCAAGCCAAGACGCTCGGCAACCTCCAAGCGGAGTGTGCATAGCTGTGTGAGGGTCTTGAACTTATCACCACAAAGGATGAAGACCATGTCGCCAGCCTTTGCACCTACGCGCTCAGCCATTGCCTTAACCTCCTCAGGAGTGTAGAACTTGTCGATAGATGACTTAACACCACCATCGGCATCTACACGAATCCATACAAGGCCCTTAGCACCCACCTGAGGACGCTTCACAAACTCGGTAAGCTCATCGATCTGCTTGCGTGTATATGATGCGCAACCCTCAGCAGCGAAGCCCACGACATACTCAGCAGAGTCGAAGACAACAAAGTTGTGACCATGAGCCAAGTCGGTAATATCGCTAAAGGTCATGCCGAAGCGCAAATCTGGCTTATCTGAGCCATACTTTTCCATAGCCTCAATCCAAGGCATGCGGCGGAATGGCTCCGAGAACTCAATATCCATAACCTCCTTGAACATGTAGCGTGCCCAACGCTCGAAGATCTCGAGTACATCCTCCTGCTCAACAAATGCCATCTCGCAGTCAATCTGAGTAAACTCAGGCTGACGGTCGGCACGAAGGTCCTCATCGCGGAAGCAACGCACAATCTGGAAGTAGCGATCGTAGCCCGCAACCATAAGGAGCTGCTTGAGTGTCTGTGGTGACTGTGGGAGGGCATAGAACTGGTTAGGGTTCATGCGTGAAGGCACAATAAAGTCACGAGCACCCTCTGGGGTTGACTTGATAAGGTATGGAGTCTCAATCTCGAGGAAGCCCTCCTTATCGAGGAACTGGCGAACGGCCTGCGCCATGCGGTGGCGCAAAATCATTGCACGCTGCAAAGGGGGACGACGGAGGTCCAAGTAGCGGTACTTCATGCGAAGGTCGTCGCCACCATCCGACTCCTCCTCGATGGTGAATGGAGGTGTCACTGCACGGTTGAGGATGGTAATCTCGCTTGCAGATATCTCGATGTCACCGGTAGCAATCTTGCTATTCTTAGCCTCACGCTCGATAACCTTACCTGTTACCTGCAAAACATACTCACGACCAACCTCCTGTGCTGCAGCACGAGCAGCCTCGGGAGAGTGCTCCTCGACAACAATCTGTGTGATGCCGTAGCGGTCACGCAGGTCAATAAATGTCATGGCACCAAGGTTACGAACCTTCTGTACCCATCCGGCAAGCGTCACGCTCTGGCCGACATTCTCTATGCGGAGTTCACCGCAGGTGTGTGATCTGTACATGGTATATAATTTTAGTTTCAAATTTTTTGTATCTTTGTAACCCACAAAGGTAATAATTTTTCAACTAACCTTGCAATGTAATGGACGAAAATTTTGAGTTGATGCCCTCGCAAGATGAAAAATATATGCGAATGGCACTAAATGAGGCCCGTCAGGCGTTAGAAAAAGAGGAGGTACCCATTGGCGCTATCGTCGTAGCAGGGGGTAGAGTCATAGGTCGTGGTCACAACTTAGTGGAGACTCTACACGACGCTACGGCACATGCCGAGATGCAGGCTATAACCGCAGCAATGTCGACACTCGGAGGTAAGTATCTCTCGGATTGCACGCTCTATGTCACCGTTGAGCCATGCGTGATGTGCGGAGGTGCGCTGGCCTGGAGTCAGATAGGTCGCGTGGTGTATGGCGCAGCAGACCCCAAGCGAGGCTACTCGACATACTCGGAGCGCATCATGCACCCACGAACAAAGGTGGTAGCGGGCGTACTGGGCGAGGAGTGCGAGGCGCTAATGAGCGAATTTTTCGCCTCATTACGCAAATAATGACCACGAAGTGCTTGTATGTGTAAAATTTTATGTAAATTTGCGGATGTCATTTACCATAAAATGGTGATATGTAAAGACAAATAATTGAAAACTAAATATACTAACACTTATGAAAAAACTATTTTTAACCGTTGTTGCTATGCTTGGTGCAACAACACTTTTTGCTCAGACAGACATCGTTACACTCGTACAGGAGGGTGCAGCTTCAGCTAAGGCTGGTAACTATGAGGAGGCTATCGCTCAGTTTGATGAGGTAATCAATGGTTACTGGGAGATTGAGGAGCCTACAGCTAACGACGAGAAGGCTAAGGCTATGGCCGAGAAGTACACCGTAACATGCTACAACAAGTTGGGTGGTCGCGCTTACAACGCTAAGGAGTACGAGTCTGCTATCGCATTCTTCACAAATGCTGCTGAGACTGCTCAGTTGTATAACAACGAGGCTGACAGAATCAAGAACCTCTCATTCGTAGGTAAGTGCTACGAGGCTATGGGTGCTGACGCATTCAACAGCGGCAACTATGCTGAGGCTATCGCAGTATTCGCTAAGGGTTACGAGGCTGATAACCGCAACACCGATATGGCACTCAACCTTGCAGAGAGCTACTTCAGAAGCAACATGTATCAGGATGGTATGCGTGTATGCAGCGAGGTTGCATCACTCAACCCTGGTAAGTATGCCGACGCTATTGCTTCAGCTCACGCTAAGATGGATATGTACACCAACAACGAGGTTGCTAAGTTGCAGCAGGCTAACGACTACGATGGTATCATCGCTTTGGCTGAGCAGCTTCCTGATGCTGCTATGGCACAGAAGGTTATCATGCAGGCATACTACGGCAAGAAGAACTTCAGCAAGATGGTTGAGATCTCAGCTGCTGCTATCGAGGCACAGGTAACTGACGAGGGTCGTAGCGACATCTACTACTTGTTGGGCGTTGCTTACAACGAGCTTGAGATGTTCGACAAGGCTATCGAGGCGATGACAAATGTTACTGCTGGTAACAATGTAGCTAACGCACAGGCTGTTATCGAGGCTCTCACTGCTCAGGCAGAGTAGTTCTGAGATTAGCTACTTGGTGTAGTACATATATAATAATTGGGGTTGTTCGTCAGAGGACAACCCCAATTTCGTTATATACGATATCTATCACTTCGTCAATACTCTTAGAGGCCCATAGTCTTGAGTAGTTGTGCAGCCTCTGGAACACTCGACTTGACCCTCTGAAGGAGTGATACGCCCTGCTTTAAGTCACCCATATGTATGGCATATATAGCACGGGCATAGTCGGCAAGAGGCGACGAACCAGCACTCTGCAAATAGGTACGCGCAGCGCTCAAATCACCACTACGCATCGCAGCATTTGCAGCATTGATGCTCTTTGCTGCAGCATCAAGCATCTCCTCACCCACACGGTAGTGGAGCGTACATTCGGCACGGCGCAACGGAGGATAACACTCATCGAGAATCACCCGATACTCCTTAGGGAAGCGGCTATGCAGTGCCGCATCTCGCTCATCAGGAGCAAGAGTACCACGCACAATGGCGAGTATCTCCTCTTTATTCGTCAACGACGAGGTCTCAACCCACTGGGCAACACCCTCCCAATCCTCAGCCACAGAGTCCATGGTGATTGCCATAGATGGCATGGGGGCGATGTCAAGGATATGGTCACGGAGCGTTGTGGCGCGAGCCTCGGCGAGTTTGGCATTTTCGCTATACTCACCATCGGGCGACGCGTAGCCCGTGATATGTAGGGCACAGCAGTCGCACATCTTAGCTTCGCCAAGCGAGGTGAACATCTTAGATATGGTCTCCAACTCGGCACTGTTATCCATAAACGAAGGGTCGATGTCGGACTTCATAAGTCTATAGTCGATGTATGCAGAAGCCTGTTTGCTCTGCATGGTCATAGTAGGCTTAACATCGACATATACAGGGTTGAACACACACTCGCGATACTCACCCACGACAACCTCTCCAAGCACCTCTACCCTATCGTGACAGCCATACAACACGGCCTCGACACGCAACATAGAGCCATTCATCCACTCCTGATAGGGGATGGCAGCATAGTAGCTAACCTCGGCAGGTAGATCGCGATGACGCAAACGCCACTCCTCAGGGACAATATCCACCTTATGCTTATCACGAGCATCGACATAGTAGTGCTGACGGCCATAAACACCCACCGATGGAAGCGACACAGAGTGGCACTCATGGTAGAGTATTGGGGTATATATCACAGCATAATGGTTCTTAACATGTCGTTCTGCCATATATAGGCGCATCTCTACATAGAGCATATCATCCTCATGGTCGATGGCCACATCATAGATACCCATGCCCTCGACAACCTGCTCCACAGCCTTGCGCTGACCATATAGCGAGGTACTCAAGCAGGCAAGGGTAATAACTAATAGTAATCGTTTCATAACTCATGCTTTTAGAATAGGTAAGACAATCCCACATTCAACTTAGTGATGCCGATATAGTTATGTTTGTCATGACTACCCAGAAGTACTCCCGTATCCCAATCGTACTTGTTGTACTCCATATAGGCATATCCCACACCAAGCTCCAACTCAAGGTTGAAATGCTTGCCAAGGACAAAGGCGTAGCCATAGCCTATACCACCACCTAACAACCAACCATCGAAACGATTGTGGGTCAACGCTGCGAAGTTGGTACCCAAGAAGTTGATGCCATTCTTGATATGTCCCATGTTGTAACGACCATAGTGAGCATGGAGGGCAAAGAAGTGGCCAGCGAAGTTGTTACACAGCCAATAGCGTGCCTCGGGCTGTGTGAGGAAGTGGCGCCACTCCCTACCGTTATATACCTTCCAGTCATTGAAGCTCGACGACATATCGAGTGTCCAGTGCGGAGCAAGGGCTATCTCCGTACCGAGGTTAACACTGCCCGTAGCATCATAGAGCAGGTTTGTTTTGACGGCAACATGTTGCGCGTCAGCTCGTTGTGCACCCACTACGAGGAGCAGAGCAACGGCACATAATCGTAATAATCTCTTCATAGTTGCAAATGTTTTACATTACCCCAGCCACAAGGCAGGGTTATACGACAATTTCCAACTACCATACCATATCCGACAATAGCAGTTGCTATTTAATAAGATATTAACTATCTTTGTAGAAAATTATGTAGCAATGATAAAAATGAGACTATTAGTAATCGTAACCTTGGTTGCCATACTCAACATAGGCACACTCTCGGCACAGCTTTTCGAAGTTACCCCCGCCCCTGCATCCGTCATGGTGGAGGATAGCGAGGGTCGAGTAACCACCTTCGATGCCTCGCGAGAGTTTAGACTATACATCGCTGCCGAGGGTGAGGACAATGAGCGACTCATGGATGCTGCTTACGCCACAGGCCTCAGATTAAAGAGTGTCAACAAGGCAGCCAAGCGCGACTTTCTCAACCTATTTATAGATAGCTCCGTAGAGCATGACGAGGGCTATGTTATGGAGTGTTCAGCCAAGGGCATCACCATAAAGGGCTCAACAGCCGCAGGACTATTCTACGGTTTGCAAACACTCGGCGAGCTTGTTGCCACACACCCCGACAAGCAGTGGTTGGAGTGTCGCATCGAGGACTCGCCACGCTTTGGCTATCGAGGCATACTCATAGATGTTTCGCGCCACTTCCGCTCTGTAGAGTTCCTCAAGCGCCAGATAGATATGATGGCACACCTCAAGATGAACCATCTACATCTGCACCTTACGGATGCTGCGGGCTGGCGTATGGAGGTGGAGAGCTACCCCCGCCTAACGAGCTATGCAGCATGGCGTGCCGAGCCCACATGGAAGGAGTGGTCGCAGAATGGTTATAAATATGTTGAGGAGGGCACCGAGGGTGCTTATGGTGGCTACTACACCAAAGAGGAGCTACGCGATATTGTCGCCTATGCCGAGGATAGATACATAACAATCATCCCCGAGATAGAGCTTCCAGGTCATAGCGACGAGGTGTTGGCTGCATACCCCGAATTGAAGTGCTCACACAATCCCGAGCGTCAGGGTGAATTGTGCATAGGCAAGGAGGCAACCTTCGAGATGATGCAGCGCATCCTCGACGAGGTTATCGAGATATTCCCCTCGGAGTATATACACATAGGTGGTGATGAGGCGAGCAAGGAGAATTGGAAACTATGCGACGATTGTCAGCGCCGCATGCAGGAGGAGGGGCTTGAGAGTGTCGATGAGCTCCAGAGCTACATGATACATCGCATAGAGCTATACCTCAACAGCAAGGGTCGCCAGATTATTGGCTGGGACGAGATTCTACAGGGAGGTATTGCTCCCAATGCTACGGTGATGTCGTGGCGAGGCGAGGAGGGTGGCATTGCCGCTGCCGAGGCGGGTCATGACGCCATCATGTCACCTCACGGCTACTGCTACATCGACGCGCCACAGGATGCGCCACCCACACAGCCTGAGGCTATTGGTGGCTACCTACCTTTGGAGAAGGTCTACTCTTATGACCCTACCCCCCAGAGTATGAGCGAGGATGTAGCGCGACATATCAAGGGAGTTCAGGCCAACCTATGGGCCGAGTTTATACCCACCGACGACCACTACGAGATGATGTTATGGCCACGCGCCATTGCCGTTGCGGAGATAGGCTGGTCACCACAAAACGAGAGAGAGTACTCCCACTTTCGCCAGCGCGCCATAGATATTGTCGAGCGCATGAAGGCTGCGGGATATAACCCCTTTGACCTTAAGAACGAGATAGGCAACCGTCCTGAGTCGATGAGCGAGGTGGAGCACCTTGCACGAGGCAAGAAGGTTACATACAACGCACCTTCGCGCTACTACTCTCCACAGTATGCGGCAGCGTGGGATGCCACACTAACAGATGGACTTAGAGGCACATGGACCTATTCGGATGGACGCTGGCAGGGCTTCTTAGGCCGTGCAGGTGTCGATGCCACCATAGATTTGGGTGAGCCAACAGAGATACACTCCATCACTGCGGACTTCATGCAGTACTGCGGTCCTGGCGTCTTTATGCCATGTAAGGTTGAGATATTTGGCTCGTTGGATGGCGAAAACTTCGAGGAGCTTATAACCATTGACCATGAGGTTGTTCCCGCGGATATTCCCTCGTTCATGAGTTTCGGCTGGGAGGGCGAGGCTACAGTGCGCTACATACGCTACCACGCCCACCGTAGCAACTACTCAGGATTCCTATTTATCGACGAGATTATTGTGCGATAGTCGCCCTATAGAAACTATGCTAACAAACCAAACACACATATTAAATCTATTATTAACTTAATTATCAACACATGAAGAGACTTTTACTTCTGATGATTGGTCTTGCAGTAGGCTACATTGCCCAGGCACAGACTATCGTTACAGGTATTATCGTTGACGAGACCGATCAGCCAATGATTGGTGCGACAGTGGTGGTTCCTGAGACGACCCAGGGTACTAGCACCGATGCTAATGGTGAATTTAAGCTACAGATTCGCCAGAATACCCCCATGGTGCAGATTAGCTACCTAACCTACAAAACTTTGAACTTCGACATCGACACAACGAAGCCTCGTGTCGACCTTGGCACAATAAAGATGGAGCCCGAGGCGATTACTATGGAGAATGTTGTTGTATCACAGTCGGTAGCTATTCAGCGTAAAACCCCAGTTGCATTATCAACTATTCCAGCAAGCGAGATTGAGTTCAAGCTTGGTGGCCAGGAGTTCCCTGAGATTTTGAAGTCAACACCTGGTGTATATGTCACCAAGGATGGTGGTGGCTATGGCGACTCGAAGATTAACATGCGTGGTTTCAAGTCGGCAAACATCGCTGTGATGATCAATGGTGTTCCTGTGAACGATATGGAGTGGGGCGGTTTGTACTGGTCTAACTGGGCTGGTTTGTCGGATGTGACACGCTCGATGCAGACACAACGCGGTATGGGTGCCTCTAAGATTTCATCGCCTTCGGTCGGCGGTACTATCAACATTGTGACCAACACCATCGACGCCAAGAAGGGCGGCAGCGTATCTTATGGCGTAGGTAACGATGGCGCAAACACAATGTCTGTCAGCCTCTCTACAGGTCTTATGGACAATGGTTGGGCTGCAAGCATCTTGCTTTCGAAGCGTTGGGGCGATGGTTATGTACAGGGTACTGGCTACGAGGCATACAACTGGTTTGTTAATGTATCGAAGCGTATCAACAACAACCATCAGATATCGTTAACAGCCTTTGGTGCTCCTCAGAAGCATAACCAACGTAAGCCTCTTTACGCAGGTCTCTCTATCGAGGAGTGGGACAAGGTTGCTAAGTGGACTGGCGAGAAGAACAAATATCGCTACAACGCTGTCTACGGTTTCGACAACAATGGCAAGGAGCGTTCATCAATGACCAACGAGTATCACAAGCCACAGATTTCGCTTAACCACCAGTGGCAGATTGACGATAAGTCGTCACTCTCAACAGCCATATATATGTCTATAGGTCGTGGTTCAGGCTACTCAGGCCAGGGTCGTACCTCTGCTGACCGTGCAATGTGGAACGGTTCGTCTAACGGCCAGCTGCTCTACAACTTCCGTAAGGAGGATGGTACATTTGACTATGGTGCTATTCAGGATATGAATGCAGCAAGCACCGATGGTTCACGCATGGTTATGTCAAAGTCAGTAAATAACCATATGTGGTATGGTTTGCTCTCGACATACACCAACGAGTTTATCCCAGGTTTGGAGCTCTCGGCAGGTGTCGATGTACGCTACTATGTAGGTAAGCACACCAATGAGATTATCGACCTCTATGGCGGTGAGTACTTCATCGACGATGGTGACCGTAAGAATGTAAAGGTGGAGAACAACATTGCAGCAGCCGATCCTAACTGGAAATACGAGAAGCTCTCTGTGGGCGATATCGTATATCGTGACTACGATGGTCATGTGCACCAGGAGGGTATCTTCGCACAGCTTGAGTACTCACGCAACAAACTCAATGCCTTTGTATCGGGCTCGGTATCTAACACAGGCTACTGGCGTGTAGACCGCTTCTACTACGACGAGGCTCACCAGCGCTCTGAGACTATCAACTTCGTTGGTTTCACAGCTAAGGCAGGTGTTAACTACAATGTTACCAATGCATCTAACCTCTTCCTCAATGTAGGCTACATCTCTCGTGCTCCATTCTTCTCGGGTGGTGCGTTCCTTCAGTCTACAACAAGCCATATGACAAATCCCGATGCTGTAAATGAGAAGGTATTCTCTGTAGAGGGTGGCTACGGCTTGCGCACTGAGACCTTTGCACTCAACCTCAATGGTTACTTCACCATGTGGATGGATAAGGCCGATGTACGCTCAAAGCTTATGGCTAATGGCGACTACGCACGCGTTAACCTCACAGGTATCGACGCACGCCACGCTGGTGTAGAGCTCGACTTGCGCTACAAGCCAGCACGCTGGGTAAACCTCACAGGTATGCTTTCATGGGGCGACTGGATCTGGTCGAGCAACGCTCGTGGTTACTACTACGACTCACAGGGCCAGCCTATGACAGCTAAGATGGATGGTTCCGTAGCTTCAGGCATCATGGCCGAGGATCACGCATGGATTGAGCTCGAGCAGAAGGGTGTTCATGTGGCAGGCTCAGCACAGACTACTGCTGCGGTAGGCGCCGACTTCTTCCCATTCAAGGGCTTGCGTCTCAGCGCCAACTTCAACCTCTACGCTAACAACTATGCCGACTTCTACCTTGGCTCAACAGCTGTGGCAAACACCACAACCACAGTTAACGACCCATGGAAGATTCCTGTTGGTCACCAGCTCGACCTCTCGGCAAGCTACTCGTTCAACATTGGCAAGATTAACGCAACAATCTATGGTAATGTGAACAACCTCTACGACTATAACTATGTTATGGATGCACAGTGCGCAACAGATGCTAAGGGCTGGCAGGATTGCTACGCCGTGATGTACTCTTTCGGTCGCACATATACTGTTCGTCTCAAGCTTAACTTCTAATTGCTACAACTACTATGAAGATGAATATTTTTAGCAAGATTGCTTTGATGGCAGGTGTAGCTCTTATGGGCGTTGGCTGCCAGGCTGACTACTTCAACGAGAACTACCTCGATGGCTACGAGAACAACAACGCCATCACCGATGTTCGTGAGCTTAGCCTCACCCTCACCAAGGATGACTACGCAGCTATCGCCAAGAATAGCGATAATAAGAGCCTTGCAGAGGCTGCTGGCGAGGAGGCTGTAGCAGCCCTTGCTGCTATTGGCAAGAACCAGTACTTCGCCACACAGGAGGATGCTGCGGCATACATCCCCGCATGGCTTGCTGCAAGCTACCCTACCTACGACAATGGCTCTATGGCCCTTATCACCTACACCATGGCTCTTGATATCCCTGCGGATGTTGAGGCCATGAACGCAGCTACGGAGTACACCCTCACCGAGGATGACTACAAAACCATCTGGGGCTCGGAGGAGGATTACGCTACGGCTGTTACTCCAAAGACTATCAACAAACTAAAGAGCGTTATCCCCGTTGACGACGATGCTCGCGAGGGCGAGTATGTTGTTGTGACATACAACTACTCAGCTGAGGAGCCTGCAACCGAGGAGCCTGAGACTCCTGAGACTCCTGAGCAGCCCGAGGCACCAGCCTATACTTCAGTGCTTGGTACAGCTGCTTTGAATGATGTTGTTGAGGTTAAGGGTTACATCTCTGCTGTGTCTACACAGGGCCCTATCCTCACTGATAACACAGGCTCAATACTTCTCTATAAGTATACTGATTTGGCAATTGGTGATGAGGTTACTGTAAATGGTCCTATCCTCGCTTACAACTGTGGCTTCCAGTTCGACTACTCAAAGGGCGATGTTACCGTAGAGAAGACAGGTACAACTACTGTTACCTACCCCGAGCCATTGAACATCACTGGCGAGTATGCTGATGAGCTTCTTACTTCTCGTGTTGAGAATGAGATGTGCTACTTCGCTAAGATGACAGGTGTCTTGTCAATCTCTACTAACAGCGATGGCACTAAGACCTACTATAACTTCAATATCAATGGTGCTGAGACAGCTGTAGGTAGCCTCTATAACCCATCAGAGGAGATTAAGGCTCAGCTCGTTGATGGCTTGGAGTACACTCTCTATGGCTACTTTACCTCTATCTCTAAGACTGGTGGCGCTCCCAAGTACATTAACCTTATCGTTGTTAGCGTTAACGACGCTCCTGCAATTGAGGGCGGCGCTACAAATAGCTATACCTCAGTGCT
Organism: Alistipes sp.; assembly: GCA_045613645.1. Classification (GTDB taxonomy): domain Bacteria; phylum Bacteroidota; class Bacteroidia; order Bacteroidales; family Rikenellaceae; genus Alistipes. Next base: position 18,370 of record JAZLBJ010000015.1, on the reverse strand, counting down.
TGGCACAGCAGTTTTGGATGAGGTTGTTGAGGTTAAGGGTTATATCTCTGCTGTATCGACACAGGGTCCTATCCTTACAGATAACACCGGTTCAATCATCGTTTATAAGGCTGCGGACCTCGGTCTTGCAGTTGGTGATGAGGTTACCGTTAATGGTCCTATCCGCGCTTACAACTGTGGCTTCCAGTTCGACTACTCAAAGGGTGATGTCACTGTTGAGAAGACAGGTACAACAACTGTTACCTACCCTGCAGAGGTGTTGGATATCACTGGTGCTTATGCCGATGAGTTGCTCACAGCGCGCGTAGAGAATGAGTATGCATACTACGCAAAGATGACTGGTACTGTTGCTGTTAGTGGCAACTACTACAACTTTAACATTCCTGGCGCCGAGACCGCTGTAGGTAGCATCTATGGCGCTACTGACGAGGTTAAGTCATGGCTTGAGAATGGCATGGAGTGTACACTCTACGGCTACTTCTTCTCAATCTCGAAGACTGGTGGTGCTCCTAAGTATATCAACATCATCGTAACCTCTGTAGAGTCTACAGCAACAATCTCTACTCTTGCCCTCAAGGTTAAGAGCGAGAAGCAGTACGCCTACTTCAAGTTCAACGGCACAGGCTACGAGGCTACCGATATCGTTGCGCTTCAGCCAGCTGACTACACAGCTATGGGTCAGAACTATGGCAACTTCACCAACCCAGCACAGGACGACTACTTGCCTCTATTCCTTGGCGAGAAGTACCCATATGCACAGGTTGATGATAAGGTATATGTAGGCTATCGCTGCTATGCTGGTGGTGCTACATCTTGCAAGGTTGACGAGTATATCTTCAATGGCCTATGGACAAAGACTGCATACTTCACCGAGAAGCAGGATCAGTTCCGCAAGAACGAGGGCGTATGGAACATAGACCGCACTCTCGAGCTCGACTACACCAACACATCGAGCGCTGATACCAAGGCATTCTACCAGTACTGCGTAAACTGGGTTTACGACTTCAAGGATGTGCCTATGGGTGCTCCCGCGCGTGACAACGCTGGCGAGATTATCTCTACCGACATCGTGACCATCAACGGCGCTAAGCCCGTAGGTAATTACTGGGTATCTAACTACGGTAACAATGAGTTCTACACAGGTGCTTCGGCATACTATGGCAATGTAGACTGGCGTCCATCAGCCGTTAAGGGTGGCTTCGCTGCTGCAGGCATGGGCAACCTCTCTGACGATGAGATCCTTGCTAAACTCAAGGAGAACACCGCTGAGGTTTATGCTGAGGTGTTGAGCTACATGTACCCAGAGGTGACACCTGACGATTACAAGAAGGTTGTTATCAAGGTATACTGCTATGGTCCTAACAAGAACTACTCGTTTACATTCAATGTAGTAGAAACAGGTAAGTTTGAATATGTTGCTGACTCACTCACCGAGTTGTAACATATCGACCTACTCACACAAGATTAGGGGGTTGTCCGATTTGGACAACCCCCTAACTATTGAAATGCTATTGAGTGATTGTGTGCTAAACAACACAATAATCTACACCCTATCGTCCGCGTATGCCCTGACCACGACAATAACGCAAGAAGCGCCAAACGATACGCTTGTTCTTAAAACGCAAATTCGAGCATAGCACATCCCACCATGTGATAAAATCTATGCAATCTCTAACCTCTATAATCGCCTCACATAGCTCCTCGGGGGAGAATATCCTAAGTAGCTCATAGACGATTGTGCAACGAGTATTGCGACACACACCACGCAACGAGGCCAGCCTACTACTCATAAGTTTGAGCACCTCAAGCTGAAAGAGCATCTTGCGAGGTGTAAGGTTATTCGTACAGCTATCATCATTAAGTAGGTTATACTCATAGCAGAAGGCCTCGGGCAGGGTCTTAACACTCTTGCAACTAAGAGCCAACTGCAACGACACATACCAATCCTCGCTAAAGGAGATATGCTCATCAAAGGTTATGCTATTCTCAACAAAGAGGGCCTTACGATAGATGCTTCCCCACACCGCCGAGCGCGAGGTGCGAGCAACCATCTGTCCTAAATATTGCTTTGCTGAGGTTACGGCCCTTATAGGCACATCTCTAACACCACGCCTCGACACCTCCCTATATGAGAAGCGTATGATATCGAAGTTGGGGATATAGCTAACACACTGTGCAAGAGCATCATCCGTAAGCCAGTCGTCGGCATCTACGAACATCACCCACTCGCCCTGAGCCTCATCGAGACCCATGTTGCGCGCCGAGCTAACACCGCCATTGGGTTTATCAAGCACACGCACACGACAATCGCGTTGCTCATAGTCACGACATATGGCAAGACTTGAATCCTTGCTACCATCGTTTACAAGTAGTAGCTCAAAGTCGCGGACACTCTGCGCCAAGATACTCTCGATACACTTGGAGAGATATCGCTCAGCGTTATATACTGGTATAATGATGCTAATCAACGGCATATGCACTAATCTATAAGTTAATCGTACCCTAAGCCTTTAGGCCATGCGCCTTGCAATAGCGCACGAAACGCCACAAGCGACGCTTATCCCTAAAGCTAACATTGGACATAAGTACATCCCACCATGTAATGAACTGTACCCTATCACCAAGGAGCAACAGATGGTCACACACCTCCTCGGGAGCAAAGCGCACCAACAGCTCACGAATAATATGACAACTCGTATTCCTAAAGGCACCACGATAACCACGGCCTGCCTTGCGGCGTATAATTGTCAGCACCTCAAGGTGGTTTGCAACCTTGCGTATAGTGAGGCTATTAGAGCAGTTGTCCGCATTGTCGAGATTATAGGTGTAGCAATAGGCATCGGGGATGGTTGCCATATGCTTAGAACATAGCGTCAGCTGCACAGCCACGAGCCAATCTTCGCCATACACAATATTGGGGTCGAAGCATATGTTATTATCCACAAAGAGCCTTCGACGATATATACCGCCCGACATAGATATAGTGGTGCAGTTACGATGTGTAAGTTGCAGGCGTAGAAACTCCTTGGGGCTTGACACCTGAGCAACACGCTGTCTCTCCTCTCTTGCGCCATCATAGAGTATCTTGAACGAGAAGCGCACAAAGTCGCTATCTTTCGAGTGGTTGAGACACTCTTCAATAGTATCGGGTGCAATGGTATCATCGGAATCTACAAACATCACCCACTCACTCGTAGCCATCTCAAGGCCCATATTACGCGCCGAGCTAACGCCACCGTTAGGCTTATCAAAGACTTTGACACGACCATCGCGCTGCTCATAATCGCGACATATAGCAAGGCTGGAGTCCGTGCTACCATCGTTAACCAACAGCAACTCGAAGTCACGCTCCGTCTGTGCCAGAACACTATCGAGGCACACGGCAAGATAATTTTCGGCATTATATATCGGTACTATTACACTTACTAATGGCATGATTCGTAGACTCTTTTATTAATTTTTCCAACTTCTAAGGCCACGCGAGTGACAGTAGCGCATAAAGCGCCATAGGCGTATCTTCTTGCGTAGGCTAAGGTCGGCCAACACCACATCCCAACAACTGATAAAGTCAATCTTGTCGTTGACCGTAAGCAGATAGTCGCACGCCACCTCGGGCGAAAATAGGTAGATAACATCTCTAGCTATACGACAACGGGCATTACGCAATGTAGCGCCATACCCCTTACCCACCAAGCCTCTCATAATCTTGAGGACCTCAAGCTGATGGCCAACCTTACGGGGGGTCATGCTATTGGAGCAGTTATCCACATTCACCGTATTATATATGTAGCAGTAGGCATCGGGCAACGCCACCACACGACGACTGTTAAGTGTCAAACGCATGGCCACAAGCCAATCTTCACCATAGATGATATTGGGGTCGAAATATATGGCGTTATCCACAAAGAGGCTACGACGATAGAGGCCTCCGCATACGGTATATCCCGTACGACACAATATCTGCAAGCGCAAAAACTCATCCACTGAGGATGCCTGAAGTACGGGTCGAAGCTCCACGCCCGTCTTAACCATATACTTGAACGAGAAGCGCACGATGTCGCTGTCATCGCCATGAGCAAGACACAACTCCAAAGTGTTGCTTGTTATGGTATCATCGGAATCTACAAACATCACCCACTCGCCCTGAGCCATCTCAAGGCCCATGTTGCGCGCCGAGCTAACACCGCCATTGGGCTTATCGAAGACCCTAACACGAGAATCTTTAGAGGCATACTCCTGACATATGGCAAGGCTCGAATCGGTGCTACCATCGTTCACAAGCAGAAGCTCAAAATCACGAACACTCTGCGCCAACACGCTATCGATGCACGAGACGAGAAACTTTTCGGTGTTATATACTGGTATGATGATGCTAACTAATGGCATAGGGCTATTGGCTATAACATAAATACTATTTTGAAGTCTAATGCTTCATGCCATGGGCACGGCAATAGCGCAGGAACTTCCACGTACGCAACTTCTTACGAAGACTTACATCGGCCCAAAGGACATCCCACCATCCGACAAAATCTATCCTATCGCGCACCTCTATAATAGCTTGGCACAACTCCTTCTGCGGGAAGTATTTAAGCATCTCGCAGACCATACGACAATGGGTATAGCGCATCGACTTACGATACCTACCATCACCCACTCGCTGTCGCAACAGACGCATAATCTCGAACTGCTGGAGCATCTTGCCTGTTGTGAGTAGCCTTGTGCAGCTCTCCATATTGGCACGATTATATAGGTAGCAATAGTTGTCCACAAGGGTCTTAACCCTCCTACTTGATAGAGTCAGAAGCATGGATACAAGCCAATCTTCACCATATGTTAGGTGGGGACTAAAGCGTATATTGTACTCCTCGAAGAGCGAGCGACGGAAGAGTGCACCCCACACAGCAAGAGCTGTGCGACGCTCAAGTTGCGCACGAAATAGCTCCTCAGCAGAGGTAAACTCGCGCATAGGGCGATCTATTATAACATTGTCCTCGTGAAGTTCTTTATATGAGCATCTAACGACATCATAATCCAAAAGATAGGGCAACGCCTTCTCTATAGTACCCTCTATCAGCCAGTCGTCGGCATCTACGAACATCACCCATTCGCCCTGGGCCTCGTCGAGACCCATGTTGCGCGCCGAACTAACGCCACCATTGGGTTTGTCAAGCACACGAACACGACAATCGCGCTGCTCATAGTCACGACATATGGCAAGGCTGGAGTCCGTGCTACCATCGTTAACGAGTAGTAGTTCGAAGTCGCGAGCACTCTGTGTCAAGATGCTATCAATGCTCGAAGCGAGATACTTCTCGGCATTGTAGACAGGCATTATTATAGATACTAACGGCATGGTATATGCTATATCTTAGTGGTTCTTACTTACAAATTTAGCTATATTGGCTCAATTCTCCAAATGGGACTATATCGAACCTCTCTCGATTTCCCTCAATGCTACTGGCTAAAAGGACTTAAATGTTGTCCACGAGCTGTTTGTCTCGACCTGTGCCTCGATGTCGTCGGGGAGGTTGGCGAAGTAGTCGAAGCCTGTCCACGCCTCAATCTGGTCAACACTTACAGCATAGTTGGAGTAGGTACTACCCGAGTATGCCTTATTCTCAAACCAGAAGCCCACGGTAGAGGCTGAGGTAACTACTCCCGAGTTGTTAGTGTTAACCTTGAGCACCACCTTGTAGAAGTAGTTTGGTATTGGCACCTGCTTGGTGTCATCCTTGGCCGTTGTGTAGCTTATACTCTTAGTCTCGCCCTCCTTGCTAAAGGCCACACCCGTAACCACATATATCTTCTCATCCTCGGCTATACCCTGTAATGCAGCCTCAAGGCTCTGCCATATGCCACTATTGAAGTTGGTATGTATCTGTGGTACGGAGTTGGTCACATAGAAGGTCTGCAACTGCATCTCTTTGATGCCGTTGCGCGATGCGTTGGGGATAAGGTGGCCTCGCACATAGGTATCGCTATTGGTGTAGCTACGGTTGCATAGGTTCACCTGATAAGCCTCGTCGATAAGTGGGTTGAACGACCAGTTGCTTGGGCGTGAGTACGAACCCATATGCTTAGCCTCCAAGGGGTATGCCACCCATAGAGTTGTGTATGTTGCTATATCGTAGTAGTGTGTATAGTTACGCTCGCTACCCGACCATACCTTATACTCCGCAGCCTTAGGATAGCGGCCATCTGTACGCTGAGCAGGTAGCTCCAACCATGCCTCTGAGGGTGTTGCGCCTCCATTTGTCGAGGTGCTCAACGCCACGGTATCGGTGGTAATCTGCTTGCCATCACTACCATAGCACCACGCCATAACGCCATACTTATCGTCACTTGCAAGGGCTATATCCGTGATATAGGCATAGGTCTCCACGCCCGCAACATTGTATGTGTACTGCGCAACATCGCCATCGCTCGCCTCGAATGTGAAATATACATTGCCACCCGCCACATACTCAGGGTTTTCCACCACGCATCCAACACTCGCCGTAGAGCCATCCCATGACACATATAGGTCACTGAGTTTGGGCTGCACCACCTCCTCGGCAGGCGGCACAATGGTAGATGTAAGCTCGTAGAGCTGTGGCATAACGCCGTAGCTCTTCATCGAAGAGTAACAGCCATAAGATGTGTGCTTTGTGGAGTACTGTATAAACTTAGATTTTGCATTGTTGTATATCTTAAAGGTGTTGCCACTCTGTGCCGTAATGGTCCAGTCGCAACCAGTGATGATGGTCGACGAGAGGTTGAACGAGTCGTACGACCCCTTCATATATAGATAGCGACCATCCGAGACTTGCTTGATGGTATATCCGCTTGCTGTTGCCTCTATAAGGTAGGCGTTGTCGAGGCTCTTCTGCGTGATTATGCCATCGCCATCCGTATCACCCTCAACCACCTGAATATAGCCATAATCAGAGGTTATAGGTGTACCGATAAGACCCTCGGCAGCAAGAAGATAGCATCCGCCACTACGCACGCTCGTCACTCTCTTAAAGCATAGCTCATGGGCCTCGACCTTGGCACTCGACATGTCGACACTAAACTTCGCCATATCACCCTCCTCGAAATCTAAGGTACGACCCTCGGGAATCTCCACCGTACGGGTATATGTTGCCCTATCTGTAACGACCCTAACAACAAGGGCATCACCCTCCTCCAAAGACTGCGGGTTGCAGGTGAAGTATATGGGATCTGTAACCGCTATAGGCTCATCGTAGAGGAGTGTGAGGGTAGCACTGCTGTTGTTGTAGCCATACTCAAACACATTACCCTCAACGCCATTTACAAGGTTGCAACCAGCCAAGGGTAGCACATCCTCACGCTGCGACATAAGGGTTATTGCCACTTCGCTAACAAGCTCGTTATCAGCGATATTCTCTAATGACATAGCACACATAGCCACCAAGCGCTTAAAGCGCATGGCAAGTTCCGTAGGCTGACTTTGGCAGATGATATGCTCGGCAACAAGGATATCGGCATCGGGGTCGAACGACTGTGCCGTAGGATACTGCTTAGCAGGCAACTCGACCTTTATAAGCTCTGCATATAGTCCCTCGTCAAACGATACATTCTCGGCGGGATATATGGCATCGTAGGTGAAACTATCCGATGCGGTATCACGCTCGAAGGCTACTTCAAATGCTGCCTTACCATCGCCGTAGAGCGTTGTCTTTGTGGTTGTAGCATATCGCGTATCATTCTCAATGACTACAAGGTTGTCGTCGCTCTGCCAGCGCACCATCTGTCGTGCCATATTGAGCTCGGTACGGGCATCCTCACCCTCAACGGTAATCACCATATTGACCATCTCTCCCTCGATAGGGATATCTGGGGTATTGGGGTTGTTAGGCTCGGGTGCCTTTTCGACGCACGCAACCGCCACGATAGCCAATAGGGCTAAGACAAATAGTTTTGTTGTTTGAAAAATATATATAAGGTTCTTCATTTTCTACAAATTAATCAATTATTGGTTAGCACATAATTATTATAGCGCCATAACTGCAGCTAAAACTATAATTAGCAAAGGTAGAAAATATTATGTAAATTAACAATGATTGAGGGCTCATTATCCCCAAAACAGAAAATAAATAGATAATGAAGATTGTTGTTTGGAGAATTTTTACTACCTTTGCGCGACTTTGCGCATAATATATATGTGTGCCGAGTGCAAACATTAGTGACAAGAACAATATAAACACATAGAACAATGAACATTACAAGAGAACAGCGTGATGGCGGCATTTCAATTTTGAAGGTCGTTGTTAATGAGGCTGACTACGGTCAGGCAGTAGAGAAGCAGTTGCGCGACTACAAGCGCAAGGCTAATGTCCCAGGCTTCCGTCCAGGTATGGTACCTATGGGCATCGTGAAGAAGATGTACGGCAAGCATGTGGTTGCTGAGCAGTCATACCACCTCGCATCAAACTCAGTATTCGAGTACTTGCAGAAGGAGGGTATCGACTATGTAGGCGATGTTATTCCTTCAGAGGAGCAGGGTGCTTTCGACTTCGAGAACAACACCGAGTTCGAGTTCATCTTCGAGATCGGTGAGGCTCCAAAGGTAGAGCTTGAGTTCACAGCCAAGGATAAGGTTGTTTACAATAAGATCAAGGTTGACAAGAAGATGCACAACGAGTACCGCACAAACTACTTGCGCCGCTACGGTCGTCTTGTAGAGGTTGAGAAGGTTGAGAGCGACGAGGCTCTTAATGTAACTCTCGACAACGGCGACATGCGCATCGAGGAGGCTTATGTAGGCCTTATCTCTATGACCGACGAGGAGCGCAAGGAGTGGAAGGGCAAGAAGGTTGGCTACAAGACTAAGGTCAACATCAACGAGCTCTACAAGAAGCCTGAGCAGCGCGCTGCTATCCTCTCAGTTAAGGAGGATGAGTTGGAGGGTATCAACCCAGAGTTCGAGTTGGAGATCACCAAGATTCGTCGTTTCTCAGATCCTGAGCTCAACGAGGAGTTCTTCAAGATGGCATTCCCTGCAGGTAATGTTACCTCAGAGGAGGAGCTCGACAAGTTCATCGACGAGGAGATCGAGCGCGAGTTGAAGCGCGAGTGCGACTTCATGTTCGTTAACCAGATGCGTAACTATGTTATCGAGAAGGCTAACTTGCAGATGCCTGAGGCATTCTTGAAGCGTTGGTTGTATGTTATCAACGAGGGTAAGTTCTCTCACGAGGAGATCGAGAAGGACTTCGCTCCATTCCTCAAGATGTTCACTTGGAACTACTTGCAGAAGCAGCTTATCACCGAGGGTGAGTTGAAGGTATCGCAGGAGGAGGCTAAGGCTGAGGCTATGTCATTCGCTCAGATGCAGTTCGCTCAGTACGGCATGCCATCAGCACCAGCCGATATGTTGGAGAACTTCGCTAAGCAGATTATGGACAACAAGGAGCAGTTGCAGAAGATCTACGAGAAGCTCTACGAGGAGAAGGTTGTTGAGTACCTCCGTGGCAAGGTGAAGGTTACCGAGAAGGCTATCTCAGCTGACGACTTCGCGAAGCTTGCACAGGAGCTTGCATAAGGGTCTTAACCCCGCGGAAAGCGATATATGATGACAAATTCCCGGGCAGCATATAGCTCGGGAATTGTCGTATAAAATAGGTTGGCATAGGCGAGATAACGACAAACCCGCCCACTAATCTCGACTAAAGCCAAATAGACTAAGAACCTCAAAACAACCATACTATATGAACGAGTTTGAGAAATTTGCGCGCCTACATAGTGGCATTAACTCTATGGCGTTGCACGACTATAGCAGAAGTTTTAGCAACTATGTGTCGCCCACAATCATCGAGGAGCGCTCGTTGAATGTGGCAGCCATGGATGTATTCTCGCGTCTGATGATGGACCGCATCATCTTCCTTGGCGCACCCATATACGACGATGTGGCAAACATCATCCAGGCACAGTTGCTCTTCTTGGAGTCAACCGATGCAGACAAGGATATTCAGATATACATAAACTCACCAGGAGGCTCAGTATCTGCGGGCTTGGGTATCTACGACACCATGCAGCTCATATCGTGCGATGTGGCAACCATCTGCACAGGCATGGCAGCATCTATGGGTGCTGTACTCCTCACGGCAGGTGCTGCAGGCAAGCGATCGGCACTACCCCACTCACGCGTGATGATACACCAGCCATTGGGTGGCGTGCAGGGTCAGGCTTCGGACATCGAGATTACAGCTCGCGAGATTGCCAAGACCAAGCGTGAGCTCTACGACATTCTCTCGGCACACTCGGGCAAGAGCATCGAAGCTATCGAGCGTGACGCCGACCGCGACTACTGGCTTACAGCGACCGAGGCCAAGGAGTATGGCCTTATCGATAATGTGCTCTCGAAGCGCAAGTAATTAAAGTAAAGAGAGACAAGATGACACAAAAGACACGCAAAGGCTCGGAGTACAAGGGTGGCAAGTGCTCATTCTGCGGTGCTTCCGAGAGCGAGGCTAAGTTGATGTTCAATGGCATCGACGGCTCAATGATATGTAGCTCGTGCATAGAACATGGCTACAACCTCCTTGTGGAGCACGACATAGCGGCTGCGAAGAAGCATGGTGGTAAGAAGGGAGGCTTCAAGGCACTGACCAAGGAGGACATCATGCACCCTGGTAGCATCAAGAGCTTCCTCGACGACTATGTCATTGGCCAGGATGTAGCCAAGCGATATATGTCAGTAGCGGTATACAACCACTACAAGCGACTCCTTGCCAAGGGCAAGACCGAGAATGTGGAGCTCGACAAGTCGAACATTGTGCTCGTAGGTCCTACGGGTACGGGTAAGACACTCCTTGCCAAGACCATAGCTCGCCTTCTCAATGTGCCCTTCACCATCGTTGATGCTACGGCACTCACCGAGGCGGGATATGTGGGTGAGGATGTGGAGAGCATTCTCTCGCGCCTTCTCCAGGCTGCGGACTACGATGTGGAGGCTGCTGAGCGAGGCATAATTTTCATCGACGAGGTTGACAAGATTGCTCGTAAGGGCGACAACCCATCAATCACACGCGATGTTTCGGGTGAGGGTGTGCAGCAGGCACTGCTCAAGATATTGGAGGGTACGGTAGTTAATGTACCACCTCAGGGTGGTCGCAAGCACCCCGACCAGAAGTATATACAGGTGAACACCTCGAACATACTCTTCATCTGCGGTGGTGCCTTCGACGGCATAGAGAAGAAGATTGCCAAGCGTCTAAATACCAACGCCATAGGCTACGGCTCGTCGCTTAAGCAGCGTATCGACGAGAAGAATATTATGCAGTATATCCTACCTCAGGATCTACGCTCGTTTGGTCTTATCCCCGAGCTTATAGGCCGTCTTCCTGTGCTGACATATATGGAGCCCTTGGAGCGTGAGGCTCTACGCTCAATACTCACCGAGCCAAAGAACTCCATCATTCGCCAGTATATCACACTTATGGCGCTCGACAACATCGAGCTTTCGTTCGATGACGAGGTACTCGACTATATCGTTGACCGTGCTATAGAGTATAAGCTCGGTGCACGAGGTCTAAGATCTATCTGCGAGCTTATCATGATGGATGTGATGTTTGACCTTCCATCATCCGATACTAAGGAGTTCCGCATCACTCTCGACTACGCACGCCAGCGTGTGGAGCGACTCGCATAACGGAACGGGACAAAACAAAAAAACTCTCGCAAGGATCACCCTGCGAGAGTTTTTTTGTTGTTTAATAGATTCAAGCAACTCAGCAATGAAAAAATAGAGCTTATTCCAATCTCAATATTTTCACCATTAAGAAGTTACTATAAACCTATTCTTCTATAAACATAATATCCGGAATATCAAATGAATATTCATTAAATTCAACGGGGATGATACTATATCCAGCATCCTGAAGCAGAGCTAGAACACCATCCTCGCCAATAAGGTGGGCAGCACCAACAACAAAGAGCGTCGATTGCTCGCTCATAATCGAAGGCATCTTCTCCATCCAATTACGGTTGCGCTTTACACATAGTCTATCCCACTCCTCTGTATCCATGCTTGCCATAACACACTCACTAAGAGCCTCGAGATCTTGCGAATAGTAAGCTATGACTAAATCCGCCATCTCATCTAATGACGCCTGGGGGTCCTCTGCCATACGCATAAGATCGGCAATCTCCTTCTCAATACTTGCCGAACCATAGAGTACTGCTATCTGCTCGTCGATACTCTCCAAACCCATAACAGGCTTTCCCTTCTTCAAGGCTTGTTTCTGGAAGTAGCTATCTATAAGCGCCGTAGGATTAAAGTCGGGCGTCATTTGAATATACACTACCAACTGTAACTGCTGAGCTATGGCTGAAGGTCGCATATTGCCCATAGTACGATTGATAAAAGGATTGGTAAAGTCTGTTCCCAAGACCTCGTTCATGTAACCATTCAGCGTAGCCATCTGTTCTTCAGTGAGCAGCTCGCTAATATGCTTTCCATCAGGCAAACACATTGCAGCCTGCAACTTCTGTGTATTCTCCGAGCTATTTATATCCGACATATCCAGCTCACCACACACCATATCAACAATCTCCAAAGCCAGATTTGCGCCATAGATATAATTTGCGTAATCGGCTGAGGCCAGATGATAAGTGCCCACGATGTATGACTCCTTTTCAAGGCCATTGCCAGAAATCCTATATAGTAACTGGGCCTCGGCACCACCCACGCACAACAGCGTGAGAAGCGTCAGTGTGAAAAACTTCTTCATAGAGATATTCGTTATTTAGTTCTTATAAATCGTAGTGAGTGAGGTGTTGTCTGCTTGATGACGATGCGCTCGTCGAAGGCATAGCGACGATATAGCTCGTCGTCATAGTAGCGTATGGTCACAAGCTCCACATCATCGCGCTTCTCCACATCGAAGCCCTCGGCGCATAGCTCCGAGATAGCATCGTCAATATGCCATGATGCATCAACAGCCATATAGAGGTTGACAGCTGAGTTGTGCACAAGGTTAATCTTTATGCGGTGGCTATCGAAGGTGGTGAACACCTTAGCGAAGCGCTCCTCGAGGACAAACGACAAATCGCGCGAGTGCAGCTTAAGAAGCACCTGGTTGCTCTTCTGAATCATTATAGGCTGGAAGGCACGCTCCACATCGCCTGTAATCACCGAGCCCGATGCATTCTTATTGTTGAAGGGGCGCACATAGAGAGGTATGTTCTTCTGCTGCAAAGGTTTGATGGTCTTTGGGTGGATAATCTGCGCACCGCTATAGGCCATCTCTATGGTATCCATATAGTTGAGACGCTCAATCTTCTGGGCATCGGGGAATATCTTTGGGTCAGCATTGAGGATACCGTCCACATCCTTCCACACGCTCATAGACTCGGCATTAAGCACATTAGCAACGATGGCTGCCGAGTAGTCGGAGCCCTCACGACCGAGTGTTGTTGTTGTGCCATCAGGAGCACCACCTATAAAGCCCTGACCCACAAATACAGACACCTCGCTACCAAGAATCTCACGCTTTAGGCGCACCTCGGTAGCCTCAATATTTACATTAGCGTCCTTATGGCGCTGCTCGGTGAGGAAGGCGCGACGCATATCTATCCACTTGTTGGGCACGCCGTGGCCATTGAGGTAGTTAGATATTATGGTTGTTGATATAAGCTCACCAAAGGCCACGATTGTGTCGTACCATAGCTCGGCATCTGAAGGGCGATATATGGTGTTGCGCACGGTGTTGCGTAGCTGCTGGAAGAGGATGTTCATCTGTGTGATAGTAACATCAGCACCCATAAGCTCGTCGACAATGGCACGGTGGTAGTCGTACGATGCATCAATACGCTCCATGGCAAGGGCCTCGTTACCCTGCTGCATTGCAGTGAACACACCCTCAAGGGCATTTGTGGTCTTACCCATGGCAGAGACGATGATAAAGAGGTCGCTCTCGCCACTAACAATATCGAGAAGGTTTCTTACGCCGGCAGCATCCTTTACGGATGCGCCACCAAACTTATATACTTTCATAGTTGTGTCGGTTGAAAAATCTATTATGGCTACAAATTTATTAAAAATTTTGGTTTTTCAAACAAGTTAAGCCATAAGATTTTAAGGCAATAGGCAGATTATTATGCGACAAGCGAAATGACTAACAATAACCTGGATTAGCAAGAGGGTATTTGTTGTCAGAGTGGTGCAGTAGTGGCGATGACATGAAGAAGCCCCGGATGGGACATACATGACGTATTTCCCATTCGGGGCTTTAATTGAAGCGCCGCTAATGCGCCGCTATCACAACAAAGGTTAGCGAGAGGGAATTTGTTGTCAGAAGGGCGCCGAGTGCCACACTCGGCGAAAAAGGCGACGATGGGTAGTACTTGACGTACGTCCCATTGTCGCCTTTTTAGTTAGGGGCTGCAATCGACCCCTTATCACAAGAAATTACCTTAGTCGAGAGGATAGGCCGCAACAAAACAATCCGCCACTCTTAACTCCTCCTGATGTGCTTTAAGGTTAGTTAGAGTTACATCACCTACGATATAGTTATACTCGTCAGAGGTATACTGCTCGCGAATCTTGGTGAAGTTGAGAAGATTACGCTGCTCGCAGACTGAAAAAAGCGCAGTTTACTAAGCGTAAATGAGCATTTTTTCAGGCAAGGCAGATGCCACAATAGCCAACAAGACAATGCAAAATATTTAGGTTGGGAGGGTGCGTATTATATACGCGTGAAGTAATAACGTGCCTAACGGCACATTCGCATAGACATACCCATAACAGCCATAGTAGAGATAGCTGTAGAATGAAGTGTTATGTCGTATGCTCTGTTCATCGTTCGGTTAGTAGGTTATGCAAAGATAATAAAAAAGTGTGAGACTCCAAATCTTATTGGCAGAAATCACTTTTTAACAACGACATTTCGTGCTTCGGCGCGACCATCTTCAACGGTTACAACGTCGTACTCCACTCGCCAATTATGCTTTAGGGTGCGGTAGCCTTCGGTAACAATTGCAGTAAAGTGCACATAGGTATCCACTCCATCTTCCGAGGTGATGAAGCCGTAACCACGCTTATCGTCGAACCACTTAACTCGTCCTTTCATATCATTTGCCTATTTCGTAGTCCAAAGTTACGAATTTTATTTATGGTTGCAATACCTATAGCCATAAATTTTGCGTTAGTATTGTAGAATCAAATAAAATCCATTATATTTGTCGTGATTATAATCTAAAATATAGAGGTTATGAATACTAAGTTTAAGGTTGCATTGTTGACACTTCTTGGCTTCTCGGCAGCTGCTTGCTGTGGCACAAAGAAGGCGGCAAAGAGCGAAGATAAGAACGAGACAGATATCATCATCAACGAGGAGAGCGATCCACGCATTCAGCTTATGTATGGTGTTCCATTCCCTGATGGTAGCATTGTGCGCCCAACAGACGAGAATGGCAACCCACTACAACCAGCACGCAATGGTGCTAAGTCTGAGGGTGCAAAGTTCCCTGATGGCCGCGTAGCTATCCCTGTTGATGAGGAGACTAAGGAGGCTGTAGAGGCTAATGCCAAGGAGGCTGCTCACGACGAGGAGGCAGACGAGATGGATATGGTCTTGGAGTAACTGTTCACTACAAGTAAACAATCGATATAGTGAAAGGACGACATATAGGCTTCCGCAAGCGTCTCGCCCTCAAGATTTTCAAGGGTATGTATGACGATGTTGTGGAGCGTCATAATCTGCGTACACTCTTTTGGGAGTGTACGCTTCGTTGTAATCTAAGGTGTAGACACTGCGGTAGCGACTGCCGCACAGATGTCTCTGAGAGCGATATGCCCTTGGCAGACTTCCTGAAGGTACTCGATACGGAGATTACACCCAATGTAAACCCCAAGGAGGTGCTTATCATCTTCTCTGGTGGCGAGGTACTTGTGCGCAAGGACCTTGAGGAGGCGGGTCGCGAGGTTACACGCCGCGGCTATATGTGGGGTATGGTAACCAATGGACTAAGTCTCACACGCGAACGCCTACACTCGCTCATAGATGCAGGACTAAGGTCGGTATCGGTGAGCTTTGATGGCTTTGCCGATGTGCACAACGATATCCGTCAAAACACTGAAAGCTTCGAGCGCGCCCGCAAAGCTATAGGCTATATCCGCGAGGTGAAGGGTCTAACATACGATGTTATCACCTGCGTAACGCCCGCGATGATAGATAGGTTGGAGGAGTGGAAGGAGTACCTTATTAGTGAGGGCATCAGCCATTGGCGCATCTTCTCAATCTTCCCTGCCGGTCGTGCTAAACGCGACGAGAGGCTCAACCTCAGTCCTGAGCAGTTTAGACACCTTATGGAGTTTATCCGCACAACACGCAAGGAGGGACGCATTAACCTAAGCTACGCCTGCGAGGGCTTCTTGGGCGGCTATGAGACGGAGGTACGCGACCACTTCTATATGTGCAACGCTGGAGTTACCGTGGCCTCAATCCGCGTTAATGGCGACATCTCTGGCTGCACCAGCGTGCGTGGCAACTACGCCCAAGGCAACATCTACCGAGATAGTTTTTGGGAGGTGTGGCAGAATAGATTTGAGCCCTTCCGCAACCGCGAGTGGACCAAGAACGACGAGTGCAAGGAGTGCAAAGTGTGGGAGTTCTGCCGCGGTGGCGGTATGCATCTAAGAGATGACGAGGGCAAGCTGATGTATTGCCACTACAATATGCTAAAATAAAGGAATTGCGGGTCTTACAACCCGCAATTCCTTTATTTTATAACTTTACAACTACACATCTATTAACTATCGGTGTATCAGGTGTCGTGAAGGCCTGCTCGGTATCGCCTACCCAATTGGTTGAGATACGCGCGGCGGGAACGCCCAAGCCCATAAGATAGTTCGCCACATTCTCGGCACGCTCTTTAGATAGCTGCTCGTTGCGCTTGGCACTACCTGTCTCCTTATCGGCATAGCCCGTAACGAGGATTTTAGCATCTGTAGCCATAAGCGACTGCACTGCGCTATCAAGCGTAGCCTTCGCATAGTCGGTGAGCGTAGCCTCACCAATAGTGAAGAATACCACACTCTCGGTAGGCATAGTAGCAGCAACTACGTTACTCTGCACGTGAGTATTTGCGAGAGTATTGCGGAGGTTATCGTTCTCGCTCTTAAGCGTTGAGAAGTTGCTGTTTGCCCTCTTTAGCTGAGCATTACGCTCGATGAGTTGCTCTTCGAGGGTCATAATAGCGAGTAGATAGCCATCGACATCGACCTGCGAGTATGCTGGCGACCAATTGCGCTGGTTAAAGCGATACGCCACACCCACCGATGCCGACATCGCCAAGGCGAAGCGACCACCACGCTCGATGCTCTTAGGTAACGACTTCTCGGCCATTAGCCACGTGCGTAGGTCGAGCTCTATATCAAAGCGAGGCGATACACGAAATTTGTTTATAAGACCCGTTGTGAAGGCATACTCACCATTGTATGGTGTCTCCGACTTCTTTGTCCACGACAATGCGGTATAACCAAAGCCCATATAAGATACCGCCGAGTAGAACCTATCGGGGTCGTAGCCACCTATCCAATTCGACATATTTATAAGGATATCTCCGTGAACATAGAGGTATGGCATTCGCACCTCAGAGCCACCCATACTCGGACTTGTATAGTTACGAAACTCTCCCGCATCGAGCTGCAGACGCATACCGAGTGTCGGTACTATCCACTTCGATACAGCAATGTTTGCATTCCAGCCATTGCGGTCTTTGAACTTGCCGTAGTCGCTACCCTTCTGCGTTATCTGCAATAGGGAGTTACCACCTGCCGCTGCGACCTCCCAATTATCCCAAAAGCGATTAGTGTAGACCCCTTCCCAACGTATTGGGGCATACTCCTGCGCCTCAGCCTCCACAGCCACCGCCGCGAAAGCCATTAGACTAAGTATAAATCTTTTCATAAGCCAAAAATGATTGCTTTAATTATTTCGAGCTACGAAAAGACAAATACCACGCCAAGAGTAAAAATTCGTAGTGAGTAATTAGTAATAGGGCGCAGTCTTCGGGCTGCGCCTTATTTAAACTGAAAACTGAAAAGTGAAAGGGGAAAAGTGTGGTGCGCTTCGCGCGAGATTTGATTAGGGCTTTTGAGTGGGGAGAGTGGGGATTATGAGTATTATGGGGAGACTGGGTATAAGCCCCACTATCCCCAATTTACCCAGTATACTCAGGTTACCCATAACAACAGAAAGGTGCAATCAAATGGGTTACTATGAAAATCATCTGAACTCATAACACAAACCGTCCTAAGCCCCACAACCGAATTTCTTGGGAGAAGGGCGCCGAGTGCTACACTCGGCGAAAAAGGCGACGATGGGTAGTACTTGACGTACGTCCCATTGTCGCCTTTTTT